>CAJWDP010000086.1 GCA_913030835.1 uncultured Flavobacteriales bacterium | reverse complement strand
GCGAGCTGGGTTCAGAACGTCGTGAGACAGTTCGGTCCCTATCTGTTGTGGGCGCTAGAAATTTGAGGAAACCTGACCCTAGTACGAGAGGACCGGGTTGGACGAACCTCTGGTGTACCTGTTGTGGCGCAAGCTGCACCGCAGGGTAGCTATGTTCGGACGAGATAAGCGCTGAAAGCATCTAAGCGCGAAACTCATTCCAAGATGAGATTTCTTTTAAAGGTCGTTCTAGACGAGGACGTTGATAGGCTGCAGGTGTAAAGACGGTAACGTCAAAGCCGAGCAGTACTAATTACCTATATGCTTTGAACAGAGTGTATTCCCAGTTTATTTTTCTCAAATGTCTTTAATCGTATTAATGATTTTAGGTAACTATAGCGGTGAGGTCCACCTCTTCCCATTCCGAACAGAGAAGTTAAGCCCACTAGCGCAGATGGTACTGCCTCACCAGGTGGGAGAGTATGTCGTTGCCACTTTTAAGCCCTAGCAATTGCTAGGGCTTTTTTTTTACTTAATTTTACGTGGTCTGATTTGAAAAACATTGCTACGATAGTCTTTATCTTGCTGAATTTCAGTTTGTTTGATCAAATTGAAGCGCAACATGTATTCGATATTTTTCGCAACCAGGCAAAGAAACATGTATCTAATCTTGAAGGGATAGCGGTAGATCAAACTCTTGATACATTGGCTTCAAAAACCAATCTTATGTATTATTTTGGTTCGAATGAATCACAATTGTTGCAGATCAACCACGATCAACAATTTAATAAATTCGGGGTAGTAAGATTTGGCCATGTAATGTCTGCAAGTGATGGAACACTTATTCATGATATTTTTAGAACGAATCACTCACGCCTCCAGCATCAATTAGAGGAGGGAAGAGTATCCAATAATTTAAGCGTCACCTACTTTACAGATGGAAGAAAATTGAATGGTGGTCTACTCAGTGATTCTTTGTTTCAATTTACCAGCCTCGACCAGGAATTTCTTCCCGTAAACCTGTCAGATAATTCATCCAACTACAAGCGATTTAATGTTCGGGATACACTATTGGTAAGAGTTCATGATCGTTGGTTTTTAAGTGGTTTGTTGGATTATTCTCATGTTGATAGAAATTATCAGGGAAACGGAATTTTGGATTCAACATTTTATGATACAGTGTATCTATCAGATGGTCCTTTTGTAGATTATTTCAGGAATCGAAACCTTAAATATGGTGTTGGTACTCGATTTGTAGACTCGTCTATGACTTTGGATGTGACCGCTTTTGTCAATAATGACTATTTCTACAATTTAATCAGACGCAACTGGTATGGAGCCGGAGCTAGCGTTCGACTTGGAGTCATGCTGGGAAAAACACAGTTGAAGACATTGGCAGAATATCATTTTTCGGGTTATCGAAAATCGGGATGTAGCGCTTCTATTTCTTTGAATGCTCCCGTTGATTCTTTGAATAGGCTTAAAGTTGAATTTTCATCGACACTGCTTCCTGTTGAATACAATTTATTGGCTTATTCGGGCAATCATTTTGTTTGGAATATGGAAAACATGACCTTTCCTTGGACAAATACATTGAATGTGGCATACAACGATTCTGTAAGAAAGCTGGATGTAGTTATTGGGGGTATGTATGCACAGAATTATTTTTTCTTCGATACCAGTATGGTTGCTAGCCAAGTTGAATCGGCACATTTTGCAAGTCTCTCTCTGAGAAAGAGATTTTCGCTTCGAAATTTGTATTTTCCAATTCGGTTAACCACCAATTTTGGACAATCCGAACAAATCCGGTTACCTACGATCAATGCTACAGCTGGTGTTTTTGTGGGGATGAGATTATTTAAAGCAAATCTTAAAGTAGATTTTGGTGCACAATGCAATTGGTTCAGTAAGTATTTTGCTAATCAATTTGAACCTTCAACAGGTAATGTTTATCTCCAGAATAATTCAGAGATAGGTGCATTTCCATTCGTTGACTTAATGCTTAGATCAACTGTTAAAAATGCTTCTTTCTACGTTATGATGACCCACGTTAATGAAAATCTGACGGGTAGGAATTACTACATTAGACCGAACTATTTAGAGTTGGCATCTCGATTTATTTTCGGGATCAATTGGCAATTTCTCAATTAAATGCGCGGTTGTTAAAGATAAGGTAGCCGATGTTAAAAATGAACGACCATGGCTCCTCCTCACCGGAATAATAATTCACCGAAAAACTAATTGGGGCAATGGGTGAATGGTAAATAATACTTCCTGATGATATCCATTCATTTCCTTTCCAGTAATCGCCAGCTTCAGGGATGTTGTTGCTCTCGTTGATTGCCTGATAAGGCTGGTAATAGAAATTATCAAAACGAATGTCAATATTCTTTTTTAGAGTGAAAATGGTGTTGAACCCTAGGGATCCAAACATAAAGGTTCTGTACTTGGGTAAATAAAGTGTTTTGGTTTCAGGTATGGGTTCGTAAATTGGGGCCATAAGTTTAGTTGATGTATAGTTGGAAAAAAAGTCTTGATTTGAATACATTAATCGCCCGTCAATCCCAATTT
>CAJWDP010000085.1 GCA_913030835.1 uncultured Flavobacteriales bacterium | reverse complement strand
ACTAACCCAACAGCTACTTTTACAGCAAATACTCCAATGGTTCCTTTTGCAGTTATAGGTAAAGCTGCTGGAACTAGCTGGACTGTAGATTGGAATTTTGGTCAATTTGGATTTGGTAATAGTGTTGTGCCAACTGGATTTGAACAAATTACTTCTGCTAAAATAACAGCGGTTGCACCCCAAACTATTTTGTTTGATAGATCAAAATAAGGGACGTCAATTCGAATGCGGGATTGACCAACTTCGATTTTTTTTCTTTTAACAATTGTTTCATCCAAAATCAGATCTGCACGGACCTCAATTATTTCTTTCACCTCTGATTCTTCCGGAATAAAGTCGGGTTTCTCCGCACAACTACCCACATAAGGCGAAATGAGAAAATTGCTAGGCGGAACGTACACCTTGGTTAGCTCACCATGGATAGTAATTTTATTGGGGTCAATACCGATTTCTTCTTGTGCCTCTCTAAGAGCTGTGTGCTGCAGATCCAAATCCCGTTTTTCTTGTCCGCCACCCGGTAAGCAGACTTGGCCGGAGTGAGCTCCTTTGTATTCCAAGCGCTGAGTTAGACAAAAATAGGGCACATTATCAATAGGGTAGAATAATATAAGGACAGCACTATTCTTGGGTTTTATATCCAATTTATCTAAATCTTTTGGAGCGGGACGATTGTACGGAGCCATCGATTTTTGAGCTTCAATCCCTGGTAATTGTTTCCGCATTTCCAATTGAAATGCATTGGTAAACGAAGTAAAACTCATTCCTTATCTCTAAATAGTATGGATGCCGAGTTGACACAGTAGCGATTTCCCGTAGGCTGGGGACCATCCTCAAATATGTGCCCTAAATGACCTTTGCATCTTGCGCAGTGGATTTCATTTCTGCTCATACCATGTGAATTGTCTTGTTGAATTTCTACCCCATCATCAACATGATCAAAAAAGCTTGGCCAGCCGGTGCCGCTTTTGAATTTAGTACTACTTTTAAAAAGAGGCAATTTACAGGCTCTGCATACAAAAGTTCCGGTTTCCTTATGATTCCAATACTCACCTGTGAATGGCCTTTCTGTTCCTTGCTCTCGAAGTATGTGATATTGCTCAGCCGTTAGAGAGTCGACCCAATATTCATCCGAGGTAATAGCGGTAGAATCCGTAATCTTAATGGTTCGGTTTTCAGACTGACCACATGCGCTAACTACGAATAAAATGAACAGGAGGAAAAGTTGATTTCTCATAGGATAAAGAACGATTATTTCTGTCAGAAATTATGTGAAATTCCCGACGATACTAATGATTATAATTACGATTTAAACTAATTTAGCCAAGATGATTGATTGGGATCGGATATTGATCAATATTGTGGCGGGGTTGTCTATTTTATCAGCGCTTTACCTGTTGATGATTGCGTATCGCTATTTGCTGAATGTGATTGGTACTGGTAAAATCAAGAATAGTGATAAGAAATATGCCGAGCTGTATACGTTGTTAAACAATCGATCCGCGAATGGTGAAATCCAGTTCATGTATATATTGAAAGGGAAAAGCAAAGTGAGGTTTGCAATTGTGGATAAAAACGATGAGGAAATAGTAGTTTTAGTGAACGATGAAAAAGGACCCGGTAATCATCCTGTTTCTTTTGATACTAATACAGTTCCCAATGGCGTTTATTTTTACCAGCTGAAGACGGATATGCAAAAAATCACCAAAGTATTTAAAGTTAACAACCAATAGTGGTGCGCTCGTTAATTACTATAGGATTGGCGTTTCTATTGTTCACGGTTTCAATTGGACAGGAAAGAGACCGTGAAAAGGAACCACCGTTTTTTAAAGGTGGGTTTCAGCTCCCAACAGCACTTGCTAACCCTTCATTCAAACGATTCATGAGTGGCGTTTCTGATTTTGCTATTTCATTCAATTTACCGGTTTCCAAGTCGATTCATTTGGGTTTATTTGCTGAGCATACCTATTTGAGCTTTAATGATTTAGCAATACCTGAGTTAACCAATGCTAGCATGCAAATAACCGGTGGTGGTCTTTCTATTGGTTATACTGTTTCTCGATCAGAAAAAACTGCACTTGAATTCGCTCTGAATGGGGGATATAGCTATATGTTGACTTCGAGTCAGACCTGTTTAAATTCTACTGGGAATAGATTGAATGTAAAAGGTGGAGTGAGCATAAAACCTGACGTTACTTTTTATATAAAGAGTTCAGAATACTTATCCTTTGGGATAATGGGATCCTATCAACTTTTATTGACGGAATTTGCCCCGTCGAACCTGTGTTTAGAAGAGTTTGAAGGATCATTTCCAACTGATCACATCGGACCGAGTCATTTGTTTTGTATCGGATTCTGTTTCAAAGCAAATATTCCGCCTAGACGCTAGTCAAAAGAAGTTTTAGTTAGATTGCTTATTCTTCTTTAGGCTCTGAAGGCTCAACATCTTCCGTGTCGGCAGCCTTTTTCTCGTCTGCTGTTTTGGTTGATTTAGTTTTTCTCTTACGAGTTACCTTGACTTCGATTTCGTTGTCTTTATTCAGATCTACCATGAGCTTGTCACCTTCATTCAGATTGGTCTGAATGATTTGCTCTGCTAATGGATCTTCTAGATACTTTTGAATCGCACGCTTCAAAGGTCTTGCGCCAAATTTTTCGTCAAATCCTTTTTCAGCTATATGATCTTTGGCCGGATCTGATAATTCGATTTTATATCCAAGTTCAGTCACTCTTCCAAATAGCTTAGCCAACTCAATATCTATAATTAAATGAATGTGTTTTCTTTCTAGTGCATTGAAAAGAATCATGTCGTCCACTCGATTCAAAAATTCAGGAGCAAATGCTTTTTTCAAGGCATTGTGTATTACGGCCTTTGCTTCTTCATTTTTTTGACTCTCTTTTGCTTTTGTTCCAAAACCAACTCCGGTACCAAAGTCCTGCAATTGTCTTGCGCCGATATTAGAAGTCATGATAATAATCACATTTCTGAAATCTACTTTTCTACCCAGACTATCGGTTAGTTGTCCGTCATCTAATGCTTGAAGCAACAGATTGAACACATCTGGATGCGCTTTTTCAATCTCATCAAGAAGGACGATCGAATAGGGGCGACGTCTTACTTTTTCCGTTAATTGACCGCCCTCTTCATATCCCACGTATCCTGGAGGTGCGCCAATTAATCTTGAAACTGTATGCCTTTCCATATATTCACTCATATCAAATCTAATAAGATCT
>CAJWDP010000084.1 GCA_913030835.1 uncultured Flavobacteriales bacterium | reverse complement strand
GGACCTGGCAAATACAAGCATGTCATTACAAATATTTGACCTGCGTATCCAAATAGTTAAACCAAGAGCCAAAAGTAGTATGGAAGTAATAATGGAATATTGAAATAAATTCATAGGCAGTAAATTAAACCAAGCTACCCTTTAGTACCGTGCTTGTTGCTTGATCGATACGAACTGGGACTATTTTACCAATCAGTTCACGTCCAGCAGAGAATATTACCTTGCGGTAACAGTTAGTCCGCCCCATAAGGTCTCCCCTACCCTTTCGAGCATTTGTTTCAACAAGCACATTCATAGTTCTGTTTTTTAGCCTTTCATTGGATGCCTTTGATTGCTCTTCCAGAATCTTTAAAAGAATTTGATTTCTTTTCTCCTTAATTTCCTGGGGAATTTTGTCAGGAAACTGGCATGCTGGAGTACCAGATCTCTCGCTGTATTTAAAAATAAAGGCCATTTCAAAAGCGGCTTCCTTAAAAGCAGATATTGTCTCCTCAAACTCTTCTTCATTTTCCCCCGGATAACCTACAATTACATCAGTACTGATTCTCATATTGGAATTTACAGTTCTAAGAGCAGAAACAAGCTTAAGAAATCGCTCCCTTGTGTATGGGCGATTCATGGATTTGAGAATTTTGTCTGAACCACTCTGCATTGGAAGGTGGGTATAATCTCCCAGCTTTGGCAAATTGCCAAAAGCTTCGATTAAATCTGGGCCAAAAGATGTGGGATGAGGAGAAGTAAAACGAATTCTTTCAATCCCATCGATTAGATGAATTTTTCCCAAAAGTTGAACAAAAGGTGATTTTCCATCAATTCTTGGAAACACGCCTCTACCATAGGCATTTACGATTTGACCAAGGAGAGTTACTTCCCGCACCCCTCTTTCCCGGAGACCAATGATCTCGTTACAAATTTCGTCCATATCACGGTAGCGTTCCTTCCCTCGTGTCTTTGGCACTATGCAAAAGGAACAATTCATGTTGCATCCTTGCATAATAGAAACAAATGCTGATACTTGATTTAAGTTTGTGCTTAAATGTTGATTAATAGTGTTTTGCGAACCTTCTTCATCATTTAAGTCGATCAGTGGATTTTGATTTGAATATTTAGGGTTCTTAGAAATCTCATCAAGATATTCGGATACTCTGTGAAATTTCTGCGTACCTACAATTAAATCTACTCCATTAAGATCATTGTTCAGATTTGATCCTCGGTTTTGTGCCATACAACCAAGAATTCCAAGTTTCACTTCTTTTGTTTTCCTGCTCTTAGACAAAAGATTGTTCGCTTTTCCGATTGCTTTTTGTTCTGCCTGTTCACGGACACTGCAAGTATTCAAGAGAACTACATCTGCTTCACTCTCTTTGGGTACGAGTTCATAACCATTTTTAATAAGGTCGTGAGCGACCAACTCAGAATCCCGCTCATTCATCTGACAACCATAGGTTTTGATATATACCCGCTTCATTCCAATTCGTTTCTAAGATAATGATTCACATGGTCAATGTAGAAGGTAACTGGAAATATCCCTTAAATCATCTATCAGGTAATTGTGAAATCCTGCTAAGAATGATTTTGAATTATGACCCATGGAAGAAAGGATTGTTTTACAACCAATTTTATTTCCTATTTCAAGATCGTGTAAGGTATCGCCAATAATCAATATTTCATCACTTTTGTATTCGGTATTAGAAAAAAAACGCATAGCCAACTCCACCTTCCCCTCTGCTTTTATATTATCTGTGCCAAGTATTCGTTCAAAGTAAGTATTTAAACCGTAGTGTTTAACGAATTTTTCTACATCATACTGATTTCCTGCAGAAAGGATCATTTGTCTAATATCAAGATTTTGAAGATGCTTTAGTATATCTAGAGTATTCTCTTGCAAAGAGCATTTCATCCATTTCTCACGGTACCTGGTGATGAATTTTTTAGAAATTTCATCAAACTCATATCCTTGGTGAGGTAAGGAAACTTTTCTGTAGAAATTGACTACCGGAAAGGAAAAGTTTTCCCGGTAAAAGTCTAAAGTAATATTTTTTTTCCCGTACTCATCCAGAAGTCCATTTAAGATTTCAACGCACAAGTTTGCATCGTCCACTAAGGTGCCATTCCAATCCCATAAAACGAGTTTAATTTTCAAGAGCTTGCTAGTAATTTAGAAATGGATTGATATGTTAAGAAATTATTACAAAACGACTTGATTAGTAGCGTAATGCTAACAAAGTAAGAAGAGAAATCCAATGGCTAAACAATCTAAATCCAATCCAGCAAATTCAGGTACCAACGCTGACCTTGACCTCGCAGTTCAGGGCATTAATAAAAAATTCGGGGAAGGGGCGTTGATGCGGCTTGGTGATGCCACCAAAATGAATGTTTCTGTAATTTCTACAGGCTCTCTTGCAATTGATTTAGCTTTGGGAGCTGGCGGTCTTCCACGGGGAAGAATTGTAGAGATTTATGGTCCGGAATCATCTGGTAAAACTACATTTTGCCTTAGTGTCATAGCCGAAGCACAAAGGAATGGTGGTAATGCGGTTTTTGTGGATGTTGAACACGCATTAGATCCAAGATATGCAAAGGTTGTTGGAGTAGATTTAGACAACTTGATGGTGTCGCAACCAGAGAGTGGTGAAGATGCACTGAATATCACGGAAACTCTTATTCGTTCGGGGGCTATCGATGTTATTGTGGTTGATTCAGTTGCAGCTTTAGTTTCAAGGCAGGAACTGGACGGTCAAATGGGCGACACAACAGTTGGTTTGCAGGCCAGAATGATGAGTCAAGCCATGCGAAGACTCACAGCAGCCATTGCTAAAACCAATTGTGTTTGTATTTTCACCAATCAGATACGTGAAAAGATAGGTGTAATGTTTGGAAGTCCTGAAACAACACCAGGCGGTAGAGCCCTGAAGTTCTTTTGCTCTATCCGTATGGATATCAGGAGGATAGGTCAGATTAAAGAAGCCAACGGAACAGTGACAGGTTCAAGAACAAGATTGAAGGTCGTAAAAAACAAAATTGCTCCACCATTCACAGCATGCGAATTCGATATAATGTATAGTGAAGGTATTTCCAGAACAGGCTCAATAATAGATCTTGGAATAGAACATAAGATTCTTGCCAAGAAAGGGGCCTGGATATCTTTTGAGGGGAATTTGATCGGACAGGGACGGGAAGCAGCAAAACAAGCATTGGCTGAAGATGACGCACTTATGAAGTCAATCACTGACGCAATCATGGAAAAGGTGGAAGTAACGGTCGGAGCAGTGTTAGCACAGAGCCAAGATGAGGATACGGATTAAACTGCCTAAGGTTATACTTAAATGACAGATACGATTGTCGCATTGGCGACACCAAATGGTGAGTCTGCACTGTCTTTGATTCGTGTAAGCGGTGAAAAAGCATTGGAAATTGCAAGTCAAGCATGTGATTTAAAGTCCCCTACCCCACGGCACTCTTATCTTACTAAATACTCCTCAATTGAAAACGAAACTCTCGATCAAGTAATATTTGTCTTTTATGAGAATGGTAAATCTTTTACCTCAGAAGATACGATCGAAATAATCTGCCATGGTAACCCGATACTAATAAAAGAGATCGTAAATGACTTATTAGCACGGGGATGTAGAATCGCGAATCCAGGCGAATTTTCTTACAGGTCGTATACAAACGGAAAGATTGATTTAACTCAGGCCGAAGCAATAGCAGAAATAA
>CAJWDP010000083.1 GCA_913030835.1 uncultured Flavobacteriales bacterium | reverse complement strand
TTGGACCACAAGGACCTGTTGGACCTGCCGGAGCAGATGGCGCTGATGGTGCTGTTGGACCACAAGGACCACAAGGACCCATCGGACCTGCCGGAGCAGATGGTGCTGACGGTGCCGTCGGCCCACAAGGACCTGCTGGAGCGGATGGACTACTACCTAATGGTACTGACCCTGGAAACCTTCCCCATTGGACAGGATCAAACTGGTCAGTAAGTTCTACGGCCCTAGACTATGATGGCTCAAATCTTGCATTAAACGACAATCAAATTCGTTTGCGTGGCGCAGGTGACGGAAATCATGTACTTGGTTTTCTTGGGGGAGCATTTGACGGCCCGTTGCTTCAAGGTTTTAGTTCAGTTGTTCTAAAGACTGTTTCCGGAGGAGATGCCGGAGGTTTATTCCTAAAAAATAGTCGTGTTGGTATTGGGACCAATAATCCAACCAACGGACGACTTCATGTAGAATCCTCCTTCGGTGTTGGATTCAGCTACGGTTACCTTAATGGCGGAGGCTCCATTGGGTATTGTGGTGGCTGTGGTGGGGACGTCTCCATCTGGGCACAGCGCCGAGTAGCAGCAGAGGAATTTAATGCATTCTCTGACGCCAGAATTAAAGAAGTAATTGGTGTTTCAAATTCAGAAAGTGACCTTGCGAAAATCATGCAACTAAAAATCACTGACTACACATTTGTTGATACTATTGCAAAAGGTTCGGCAGTTCAGAAAAAAGTCATCGCTCAAGAAGTGGAACAAATTTATCCGGAGGCAGTGAAGCAAATTCGAGGAGTAGTGCCAAATATATTTCAGCTAACCAACATAAAGGAGGGCAAGATTTTAGTGTCCAATGAATTGAAGTCCGGTGATAAGGTTAAATTGATTTATGGGGAAAAAGCAGAAATTTTTGAAGTTGAAACAGCAACATCTGAGATGTTCACTGTTGAATTAGATTACGAAGGAAAAGTGTTCGTTTTCGGTCAGGAAGTAGATGATTTCAGAACAGTAGACTATGAAGCAATCTCAATGCTTAACGTTTCAGCAACTCAAGCCCTGTATAAGAAAGTAATAGAGCTTGAAAACGCCAATGATCAATTGAAAGAAATGAATAGCTCTCTCAAAACACTAAAAGCCCAAGTTGAAGAAATGCAATCGGCTATTGGGGTAATGGAGCAAATGAAAAAAGATATAAATACCTTGAAATCTTTCAATAGCTCAACCGTTAATGAGTAAACTTAAATTATGAACATGAAAAAAGGCAGAATTAATTCTGCCTTTTTTTATTGTAGCGTGAGCTAAACTCCAAAAGTCAAACTGCTCCTTTTATCTAAGATTATCACCCTTTGGTTGATTTGTCAATCAAGGTTCTGTATTTTTTCATTTTCTTTATTGCTCTAAAACTAATTTATGAGAAAGATTCTACTATCAATTGGCGTACTAACATCTGTCCTTTCATTTGGACAAGCTCCAATATTAACGACATCAAATATCAATGGAATTGGAACCAGCCAAACCTACTACGTTGCAGATTCTAATGCAACGAACTTAGATGCAATAACGGGTATGGGAATCACGTGGGATTATTCTACGCTGCAAGGCTATGCAAACACTGTTGACAATACTATTCTTGATGCGACCACTGCGGCAAATGCTGCAGATTTTCCGACCTCTGTTTTTGCAGATGAGTTGCAAGGAAATTTTATGATCTATGAAAACCAAGTAGCGGATTCCATATTTGCTCAAGGTTATACATTTTCCGAACCAACAGTCGGCGATGTATTGGTGCAACTCAGCACGGATGAACTTAAAATCATGCATTATCCGTTCACCTATCCCGACAGCTTTACAGATTCACTTTCCGGCACAGCGGATATTACGGGTGGCATACCTGTTTCAGGCACGTATACGGGAAGCGTTACAACTGTTGCCGATGGTTATGGAACCCTTCTTTTGGGCACAAATTCCTATAGCGATATTCTTAGAGTGAAGATCGTGGAATCGTCGGTGGCAGACCTTGGGTTTTTGGGAAGCATTCCCCTTGTGCGCACCCAATACAATTACTATCAGCCATCTACACAGAACTTTCCGATATTTATGCACACTTCATTAGAAGCTGCAGGTACAATTCAAACCATTGTGTACAGCAAGGACCCTTTGTCTATTATTGGTGTTCAGGAAGAAAGTCTAGTGACGGAAGTTTCCCTTTACCCTAATCCGGGCAGAGGTCAGCTTAACCTTGCTATAAATTCAGCTGCCGATTTGGAGTCTTTCATTGAAATTCGGGATCTTCTTGGCAAAACCATTGAAAAAAGGAGTGAGAATTTAACCAAAGGAGCCAACCGAATTCAATTGAATATAGAGCATCTTGTTTCGGGAATCTATCTTGTCCATATTGATTCAGGAAATTCCCAGTTGACAAAGAGATTTGTTGTAGAATGACATTTTTGGCAATCGCATTGGGAAAAGGCACAAAATCAATTTGTGCCTTTTTTATTGCACAAATTTGAATTATTGTTTTCATCTTTCGGTCGTGTTCTGGAAAATTACCTCACCAATAATCGTCATCCTGTTATTTTTTTGGACAGCCATTTGTTTCGTCCCTACCTTTTTGCTGAGATTTATCTTTTTCAATGAAAAGGTATTCGGATTTGTTTCTAAATATATTTGGGGCCCTGGTGTGCTTTTTTTCTCATTGACGCGCATTAAAGTCAGTGGCAGAGAAAACGTTCCCAAAGACGAGAATTTCATTTTTGTGTGTAATCATGAATCTTGGTTGGACATACCCGCTTTGTTTATAGCCGCACCATCCTACCTTTATTTTATTGCAAAGAAAGAATTGAGGCGCATGCCCTTTATTGGTTGGGGAGTTTGGGCAGCGGGAATGATCTTTATAGATCGCAATGACAGACAAAAGGCAATACGTAGTATGAAATTAGCCGGAGACAAAGCAATCCAGCAAAAAAAGAACATTGTTTCTTTTCCTGAAGGCTCCCGCAGTGTTTCCGGAACTATTATGCAATTCAAAAGAGGCACTTTCATTACATCTCAGCAGACCGGCATCAGAATAATACCATGCGCAATTTCCGGAGCATTTGAAGTATGGCCATCTACTCAATTGAGCCTAACTCCCGGCAGAATAAAAGTGGCAATAGGTTCACCAATAGATCCAAAAGACCATTCGAATAAAACTCCCGAAGAATTTGCTAATTACACCCAAAAGATTGTTGCTGAAATGAAAGCTAAACTTCAATAGCTACTTTATACCCGGAGTGACTTCGCATGTTCATCACAGTTTCATCTTCAAAAATCAGGTACTGGCCTTTGATACCGACAAGTTTTTTTTCGATGACTGGTACCTTATCTAACTTGATACTCTTGACTTTATCAGGGTATGAAATTACAGGATAATTGATCTCGGTTACGTCGTCGTCATCTGAAATAAAATCGTAAAACTCTTCCGGCAAATGTTCTATCATACTTTCTTTTGTCTCTAATAAATCAGCTTCGGCACAGACATTTTTTAACATGTTGCGCCAATTTGTTTTATCCGAAACATACTGCTTCAATTCGACTTCAATTAATCCAGCCAGCTGTCGATACGGAACCTCAGCAAGAATTATGGCTTCTGATGCCACGGCAAGATTTACGTCATTTACAGAGATGGGGCCTACTCCATCAAGGACAATTTTTATATTTGCCTCTTCTACTTTCAGATTATTGATGGCTCCAGCAATTGCTTCAGCTGAACCATTTGTATCGGTTTTAATAATGAGATTTACTGAAGGCTT
>CAJWDP010000082.1 GCA_913030835.1 uncultured Flavobacteriales bacterium | reverse complement strand
TTTCTGTACTCAACCACTCAGCTCCTTGGTCATTATTTGCCATTGGGCAATAATCGACAAATACAGGTTGTTCTATGCCTCCAAATGTTTTGATTAGCATAATCATTTGATCTGAAATATTTTTAAAGAGTACTCTCATTTTACCTATTTCATTTGTGCTGCCTGCTTTTCTCAATTCCTTTTCCAACACACTGCTGTGTTTCATCCATACATTGTGTGCTTCACCTGTAAATACCCCCATATTTACTTTACTCAATAGAACACCCATGTCTTTTGAAGCTGATACTGCCTTATCTAGGTTGTCATCCACCAAAGCGTTCTTTAATTTGAAATATTCATTGAATAAAGGATTCAATTCTTCTTTTGCTTTGGAGCTAATGGTGATATTTTTTGAATGTGAGCTATGGTCGGTATTTTGGGGAGTATTTCCTCCGCCATGATTATGACCGGTCATTACCACACCTCCTTCCGGGTTCATCATGCTTGGTTTTCCGGCTAACTGAGCAGCAGCATCAATACTAAATGTTCCATTAGTGGCAATTTCTTCTCCCGGTTCAAGCCCTGATTTGATCACATAGCTATCGCCTAAAGCCGGACCTAGCGTTACTTCTTTCATCATAAAACTAATACCTTTAGCATTTGTGATTTTAGTGTAAACAACGGAACGTTCTCCCGTCCACATGACTGCTGATTTTGGCACTATCAATGCCTCTTTTTCATTATGAATAGGACTTTCAATTGTGCCTAACACAAACATATCAGGCTTCAAACGCATGCCGGGGTTGCTAATTTCTACACGAGCAGAGGCAACACGAGTTTTAGGGTTAATTACCGGATCGATAAAAGATATTTTGCCTTTAAAAGTCTCCCCCGGAATAGATTGAACAGTAAACTGAACGTTATCTCCAGATTTTACCCAAGGTATATCGCTTTCATATACATCAAACAAGACCCATACCTTACTTAGGTTAGCTACTTCGTATATGGTTTGACCTTTTTTGATGTAATCACCTAAGTTTACTTTCTTGTTCAACACGATTCCGGAAACATCAGCTAGGATAGGAAACTGCTCCTGAACAACTCCACCTTCTAAAATTTGATTAATCTGCTTTTCTGTTAGTTTCCAGTTTTTCAACTTCTCGACCGCAGCCTGATACAAACCGGGTTGTGTTTCTTTTATTTTTTGAGCCTCAAATAATTCTTCCTGAGCAGTTACCAATTCAGGTGAATAAATATAAGCGAGTACTTGACCTTTTTGAACAGATTCACCAGTAAAGCTCACCATTAATTTTTCAATTCGCCCTGGTATATGCGATGATTGTGAGGTAACATTACGTTCATCTGCCTTAATCTTTCCATTCATTCTTACTTCTTTTATCGGCTTCCTTTTGGTGATAATAGAAGTTTGAACGTTTGCTAATTGCATGGCGGTTGGAGACATTTTTATTTCCATTGGATTATCTTCACTATTACCTTCATCAGAGAGAGGAATTAAATCCATTCCACAAAGAGGGCATTGCCCCGGTTCGTTTTGCCTAATTTGAGGGTGCATGGAGCAAGTCCAAATCGTATTTTTAGAGTGTTCATGTTTTTCCTCATTTGCTTCCTTTTGAGAAGCTCCCCCAAACATCGCCCAACCCAATAATAATCCAATTACTAAAGTTCCTAGAGCTATATAGACTGTATTTTTATTTATATTTTTCATCTTATTCCGTTTTTGAAGTGAGATAATCCAATTTAGCTAGAGCCACATAAAATGCTTTAGTCGCTGTAGCAGTAGCTATTTGATATTTTAATAATTCTTGTTGCATTCGAAGGATTTCTTCAAAGTCCTTTCCTGAATTACTGTAAGCTGTTTCCAGTAATGAAATGGCTTGTTCTGTTTTTGAAACTTGGGTGTTGTACAATTCGATCAATTGCCTGGCTTTATCCAATTCATACCATGCCATTTCATAGTTTGAAACCAGTGTATTCTCTGTGTTCGTTTTATAATTAGCAATGGCTTCTTGTTTGAATTGAGCTTCTTTAGTTGCAGCCTTGTACTTTCCACGATAGATAGGAATGCTCATACTTACCATAGGCATGATCACATTCTTTCCATTATCAGGCACAACCATATCATTGCGTTCTCCAACAAATACGTAATCCAGTCCTACACCAAACTTTGGTAATCCTTGTTTCTTGCTTAACTCTTCGGCTTCTTGTGCCGATTGCATTTTTAAATCAAGTGATTGCAACAAAGGATGATTTGCTAGCAAACTATCTTTTCGATAATTCAAAGGCACTGAAACTATATTCAACTTTTGATCAACTTGAACCACAATAGAGTCAGGTCTATTAAGCAATTTATTAAAGTGAACAAACAGAGGTCGTAGCTGATCTTGCAGCAATTTTATTTCGGTTTCTGTGTTTTCTATCATGATGTCAACACGAATCACATCTACCATACTGCCTTTATCATTCTTAAACCCTGTAGTTGCCAGTTGCTTGTAACTACTTAAAATGTCCTTGTTTTCCTTTTGTAAAAGAATCTTTTGATTTACTTCATAAATAGGATACCAAGCAGATTTTACCTGCATATACAATTCATTTTTGGCATTGATGAACTCTTGATATTTGGCTTCTGCCTGAAGTGCCTGAACATTTCCTGCTGTTTTAAGTGTGCCAAACCATGGGAACATTTGTGTAAGACCTACTTTTGCTCTTTGTGGTCCAACACGAGTTTCTACAGGGCTAATAAAGTAGCCGAATGAAAAAGTAGGATCAGGTAAACTATTGACTTGTGCTACCTTTTGCATAGCAGCTTCAAAATCGGCATATTTTGCTTTGAGCAACGGATTGTTTTCTGCTGCTAGCTTTAGACTCTCTTCTAAGGATTGAGCACTTGATTTTGTGCTTAGTCCAACCAAAAGGAGTGCAGTGATTATTACTATATATTGTTTCATTTTGCTTCCTTTTTAAGTTTTCTTTCTTCTCTCCAACAGTACAGTACTGGTACAATAAAATAGGTGATTGATGCTACGATCATTCCACCGAAAGCCGGTATTGCCATTGGAATCATTATATCTGCTCCACGACCCGTAGAGGTTAAAACCGGTAGCAAAGCAATAATGGTAGTAGCCGAAGTCATAATGGCAGGCTTGATTCTTCGCTGACCTGCAATGACTACTGCATTTCTTATTCCTTCAAGTGTCGTGGTTTTGTTTTTTTCAAAACTCTGATCAAGATAGGTTCCCATTAACACACCATCATCCGTTGCTATTCCAAATAGTGCTATAAAGCCAACCCATACAGCTACACTGAGATTAATAGGATGCATTTGGAACAAATCTCGCATGTTCGTATTCAGAATTTCAAAATTGAAGAACCAATCTTGTCCGTATAACCATAGCATCATAAATGCACCACTAAATGCCATGGCGATACCGGTAAAAATCATTAGAGATGTACTAACAGATTTGAACTGGAAATAGAGAATCAAGAAAATGATCGCTAATACGATAGGGACAATAATTGCCAATCGTTTCTCTGCCCGCACTTGATTTTCATAGCTTCCTGAGAATTTGAAACTGATACCTGAAGGAACAACTAAATCTCCCTGATCAATTTTATTCTGAATAAAGCGTTGAGCTTCTTCAACCACATCTACCTCCGCATAACCTTCCTTTTTATCCAATAATACATACCCCACAAGGAAAGTATTTTCACTCTTGATGACTTGTGGTCCACGTACATATTCAATATCTACTAATTCAACAAGAGGTATTTGAACACCGGTAGGAGATGGAATAAAAACCTTTTTTAATTTATCAGGATCATCTCTTAATTCTCTTGGATACCTCACCCGTACAGGAAAACGTTCACGACCTTCCACAGTAGAGGTTATCTGCATACCACCAATAGCTGTTTCGATGGTTTGCTGAACATCTTCAATGTTTAACCCATACCTAGAAATTGCATCTCTATTGATGTTAAAATGTAAGTATGGTTTACCCACAATACGATCGGCAAATACGGCTTCTGTTTTTACTGATGG
>CAJWDP010000081.1 GCA_913030835.1 uncultured Flavobacteriales bacterium | reverse complement strand
CACAGTGCCAAAAAAGGTATAATAAAAAGTTGTAAGCAACAAATCGACAAATTCATTCTCAAAAATAACCTTTTTAAAATTTTTTAAAGTAAAGTTTGTATTTAATAATATATTATCAGAGTCCCCTGAGAGCTTCGGTTTTGATGACTTTAATTCTCAAGTTATCAACGGATATGCTAAAGTCACCTCAATTGTTTCGACCACCGTAAGTTTAAGTATCGTAGATGAATCTGGCGACACATTTGAAGACGGTGATCAAATCATCATTCTACAAATGCAGGATGATGTAATTGGCAGTAACACCTCAGACGATGCCACTTTCGGAGATCTTGGGTCAATTTCTTCAGCCGGACTGTACGAGATTCGCACCATAAGTTCACATACCGAATCTGCAGGCACACCGACTACTATAACATTAGATAATGCCCTAAATAACAGCTACAATACAGGAGCAAACTCCGCTGTTCAGGTCATAACCTTCCCAACATATGGAAGCCCGGACTATACAACAATATCAGATATTTCGACGCGAAAGTGGGATGGTGATATTGGAGGCGTAACCGCCTTTAATGTTCCCGGAGTGCTTACGATGGCCCACTCAATTAGTTCAACCGCAACAGGTTTTCAAGGCGCCTTTCCAAATTTAGGGGGTTCATCTGCCTGCAATGGCAATACAGATTTCCGTTTCGTTTCAGATAACAATCATGCGGATAAGGGTGAAGGCATTTATAAATCCACCGATGTTTCTTATAGTGCAGGAATGGGAAAGATCCTGAATGGCGGAGGTGGCGGAAACAGCCACAACGCAGGCGGTGGCGGCGGAGGCAATTTTTCAGCCGGTGGTCAGGGAGGTCCCGGTTGGCCAACATGCAGCCCTACAGCAGGAGGAATGGGCGGACTTGATCTCAGCGCTAACATTTCAGCGACTCGAATCTTTATGGGCGGAGGAGGAGGTGCCGGTGAGGCCAATAACGGAGGGTCTCAAAAAGCGGGTAACGGGGGAGGAATTATTATTATTAAAGCAGCCGAAATTACTTCAGGAGGGTGCTCCGGAGCTATAGCTATCCGTGCTGATGGGGAATCAGTAACCATGGGAAGTGGAAATGATGGAAACAGCGGTGGAGGTGCGGGAGGCGCCATCGTATTTGAAATTGACTCCTGGAACATTGACCCCTCATGCCCTTTAACCATCTCATCCAACGGGGGAAATGGCGGGGATGTAAATCACGGAGTCATGCACGGAGGCGGCGGAGGCGGAGGATTAGGCGCAATCATTTTTTCCGGCGCACAACCGACAAATAACATTACGATATCGAACTCTTCCGGCGATGGTGGATTGAACTGTTTTAGTTGTGGAAATGCCGATAGCGGTGCCGGGGCCGACGGATCCGGAGTGATTGAAAATGTATCAGGACCATTACCAATAGAACTGCTGGATTTTCAGGTGAAGGCAATTGACAATGTCAGGGAGGTGAAGGTTAGCTGGCAGACTCTTTCTGAAACCAACAACGACTACTTTACTGTTCAACGCTCAAATGACGGAGTGAATTGGCAATGGGTTGCTCAAGTCAATGGATCTGTGCTATCAATGGAACTGCTGAGCTACTCTGTATTCGATTTATTCCCTTTATCCGGAGTATCCTACTATCGATTGAAACAAACTGATATAGATGGACAATTTACTTATTCACAACCAATTGCAATAGAATTATCGGATGAGCTGGAAACACCTGTGCTAGTCTTCCCTAACCCGGCAGGAAATACCATTACCATAAGTGCAGAATCAAACGAAATAAGGAATATTCAATTTTTTGATATTCTTGGCAGAAATGTATCTGACCAAATTGATCTTAACGTAATGGATGAAAAACATACCATTGCCGACATCACATCTTTGTCTCCCGGTTATTACATAGTTACTTCTCGTTCCTTTGCTGTAAAGGTTAAGAAGGTCGGTTGGTAATAACTGCTGCCATCTAATGCGTGTCAAAGGCCGTTAACAACACCTTTATTCGTAGTAGGAAGTATTAATATTCAAGCCCAAGGTTCCACGAAATCTTTTGAGTTTAGACTCTCTGTCAAGGATGGAGACAAACGTTGACCTGAATGCACTTGTATCATCAATGGCAGGATCGATCATATCGGGCTCCATCTTCCTCAGCACATTAAATACGATTGGCAGTATGTCTATATTCTCTACCTTCTTTCTTACAAATTTTTTCAACATTGATCCTTGAAACGGATCAGTAGCCAGCGCTACTTTTGTGAAACCTAAGTGCTGAGCTAGCTTGAACGAGTAATAGACATTTTCCGTACTATGTTCTGCTTTGTCTTCTACGAAGATATGATCCGGTGAAATCCCGATTTCCTTTGCATACATTGCCATTACTTCCCCTTCACAATATGGCGTGTAGACCGAACTCCCTGAGAAAATTATATTCGTAGCTATTCCCGCATCGTACAAGTGCTTCGCCCAATATATTCTTCCCTTCATTGTCCTGCTCCATGCTTTACCATTGAATGGAATTCCAGGAACTATGATTGCATCATATACTTTTGATTTTGATTCTTTGTATATCTTTTCACTTTTGGTTTTTGTCAGCATACATCCGGATATTAAGACGGTTAATCCTACCAATGAAATAAATCGTAACATACTATAATTAAAACAACTTTGGCTTTGATTTGTTCATATCACTACGTTGTGTGTAGCACTATATGAATTGATTGAATGTATAAGCTGTAGTCAAGGAGGAAGAGGAAAATGCGAGTACAAGCGTTTGACGTTTAACAACAGTAGTAAGCTCATAATTTCGGCCATTCATCATCAAGATTGCCATTGAAAGAATGCACAATCCTATCAATGAAAGAATCAAGAATTCAGGAATGAACCAGTATAGAGCCATAGCAATCCCAAGAAAAGCGAATTCAACGATGGGTATCCAAAAGAGTTTCCCCCAACGATCATAATCCAACCAATTCGAATACAGGAAAACAGGAGCGGACAAAAACCCTATCAAGGTAACCCACGAATAGTCAGTTCCAAAGAACATTTCGACGACCGGTCCAACTGTCATCAACATGAAAAAGAAAAAGAAAAGACCCGGAAGCTTGCGAATATGGAAAAACAAGAAGCTCAGACATAAAATGGTATTCATCACAATCAGGAAGGGATTTAGCAAGTTGAATGCTGCGCCGGAATCAATCAAATGAAAACACCCCGAAACAACATAAATTAAAAATAGTACAACTGTGAATTTGGTATCCCTAGCCAAGGTTTTTTATTTTAAGTTACCTGCAAATATCATTAAGCGGAGTAAAAAAACAGCATCTGAGATCACTGAAAATCTAAGTTTATTGAAAAAAGAAACAAATCCAGATAGTTATCAACAATTTAAATCATTATATTACAGAAAGTTAACTCTTGTTAAGGTGTTAAAAATCTGTTAAACAGATTATACCCCTGTAACATTTTAGGAATTCTACGTTTATAATAAGGTAACTGGTGTATGAAACTAGTTATCTGTAAGGTGGGGGGAGCCGTTCCAAATGGGACGGCTTCTTACATTTATCACCTTGCTAGGAAAACAATTACTCTGACCTTCTTACTTTCAGAACATTCGAGATGGCTACTAAGACCCCGCCTATAATCCAGACCCAAAACCCAATGAGTAGCACTGATGTATCCTCCATTTTATACAACCAGTAAACCACTGAAGCGAGCATTAATCCAATCACAAGAAAAGTCAGTCCTTTTCGTTCGTTCTTTCTCCAGAATCGAATGAATAAAAATAGAATCCAAATGTTGGTCAGGCCCATCAACAAAAACTCAGCATACTCCGCTCCATCACTAACATAAAAAAGCATGGACAGCTCCAATAATAACGCGTAGAATCCGTTGATTTTCAACTCTGGAGTAATGGCTATTGCAGGCAGAAAAAATGAGGCTAAAAACAAGCCCATTCCAATTAAAGCAACCAGTCTGGTTAGTTGTTTCATGTTGTTCCGAACACTTTGGGTGAGTAATCTACTGCTTTATCAAACATTGAAAAGTCTATGGAGTCAGTTGCATCTTTGCTCTTCAAATATAGCAGCAAATTTTCAGTCGGCATATTTCCCGTTAGCTGGTCCTCGGCCATGGGACAACCTCCATATCCTTTAATTGCGGCATCAAATCTTCGGCAACCTGCTTTGAATGCAGCATCGACTTTT
>CAJWDP010000080.1 GCA_913030835.1 uncultured Flavobacteriales bacterium | reverse complement strand
GATCTTATCCACCCAACCTTGCGCGACATTACGTTATTCAAAGAAACTCTAAACAAAAAAGATTTTAGATTTCATATTACGATTGGCCAACCAGTTGAGCCAAGGTCATTGTCAGACAACCCCAAATTGGCAACCTCCTTTTTAAAATCAAGGGTGCATTTATTGGATAACGATTACAAAGAATACGGAAAAAAAAGCAGCATAAAATCCTATTGGAAAACGGCTCTGAAAACGGTGAACTGAATGCTGTCTAATCTGAAGCAACAGGCTCAAATAGCAAAAGAAATCACTTATGCGCACTCAGCAAGGTCAAAAGGTGGCCGAGCTATGATCAAGATCATGGAGAACATGACTGGCCGGATTAGCTTGCTCAAGCGTATCCAAGGCTATCAGGAAGATATATTGAGTGGTCAATCCTTTTGGAAAGTGGTCGTTGATCGTTATGGGCTGAAACTTGATATAATCCATGGTGCATTATCAAATATTCCCAAGGACGGGCCATTGGTTTTGATTTCAAATCACCCGTACGGCATTTTGGATGGTTTGATTCTAGGGTACATTTTAGATCAGACACGTCCCGATTTTCGAATTTTAGCCCACAAGGTTTTCCAAAAATCACAAGATCTTAAAGACGTAATTGCGCCAATATCATTTGATGGGGACAAAGAGGCTATTGCCTTAAACCTCCAGACTAGGAAAGCTACACTTAATTATTTGAAAAACGGGGGAGCCATTGGCATTTTTCCAGGTGGTACAGTCTCAACCTCTGCGAAACCCTTTTCTTTGCCTTTAGATCCGAGTTGGAGAGCATTCACCGCGCGAATGATTACGAAATCAAACGCAATTGTTGTCCCACTTTATTTTGAAGGTCACACAAGCCGTTTATTCCAACTTGCAAGTCATCTGCATTACACGCTTCGGATGGGATTGCTGATAAAGGAATTCAAGTCGCGCGTTGATAGTTCTGTTAGGGTTGCGATTGGACAACCAATTAATTCGAACGAAATGGTGTTGAATTCGAACGACACCCATAACTTTATGGATTACTTGCGTAAAAAAACCTATGAACTTTCAATGAATGCCGAACTAGGGTGCCAGTATGGTTATGAGTTTGAAGAAAGATATAAACCATAACTGGTCAAGCATCAAAATAACAAAAGAATAGTGGTTATTTATTAGAATGTTTGTAATTGCCATCAAACAGTTAATAATCTATTAAGATTGTTCTGCGATATGTGGTTGGAGCTCTTTTCATGGAAAATATAGATAAGGGAATTGTTCCGAAAGCAGAGTTGCATTGCCATATTGAAGGTGCAGCCAATCCTCAATTGGTTACATCTCAAGCGCTAAAATATGATGTTGATATTTCTAAGATAATTCACAATGGAGCTTTTGTTTGGAGTAACTTCGCTGAGTTTTTAAAGTGCTATGACGGCGCCGCATCTCTCTTTAGGTCACATGATGATTACGCTCTATTATCAGAAACCTATTTATCGGAGCTGGCCTTAAATGGCTGCATTTATTCAGAGGTTTTTATATCTACAGATCATGCCCGTATGGTAGGTATTTCTGAGGAAGAATATATTGAAGGCCTTGCGGCTGGGATGAGGCAAGCAAAACAAAAGCATGATATTGAAAGTAGAATGATTGCAACAGGGCTTCGCCATGAGGGCCCAGAATCAGTTATTAGGGCGGCAACATACATAGCAAATAATCCCCATCCTTTAGTGACGGGCTTTGGAATGGGTGGTGAAGAAAGAATGTATTCACCGAGAGATTTTATAGAAGGATTTGAAATTGCTCGGGAGGCTGGGCTTGCAATTACTAGTCATGCAGGTGAATTGGTGGGACCTGAGTCAATTCAAGATACATTGAAGTATCTCAAGCCGCATCGAATTGGTCATGGAGTAAGAGCAATTGAAGATAACAAGCTTGTTAGCGAGCTCGCTGAGAAAGAAATAGTATTAGAATGTTGTCCGGGTTCTAATATAGCGCTTGGCTTGTACCCTACGTTTCGAGACCATCCATTTGTGGCCCTTCGCGATTCTGGGGTCTTAGTTACTTTAAATTCTGACGATCCTCCCCATTTTGATACGTCTCTGGCTAATGAATATCGACTTGCTGAATTTGAATTTGGTTTATCCCGGAATGAATTGGTTGAAATAACTAAAACTGCTATCAACGCAGCATTTGTTGACCAAAAGACAAGGATTAGCCTTTTAGAAAAAATTGAGAATATCTAGCGCCCAGCCAGGTGGTGAAGGGCATTAGATTTGGACAAACTTTAGGGTTACCGCCCCTTCAGTTGCTAAGCTGTCCAGGAAGCTAATTGATCGCTTAAACATTGAGTAGGCGCTTTTGTGTGCTAAAGCTTCATACCTTTAAACCTACTTTTCAATGCCAACGAGCGGCTCCTTTTAGGAGCACTGCATGGCCTAAAACTTCGCTTCCACAAATGTTTGATGCAGCTTCATTAAACGGTAAGCCAAAAAGCTGACCCTCATCATTTACGAAGACTTGCCAGTCAGGATGATTAGAACATCCCACGAGCCGAAACCAGCCTCCAACCAAAGCTTTCATGGTTCTTAAGCTGGGCCTGTCATTGGCGCTTTCAAACACAGTAATCATTTTAAATCCCCACTTAAAAAATTACAGATATGTTGCATGAGTTTTTGATAATGTATTTATGTGACAAAATTATTACAGCTGTATGCGGCATCGCTTTGTAAAGTTGCAGCTATTACAAATGTAGAACGCTTACTGAGAGTTTCTTGTTACTTAAAATTAAGTGGTTATTAAATTTTTCTTGTGGAAATTATATTTCCGTTTTTTAAAATTTAAGCAGCTTTTTGCTCGATGCATATTTATTAAAGTACTTAAGTCAATGCGCTAGTTGTTACCAGTATAGTATTAGGAAACAGTCTTAAAAAGCTTGAATAAATTGGAGGTGCTAATGACCCACACGTACCTGGATATCGATGTGAAAGAGAAATGCTATTCCGTATGCCCAGTACTGTGTCACAATGGAATGGTGACGTTTTCGTCACAAATTGTGGTTTGAATTAAGGAATTTGTTACAAACTCTTCATTTTTTTTTCACATAAATTTTACATTAAACATCGATGTTTGAAGAAAATGAAAGTGATTTTCTTATGCTAAATTTATCCAAGGTCACTAAAACCTTTGGAAACACAACTGCTGTGGCTTCGGTTTCAATAAATATAGACCGACCTATGATGGTCGGAATAATAGGGGCGTCCGGAGCAGGGAAATCGACTTTGTTGAGAGTCGTTAACCGACTAGAAAATTTAACATCTGGATCGATTGAATTTGAAGGTCGGCAAGTTTCTGTGTTGCGTGGAAATGACAAACGGCAGTGGCAATCAGATTGTGCCATGATCTTTCAACAGTTTAACCTGGTCCCGAGAATGGATGTTGTTAGCAATGTACTTCACGGAACATTAAACAACCGTTCTACTTTAGCGACGCTTTTCAATGTTTTTCCTAAGTCTGACATTTATAGAGCCATAGATATATTGGATCGATTGGGAGTGGCAGAGCATTCATCAAAAAGAGCTGAAGCTTTGTCAGGTGGTCAACAGCAAAGAGTAGCTATTGCAAGGGCGCTTATGCAAGAGCCGAAATTAATATTAGCTGATGAGCCAATTGCTTCTCTTGATCCTATGAACGCTCAAATTGTTATGGAGACATTGCGAAAAATCCATGATGAGGATGGAAAAACAGTAATTTCTAATCTTCATACCTTGGATACTGCCCGGAAGTACTGTGACAGGATTATCGGAATGCGAAAGGGAAGGGTAGTTTTCGACGGCACGCCATCCCAGTTAACCACTGGAATTGCAAGAGACATTTACGGAGCCGGGAACGAGTTTTCGGAAAGTGCAACCTCAACAGAGATAAGAGAGAAAATAGCTGTTCCTGCCTAGAGTTCATCAGTCTTTCCCATGGTGGGATCGACAAAATTTATGGAGATAGAAAAGATGAAAAAACTAATAGCTGCCGCATTAGCTACGACTGCGTTAACCACTTCGGCATTTGCAGGTGGTCACAGTATTTCGGAGTTTCGCATAGGGATCCTTGGAGGAGAAAATGCACAGGACAGAATGAATAATAATGAGTGCCTGAGAGCAAAGACAGAAGAACTATTAGGTGTTGAAACTAAACTATTTGCACCGGCAGATTACAATGGTGTGATCCAAGGCCTACTGGGTGGAACTATAGACTTAGCTTGGCTGGGTGCATCCGGATACGCAAAGACATACCTTTCAGATCCTGAGGCTGTTGAGCCAGTTCTAGTAAAAGTTAACGTTGACGGTGGCTATGGCTACTACTCAGTAGGCTTTGCTAGAAAAGACAGTGGAATAACTTCCCTTGAGAGTATGAAGGGCAAAAAGTTTGGTTTTGGTGATCCTAATTCTACCTCAGGTTACTTAATTCCATCAATTGAAATTCCTCAAGCCACTGGCTCAACAATGGAGTCAGGCGATTACTTTGGCGAAGTTGTTTTCACTGGAGGACACGAACAAACAATCGTGGCTGTTAACAATGGTGACGTCGATGGTGGTGTGACTTGGGCTGATGGTCTAGGTGAAT
>CAJWDP010000079.1 GCA_913030835.1 uncultured Flavobacteriales bacterium | reverse complement strand
GATCGTCAGGGAAAATAACGAAGGTGAATATTCAGAAGTTGGTGGAAGAATGTTCCAGGGAACGGAAGAAGAATTTGCTGTTCAACAAAGTATTTTTACGCGTCGTGGGGTTGATCGAATTATGCGCTATGCATTCGAGTTAGCCAAAACCCGTGATCGCAAACATGTAACATCAGCAACTAAATCAAATGGTATCATTCACTCCATGCCATTTTGGGATGAAAGGTTCGATGAAATTTCAAAAGACTATCCGAATATTAAGACTGACAAATTCCATATAGACATTTTAACAGCCCATTTTGTTCGTAATCCCGATTGGTTTGATGTGGTTGTAGGATCAAATTTGTTTGGTGATATTTTATCGGATTTAGGTCCTGCTATTACTGGAACAATAGGAATTGCACCTAGCGCTAATATAAATCCTGAGCGGGACTTCCCATCCTGTTTTGAACCAGTTCATGGTTCTGCTCCTGACATCGCTGGAAAAGGCATATCTAATCCTATAGGTCAGATTTGGTCAGCAGCAATGATGCTCGAACATTTAGATCATAACGATGCAGCAGATGATATAATTAATGCCTTCAAAAAGGTCATCAAGGATCAAACTGCTTTAACACCTGATATGGGAGGTAACTCAAGTACAATGGAATTGGGTCAGGCTATTTTAGAAGTTCTTTAAACAACAGGATAAGTATTAGTCCGAAAAGAAAGCTTAAAGGCATGGAGTTGAAGCTTGAAGACTATGCAAGGCGTATAGACCGCTTTTATTATGAAATCATGCGGGAATATGCAGATGATGCTCCGACAACTAAAGATTTAGAAATTTTCATCCGCCCTAGTTCAGGTTATTTGGATGTTTGGCGCTTTGTTTTGCAGGATAACGGAATCAAATCAGGTTTTGATTTTAAGCATTCCCTAAAAGGCGAAGATTGTTTTGTATCTAGGGATGTTTGGAATAATTTGGCAAAAAACCCTGACCCACCATGGTTATTTCCAAAAACATCTATTGATGCAGTAGATAGATTGCATTTAGTCCCATCTTTCATTGATCTCAATTACTTGCCAAAAAATGAAACGGAATCATATAAGTTTGGGATGCTGGAGTCGGTTAAGATTTATTTATCAAATATTTGGGTAAGAGAGAAAAAGATTGAATCTTCTTCTTTAATTAAACCAAAAGGGAATCGTTGTATTCTTTGGAAAGATGATGCTGAAAAATTGTCTCTATTAGCTAAATTGTTATCAGAATATAATTTCATCGATAAGGCTTCGATTTGGTTGGAACATTTCAATACTGATCCACTGGAGAGAACAGATGCATTACCTATTAAATGGGGAAAAAATAAGTATGAACTTTATTATCTTCTAAGAAATCTGAATAACTTAGAAATCCGAGAATCATATTCAAATCACTTTGAAGGAATCAAGGAGCCACCATGGAGCGGGAATAAACCTACCGAAAAGTTGGACACTATCAAAGCCATCCTGAAACAAGTCAATTAAGAGCAAATTTTGGCGCGTAATTTGGCGCATGAATTTTGCGCCATAATACGTGCCGATTTTTTGAGATAAGTCCTTCATAATTCATAGCAACTGAGGACGTCCCTGACGTACCTTGGGTTTTCTCAAACCCTATATATATAACGTTACTATGGATAATCAATATACCCCTTCACTTCCAAAACATTTAAACGAATACCAGGCCGCAGACGTCACAGGGCTTTCCGTCAAGACGTTGCGACGTATGCGCCATGAAATGCGTGGCCCGCAATATCTCAAGCTTGGAAGGCGTGTAGTGTATTCTGAAACAGATTTGGGTAACTGGCTTAACGATCACCGCGTGGAAACCACCGCCGCTTAAAAACAAAAACGCCTGCAAACCTTAAGACCGGGAAATCTAAGGATGCAGGCGATAAATTGCGCGGCATTAATTACATAAAACATAATAAAGTTTGCTTAGAAATTAGCAAGTTGAGGCCGCGCTTCTCCCATTCGAAAGCGCAACATGATCAAAGATTGTAATAACTGCAAATGTACCTTTGAAACATTGAAATACTGGGAAAAATATTGTCCTGAATGTTTTTTTTCAGTTATGGAAAAGAAAAGCTGCAAGTACTGCAGGAATCTTTTCTGGGGCGAATCATGGAAAAGCCTTTGCCGTAAATGCTGGATTAACGGCTCGAAAGATAACGAAAAACGGAATCTTGATATCATAAAGGGAAATGAACTTTCACCTGATCGTATCAAGGTACTTATCAAACTGGTCCATCCAGACAGACATCAAGGGCCTTTAGCACAGTTGGCACATGACACTACATGCTGGTTGCTGGAACTTCGTGAACGCAAACAAAAAAGTCAGGCCGCATGAATCTGGAAACTGCCTACAACTATGTTTTAGCAAAGACAAAAAATGGGAAGGTATGCCCAGCGCATGAAGACGATCACGGAAGTCTAAGTGTGGATCAAGTTGAGGACAGGATTCTTTTAAAATGTCATGCAGGATGTGAATTTAAAAAGATTGTTGCCGCTTTGGGCATGAGATCGGGGGATTTTTTCGAAAAACCACAAAATAGAAAAAAAGCTCAGCAGAAAGAAACGGCTCGTTACCGATATGATGATGAAGACAGTAGACACTTATTTGACGTTGTTCGATTCGAACCTCAAAAAACTTTCCGGCAACAGGCTGCCGATGGGAAATGGACAACCAAACACATAAAAAAGGTTCCCTACCAATTACCTCAACTTCTAAATGCGATTCAATCTGGAGAAAAAATATTAGTTCTTGAGGGAGAAAAGGATGTTATTAAGGCAAAAGAAATGGGTTTTGTTGCCACAACGTTCCCAGGAGGAGCGGGTAAATGGCGAAAAGAATACTTAGAGTATTTTAAGAAAGCAGAAATTGTTCTTATTCCTGATTTAGACAAGCCAGGGATCGAAGGAGCGAACAAGATAGCTTTAGGATTGAACGGAACAGTTAAAAGTATAAATTGGCTTCATTTACCCGGTCTTGGTGAGGTGAAACCGAAACATGGGAAAGATTTTTTTGACTGGACTGAACTACCAGATTCGACTCCCGAAAAACTTTCAGAACTTGTGGACTCATCTCCTATCTGGAAGCCGATGGAATCTCAAAATTTGAATCAAATCGCGAAATATGGAGGTGGATGGTTTCGGGTTTCAGATAATGCAGTGCATTATCAACCTCCACTTAAAATCACTAAGAACGGTGAAGTGGAACCTTCCGATGAAATTTGGATATGCTCCAGACTTAGCGTTGAGGCTTATACACGTAGCTCTAAATCGGATTCCTGGGGTAGGCTTCTATTATGGAAAGATCCTGATGGGGCCGAACACAAATGGGCATGTCCGGCGGAACTGTTGGAGGCAGACGGTGCAGAACTTCGAAGGGAATTGGCTCATCGCGGATTGCGTATCGCACCAAGCCGTAAGGCTCGGGAACTCCTATTGGCCTATTTAAAAGTATGGTCAGTGGAACACCGTGCTAGATGTGTGGAAAAACTTGGATGGTTCGGCAGCGTATATGTAACGGCAATAGAATCCATTGGAGCCACCGAAGTCGAACAGGTAGTTTTCCAGTCAGATTCCACATTACAATCCGCTTCTGCCTGTAGCGGTTCGCTGGAGAGCTGGAAGAATACCGTAGCTAGATGGGCACGCGGAAACAGTCGGGTTTTGTTCAGCCTTTCCTGTGCAGCTGCAGGGCCACTTCTTTCAATATCTGGAGGTGAACCTGGAGGGTTTCATATGCGAGGGCCAAGCAGTTGCGGGAAAACCACTCTACTCCATGCAGCAGCAAGTTTTTCAGGTCCTCCTTCCGGTGTGGTCCGCTCTTGGCGAGCAACGGCAAACGGGTTGGAAGGTGTGGCCGCTCTTCACAATGATGGTACTCTGCTGCTGGATGAACTTTCTCAAATTTCTCCTGATGACGCTGCTGCGGCAAGTTATATGTTGGCAAACGGTCAGGCAAAACAACGAGCATCACGGACTGGTGCAGCGAGGCGTTCTTTGAATTGGCAGCTATTGTTTTTAAGTAGCGGAGAGGAATCATTATCTGCGCTGATGGGAAGGATTAGAAAAAGACCGAATCCTGGTGCTGAAATCCGAATGTTAGATATTCCCGCAGAATCAAGTGCTGGTTTTGGCGTTTTTGAGAAACTTCATGAATTCAACAGTGGTGGATCACTTTCGCTGTCAATGAAAGAAGCAACAGCAGTGAATCACGGTATGCCAGGTCGAACTTGGCTGAAATGGGTGGTAGAAAATCGAAGTGCCCTTGCCGAACAGCTTCCGAAAAACATACACGAATTTTGCCTTGAATATATACCGGCGAATGCATCCGGACAGGTGGAACGTTCTGCACGTCGATTCGCATTGGTTGCCGCAGCAGGTGAATTACTGACTGGAATAGGAATTACTGGATGGGCAGAAGGTGAAGCTGAGAATGCAGCAGTATGTTGTTTTGAAGATTGGCTTAAAGACTTCGGCGGAGGACAGAGAGAAACTGAAAATGTATTAAGACAAGTGAAACTATTTTTAGAACAACATGGTGACTCGAGGTTTGAACCGATGGAAAATATTGATAATAGGCGGACTGTTAATAACCGCGCTGGATTCTGGCGAACCGTGACGGAAGGTAAAGAATTTCTGGTTTTTCCAGAAGTATTCAAGGAAGAAGTATGCGCTGGTATTGATCACAAACATGCTGCAAAGGTTTTGAAAGATGCCGGATGGCTCAAAAGTTTTAGTAACAGATTAACCTGCTGCGTGAGATTACCTGGAATGCCAGTAACACGTGTTTATCAATTTTGTTCAAAAGTTTGGGAAGACACTGATGATACAATTTGATTGGTCGAAATTGACAACTATTGATAGTAATCCGGTTACACCGGATACAAACGGTTACAACCTAGAAACAGGCGGTTTCATATGTAACCAGACTAATCAAAAAAATGGTTACAAGCGGTTACGTATTGACGGAACTGTAACCATTTTTAAAAAACCGGTTACAAAACTGGTTACAGATAATCGTAGTAATACTGCGGATGTAACCAATGTAACCGGTGTAACCAGTCTTAAAAATAAGGAAAGACTTTACGCCTTTGAAGAAAGGGCGGCTATCCTCGAATTTGATGGAGGATTAGGTCGAAGGGACGCTGAGGCCAAAGCTTTCGAAACGATTTTTCAGACAGATGAATGTAAGTAAATCTAAAGTTTAAGTCTGGTTGACCCTGTTAAAGGAATAACATGAATTTATAGCTCAGATTCACGATATGAAATGCGGGTATGGGATGTAGGTTCACACCCGCATCTATGCGGAGGTTTTGAAGCCACCTTCCGCTGGGCGGTCGTGTAAACCGGAACTATATTTTATTTGTAAGGATAATTTTTGCGACTACGAGGTTCATTTATCTCATCCATGAGATGTTATATAAATCAATTCATGTGGTCATCTATAAGAAGTAAAAGCAGCAAAAAACGCACCATAGATTCACGGGTCCTTCCTGAGTTTATTCTAGAGGGTTTTGCGCACCTCGAACACTCACTAGGCACAAAAATTTAACAATTTCCTTTTCCTTTCTAATAGTTAAATAAATGAGAAAAATTGATAACTCCATTTCTCTTGAAGAAGCAGCTGCTAGAAGAGGTGTGAGTAAAAGACGAATAACCCAGCAGGTAACTGAAGGGGGATGGGGTATAAGAAAAATTGATCGGAATCAATATGTGTTGTCTGAAGATGAAAAAACACCTTCAGCCCTTAACAAAATCAGGAAATTTTCTGATCAGTACAGATTGGAATATGAAAATTCAATAAGGGAAAGGCTTGATCTTACACAAGACCCCAATGAAAGGATTTATCTAATCTGCATCCTTGCAGAAATGGAACTGGATCGATTAAGGCCAAAAGAAAAGT
>CAJWDP010000078.1 GCA_913030835.1 uncultured Flavobacteriales bacterium | reverse complement strand
GCTATTCCTCTACCTTGTTTCAGAAGAAACAAACACCTTTCGAACACTTCCATCGGGATACAGATCCAGTCGAATTCCCTGATGAAATTGATCTACGGGTCTTCCCATAATATCGAAACTCTTGATCGGCTTTGAATTTCGATCGAAACGATCTCTGTTGTCGACCACAACCAGGTCGAATACCTGAATGTGACCATCAAAATCTTCCTGCGTTAAACGGTAGTAGTTGTACGCATTCTTTGTGAAAAAATAGTCATCAAACGAATAGTTGTACTGAGTAGTTGTTGTCCCCTGCCCTTGCTCTTCATACAACTTGTCGTAGCTTATACCATCATTGGACCTGTATAAGGTAAACTGTTTGTTGTTCGATTGAGAAGCAATCGACCACTCAATTCGGTTCTTATTATCAATGTGCTCACCCGTGAATGATATCAGCTCGACCGGTAGCACTATGATCGATCCTACGGTAATGTCAAAGCTACAAGCGGTTCCCGCAAAACCATCAATCGTTATGTAGTGGCATCGACCCGGACCTGTTGGCCATGTGTAATAATAATCCACCTGATTTCCCGGATTTTGACAAACTACATTCGGATCTAACGAGGACGAAGGGCAAACTGTATGCGTATTCCAAACAGACAATTGCAATCCAGAAGTTGAATTGCAGGTTTGATTGTTTACGTTTATGTAAGCCGATTGACCCATAGGCCAAGAAAGCGGTGCACACCACTGGAACCAAGCATCATTTTCTGTTGAACCTGCACACAAGGCTCCACCTGAAGTTTGATTTGCATTACTGGTGCTATACGTCGTGTTGGTAGTCAAAGACATGGCAGAAGTACAATCTTCCCCGGCATCTGATACATAGGGAACCGTGCTCGTGATACACGTAGCAGCCATATTGCAACCAATGCAGCCCTCCGCGATCGAATTCGCCGACCGAGTAACATAGATGTAATACATAACGCCGGTTGTAAGGCCGCTTACAGTAAATGAAGTTCCATTGTTCACATCGGCCTGACAATCGATTTGGGTCAACGATCCACAGCTACCCGAGAATACTGCGTAATCCTTTCGCTCTATGATACTTGCTCCCGGACCGGCATAATCCGTTTCGTTGGTAATGGTAAAGGAAGTGGTTGTAGCTTCCACCTTAAGCCAGGTACCTATTTGACCGGAATCATCATCTGTGGTGCAAGTGCCATCGACTCCCGCTGTTGCAGGCATATTGAAATTCGTGCAATTCCCATTTTCGCATGGATATCCTCCACAATATTGAGCACCACATGTATTGTTACAGTCGGTGGCCGGATACAATTGGGTTGCAGCTGCACACGAAGACCCATCGTTTTGACTATACACACTTCCGCTGCACAAGAAGATTAAGGCACAGATGACATTTATTAGGTTTGATAAGGTAAATCGAGATGTGTAGGAGGCGGCGTTCATTTCATTCTTTTTGTATAAGTGCTGGTTTGAAGTCGGGATCCATGATGTACTCCGACATCAACTCGAAGTCGGGCGATTTTATTTTTTCTTTTGATGGAATCTTTACAAAAATTCCTTCACGAATTTGGAGGTATACCGTTTTGGTTTCTTCCCTGTTCCCCTCTATCCATTCCAAAACAGATCCGTTTAAGCTAACAGGATCTGAAAGCTCATCCGTAAAAACGAACTGATAAGTTCCTGGGGAAGCCGTTTTTAATTCCTCGATCTTCTGCTGGGATAGGCAAACAAGCGAAACAATAGACAAGAATGAAAGTAGTGTGGCTTTTTTCATCGGCGTCAAAACAAAATTCTAAATCAAGCCACCGAAAATTGTTCTTTTAATTATTTGAACGTTCCAAAGCGGTGAGCTGATTCAACATTTCAATATACAAAATTAATTGAAATTCCTGTATTCGAACTAATTACATCACCATAATTCGGATATGTATTCAATCCGACTTATTTCTTTACGAAGCGGATGTTCTGTTGAGATCGGTCGTTTGCTATAACGGCCAGATACATTCCTGATGGGAATCCGACTGTTTTCAATTCAACTCGATTGCGGCCTTTCTGAGCATTTACTTGTTCAGAATAAAGTTTTCTACCGGAAAGATCATAGATGGTGATGTCGCAGGCTCCTTTCGCTCCAGCGCCAAAAAAGAGCGTCGCATTTCCTATTATCGGATTGGGAACTACCGCGATATCGCTAATTGCATTGTCGTTGTTTACAGCCACCATATCAAAAGAAGTAGTTTGGCCATCGGCATCCGTTTGTGACAATCGATAGTAAGACACTCCTTTTAACGGATGATCATCCGTGGTTTGATACTGTTGCAGCACTGTGGAGTTCCCTGCCCCTTCTATTCGGGTTAGGAATGAAAAGTTTCTCCCATCGGCAGATCGTTCAATGGTAAAATATTCATTATCTACCTCAGACACTGTAGACCAAGTCAGATCCACTGTTTCATCATCGGTTAGCTCCGCATTAAATTCCAACAAATTGATCGGCAATGATACCAGATTACAACCTCCGGAAATGTTGTTTAGTGTATAGCTATAATCACACTGATCTCCCGCAAATCCATCCACGACCATGAAAATACACTCTCCCGCCGATACTGCAAAAGTAGCCGAGGTCCAGCTGCTTCCCGGAGCAGACGGAGAAGGCGCATTTTCAATCTGCGTTAAATTTCCTGCCGTTCCTCGAAAAATGGTCATTTGCAAACCAAGATTTTGAGTGCAATTTGCAATGTTGCTAAAATCTACACTCCAGGTACCCGCATCCGTAGCGCAAAAAGTAAACCAGGAGTCGTTGTTTACGATGTAGGAAACATCATCTCCCGCCGTACAGGTGGGACAGGTCGTTCCGGCATTTCCATCCAGGTCTTCCAAACCAGGTACTCCATTGGTAGGCGAATAACCGATATTGGTTCCGTTGTATACCACACCGCATTGGTCAATTCCATCCGCACCACTAGCGACGTTGTTCGTTGGAACCGTGTATACACCCAGCTCATAATCCACAAACCGGTCGCCTCCACCACCACAATTTCTACCGGCGATCTGGACCAGATAATCCATGTTCGCCGTAACTGAAAGCTGACGGTGATAGCCCGGGTCTCCGTTCTGAATAGAGGTACAATGCACAGAAGCACCTGAGGGCAAACAACCTCCACCGGGAGCAAAAGGGCCCCAAACGACAATACCCGGAAAGCAATTGAAGTTATTGGTATAGGTCCAAGAAAGGTTCACACTGGTGTTAGAACCTGTGTTGAAACGATGCCAACTTGTTTCTATAGACGATCCTCCTCCGCTAGTCACACAGTCAACTGATTCTCCAACTTCCAATGAATGCGAATTGGTTGTTCCGCTTATCGGAGCGCCGTCAACCGTTAGAGTCGATGCGCTAGCACAAGCATCATACACCGCCTTGGGCATATCGTTTGCATCATACACCAATGGCTTACCATCCAACACTCGCTCCATGTTTTCAGAGTAATTATCGGATGTTGCATATACCGGATTATTTTCACTACCCTTCTGGCCGTAAACGGTCAAAGAAATTGCAGTAACTAACAGAATAAACGCTGACAATAGCGATTTTGGAACAAATTTGCTCAACATGTGGTTATTTTATGTCTTGTGATGACCAGCAAGAATTAGGCATTATTCCCGCTTTTCACCTTAGTTTATCTACGCAAAAGACACCTAACATACCCTTTCGGGTTGCCTCAGTGACAAAAAAAAGTTTTTTGAAAAATTCACCTACCAAATCCAACGAGTAGTAGCAATCACAATTTCCCCACAGAAATCAGCTCTTGTCCTCGTTATTCTTCCGCCCTTTTTTCCATTCTAAAAAAGCCTCCTTGCTTCCAAAAAACTCATTGATCATCTCTGCACGCAGATTACGGAGGTTGCGTGTACCGGAAATCACCAGATCTTCATCATCAGGATCCGGATCTTGAGCCTCATTTTTATCGACCTGCTCCCGATTCTCTTGTTTACCCGATTTCAAGATATACACATTTCCTTTCCCTCCCGATTTCGGTCCCTGAGCTTTTAGCTCATCTAAGAACTTCTTACCGATCTCCCTTGCAGTTTGCTGGGAGATCGGCTTTTCCTTTTTATTTTTTTTCCTGTTTTTCATTCAATTCGATCGTGTTGGTCGGGCATCAAAAAATTTAACTTCAACCGCATCGGCGATTGCTCTCATTTTGTCAATTTCCAATTCAATGCCCAGGTCATCGAATCCAAGTTTCTTTGCTGTTGAGCTGATCTCTGTTAGCACCAGCACTCCGTTACGGATCTGATAAGTTCCGATGTCCGTAAACAGGTGGCTGCCTTCAACGAGCTCATTGTACACTTTTATCATCCACTCTCTATCCTCGAGTGTGGGAACAAACTTTTTCAATCTCTGTTGTGTCATTGTTTTTTCATCATTTAAACCAATGAATAATTCTAGTTACCCATTCATATTAATCGAGAAGAACGTAATCTTTTTACGCTTAACTATGAAAAGGGAAAATACTGTCTGTAAAATAAAAAAGGCAACCGATCGGCTGCCTTTTTAAAATCGTAATTTGGATCGAGCTTACTGAAGCTGGTAAACAGGAAAACCGCAAGTATAATCCGTAACGTTCAGGTCGCCGTCAACCGTTACACGAGCCAATGGAGCGATCCTTAAATACAAAGGACAGATCTGATTTGGCGGACAGTTGAAGGTATTGAAAAAATAGACCGTATAGGTACCGTCTACATTTCGAGTTACAGAGCTGGACACATTTCCGGTTCCGGCTAAACAAGAAGCTTGCACCTCAATTCGTGCTTTGGCAACAATGACCGCATCGCTTGCGCTCGATGATTGAGCATACGCTCCAAAACTGAATACTAAGGCAATAAAAAGTGTGAATAATTTATTCATGATCGTTTGATAATTATAGGTTATGGGCAGCGAAAGTAAAGACTAGAAATGAAGATTCAAAATTTATTCTAGATCATGACTCAGACCTTTCGAGTACCAAGAATTTTTGTGCTAAATGTTTGTTGTGAAAAGTAGATTGAATTGATGACATCCTACAAATCAAAGAAACGTATCCACCCTAAGAATTTAACCACTCACGCGTAAGTTAATGATTCATGGATAAACTTGTAATTTTAACGAAAACAATAGCCAATGCGTTTTATTATAGTAATCGGGATTATATCAATGCTTCCAATAATCGGTTCTGCCCAATTGGATTCTTCGTTAAATTTCTATTCTGTCTCTAAATCATTTTACAATGAACACGAAGGCGAAGACTTGAAATCAGTTAATGGCTACAAACAATTTAAAAGATGGGAGCACTTCAATAAATCTCGGTGTTTCCCATCGGGTCATCCGCCAATGCCCAATTACCTTTGGGAGGAGGCGCAAAAAGCTCAAACAAAAACCGTTGCATCAGGCGCTAACTGGGAATCTCTGGGACCGCTTCAGATTCCCGATAACGGAGGAGGAATGGGTCGGATAAATTGCATTGAGTTCAATCCGGCCAACACTAATCAAGTTTTCGCCGGCACACCGAATGGTGGACTTTGGATATCTTCTGATGGAGGTGTTTCATGGTCGTCCAATACAGATCAGCTGGTTAATCTCGGCGTCGCGGACATTGCCATCAATCCGAATCATCCGGACACCATGTATATTGCTACTGGTGACGGCTATGGATCCGTCAGTCTTCTTGGCAATGGGAGTTTTTGGGGTGGAACCTATAGTAATGGAATACTTAAATCAGTAGATGGCGGAATTTCATGGAACACTACTGGCTTGAATTGGGACGTTGTGCAGACTAGACAGGTATTTAAAATCTCTATTGACAATGTAAACCCAAACAAGCTCTTGGCCAGTACTTCAGATGGTCTATGGTTGAGTACAGATGGTGCGAACAATTGGACCCAGGTAATGACAGGGGTGTTCTACGACGTAGTCCATCATGTCACCAACCCGAACATCGTTTATTCATCACTAAGCGCAGGTGCTATGCGCTCTACCGATGGCGGATGGACATGGAATCCTATGGGTTCTTTGGCAATGAGTTCAGAACGGATGTTGTTTGCTGTTACACCGGACGACCCGTCAGTTATTGCTGCTTTTTCAGAGAGTGGAAT
>CAJWDP010000077.1 GCA_913030835.1 uncultured Flavobacteriales bacterium | reverse complement strand
TTAATGGCAGTAAGAAAACCAATAGTAAATCAGCAATTGCTATCCATTCAAGTTTTACGGCGTTCTGAATGAAAGGAATTAAAAAATATAGAAACCAATACCAATTCTGGAGAATTACCGACCACATATTCGGCAATAAAGCCCCTGCAGACAGATTCAAACCAAAACGACAGAAAGCTTTGGAAGGCATCGTGTCCAAAATGAAAAATGAGCTGCCATCGGGAAGAATAAGGCAAGTGGATCGCAAAAAAGACATTACCAATCATGAGCTGAATGGCTACATTCGGAAAGGAATTCCTGTTGTACTTGAAGGAAAGGCCAAAGACTGGGAGTGTGTCAAAAAATGGTCGTTGGATTGGTTGTATGAAAATTTTTGTGATGACAAAGTAGCCCTGTTCGACCCATTAAACTCATCTTCAGATGAAGTGAATTATGAAATTGTTGAAACCACGCTAAAGGAAGTCTTAGATGCTATAAAATCAGAAGACACGTCCAAATACAGCAGATTTAACCGATTACTATATGATCATCCTGAGCTCGTAGAAGATTTTGATTGGAAATGGCTCTACAACATGAGAAATAGAATCTCTTCAGGAAAGACATTTCAAGTTTTCATTGGTGGAAAAGGAACGCGCACCACCCTCCATTGTGCAAGTGAACATAATTTATTCACCCAGGTGTATGGCAAAAAGCACTGGTTTCTTTTCGAACCCAAGTGTGATGTCTTTTTAGACCCACCGATCACAAGATCCCCTTATTTCTTTAGCAGATTCGACCCAGAAGATCCGGACTTTGAGAACTTTCCGGCCACAAAATATGTAACGACCTATGAATGCATGCTCAACCCTGGAGATGTATTGTTTAACCCGCCAAATTGGTGGCATCAAGTAACCAATATGAGTCATTCAATTGGTGTTGGATTTAGGTGGTTCAATCAAAAAGATAGTATGCGAACTAGCTTTGTAAGTACGCTGTTAACCATTCTTTCAACCAACCCTCCCATTTGGACGGCCACAAAACATCGAACTGACTTTACTCATATCTTTAACTACATGCGCACCAAATCCAATCACAATGCCTAAAAATTTCACTACGATTACATTTCCTCCTGAAAACGATGGGTTTTTCGAAGATCTTCGCAGCGAAATTTTAGCTCATTTTCATGAAAGTGGACAAACCATTTATGGTAACAAATGGATGTACCTCAAAATGTCATTTTTGTTCTCCGTATATGCTTTGGTTTTTGCCATACCGTTTGTTTTTCGCGTTGAGCCATGGCACGTCTTTCTGACGTATTCCTTTCTCGGTATTTGGGGTGTTTTTCTTGGAGTTAATGTAGGTCACGACGCAGCCCATAACGCTCTTTTCAAAACAAAAAAATACAATCAATGGTTCATGTATATTTTCGATCTTTTGGGACTCAGCTCCTTCAATTGGAAAAATCGTCATGTGTCCGGTCATCATGTATTTTCAAACATAATGGAGTACGACCCTGATATTCAACAGTCTCCGGTCGTTAAAATTTTCCCTCAAGATAAAAGGCGAAAATTCCATCGTTTCCAATGGTTGTATATGCCATTCATCTACGCAATTTTTATACCTCGCTGGGTGTTTTACAGAGACTTTAAAGACCTTTTTTATAAAAAAATAGGAGGGTTCAGCAACCGACCCTATCCGGTTTCAGAAATTTTAATCATGATCGTTTTCAAAATCCTCTACGTAACATACGTTGTCTTTCTCCCGTGCTATGCTTCGGGCTTAAGTTTGTGGGTTTTTATTCTGGCATTTGCTCTTCTGATGGTGTGCTCAAGCATAACTATTGTTGTTATTCTACTGACTACACACATGCTCGAAGACTCGTGTTTCCCAGAACCGGATGAATATGGAGTTATGCCCTACTCATGGTCTAAGCATCAAGTGATTACTACAAGTGACTATGCAACCGAAAGTAAGATCATTACCCATTTATTTGGTGGATTTAATCACCATGTTATCCACCATCTTTTTCAAAACATTTGTCACATCCATTACCCCCAGCTTACCCGAATATTGAAAAAGGTCGCTGAAAAACACAACGTACCTTACCAATCCAGAAAATACATCCTTCCCGCTATGTATTCGCACTTTAAATTGCTGTACAACAATGGAAATGATATCAAGCACAAACCTTTTATCGGATGAAAAGAATTCTCGTAACAGGCGCTACAGGTTTTCTCGGTTCCAGGCTGATCGAGGCAATGGCGGACAACAAGTGCTGGGAAATTATCGCTACCGGGAGGAAATTAAAGCCATTCAGTACCGTTGAAGCCAGCAATATTGAGTACAAGCTTGGGAATCTAGAAGATGATGAATTCGTAGGCACCCTAATGGATAAAATCGATGCTGTGGTTCATGCTGCTGCTTTGAGTGCTCAAATGGGCAAATACCGAGACTTTCATCGAGCTAATGTAAAGTCAACAGAAAATATAATTCAAGTAGCAAAATCAAAAAACATTAAAAAGTTGGTTTTTATTAGCTCTCCAAGCGTTTATTTTCAGATGAAACATCAGCTCAACATTAAGGAAGAAGATGATCTTCCAAAACCGATAAACAATTACGCCCTAACCAAAAGAGAAGCTGAGAAACTCGTGCAAGCCTCGGGGATTCCTCACATCATTATTCGACCCAGGGCGTTAATCGGAAAGGGCGACACTGTGATCATGCCTCGTATTATGCGAGCGCATCGTGAAGGTCGGTTAAGAAGAATGGGAGATGAAAGAAATGTAGTGGATATGACTCCCGTTCGAAATTTAACCGATGCCATTATTCTAGGATTAAATGCGCAGGGGAAAGCGGTAAATCAGATCTACAATATTTCCAATGGTGAACCTCAACCACTTTGGCCTTTGCTTGACGATTTACTGGAAAAGATGGAGCTTCCTCCGTTGAAAAAGAAAGTTTCTTTGCCTTTGGTTTTGCTGATCGCAAGATTCATGGAATGGCATGCAAAGTGGTTCAATGACCACCGTGAACCTGCATTAACCGCCTATGGTGTAGGAACGCTTACGATGTCTTTCGGACTCGATATCACCAAGGCGAAAGAACTATTGGGTTACACCCCCAGACAAACGGTCGAGGAGGCAATCGATGAATTTGTTGACTGGCACAAAACATCAAATCGAAAATGAGCCGAATCAACGTTTCCTTATCAGTTCGAAGCTCAGGGTATTGTTTGGCCTATGCTCACCACGTTGTTCAGGGAGATCCCAAAACTAAAATACGTTTCGAAGCAACTTGGGCAATAATAGATCATCCCCAAGAGGGAGTTATCCTCTTTGATACGGGCTATACTTCGCGGTTTTATGACACAACAAAGACCTTTCCCAACTCCATCTACGCAAAACTAACGAAGGTCGAAGTAACAGAAGAACAAGAAGCAAAAAGTCAGATCAATCCAAACCAGGTTAGCCATCTAATTTTATCGCATTTACATGCAGATCATGTAGGAGGTCTGCTCGATTTTCCTGATGCCATATGTTGGACATCCGCTGATTGTATTCAGGAATTTAACTCCTTATCCACATGGAAAGGATTTTCTAAAGGTCTGCTTCACGATCTGTTTCCGAAGAACTGGTCAAGAACGAGCAGGAGGTTTGAGTCTTGTGAAACTGTGAATCACAGCATATTAGGAACTGGTTACGATTTGTTTGGAGATGAAAGTATTCTTCTGTTTCCCCTTCCCGGCCATGCAGCCGGACAGCACGGAGCATTATTGCAAACGTATGAAGGGCCTGTTTTTTTAGTTGCGGACGCGTTCTGGGACATTCGCGCGATCACGCATGGCCTAGGGCCAAGCCCTATCGTTCGGTTGTTTTTTGATGATTGGAAGGCGTACAACGAAAGCCTTGAAAAACTACGTACTTTCCACAAGAAAAACCCAGAAATACCTTTGTTGGCCACCCATTGTCCGCAGACCTTAGAATGGATTGAATCAAAAAACACGGCTGAATGAAAACACCGTTCAAGCTTAAGGTCGTCCAATATTTGATCCGAATTTATTTCGAAAGATGGTCGTTTGAACGCAATCCAAAGAGGCATCAAGAACGAATGTGGCTAAAACTTCAAAAGCACGTACTGTCACGTTCACCGAAATACAATTCTCTTGAATTCCAGGATTTGAAAACTTTTCCAATTCAAGAGAAAAAAGAGTTCATGGGAGACTTTAATGCGATCAACACCCAAGAACTCGATTTCAATGAGGCAATGGAAATAGCCGTTAAAGCAGAAAACAGCCGTGATTTCACTCCTACTATAAAAGGATTGACCGTTGGTCTATCTTCCGGAACTTCGGGCAACAGAGGTTTGTTTGTAGTATCAGAAAATGAGAGAGCCATGTGGGTAGCTGTCATAATTCAACGGGTGATCAAATGGTCCTTTAAGAAAAGGAAGGTCGCCTTTTTCCTACGGGCCAATAGCAATCTTTATTCATCCGTTCAGTCTAAGCTTATTGCCTTTCATTTCTTTGATTTATTGTCTCCAATGGAAGATCACATTAGAAGAATTCAACAGCTACAACCCGACATTGTTGTGGGACAACCAAGCTTGTTAAAGCTCTTGGCAGAAGCTCAGAAAAATAATTCAATTCAAATACAACCGCAAAAAGTTATCTCAGTAGCAGAAGTCCTTTCGCCGGAAGATGAAAAAACAATAGAAAACACATTCATGGTACCTGTCCAACAAGTTTATCAATGTGCTGAAGGCATGCTGGGTCAAACATGCAAACACGGGAACCTTCATCTCAACGAAGATGGGCTAATTGTAGAAAAAGAATGGCTGGACAACAATCGATTTATTCCAATCATAACCGATTTAAGAAGGAACACGCAACCCCTCATACGCTATAAAATGAACGACATCCTGCATGCTACGGAATGTACCTGTGGCTCTAAAATGCAAGCTCTAACAACCATTGAAGGTAGAATGGATGATGTTTTACAATTTGGCCAGGATAAAATTATCTTTCCTGACTTCATAAGAAGAACGATAATTGGCGCAAGCCCAGAGATAGACAACTATCAGGTAATCCAGGTTTCTTATCGTGAACTAAGTCTGTTCATTTCTGATGTTGAGCTCTGGGAAGCAGCGGCTAGCGCATTAGATGCGTTTTTTAAGTCTCAAGGAATTCCAAACATTGCTATTTTTAAGTCCAATACATTACGCCATGAAAAAGGCTCAAAATTAAGACGAATACATGCTAAAAGTAGCCCGACCATGTAGAATAAGAAGTACAGGAATGTACTTGCCCACTCCCGTTTTGTCGAGTGATCTTGAAAAGAAACACGGACTACCTCCCGGGTGGAGTGAGAAGTTCAACGGAGTTGAGGTTCGTCATCATGTATCTAACGAAAATGTTGCAGATTTGGGAGCGGAGGCAGCACAACAAGCACTGGACAATGCAGGCTTACAACTAAATGATATTGATGTTTTTATTACTGCCGGTGCGAGCACAGATCAGATCATCCCTTCTCAAGCTGCGATGACCTTAAATAAAATGAAGGGTGGACATACAGCAAATTGCGAAGCATTTCATATTAATATCACCTGTTTAAGTTTTATGACGGCATTCAAACTGGCTGCTGACATGATACAGTTTGGCGAAATCAACCGCATCCTTATTGTTGCGGCAGAGATTTCAAGTCTGGGTATTGGCCCTGAAAACTGGGAAACACTCACCCTTTTCGGTGATGGGGCTGCCGCTGTAATTGTAGAAAAATCAAAAAATCATCGATCCGGATTAATTAAATACAAGCATCAAGTCTTTACCGAGGGATTGCACGCAGCTGAAATACCTGGGGGGCATGTAAACAAGTGGATCAGAGATTATCCTTATGACCCGTCCATTCACCATTTTCAGATGGACAGTCGACAATTATTGCGTTTAACGCTCAAATTCCTGCCTGATTTTATGAATGAATTTTTTGAATCGTTAGGGACTTCCTGGGCAGAAACGGATTGGACGGTTCCTCACCAGGCGTCGAAAACCGGACTTAACATGATTCCTAAAATTGCAAAAGTAAACCCGGAAAAGGTGGTAAACATCTTAAAAACTACCGGAAACTGCATAGCTGCTTCGATTCCGATGGGGATCCATCACTTAATTTCTCAGGATAAACTCAAATCAGGAGAAACCCTGTTCATGTGTGGTACGTCAGCCGGCTTTTCCATCGGATCATTATTGTATAGGCATGATTAAGCTGATTACTCATTTGTTTTCTTTAAAACGCGGGAACATGCGTGCAATA
>CAJWDP010000076.1 GCA_913030835.1 uncultured Flavobacteriales bacterium | reverse complement strand
ACTCCACGATCCACAGTTCCCTAAAAAAGGTTTACCAGCGGATGAAGTCTGATGAGTTTTTCAGGCGTCAGCTTTATCAGCTTCGTGATGAATTGAAGGAAACAGAAGGTGACCCGCAAGTAGCAGCACGGCGACGAATGGTGCAGCGGCAATTGATGATGCAACGCGCAGAAAGTGAAGTTCCCAAGGCAGATGTGGTCGTCAGTAATCCCACGGAACTGGCCATTGCCATCCAGTACGATCCAATGACCATGCCAGCACCAATTGTGGTTGCAAAAGGTGCCGGAGTTCTGGCGCAGAAAATTCGTCGCCTGGCGCTTGAGAATGGTATTCCCGTGGTTGAACGCAAACCACTGGCCCAGGTCCTGTACAAAACAGTGGACGTTGGTGACATCATTCCTGCCGATCACTATCAGGCAGTGGCGGAAGTGTTGCGATATGTGTATCAGCTACAGGGCAAGGAGATTCCAAAAGCTGTAGCTTGAGTTGCCCAAAGGTGCTTTTCCTGACCTGCTGTTCCGATATGGAGATGAATTCAATTGTGTTGGTACTGATTGCTTTGGCTTGATGGGCAAAATGCGATACGGGTGGTCATTTTTGCAGTCTTGATTGCGTTACCGAAAAAAAATAATGAACCGTTGACGCTGGTGCTGTCTGTTGCCTAACATGGGGGTATGCGTTACTCAAACCTCCCCCTGCTGCTACTAGTTGATCGCCCGACAGGCGGATGATGAGGGTTTGGATAGGCCGGACGGCCTTTCGCAGGAAAAGACAACGAACCCGAGTCGCCCGGCGACTCGGGTTTTTTTGTTCATGTTATCGGTTGTTACAAGTCGGCCAGTAGAATGTGGCCAGGAAAACACTGCTCAAAGGTAATACAGAAATGTCGCATCCGAATCCGGCCCGTGAAGGCAAGAGTGAGGAGACTGATCATTCCGAGTCACGGATGATTCGTATTTTTGACACCACTCTGCGTGATGGCGAACAATCACCGGGCGCAAGCATGAATTTGGCTGAGAAGTTGGAAGTAGCCCAATTATTGGCCGATATGGGAGTGGACATTATCGAGGCAGGCTTTCCGATCGCATCCCCCGGCGATTTTGAGGCAGTCAAACAGATCGAAGAGGATACTCTAAAGACGATCAAAGCAACAAAGACCTTTGCTATGGTTCACTGTATTGGCAACTCAATGACTGCTGGCCGGGAGCGTCTTGGTCAAGTATTGATTATTATGGCAAATGGAAGGCCTTGCATTACAAAGTCAAAGAAGCTTTTGCTCCAGTGATTGTCAGTCATGAGTTTGTTGATGGTGACTTATTGATTTCAGTGGTATCCGATCGATTGAGCAAGTTTGATGGGGAGCTCCTAGTGACCTTATCTGAATTCAAGGGCATTGAACGTATTTTGAATTGGAGCCAGGTAGTGAATCTTGAACCCAATAGTACCCAAAAAGTATTGCGAATCCCTGCAATTGAGCTACCAAAAGGTAAAGATCAAAAATATACCTACCTACAAGTAAAGCTCTATGAAAGAACACATTTAGCAGCTCAAAAAAATGTATACTTCTTACCCTTTAAAGACCTTGTTCTCCCACGCCCTGAATTGAGTATAGAATTGGCAAATCAAACCAAAGACAAGCTTTATCTTACCGTAAAATCAAAGAATTTCGCCAAGGGAGTACATATCACCAGCAACAGTCCTCATAACTTTTCAGAAAACTTCTTTGATATGCCCATCAATGGCGTCAACAACATCACCCTGCCCATTGATGAAAACACCGATATCGAGGCATTGATGGCATCCATCAAGCTCCGAAGCTTGTGGAGTAGCCGGAGGTGAATCATTTTCTTTTACAGCGTAACAAAATTACGATGTGAGATTCTATATTTAATGTATGAAAAGAAAGACGATAAATCTTGAAAAATTCCTCGAATTATACGAGCCATTTATGGAAATTGGAGGATGGTGTAAAGAGAAACATGAACGAAAACATGACTTGTACGATTATTTTAGGAAAATTGAATCCATCTCCATTGAATCAAGGAAAGGTTTAGTTGATTTGATTGATGGAAACCATTCTTTTACCGTTTTTAAAGTTCCTCGTCTTCAACGTGGCAAATTATTTAGCCTAAGGGGTAAATGGATTCTAATGTGTGGGTATGGTGCATCTCGAGGGGGTCGATATCTAAAGGTGTTTAAACTGAGAAGCAAGCCCAATGCACAACTTTTTGAAAGAATGGCTAAGCTTCGTGATTATTGTCAGCGGGAGGAATATTATGAAGAGATGGAAGATTACTACAAGGAACTAAAAGTTGAACGCCTAAGAAAAAAAGAACCAGTTAGATCACGGATATATATTCTCGCCCTTATTAGTCAATATTCACCAATCAAAGCGACTTGTAAAGAATGTAATCTCGAAACTACTTTTTCAGGTTATTGGTCCTACAGAACAAAGACTAGGCGCCATCATGTGGACCAGTACCAATGTCAAAGTTGTGGTGAATTATCCTACTCTGAAGAAGATCAAAAGGGTATTCCCGTCGCCTGTATTAAAGCCTGTAAATGTGGTGGACAACTTAGAAGAGATAAAAATATATTTTGCCCCGGATGTGGTTACAGAAAACGAAAAAACAATAAAGCAGAAACCTTTACCTCAATCTCTCAAGCTGAATTAGATATCCTTGAAACCAAACATGAATCTGTATTGGAAGATGACTAAAATTCATTTCTTTTTAAAAAGGATGTAATTTTTTTGAAGTTCTTGCGTTAGCAGAATAGAAATCATTAAGAGTTCCGTGAAAGTCACGGATGCCAACCGATCCTTCGCAGGGCACGGTGGAACAACAATGAGAGGCTCGCACCTAAAAACAAATAGCGAATCCCATTTTACTTTCTCTTGATGATGAATTGTTTAACCTTTTAAAACTTTTCATTATGGAAAATCAATTTAAAGAACGCTTCAGAAAGATGAATCCCTTGGAGCTTGTGGACACTTACAACAAAAATCTTGACCGCAGCTGGGATTTATTTGAACGTACCGAATTTCTCAATGCGATTCGCGATGCATTTGGAAATCGAAACATTTGCATCGAACAAATTACACACAGCAGTGCTATTCGATCGAATGGCTTTCTTCTCGGAAAAAAATACGAATCAATCTTTGTTGCCAATAAGGTGATTCCGAAAAAAGAACTCAAAAGTCAATTGCCGATCACTATTCTATTGGATTCAGCATGCGAGCAGCACGAGTGCATTTACCTCAATCCAAAGCTTGTATTAATCAATGAACCTATCATAGACCTCCGGAAGTACGTTGAGCACGGCTCATCTCCCATACTATTTTCAGTGCAACATGATAAGATACAGACGGTATTTAATGTCACAGGCATCCAAAATATGTACCTCCTAGGTTTCAAATTTAGTAACAGAATCAAATCTGTGAATTTAATTAATGGGAGAAAGGAGCATGTTTTTCAGTTAGCCATACCCAGTAAAACACTTTTGTTTCTTCCCAAAAAACTCATTCTCGAATCAAACTCTTACTTGTTGGTTAATAGGCCCAGTATTGAAAAGTTCCTGAATGATGTGCACAGCATACAAATATTACCCACTCTTAAAAAATAGAAATCATGAAAAATATCATAACATTAATTATTATTCAAATAAGCCTAGCTGCAATGGGACAAGACATAATGACTCCCGCAGGATATGAAAGAATCAATCAAAATTGTCATAAAAAGACTTTTGTAAACAGAGATCTCGCTGTTATCGAGGCCTGTAATCTACTCTACCTTAATGGGTATCAAAAGGATCTGACTTGCCGAAAAGGTGACCGCGTATACCTTTTTGAACCAGCCATAAGCAGAAATGGCAAGCATGTTTACCTGGTAATTTTATTTGATAATGAAGGACAATACGAGCTCTCCTTAACTCGAATTAAAAACCAAGACACCAACCTATTCTCATACCAAGGTTATGATGGCGCAATAAAACATCTCGTTTATTTAAAAAGAACATACAACTATCCATTTTAAGAATAACTTAAAAGTATATCTAATGAACTGGAAAGAACACTACAAAAAAATGAAGCCCTACTTCAAATCGAGGCAAAAAGAACCCATAGAAGGATTACAGCTTGATCCATCTCGAGCAGTATTAGAGGCAGTCATACAGCGCCACGTAGAGTGGCGCTTTCCTGGGACAAACAGCAATGGTAGACGAGAAGCCACTTCATGGGAGCTCATTTATTTTAAGCGCGAACCCATGTCTAATATCGTTTGGGCAGAATGTCTTCTTATGGATGAATTTCACTTTCGGGTGATGATTCGATTGATATAAAGAGCTACTTAGTTCTTTTTTTCTATCTTGTGTAACGAAGTTATAGATATCGCTTATCTATATCGAAAACCTAAAATGAATCACAGATGATCAGAAGAAGCATTCAGGCCCTCGTGGGTATCGTATTGGTAATTGGCCTTTTATTTAAATTCATGCACTATCCTGGAGCTGCTGCGCTTCTTGGCTCAGCCATCCTAGGAATGGCAGTCTTGCTGCTTGACAGAATTATTCAGCATCGATCACCGAAGCTCATGTCAAGGCACAATGTTTCGTGTATGCTTGGAATCATCTACCTCTTAGCTGTAGCATTTAAAGTATTTCATTTGCCAGGTGCAGGAATTATGCTGATGACCTCCATGGTTGGACTAACCATTGTGCTGATTCAATTTGCTTTTAGCATACGATCATCAAAATATGCCATATTACCTTCGCTATATTCAATCACGCTATTATTTGCATTATTTAGAATCATGCACTGGCCTGAAATTCCTCATGTGCTTTATGGCTCGTATTTTATTTTTGCCATTGCCCTACCCTTTTTACTTTTTTCGAGAGGTCAGGAACTCAAAAAAACACATGGACCATTAAGTAAAAACTTTTTAATGTTAGGATTACTAACCCTCGTCTTATTGGCTTTAGAAATCAAGCTTCGTGTATATCCTGAAGCATGGGGAACACCTATTTATCAATTGAGAATTGTACAAACAGCTTTAGTTTCAGCGATTATTTTATCTGCTCAAAAAACCATTCAGGCAGGACCAGCGGTAGATAAAAAAACCTACGATTATCAAATACTACGCTTTGTACAGGGAGCATACCTCATTTTGTTGGTTATGCTGATTTTGGTGGCCAGAAATCATTAAACATTATTAATTTTAGGGGTGTTATTATAATCATAAATATTCCCTAGAATAAGATGAAAACATTTATTACTGCCCTAGCATTCCTATTTTTTGGTGCACAAACATTTGAAGCACAAACCCTCCTCAACCAAACCATGATTCATGATGGGTATAATCGTGAATATGCCATTTATATCCCGGCAAGCTATGATGGAAACCAGGAAGTGCCCTTGCTTTTTAATTTCCATGGAGGCGGAGGATATATCGCTGATTACATGTCTGCTGTGGATATGAGACCCATTGCAGATACTGCTAACTTCCTTCTGGTTTACCCTCAGGCGGTTCCAGACCCTGGAAACGGTGGATCTACAAGCTGGATGCATAAGGCACCGACAACTTTTGATGATGTACCCTTTGTTGAGGCAATGATTGATGCTATAGCGTCAGAATATATGGTTGATAACAATAGGATTTATGTATGTGGTTATTCTTTAGGAGGAGAATTTACCTATGAACTGGCGTGTAGCTTAAATAATCGAATCGCTGCTGCTGGAGCTGTGGCAAGAACAATGCAAGGAGAAACTTTTAACAACTGTGCACCTCAACATCCGACCGGAGTTCTTACCATTCTTGGAACTTCAGATGCGATATCAGATTATAATGGAATCACTTTTAATGGTATTCAATATTACATGTCGGCTGCTGAAACACATCAGTACTGGGCAACAGCCAACAACTGTGCTGCTAATCCAACAATGACGACCATTCCCAATACCAATACCTCTGACGGAAGCACTGTTGAACGATATACCTGGGCAGATGACTCAGGCTGTGAATATGTAGAGCATCTCAAGGTTATTAATGGTGGACATGATTGGCCGGGTTCTTTTGGAAATATGGATATTGATGCGAGCCAAGAAATCTGGAGCTTTGTTTCAAGATATAACATTTCTGGCCTTATTGGATGTGGAACAAATTCAATAGAAAATGCTTCAAGTCTTGACATTGGTGTGCAGGTTTATCCAAATCCTGTAATCAAGGATTTGTATTTCAATCTGTCAGGCGGGTATAATACACAAATTGGGGTGTATAATCAGCAAGGAGCCCTAATGATTCAGACAACCGCTCCATCTAATCAAGAAA
>CAJWDP010000075.1 GCA_913030835.1 uncultured Flavobacteriales bacterium | reverse complement strand
TCAGAGAGTGGAATGTATTTCCGATCAAACGATGAAGGAATAACATGGGAGCCTGGCAGTTGGACATCTGCAACTACGATAAACGGGTGGTACACGATGGCACATGCAATTTCACCTGTAGATGCAAACACTATTTTGGTGGGTGGTTTGGACATACACATTTCTACAGATGCAGGTGTATCATGGAACCAAGTTTCTGACTGGTTTGGATGGCCGGCGACGAACTACTCACATGCGGATCATCGCGCACTAACCTTTGTTCCAGGAAGCGGCAATGAGATCCTTAATGGAAATGACGGCGGAGTTTTTAAAAGCAGCGACCTTGGTGCAACATGGGTTGACCTCAGTAACGACCTCATTATTTCACAATTATATCGACTAGCACTGGACCCTACGGATCCCGATATTGTTTTTTTAGGTGCTCAAGACAATGGACTAATGCGAATGGACGGTCCAAGTTCCAGAATGTCGTTGTTGGGTGATGGAATGGAAACCGTTGTTGATTACAACAACTCTTCCATTGTTTACGCCAATTTACAATTAGGTGCGCTCCACCAATCGTTTGATGGCGGAATTACATTTACAGATATTAGTACACCTTTAGGCCTATCATCTTATGCTTGGGTTGCTCCTTTATCAATCCATCCAACTGACCCATCCATTATTTACTTTGGTGGACTTGAATTGTATGAGGTAACTAACGGCACAACAACAAATAATCTTTCACAGGGCGCTGGGAATGTTAGTGGTCTTAATTCTATTCATTCGGTCGCTGTCTGCGAGTCTAATTCGGATTATATCTATTTTATTAGGGAAGTATTTCCTGGCACAGGTGGACTACCGAATGTGCATATGACCTCGGATGGCGGGAATACATGGGTGAACATTACGTCAGGGCTTCCCGTTGGTTCGGCTTTTCCAACCTGTATCGCTGTGGACCCAAATGACCCAAATCGAGTTTACGTTTCGTTTTCGGGATTCGAGGCCTCAGAAAAAGTTTATTACTCAATTGATGCTGGTCTTTCTTGGACGAATATAACCGGAACACTTCCTAATGTGCCAGTCAACACGATTGCGCTGGAGCAATGGGATCATGGCATCTACATAGGCACAGACTACGGGGTTTACTATATGTATGATGGACTAACTGACTGGATACCATATTCTGACGGATTGCCTCGAGTTATAGTGATGGATCTGGAAATTCACGATTCAGAACATAAGCTGAGAGCCGCTACTTATGGACGCGGTGCTTGGGAAACCGATCTGGATCACTTTTCAAGTGTACCCTCCGAAAAAGATGCCGTTATTTTCTCAGCATATCCGAACCCCACTTCAGCCACTATTACCATACGAGGAGAATTCTCCAAGTCAAAAAACGGAGTTATAAAGATGTTTGACATTGTTGGCAGAGAAGTGTTCTCATCCGATGTAGGTGCACCTGTAAATGAATGGAGGATTGATCTGTCAGACGAAACAAGTGGAAGATACATCATCCAATACTCAGACGATAAAACAGTTGAAACTAGACAAGTAATAGTTTCAAAATAGGAAGCTCAACTATCATCGGAATGCTTTTCGATCAGCACGAGAAAAAAATCGGCTAACCCAATAGATCAGCGACATGGTGGAAGATCCCAGCAAAGCCAGCGTCATATCCTTTTGCGCATCCCAAGGGTCTCCTTGCTGCCCGTTGTAATTGGTTGAGGCCTCCGAGGACACGATCGCGGTTAACAGCCACTCAAATGATTCATACAACAAGCTGATCGTTTGAATAACGCACCAAGTAAATAGAATGACCATCAAAACAGAAGCGATCCTGTTTTTCAGCAGCTCATAGATCCATGGAAATATCAATACTCCGAAAGAGGCATGGACAAAACGGTCATAGTGATTCCTGCCCGCTGCTCCACCGGAATCAAATTCAATTCCAAAAAGAGAGCTCAACCAATCTTCATATGGTACATAGGAATAGATCCAACGCGCACCGATCAGATGAATGACAATAAACAGCGCAAAACAACCAAAAGCCAGCAGACTAAATCGGTTTTTTTTCAGATCGATCAGCAAGGGCAATAACACAACCAGTGTGCCCAGCTGCTGCAGCACGAGCTGATCCGGGTATATGGGCCGGATACAGGTCGCAACAGCGATCAACACAAGTGTTGCCACAATGCTGTATTTAATTCTAATTGCATTCATATTCCTCCTTGTTGATCTCGCCATGCTTGCACTTCGTCTTCACTCCAAAACTCGTCGGGTAAATGGCTATCTTCTATTAATATCGGCTCGCCGCTTAATGTAACCCAATACATGTAATTCTGTTTCAGTGAATTCATGGAATTGCAGTTGATTCGGATCCCCTCAACCCCCAAGAGTCGGACCGCCAAAGCATTTCTTTCTTCTGCCGAATTCGTGCGAAATTGCATCTTCCAATTCATGGCGACCCTGAGCTCCCAACCATTCGTAAACCACAGCTCGAATACATGAAGGTGGATCCGTCTTTGAACCAAATATTCCAACAGCTCGGCGGTATTCAGGAATTTTTTACGCATTCTCCGGATCGGATACTTTGTGGTTTTGCGTTGTCGATAGCCACCATGCCTCTGATAGACAATTCTATGCTCTTTAATTTCCAATTCATTCAAGTGGTTGAGTATCCACAGGTTTTGAACTGATCGCTCCATGGTCAATTCAAAGCTTTTATCGTCCGACAAGAGCTGCAGTGTAGAAAATAAGCGTTCGGGTTGTTCCATGGCATTCGAATTTCTATTGGTAATGCCATCAGCTTAGATAAGGTACACATTCGCGATCTCAAAAGCATCGGTGATATGGCATTCCCTGTATTGGTGAAAAACGAGGACGGATCATTTCTACTTATGAAGGACTCCAGCGACATCAAAAAGCGTGATAGGAACTGGATAGCCGGTCAGTTGGGAAAGACTTTTACCCACAAAACTAATATACGTATAATACCTTAAAAGACTATGCCGTAAAAAACGATATAAATCTAGAATTATCTGTATTTTTTTAAACTAATAATGACTTAAATACTGAATATTGGCCTTTTTTACGGAATAAAGTAGAATTCAACTTCACCTAAAAATGTTCATATATGCCTTTTTTATTGTACGCATAATTTGATTTTAGATTTTAGCAGTGCACTCCAACAAATTACATTTGTCGAAACAAATGACAGAGCAATGAAATTCAAGACTACAGATAACCGTTTGACCAAACGTAGAACTAAACACATCGAACTGCTGGTTTCAATTGTACTTCTTCTAGCGACGAATTTAACCCATACTCAAACTACCCCGAAAGAGAAACAATCCGAATGGAAAGGCCATATCGGTATGAATAAAGGCTTTAACAGCATGGGTGGATACTCGTTGTCATTTGGAACCGGGGCAATAAAGAAAGGCTACATCCTTGAGCTCTCTTGCGGTGTAGACAGCGAAATGGGGAACAGAACATCGGGATCCGGCATATTTGAATTATCCATCCCCTACAACGACAAATTCTATCATGTTGAATTTCTTTATGGCAGGCTGTATCGCATCAAGCGTTTTCTGGGATCATTAAAAATTGGCGGAAATTCTTTTCTTTATATTGATAAAGGAGAAAGATTTGGACAGATAGATTTGAAAAAAGGTTTTGGCCTGGTTGTCCGGCCTGCAGCAGGATTTTTGTTGGGAGAAAAGGTTTTGCTGGGCATTGAGCTCAACTACTACCTCAACGATGTCATCCAAGTGATCAATGTAGGGTCTCAGTGTAAAATCGTGTTCTGATCCGGATCCCTTCCCCTACTTTCGGTGGTATTTTCCTGCGTCGTTGCGAAACTCGCGGCATTGAATGTATTTTACCCTACCTTGTGAATTCAAGACGAGTCGTAAATTAAACCTTAACTTCAACAAGCAATCCAAGGGAAAACAACTCACATGGTTAAATCAATTAGTAGCGCTTTACTTATTTCTTGCACAATGCTCTCCATTGAAAATGGCATTGCACAGTCATTTCATTTTAAATCAGGTTTTGAGCCGAATACGCACTTGATCCAATACCAGCTCAATGGCAACCCAAATTTGAATTACGCCGACATCTATGGCTTTGATACCACCTCAGCATACCACTGGGTAAGCGATCTTGACGATAATTCCAGTGTTGGCAATTTCAGAATCTATTATGAGGAGGGAGACACATTAAAAGCTAACGCGAGACTGGTTCCTGATCCACTGAATCCGACGAATACTGTCCTCCGATTCAAATTAGATTCGGCAAACGTAACCAGTGGAGGGAATCCAAAAGGTCGTATTCAAGCCGCATTAAACAACAACACCAACCTATCTGCTTTTCGGTTTCGTGTAAAATTGTTCATTCATCCGGACATAGAAACCCTGCAGCTATACAACGATTCCATTACCTGGCTAACTTTGATGGAATTTTGGAACAATGAAGCGAACGCATCTTATCCTTTCCGGATCACGCTAAACATACAAAAGCCCGATACAGCTGTGGGCAGCGATCTATTTTTTGGAGCACACGGACAAACCAGAGTAACCACAGGAGTATGGGATGACCTTTGGAAAGAGATCAACACGAGCTACATATTGCCCACAGGAGAATGGATTACGATTGAAACCTTGTTTTTCGAGGGAGATTCTACGGCGGGCAGATACAAAGTAATGCTAACCGACTCAGCAAGCACTACTACCCTTTTTGATGTGCACAATTACACGCATCACCCCAGTGACCCTTCTCCTGACGGTGTTACAAGTTTTAACCCCATGAAGCTGTATACATCCGGAGCGCTCATTAACGGCATGTCCCAGGCCAATGCTGAACTTGCTGTATTTTGGGATGATTTTGAGATCTGGTTGGACACGAACGTTCTGAGCATTCGGTCAGATCATCCTCAGGACTTAGAGAAAACGGTTTTATTTCCAAATCCATTTTATGATGATTTTACCATTTCATCCGATCATGTAGTTGAAAAAATCAAGGTCTTTAATTCCACAGGTGAAGCGATTAGAATAATCGACAAAAAGCAAAGCATGACAGTCAGTGATCTGCAACCCGGATTCTATTTCGTAGCTGTTCAATTTAAGAATGGAACAAGCCATGTTTTACGTGCAGTCAAGCTGTAAACCATTGTATTCGTTCTTCTATTTGATAGCTTTGCAGCCGTGAAGCTCAACTATTTCATACTTGCACTGGTATTCCTTCCATTTTTCGGACAGACGCAGGTTGTTCGCGATATCCACTTCAATGGCTTAACCCGCACTCAACCCCAATTCTTGGAAAGCTTGATCGTAACCAAAAAAGGCGATCAATTCAAAGAAGACCAATGGGAAAAAGACGTCCAGCTGATCCTTAATCTGGGTTTCTTTTTTCAGGCAGACTGGACCAAAGAAGAGGTTGCTCCGGATACCATAGCACTCAACGTAGAGCTTAAAGAAGCTTTTTCTCTCTTCCCTATTCTGGATTTTGCTGCCATGCAAGGGAACTTTCGATTGCAGCTTGGGGCCAATCAGATCAATTGGCTAGGAAGAGGTTATACGCTGGGAGGATTTTATCAGTACTATCAGAGGCACGGCTTTCGAATCTATCAGCTCGCTCCTCGGCACCTTAACGGAAAAACCGGACACGAACTACTCATAGGAAAAGTTTCTACCATCGAACCCATGTATTTTGGAGAAGAAAACAGCGATTTCAATTACGACAACAGCTCTGTGTATGGAGCCATAAACTACTGGTTCGATCCTTACCAGAAAACATCCTTAGGTGTGGGCGGGTTCTTCGAGCGTTATGAAAATACACAAATGCGGATTGCGGATCTGGACAGTGGAAGTGTTTTCACGATGTACAAATTTCAGCTTCGATTGATGCATGAGATCAGAAAGCTGAACCTCCATCAAGAGCGAGTGGAAGGTTATTATTTCCAGGGATTGCTGGAGCGGATTGAAACCATGGATCATCCGGAAATTAGCTATTCACGACTTTCTTCTCAGTTCAAAGGATTTCTCAGGGTTGGAACGAAAGGAAATCTGGCATGCAACGTGAAAGCAGGAATTGCGACCAACAATGAAACACCATTCGTTCCTTTCGTGTTGGATAGCTACATCAATGTGCGTGGAATTGGAAACCGAGTGGCCAGAGGAACTGCAGAGCTTACGGCGAATCTGGAATTTCGGCAAACGATCTGGACAAACAGCTGGTTCTATTTGCAGGCGAATTTCTTTACCGATTTTGGAGCCTTGCGCCCCCCGGGAGCGGAGCTAAACGAGATGTTTCATCCTGACCACTACGACTACTTTTCCGGAATAGGACTGCGAGTACACACCCGAAAGCTATGGAACTCGGTCATTCGATTTGATTATGGCTTTCAGCTTGAAAATTCGGGAAGATCGGGATACGTTTTCGGAATTAAGCAGTATTTCTAGGTCAAATTCCGCTTCATGAGTGAAGAATTGTTGTGGAATACCGTTCTACGCATTGTGTATTGAGCCGGATGAGGTGCAGGATACTCTACTCTATTCTGAAGAGTTTCTTTCCGTTCT
>CAJWDP010000074.1 GCA_913030835.1 uncultured Flavobacteriales bacterium | reverse complement strand
AGAAAATGTTATCGCAATAATTGGAGGTTCAGAAAAACCAGATCCGATGGATGCTTGGGAGGATGCAATGTCAGATTTCGAAGATGCTATGGAGGAAACCATGGATGAGTATGAAGAAGCACTAACTGATGAGGATTATGGAAGCGGTGATGACATGGAGTCTACTGACGAGGAAATGGACGACACTGCAGACGAAACTGCAGATGAAGGGTCTGATTCAAACGAATGGGACGGAATTCTTGACGAGTACAGCGATTGGGCAGATGATTACATTGAAGTGATCAAAAAACAAAAAGCTGATCCAACGGACATGTCCGTAATGCAAGATGCTGCGTCAATGGCCTCAAAAGCTGCTGAGTGGAGCACAAAGATGTCAGGTGCAGCTGCTGATTTAACTGCTGAACAAGCGGCTCGTTTGACAGAAATACAAACAAGATTAGCAAGTGCAGCGATGTAATTCTATCCTTGTAAAAGAATTAATTTTTGAAGGGGGCGAATGCCCCCTTTTTATTTTCGATAAAACCACCCGCTACGAATAAACAGAGTCGTAAAACGCTTTTAGCTTTAGGTATCGATTTCGTAATTCCAAGGTATTCGTATTCTCTTTCTTGATCTCTTTGTTGTAAATCAGCTTTCCTCTTAGTTTTAACACCTGAATCCAATATGAATAGCTCAACCACGCTGAGATCGGTAACGAAATAACATAAAATACCCACCAGCAATTGCCAGTTAAAGAGGCGACCAAAACTGTCTGTAATATCCAGAATAAATAAAATAGCAGTGCACCCGCAATTACCTTAATTGATGCATAGAACTTTTCATCCTTTACCTTCTTATTAACCAGTGCATCCGGAATTTTATAGGGCAAATAGCTATTGATCAATCCATACACGTGTAAAGGGAAAATCGCAATCAGAAGCAGGGTGTGAAAAAAAACTGAGTGTCTTTCCTTCTCGAATAACCAGCTGCGAAGTTTAGCTCTTTTGGCGTCGCCCATAAAACCTTCAGCAACTTCTCTATGTTGAGCGGCTTCTTCGGGATCCCGCTGAATACGTTTCCCCATTTTTTCAATGAATGCTTTTTGAGCCTGAACTACTTCATGCAAATTCTCCAGATTCGCATTTTCTGCTTCACAAATGTCGTCCTTGAATGTCTCAATGAGGGTGTGGATCAATTCGTAATTCTCCTGGTCACTGATGTCCACCATCAAGTCACTGATTCGCAGAGCAAGGTCATCCACCAATTCATTGTAGATCTTATTTTGTTCGTTTTCGTCTTTACCGATGTGATCGAGAATCCTAATGGGCGGGCCAAAATTGATAAACAAGTCACCCCCCATTCTGGTGTGTTTTTCATAATCAATGCCAACCGGAACAATGTGAACATCCAGTGCTTCTCCATATTTCCGTTCAGCCCCTATTGCTATTCTAAAAACTCCCTTTTTTAGCGGTACTCTAAGACGTTTGTCAATTTCCTGATTTCCTTCAGGAAAAATAACAATGGGGCGTTTTTTCTGAAGAATGTCGGCAAACATATCGAAGACCTCATTGTTCATCTTAACCGCATCCACTCCATCTCTTTCTCTGTAGATAGGCAAACAATTGAAGCCACCTAACAACCATCGAGCAAAGCGTTTTTTGAAAACATCGGACCGACCAAGAAAGTAAATCGGTTTTCCCAATTTGTATCCCAGTATTGCGCCGTCAATGAATGCGTTCTGATGGTTCGGTGCGAACAGGATCGGTTTTCCTTTCGGAACATTTTCTAATCCCGCCATTTGAAATCTTCGATAGAACCCGGTTGTACCTAACCCAACCAATAAGTAGCCCACGGCATAAAGACCCGACCAATTCTTGATTCTTAATTTCCCTTTTAGTCTACTTCCCATTCGTCCCGCAAAATCAGAAAAAAAAATCAATTTCACATCAAAATTACCCCAAGATGTCAAAACAATTCAAGCGAATCACAAGAAGGAAAAAATGCAGATGAAAAGGCGCATATACCCACCTTATTGGCTTGGCTTTTTCCTATATTTGCAGACATGTTAGAAACGCTGGAAAACAACGGAACTAAGAAGCAAGAAAGATACGATCGAGCCTATTTAAAGATCGCCGAAGAGTGGGGGAAACTTTCCCATTGTGAAAGAAAACAGGTTGGCGCAATTATCGTAAAAGAAAGCATGATCATTTCAGATGGTTACAATGGAACTCCAAGTGGCTTCGATAATTGCTGTGAAGATGAAAACGGGTATACAAAGTGGTTTGTACTTCATGCAGAGGCCAATGCCATTCTAAAAATTGCGCGATCTTCACATAATTGCAATGGTGCAACCTTATACCTAACACTTTCTCCTTGCAAGGAATGCAGCAAGCTGATTCATCAGGCCGGAATTACCCGTTTAGTATACAAGACAGCGTACAAAGACGATTCAGGATTGAGCTTCCTGAAAAAAGCAGGTGTAGAGCTGAAACAAATTGAACAGCCTTAATGGAAGACAAACCCTCAAAACAAGGCACGGCCGCCATACTTTATCCACTGTTGCTTTCGCTTATTCTGGCGGGAGGCTACTATTTGGGTACCCTCCACACCAACAAAACCCAAGTTGAGTATATCAGCAATCAAAATGGCCTTATCAAATTAAACAGAGTGCTGAACGAGATCGAGCTGAAATACGTTGACAGCACCAGCCCTGACCAGCTTGTGGAAACCTCCATACCAGGAATACTTCAAAATTTGGATCCTCATTCGTCCTACATACCAGCAAAAAATTTAAGCTCCATGGACGAGCCCCTGAAAGGCAGTTTCGGTGGTGTCGGGATTCGTTTTATGATTCTACGTGACACCTTAATGGTAACTAGTGTTATTGAATCAGGCCCTTCTGAACGGGCTGGGATTCTTGCGGGAGATCGGATCATTGCGATCAATGATTCATCCATTGCCAATACGGGCATTAAGAACTCCGATGTTTTGGACAAACTTAAAGGACAAATTGGAACGAAGGTGCGTATCACCGTCTATCGAAAGATCAACAACGAAACCATGTCTTTTGAAATTATGCGAGGTCGAGTACCCATAAAAAGTGTAGAAAGCGCACAAATGATTTCTTCAGACGTTGGTTACTTGAAGCTGGTGCGTTTCTCAGAACCTACTGCTTCGGAATTTGCTGCTGCTACAGATAAATTGTTGGAGAAGGGCATGAACAAACTTATTCTCGACCTAAGAGATAATGGTGGTGGTTACCTTCAACCTGCAGTGGACATCGCAGATCAATTTTTGAAAGATGGAAGTATGATTGTGTACACGGAAGGCAGATACAATGGCAGAATGAACCACTTCTCATCCAATCGAGGAAAGCTGAAAGACAAAACACTGATTGTGCTGATCAATGAGAATTCTGCATCTGCTAGCGAGATCGTGGCAGGAGCCATTCAGGATAATGACAGGGGATTGATCATGGGGCGACAGTCGTTTGGAAAAGGTCTTGTGCAAGAACCCATACCGTTATCGGATGGATCTGCAATTCGATTAACGGTGGCCCGATACTACACCCCCTCAGGCCGTTGCATACAGCGTCCGTATGGCAAGGGAATAGATTACGACGCTGATTATTTGGATCGTTATAAAAACGGAGCGTTATACAGTTTGGACAGTTCCAAACTGGAGAATCTGGAACAATTTGAAACTAGAGGAGGCCGAATTGTTTATGGGGGGGGTGGAATTTTCCCTGACCGATTCATTCCGCTGGATACAACCGGAGTTTCATCTTACCTTTCCGATCTTTCTTACAGCCCTGCATTTTCAGAGTTTGCTTTCGGATATGTTGATGAAAACCGAAAAGCACTGAGCGCCTTCCAAGATGCAGAAAGTTTCGATCGATTGTTTATGGTTTCAAATGCTCTTTTTGACGATTTTGTTTCCTTCGCAAAGGAATCTCATGAAATTCAGCCCACTGCATATGGTCTGTCAGCCTCTAAAGAACGCATCAAAACGAGGATAAAAGCTCAAATTGCAGGCAATCTATGGGGAAATGAGGGCATGTATACAGTGTTCAACAGAACAGACAGAGAATTGAATCAGGCACTCCAGGCGATTGAATCAATCAACAATTAATTTTCAATTGTTTCTGTAGAGTCCTGCTCACTTGTATCATCTTCTTCGAAGTCGAATTCTATCGAATTGAACAAAGAATCAACCAGCTCCATTTCATTCGAATCTTTGGAAGAATCCGTATTGAATTGCTCGATAATGTTTTCGGGAACCGGATCTGAACAGGAACCAAATGTTACTACAGCTGCCAGTATAAAAATTTGTACTCCTTTTAATTCACGCATATTGCAATAGGTTAAAATAAAAAAAGGGGTCCGAATGGACCCCCTTTTTAAATTCATCAGAAATTTGAATTAGTGTCCTTCAGTTTCTTCAACTTCTTCAGTAGCACCTTCTTCTGTAGCACCTTCTTCTGTAGTCTCAGTTGCTGTTGAATCCATTGTTTCTTCAACCGCTGTTTCTACTTCCTCAACTGCTGCTTCCATTTCTGCTTCCATTTCTTCAGCTGCTGCTTCCATTTCTGCTGCTGCCTCATTTAGCATATCTTCGAACGCATTCGCAGTTTCTTCACCACCACCACAAGATGTCATAGCAAAAGTTGTTGCTGCTGCGATCATTACTAATGTTACTAACTTTTTCATTTTAACTAGTTTTATTATTTACGTAAATAAGTGCGCAAAAGTAGTGCTTTTTTTAAACCCAAGCAAAATATTGCCTATTTCTGTCATTCAATAAAGAATTTATCCCAGATATAATTGGCAAAATTTACATTCAATTTGTTACTTTAGGCAATCCAAATAAAAACAACAATTATGGCTTTTAATCTACCGGAATTACCTTATGCACACGATGCTTTGGAACCGCATATTGACACTAGAACCATGGAAATACACCATGGAAAACACCACAACGGATATACGAACAATTTAAACAATGCCGTAGCTGGGACAGATCTCGAAGGAAGTTCGATCGAAGATATTCTTGCCGGATTGGACATGAGCAACGGAGCACTTAGAAACAACGGCGGAGGATATTACAATCATTGCCTTTTCTGGGAGGTGATGTCACCCGACGGCGGTGGAGAACCTTCCGGTGAGCTGGCAGAGGCAATCACTGCTGCCTGTGGTTCATTCGAAGGCTTTAAAGAGGCGTTCTCTAAAGCTGCAGCTACCCGTTTCGGGTCAGGCTGGGCCTGGCTTTGCGTGCACGATGGCGGCAGAGTTGAAGTATGCTCATCACCGAACCAAGACAATCCTTTGATGCCCGGTGTAGGGTGCGGAGGAACCCCGATACTTGGACTTGACGTTTGGGAGCATGCCTACTACCTGAATTACCAGAACAGAAGACCGGATTACATCTCCGCATTCTTTGAAGTAATCAACTGGGATAAGGTAAGCGCGCTTTACGCTGCCAACAAGTAACTATTTATAAAATTTGAATGAATGTACCTCGTTGCTCGCGCAACGGGGTATTTTTGTTTAATGAAGTACCTGTTCTTGTTGTTAGCTCTATGTTTCTGTGGAGTTGTGTTTGGTCAGGCTCAAGCAAAAATGGATGCGCCATCTTCCCAAATGAGTTGGATCGAGCTGGAGGATAGCGCAATTGACAGTTCTGTTCCGGTACTTGAAACCGAACGAAATCCTAAAAGAGCAAAAATCAGAAGGGGTGTAGCCATTTTATTGGCCCTTGCGCTTGGGCCGTTTGGCGTTCATCGACTGTATCTGGGCACATCAGAAAAGGTTCCCTTGTTTTATTCCCTCACTATTGGAGGACTGCTCATACTCCCCATCGTAGATATTTTTTGTATTCTATTCACCAAGGACTTTGAACAATATCAAGGAAATGATCGGGTGGTGATGTGGTAAAAGCATTCTTCTTTCCTATTGGATTATGGACCTATTAGATCATAATTCTTCGTCCATGCTTTTTACTCGGGAATGTACATATCATGGGTTAATTCGATCAACCCGACACCCTTTGGGATTATTCTACCGTAACAGACTTAGCTAAATTTCTTGGCTGATCCACGTTACATCCTCGCATTACCGCGATGTGATAAGACAAAAGTTGCAACGGAATGGTTGCAATAAGTGGTACCAAAGCATCATCACATCGAGGAATTTCTATTACGTGGTCTGCAATTCCCTTCACGACGGTATCTCCTTTGGTTACAATGGCTACCACAATGCCCTTTCTGGCCTTCACCTCCTGAATGTTGCTCACTACTTTTTCGTAAGAAGCATCTTGCGTCGCTATTACAAAAACAGGCATTTCCTCGTCGATCAAGGCAATCGGTCCGTGCTTCATTTCAGCAGCAGGATATCCTTCAGCGTGGATATATGAAATCTCTTTCAGCTTCAACGCTCCCTCCAGTGCTACGGGGAAGTTATATCCTCTTCCTAGATACAGCGCATTCGACGCATCTTTGTACACGTCTGCAATGTGCTGGATTAGTGCATCAGACTCCAATGCCTGCTCCACTTTTTCAGGAATGGATTCCAGCTCAACCAATAGCCTACTGTAACGAGCCCTATTGATACTTCCTCTATGTTTCCCGAGCAACAGTGCCATCTGGGCTAAAACCGTTACCTGTGCTGTAAAGGCCTT
>CAJWDP010000073.1 GCA_913030835.1 uncultured Flavobacteriales bacterium | reverse complement strand
GGAAATGGAAGAGGCCATCATTAAAAACCTCCCCGAAAAAACCGGGAGATCATTGGAAGAATGGCACAAGCTGTTAACGGAAACCAGCCTTTCTGAACCCAAAGAGCTGAAAGCACACCTCAAGGACAACCATGGCGTGGGACACTTTCAGGCGCAAACCGTAGTCAAGCATTTCATCAACTAACCCAAGAATAGTCTGAAACAACAATTGACCCATTTTATGCCCAAGATTCAACACTTTTCACATCAGCTTATCAAGATTAGTCCCCGAGCCGTATTGATCACATTTGCCTTCTGGTGCCTTTCCGTATCCGGGAAGCAAGGAATCGCAGAAGTCAGCCTACTCGACGAGCTGAAAAATTCGGTGGAACAAGCCAAAGACGATTCCGCTAAATGCGCAGCACTGCACAAATTGGGCAGGCATCAATTTTTTGAGCTGAGGATGTTGCCCGAAGCGGCCAAGAGCTTATATGGAGCTCTGGAAATTGCCGAGCTAAATCAGCTGGAACGTCTAAAAGCAGAATGTAATGCAGCACTTGGCTGGATCGAGAACAGGAAAGGAAACGCTTATGAAGCATTTACCTTAATGGAAAAAGCCTGCAATCTCTTCGTGAACGAAAAGGATGAGCACGCCGTTTTTCGGGCCTATTATAACCTAGGGGTAATGGCAGAAGAGCTCAATGATTTTGAGCTTGCTAAGGAAAAGCTGGAGCAAGCAGCAACCTTCGCAAGAACGGTAGAACGACAAGATTGGCTGCTCAATTCACTCAATGCTCTTGGCATTTTATATCTCGGAGAAGAGAATTATGCTACGGCAATCGGCTCCTTATTGGAATCGGCCAACCTGATGTATGAAAAACAAGGAAATTATGGCAACGGCAGAATCCCAACACAAGTGTCAAGGGCCTATACGGGATTGGGCAATTTGGCCGAGGCTCGACGGTGGATGGACCTTGCCATTGGATGCGCCCAACGAGAAGATGACGTCTTATTTTTCAAAGAGGTTTACTTTGCAGATTTTGAGCTGCTGCAATTGCAAGGAAAAATTGATGCAGCATTTGAGCGCTACAAGCAGTACAGTCTTTACAAAGATTCTTTGTTCAATACGAATGCCTTATTGATGGCAAAACAAGCCGAAGAGAGCTATTTGCAAAAGCTGGATTCAGCCCGGCAGGAAGAGATCCTGCTGAAAGAAAAGCTCGACTCTGCGAACCTCAAGAAAAAGGAATCGGAACGGAACGTATTGGTCCTGATCCTGATCTTGGCAGTAGCAGTAGGAACCTCAGCGCTACTGATTGTACGAATGCGAAAAAAGGCGACGGAAAAACGGTTGCAGCTGGTCACCGAAAATCAGGAACAGCTTACTGCTGCGTACGACGAGCTGGAAGAAGCCAATCAGGAGATCGTTGACAGTATCAACTGCGCAAAACGCATTCAATCGGCGATCCTTCCCCCGGATGAGCTAATCAAAGCTGCACTACCCGACTCTTTTGTACTCTACCGACCTAAAGCCATTGTAGCAGGTGATTTTTATTGGTTGGAGCAAGCGGAAAACAAGACCCTTTTTGCCGTTTGTGATTGCACCGGGCATGGCGTTCCCGGAGCGCTGGTATCGATCATCTGCAATAACGCATTGAATCAGGCCGTACGCGAACACAAGCTGACCGATCCGGGACAGCTGCTCACCAAAGTCCGAGAAATTGTAAGTGCAGAATTTGAGAAAAGCACCGAGGACGTTAAAGACGGCATGGACATCGCATTGTGCGCTCTGGAAGGCAATGTGCTTCGCTACGCAGGTGCCATCAACCCACTTTGGATCGTCCGAAATGGATCCAGTGAAATTGAGGAAATAAAGGGTAGCCGCCAACCGATCGGAAAGATCGATAAACCTGTTGAGTATCCTACCCATCAGGTTGGGCTGAACGAAGGTGATTCCCTGTACATCTTTTCCGACGGTTTCGCCGATCAGTTCGGAGGAGCATCCGGCAAGAAATTCAAGATTCCCAATCTTAAAAAGCTAATCCTTTCCTTGCAAAATGAATCCATTGCGGACCAGAAGAAGCTGGCGGAGCGTGCTTTTGAGGAATGGAGAGGCAATCTAGAACAGATCGACGACGTGTGTATGATCGGGGTACGTTTTCGGAATTAACCACTTACTAAACGTACCGCTTCATGAGCGAGGAATTGTTGTGGAAACCGATCTATCCATTGTGAATTGAGCCGGAAGAGGTGCAGGTTACTCTATTCTGAACAATTTCTTTCCGTTCTGAATGTACAGCTGTCGAAATGGCGCTTCCTTCAATTCTCTACCAAGCAGATCATACATCTTACCATTGGTAATTTGAGCTGGCCTCATCTCTTCAATGCCCGATGCCGGATTCATATCTATCCCAACATTTCCGTGAACAAATTCCCATCTACCCCATGGTGTTCCGGACGGATATACTCCTGTTTCCCAATAGATTTGATCTTGAAACAAACAATGAATTGAATTGCCACCTGGAAGAATGGCAGAATCGTTTTTTAGATAGACAACAACATTCATCGTGTCGGTGATCGGAAAAGAATGGGAAAAATTGCAAAATGAATTATTCACGATGGTATCGTGAAATATGGGATAACCTGTCCCATCGGTAATTTCCCATTCGAAAACATTGTATTCTTGAGGGTGAGTTAAGTATTGACCTGAATGATAAATGCTCAGCGCATTCGTATCAGAGCCTACATTCACACTCATACCCAATTGGTCGCAAGGAAGGCAGGTGATCTGTGCTTTTGTAAATTGACTCAGGCTTACAGCTACGAGAATGAGTATAAAAATTCGTTTCATGGTTGAAAAACTAATAAGATGTGCAGGCCAATATCGGCAATTCATACAAATCAACGGTTAACATAGGTGAAGAAACTTTTATCGCCAGCTCAATTTCTACGAACACGGAAATTCAATGATCGCGTTGTACGCTTGCATTTCATTATTACTCCTGTTCGATCTATTAAGTGCATGAAGATGTATATTTGTTCACCGTAACACAATGAACCGTTCGCTCTTGTGCGTGTATGGTAGAGCATTACGAAACAATATCCATTATGAAATCAATTACTCTTATTCTCTTTGTCTTTGCAGCTCATATCACATTCGGCCAATGCAAATTCAAAGTGGATCGAATACGTAAGGCGAATGGCGACACCATCATCGCGACCAAAAATTTCCCGCTGTATTCGGATGAAAAAGGTAGCTACCTACTGACCTACCACAAAACCAACTCAGATTATTTTGTTTCCTTGCGGAAGGCCTACAACTCTTCACAAAAACTAACCATTATGAAGGGATATACACTGGCACTAACACTATCCAACGGTGAAAAAGTTTCCTTTAGAACAAAGGAGGAGTTCGAAACCAACTTGCTCACCTGTGCCGGTGAAAGCTGCTCCATAACCGCGAGATACCCGATCAATCGAGATCAGCTGGAACAGCTAGCACAACATTCGATAGTACAGGGCAAATTTCTTACGACCGAGAAGATGTGGAAATTTGAACCGAAAAACACGAAGAAAACAGATAAGGCCAAAGAAGGAGCTCGCTGCATTCTGACCCGTTAATAGCAACGATGTTTCGATACTTTTGAATTTAACAAGTATCAGTAACATTTTAGGCTTGTTCTTAACCCTTATTATTCATTACTTTGGAAACCCTACAAAAACTGTAAACCAATGAAACTAATTCTAATCTTAAGTTTGTCTTTTTGCTCCTTTTGTTTCGGGCAGAATCAACTAAAAAAATCGGAATTTCTCTCAAAATTTAACGAATACATAAAAGAAGAAACCTTTGAGAGAAAATCTTGTTGCTCATTTTTGAATAACGAGGCACTGATTTCAGAACGAATTTTTGTATCGCAGTATTACCAGGAGACGATCGAGCCTCTGTTAGATGACTATGGTGAACCAATAGTGGGTGCAGACACTGCAATATATTCTAAAATTCAATTTCTAGTTGACGAGCAAATTTTTCCAAAAATCAAAAAGCTAGGCTGGACACAACAAAATTCGGAGATAGGTAGATCCGGAATGATTTTGCTAAAATCCAAAAGATACATTTATGGCGAAATCGGATCTGAATTTGGCATTGTGGATTGTGAGCTTTTTGATTTGATATTTAACTATTCGTGCCATTCGGGTAAGATAGAAGATTTATATTTCGATTTTGATCATGTAAGTCCGCAAATTCCCAAAGATTGGAAAGTAGTCAATAACAAAATTGTCATCGTCGACAAGTAATGTCTTTTGTTTCAGATGCTCCATAGTCTAGGACTTTATTTGAGAGGCTGCAGAAGTTTTCAGATAACAGATAAGGCACAAGAAGGAGCTCGCTGTATTCTGACCCGTTAATAGCAACGATATTTCGATACTTTTGCATTTAAATTAGAATCAGCTGAACTATGAATGCCCTCAATGAAATTATTGAAGAATTGGATCTAGCCCCGCATCCCGAGGGTGGATTCTTTCGAGAAACCTACAGAAGTGAAGGAGAGATCAATTCAGACAGTCTGGAACCTGAATACTCCGGCAATAGAGCATATTCCACGTGCATTTATTTCCTGTTAACATCGGCTGAATTTTCCGCATTTCACAGAATACTTCAGGATGAGATCTGGCATTTTTACGACGGCTCTGCGATTCGTCTTCATATGATATCAGAGTCAGGAGAATATACTCAACACATCATCGGACGAAATTTTTCCAGCGGTGAAAAGCCGCAGCTGGTCGTGCCGGGTGGAAGCTGGTTTGCGGCAGAGGTGATGGATAAAGATTCTTATTCTTTGGTGGGATGCACGGTTGCTCCCGGTTTTAATTTTGACGATTTCGAGCTGGTTTCAAGATCAAAATTGACCAGCTTATTTCCGGAGCACGAGCAGATCATTGCCTCTTTTACTCGAATGGTATGATTGCAAATTCGGATCGATGCTCCGAATTGCATTCATCGGAAGCCTTAAAAACAGTGCTGTGATCACTCAGAGCTCACCAAAGGGAAAATACTACCTTAGCTGAATACTTAAAAAGACTGCAGATGGAACAGGAACCCAGATCAACGACCAAAACATCAGACACCCTAATTTTAATTTACCTCATTTATGCATCTGCCACCTTTTTGATCAATTTTATACTGTATCGGCTGCCCGAGAGCTGGATGGCTTCAACCAAATACCTCTCCATAGGTCTTTCTGTTGTTGGTGGAATGACTCCAATCCTCCTGGCACTCGCCATTAAGAACAAAACAGGGAAAGTCATTGGGATCGTCCTTTCGTCTGTTTTTGCGGCCTTCAATTTGTACTCAACTGCAGACTGGTTGTTCTTTTGATCTGATTTCTATTTTAACATTCCTTAACGATTCGTTGTGTTCCTTTGAGGAGTTCCGATGTTTTACTTAGCGAACCCCAAATTCTTGTACACCATGCGAATTGTATTTCCGTTACTACTGGTCATAGCTCTTTTTACCCAATGCACCAAAGAACTCATCGACACCTCTGCAAATTATTCAGCGGGTGGTGACAAGGGAGCGTTTGCTCTTCATTTTTGCCAAAACAACAACATGAACGAAGATTTTTGCATCCTTGTGGATATGAGTATCCACTCGGGTAAAAAACGGCTTTTTGTTTATGATTTTAAATCCAAACAAATTGTCTCCCAACATCTGGTGAGCCACGGTTGTTGCGAAAGCATCTGGTCGTCTGATCAAACCAGCAGCAATCCGAATTTCAGTAATGTTCCGGATAGCCATTGCTCATCTCTCGGAAAATACAAGATCGGCAAACGAGGCTTTAGCAGCTTCGGAGTAAATACAAAGTACTTGCTGCACGGATTAGAATCTACAAATTCGAATGTTCTTGACCGAGACATCGTATTCCATTCCTGGAGTATGGTTGGTGATGAAGAGGTCTATCCCCAAGGCACCCCAGAGGGCTGGGGCTGCCCTGCCGTTTCTGAAAATTCTTTTGTAGCCATCGACCAGTTGCTTCAAACTGCCGAAAAGCCAACTTTACTGTGGATCTATTCTGAGTGAAGTGCGATTGACCTTCAGAATTAGGATGCATTTGTAAGCAGTCTTCTCAACACTAAAACGGCACTGAAAAATACCTGGAAACAGTGTACAACTGTAGCTCTTCATCAAATTCTGAGAAGTGCCACAGATCGTTGGAAAATCCTTCATCATTTACATAGACGATGATCTTATCTTTTTGTCCTTCAGTCCAATAAACTACTTGATTCTCTTCTACATTAACAGTCATGAGATCTAACTCATATACCTTTTGGTTTTCGAGTTTGAGTTCTTCCGGAGGCGGAAAGTTACCGTTTCGTGCATATTTATCAAACCAATCCAATTTTTCATAGTTATAAATGTTTATGGTTAATCTTGCTCCGAATTCAGTTTCTTCGAACTCCATTTTTGCTATTACGTCACTGACATATTTTGCAACGTGTTCTTTTTCGATTGTATCATACTCCAGCTCCCATATTGAGTCTACTTCCCAAGCTGTTTTGTATTTCTCTTGAGAATGACCATAAGTAGCCGTTAGAATGAACGCAATCGTAGTGATAAAAGTGAATACAAAATTTTTCATGGTTGTTGATTTTCCGTTCACAGCTCATAACGAGTGTGAATCTCGTTTCTATCAATATAATCTGAATGATCTGCAACAGTACCACTACTCTATTATTCGGACGTAGAATTGTATTATTTGTAGGCCGGGCAAGAAAATGATACGATAACGGTCTATTGAGTCAGGAGCCCTTCTATACCAAAACGCTACACGGATCGAGCGACACCAATTGAACAGGATGTGAATTTTCTATATTTGAACAACCATGTATGAAGCTATGAAGAAAATCAAATTCCTATTGTTATCCTGCGTGCTGGTGGCATGTAACAGCTCGGATGGCCCGGACAGTGCAACTATTCAGGATGCCGCAGACGAAGTCATACCGGTAGCAGCTGAAGATGATGACCAAAAGATACCGGAATCCGTCACCTTAAGCACCAAAAAAGAAGATTCACAGTGTTTTGTCAGATCTGTATATGTTGAGAACGGATTGGTTTTCGTTGATGTTGACTTCATCCTGTTTGAAACAATTGATATTGGCGACGGTCTTGAGGGAACGGAAGTTGTTAATAACAACCCAAAAATAAGGACCTATATTCTGAGCAGAGACAATGAAAATTTACCCACAGAAGAAGAAATACGGAGCACCATCGGATATGATTCTGACGCGGTATTTTACATTTCTG
>CAJWDP010000072.1 GCA_913030835.1 uncultured Flavobacteriales bacterium | reverse complement strand
GACTCTATTGCTTTATCTGATAGGTCCACACCTGTAACTTTTGCACCAAGTCTGCTCAATGCGATTGAGTCTTGGCCGAAATGACATTGCAGATGCAAAATCCTTTTCCCTTCCAGATTACCTAGAAGATTGAGTTCTATGGAATTCAATGAGGTAGTTCCTTGCAAAAAACCTTCAACATCATAGAAGTCAGACTTGAGGTGAATCTCGGTGAGGTTATTCCAGGAATTGCGGTTGGTTTCTATGTGATTGTTATCAGCCTTCACTTGCAAAGAATTAGGGTTTGCTACTGATATCTAAGTTAAGATGAAAAGCATTCCGTGGGGCATGTCAACATAAAAAAAGTCAGGTTCCAATGGAAGTAAAAATATTTTGAATCAATCTGCCACCAAGCTTGAAAATGTGATTCTCTGAGAGGTTTGGGCTGAGTAAAAGTGGATCGTAGATGTCCTGTTGGTTACTTAATCGTAGTTGATCCTAATCTCTTTCATGTGCGTAAAATCTGTTCCATCTTACGGCCTTTAGCCAATTCATCTACCAATTTGTCTAGATATCTAACCTGTCGAGTAATGGTGTTGTCAATTTCTTCAATTCGATAACCACAAATTACGCCTGTAATTAAATGAGCGTTTGGATTCAGGCTGGCCTCTTGAAAGAAGGTCTCAAAGGTTACTTTATCATTGATCAAAGTTTCTAATTTATCTTCATTGAAACCCGTCAACCATTCGATAACTTGATGGAGCTCTTGTATTGTTCTTCCTTTCTTTTCCACCTTAGATCTGTAATGCGGGTAAATAGAGGCAAATGTCATTTTTGCCATGCGCTCATTGTGTTCAGCAGTTACTTTCATGTGAATAATTTTAATTGGGCCATCGTTGTGGCTAACAATGGCGAGTTAATTGTATGTCGTTAGTGTCGGTTACAAGATTTACATGGCAGCCGTCGATAAAATGTATTGAGCAAGAATGTATTGAACAAGATAGATTATTCCTACCAAGCATAATGCCATTAGGATGGAATGAAAGAGAATATTAACTGAAACAGATAGAAACTTCTTTTTTCGTGAAAAAACTAGGGAGTTCCAGGTAATAGTTAATAACCAAAATGTGGGAATAGCAAAGTCATCAAAAATATCGGTGAATAGTGAAAGAAAATCAGTTATTAATTGGGTAATTATAAAAAATACGCTGGTTAAATAAATGATGGAGATTAAATGTTTAGCGAAGTTGGATTTCGATCTGATGTGGGTGAGGAATGAGGTGATGCAAAGTGTGGCCAGGGTAGCTATCAATAAGAACAACGGGGTGGTCAAATCCAATTTGTCTTCACTTGTAAAGGCTATGGAAAATTCAGAGCCAAGGATACTTGGGTCTATGAAGAACAAGTGAAGGGCTCCTATGGTTAACGCAGAAACCAACATGATTCCCGGACTCGCATAATAATTTCGATAACCTTTAGAGTAGTTGTCAATAATTTTGTTCGGAGAAGCGAGCAGTTTCAGCATAGTTGCCGGAGCAGATTTTTCAAGCGAAAAAAAGTTGGAGACGATGTCAACGAGCAACGAAACAACAGTAGACCGTTTCACCTTAACTTTTTGTCCGCAATCTCCACAATAATTGGTGGCTACTTCTTTCTTACATACGGTGCAAACTTTTTCGGTATTCATTTCATTCCAATATTCTGAATAAAGATAGTGCATTGCCTTGGTTTTCTGTCCCATTAGATGTCAATGTAGCTCTGATCTGAATGATAAGCTTCTTGTAGCAAGCGCGGCGCTGATGTGTGTGCCTGACTTTTAAGGGAAATCGCTTCAGTTTCAATGATCACAAATCCATTAAAGCTTATATTTAAGCAGCTGAACCGCTTGGTGCATGAGAAAATTGATGGCCTTTCTAATTTTGAGTTGTCTGTGTATAACATCTGTTTTATGTCAGACGGTTCTTCTTGAAGAAGATTTTGAGCTGGGTACATTTCCGCCGGGCTGGTCGCAATCTACCAACGCAACGGATGGCGGTTGGTTGTTGGGAACCAACACGTCACTTCAGAGTACGTACTGGTCAATAGCGCCGCACGGTAATTTCATTGCGACGAATGATGACGCTTGCGATTGTGATAAATCTGAGGATTATCTCATCACGCCTCCAATGGACTTAACCGGAGTAACTTCTGCGGTATTGCAATTTCAAAATTATTTTGATGGGGGCACATTGTTTGGTGGAACGGAAGAAGCAACGGTCGAATACTCGCTTGATGGCGGGGTGACCTGGATTGTTTTGCAGACGATAACTGGAGCTGATAATGGCCTGTGGGATGAACAAACAGTAAGTCTCAATTCCTTGATCGGCAATTCCGGTGTTTTGATCGGGTTTCATTACTACGACGACTTTAATTGGTTGTTTGGCTGGGCGATCGATGATGTAGCTGTATTCGAAGTGGCAGGATTAGATCTTGGTCTGAGCTCACTTTCTGTACCTTCTGCATTACCAACGGGTTCGTCTACCCCGGTGACCGGAGTGGTGACCAATATGGGACTGGATACGATTCAATCTTTTGACTTGGAATGGACCATAGGTTCCGCCGTATACACCAGTACTATTTCGGGCTTATCCATTCCTTCTTTAGGGACATATAGTTTCTCACATCCGGATCTGATGACTGTAAATACAAGCGGAATGTACAGCTTGGAAGTTTCAATAAGCAATGTAAATGGACTACCGGCGGATTCCAATGCTACCAATGATAGTCTTTCAGCAAACATTACTGTGGCAGAATACGGAACGATCTCCAGTGGAGGGTTGAGTAGGGACTACATCTACTATCACGCTAGCTCTGCTCCGACCAATTGCCCGTTGGTTATGGTGTTTCACGGTTATGGGGGAAATGCTCAGGACATTATGGATTACAGCGAATTTAATGCGCTCGCAGAGGAGTTTGGATTCGCTGTTTGCTACCCGCAGGGAACGGAAGATTCCTTCAATTCCACCTTCTGGAATGTGGGGTATGATTTCCAATCTGGTGAAACGGTAGACGATGTGGTTTTTGTAGGAGAGCTTATCGATACACTTAGCGATCAGAACTCCTTAAGTAGCGAAAACATATTTTCTACGGGGATGTCAAACGGGGGTGATTTTTCGTATATGCTCGCTTGTGTATCCTCAGAGACGTTTAAGGGAATAGCCCCTGTTGCAGGCATGATGCTTCAGCATATTATTGACACGTGTAACCAGATCAGAGAGGTGTCGATACTCGAGATACACGGTACGAATGATAATGTTACCCCAATGGCCGGTGACCCCACCAATATTGATGGTTGGGGTGCATATCCAAGTATACCCAACACGATTGACTATTGGGTCAACCGGTATGGACTTACCAATGTTTCGTCCACTACGTTTCCTGATGTAGATCCAACCGATGGGAGTACGGTAAGTTCTGATAAATACACCGAGCTCGGATCCTGTTCTCAGGTTTGGCTCTATACGGTAGATGGGGGAGGGCATGACTGGCCGGGAGCCTGGGGAAACATGGACATTTCAGCAAGCCGAGAGGCATGGTTGTTTTTTGATCAGCTGTGCGCTAATCCGGTCGAAATATCAGAACAGGAATACAATAAAAACAGACAGCTGATCAGGATCGTTGATCTTTTGGGAAGAGAGGTCGAATTTAAAAAAGGGTCTATACAGCTCTACCATTATTCCGATGGATCAGTAGAGAAGGTATTCTTCGGTAATAATGGTCCTTAATAGTACTTAATATCAAACTCTTTTACCTGCTACATGAACTGTAGCTTTTTTCTTGCTTCGATTTTTTGTATCGTACCAAAACGTTATCTTTTTAATTTTCCTTTTTTCACCTTTCAAATCAATAACTCTAGATTCAGCTCCTTTTTTAAAATGGAATTTTAATGGAATGTTTTCAGTATTTCCATTTCCATAAGTAACCATCATTTTTCTCATATTGACATCACCTCCACGAACTTTAATTTTTAGCTTTGAAAAGCTGCCTTCATGTCTTCCAACTTCGATCACGTCTTTTTCTATTCCCCAATTGACTTTCTTGCTGCCAAGATGGATCCATTCACCTTTCTGATTGGTTTCGGAAGTTGTAAAACTCGATAGTCCAAATAAAAACGCAGTTGCAAGGGATATGATCAGAATATTTCTCATGGTTTAAATTTTTATGATTTCAATTACTTAGATAGTATAAAATTAAAATGGTTTAATTAAAGTGAACTTTCATTCAATTTTTGTGGCAATTTAAATTTTTACAAATCTCAAAACTTCCTTTCTAAAGTCGTTCTGCACAATCAGTAAATAAACACCACAGCTTAGATCAGCTGTGCCTAAAAAACCACCTGAAGGTTCGCAGTTAATGAGAGCACCATCTATGCTGAGGATGCTTATTTTCTCGTCCCCTTGTAATCCGTTTATCCGTATCCGGTCATTTGCCGGATTGGGGTAAATCGTGCAGCTGTTCGGCGTTTGAATGTCACCGGTTGAAAGAGATGTGGAACAGCTGGATAGAATTCTTACCAAAAACTCGTCGCCAGTTTCTCCCATTGAATTATCGATTCCTTGAGTTGGAATCACTCCTATCATTTCGCTTACTCCCGAGGCTACTCCTGCGTTGTAAATTTCCAGGCCGTGCAAAGAATGATGCAGTAGATCTTCGCTTGGGTGGGCTGCAGCTGATCCGTTTTCTGAGAAAATTGCTGGATCATCGTTGCTCATGTGAAAAAGCATGTCAACGTCTTCTCGATATTGAATAAGATCTGGATCATAGAGTATATGGTAGTTCGAATCTATTCCGCCATAGAAATCGGCATATCGATCGAATCCTAAAATAGCAACCATACTGTCTACCGTATAATTGGTTCCAAGACCGTCAAAATTTTCAAAAACATTGGTTTCCCATTTGTAAAGGTCGTAGGTGGATTGACTGTTCTTCAAATAGACCCCACAGACTCTTGTAGATTGAGTAAGTATCGGGTCCGAAGAACTTGGATTCGCCATATCAGACCTTGTTGCGAGCCACAGGCAAGTTCCTGCTCCCGCCGAACCTCCTCTTAATGCTATTTTGGCGGGATTTACGAATAGATCATCTGAATAGAAACGAATAAATTGGAGTGCTCTTTTGCAATCGCTTAAGCATTTAATTACACCGACAGAATCGATATAAGATGCACTTTCGGGCGGAAGTAAGCGATATCCGATGGTTGCAAATCCAATGTTGTTTTCCAAAAAGTATTTTGCTGCCAACTGTAGGCTTACGTTTGAAAATATGTTGTCTTTTGAACCTGCCCTGAACCCACCTCCATGAATGTAAACCACAAGAGGATAAGAGCTGGTTGTGTCGGGGAGAAAAATATGAAACGCCTGGTAGTTGGTGTCCAGGTTGTCATATCGAATATCTTGGGCATAAACGGGGTTTGAGCTGGCAATACTAAATCCCGGTGGAATGGGTTCGAAAACAGGAGCTACTTGCGCATGAGTATTGCCTGTTATGATAAAAATGGCAAGCAGAAATGAGGTAAACGCTGGCTTTAAAAGAAATCCGACCATAATAGGTGTTGTTACAAAAAGCAAATTATAGGGGTGCCTATCATACGCTATATTTTCTTTGTTGTTATTGCTTTCGATCATGGATTTGCAGCTAGATCCTAAGAAATTTTAACGCTCAATTTAGAGATACAGAAGTAAAACAAATATAATATTTCTGTTTGTAGGTGAGGGTGGTTAAGTTGGTCAATTACAAAGGTCTGAACTTTATTGCATCAGGCTTGCTTTTACAATACCAATCTTTTTGACAGTTTTTATTGTGCTTTTAATAAAGAACTCAACTTCTTTGACTTTTTAAACCACAAAATCATTAGTGGAATAAAAATAATATACCCTGCAATCCAAAATTGCCATACATTCCCGATTGGCGATAATTGTGCTAGAATTGCATTAATTAAGGTTATATATGAAAGCAACATTGTCACGGCGTGAAGTAAAAATCTGTTTCTTTTAACCGCAAGTTCAAATATGAAAACTGATAGCGCGAGAATTGCATAAGAGAAACTAACGATTACCCAACCGTATTCATAGGATTCGATGTTTGAAATTACAAGGCTGACATCAGACATGAAGACTAAAGTTGTGAATATAAGAAAGCTCAATAGCCACCAATTTTTACGGATTATTCTTTCGTTTTTCTTCGCGTAATAAAATCCGGAGATAACGAGGTAAGCATTAAATAGCGTAAGAGCAAGAAAAAAGATTTTAAACTTAATCGCTAGCATACCTAACGCTGTTAAAATTACTCCTATATAAAAGTAAAAATAAAATTGCCCTGATTTTTGGTGCAATGCTCCTCCCTTTGGGTTGAAAACAATAGGTACTATTCCACTAACGAAAGCGGCCAGTGCAAATGTTATGTGAATAATGGTTAGTAGTTTGTAAGTGTCCATAGAATTAGTAATGACGTTTGGCCAAGCGGCGTTTTAATGAGACATAGGTACTGCGGTGCTGCGCTCTTTTCGAATAATAAAAGTAGTGTTAATTTTTTTTGAATTTCTTTCTAACACTATTCTGGCCCTCTGCAATTGTTAAGATGTATGTTCCGGCAGCTAGAGTTGACACATCGATAGTCCTGTAAGCTTCTCCATTTAGAATCAATTTCCCAGTTAAATCAGAAATAGAATAACGAATGCTACTAGCTAAATTAGGCCAATCAAATCTAATTATGTTTTGACATGGGTTAGGGTAGATTTCAAGATCAATTAGGCTAGTCTCATTGACAGACGTTGTGCTCATTAGTCCAGCCGTAATCCCATCATTTGCAGTGGTGTTATAACCTATATCATGTAAGATTATTGTGTCGTTACTAGCTACGACTTCTAATGATATCCAACCCAAATGACTTTCTCCAGAGATATCTATGTTTAGCCCAAGATACTTCATTCCGGCTCCAGTGAATTGTCCGCCACCACCAACGTCAGTTCCTAATACGGCATTTCCGGAGCTGTATGGGGCCGTAACGTTATCTCCGAAATTGAGCGCGTCAGGATAGCCAAAAGTGGAGCCATCCATTACTTGAGAGTTTCCAAGTGAAATTACTCTGGCGGCATTTGAGCTGCCAGATAATGGTAAAATTTCGAAAGTGTAATCATCGTTACTATCGTTATCAACGTCTATGTTAAATGATCCCGATGAAATTGTAACAGTTTGATTAACTGGGTAGCTGTTGATTTGTAATCTAGCGTTTTTTGAGCTCAGTATTAATACAGCAACAAATAAGGTTCGAATACTTATTTTTCGTTTCATAGGTAGTTTTAATTGTTTAATCCAATTACGAATTATCACTGCTCAACGGTTTGGCTAAAATACGGTGGGGCTTTGGAGTACCAAATTTTCAACCTAAAAACAAATATACAACATAGGGCGGATGTATCTTGCGACACTGTCCGCCCAATGTTTTTTTAGCCCTTGTTGTGTTTTAGTAGGGCGCTTTTACTTGGATTTTGGCTTGGGAGGGTTATTTCCTGCCGGACCACTTGGACGACCAGGCTTTGTGCTTGGTCTTGGTAGCTGAACCATTGGTTTATTTCCCATGATTTTTGATTTAACTGTTATGCCTCAAATTTCGCGTTTCGGCTTCCGCCCTCACAATTTTGAATGGTTTGTGAGAGAACCAATTACTTTAGATTGTTGACCAGTCGTAAATGCCCTGCCTCTGGATAAATTTCCCGAAGTCATAACGAACTTGCTGAATTGCCAATCTCGCTCCAATTTCTAATATCGGTCTGCTATAATTGTGAATTCCATTAGTGTTGTCAAAGAAGCGTCCGGCAGGGTCAACCATTGCATAAGATCCGGTCATTTGTTTGTTGTCCTCTGGAATTATACTTGT
>CAJWDP010000071.1 GCA_913030835.1 uncultured Flavobacteriales bacterium | reverse complement strand
ATGGGTCGTAAGCATCAAATCCGAGAGCTAGAACTACTGCTAGCAAATTTCCTGAGAGTGTGCTGACCAACGGATCTGTTGGGTCAACATAATTAGTCGTAAGCGCAACAGGTCCTCCACCTTGCGGCAAAAAGTCAGTTACCGCCTGTGCCGACGTGATCGTAATTGTATAGGTACATCCAATTACAACTCCGGTCGGAAATGCAGCATCAAAATTAGCATGGAGGTAAGATCCGGGATTGTTTCCGCTTGGCTCAGCGCCCCAACCTCCTTGTGTTTGAGTTCGATATAAGCAGCTGTCACCAACCGGATCACAAGGGCCTTGACAGTAAATTGAAAACCATCCCCAGCGATCACCGGGTAGCTCATTCTCACCATTCGCGAAAGCTGTTTCCTCTAATGTTCCTCCGCTCCCGTCGTCATTTGATACGGCTGCATGAGCTATAAAACAAAAGCAATCAGGCAAAGCACTTAAAGGAATTACATAGGTGTACGAGCTGACACCCGGAATATGGTCCTCACTATATGGAAATTGGCCAATTTTTGGATTACAAGCTGCATTAAGTGGTACATCGGCGCAATCCCCAACAAACAAATGCGTTTCATCCATCACCCATCCGCCGGTAGTAGTATACGTTACTGTTAAATCTGTCCCATCTGAATAGAGACTAACAGAGCCAACAGGAATCGTCTGGCCCGCCAACAAGTCTAAAACAACTGTGGCGTTACAAGGAAGGTCTGAAGACACTGCGATGGATGTGTCAATTGAGCAATCTTCGGGGCCTGACCTTTCAGTTAGTATATTTTCTGACTCGTCACAATTCGTATAAAGCAAAAGAAAGAAAGAAGAAGCGGCAATAAATAATAATGTTTTGAAAAGGCGGTTGTGTAGCGTAATCATTTTATGTTGTAGTTTATTAGTTAAGCAAGGTTTTATTGTATTGGGAACAATAATAGTATATTATTTTGAATAATTACGATAAAACAAAGAATTATTTCGTTTAAACTTATTTTTTAATAGACAAACGGAATATTGTCTACTCTTTTGAATTAATTTTTATTGCTATGTATCCATTCGAGTATTGACTATGACCTTCTACAAGAAGAATTTTCCCAACTATGATAAAATGCATTTGTTCATTGAAGGACAAGGGACTGCACTTGCAAGACTGCTTCGATCTTATCCGGGAAGAGAATTCGTTCAAAACAACGATGACTTTACTATCTCACTTGCTTTTTTGGCCGCTTATCTTATCCGTTTGGATCGCAAGGTAAATGAAGTTGAGCTAAAATTTGTCGGCAATTATTTCGCTCGAATAAACGATGGCAATGCGAATCAAGGAAAAATGGCGAGTAATTTTGTTCGCTACCTATTAAAGAAGAAGGTAGAATACGATGAAATTTGCATCACAATCAAGAAGTACGTTACGATACCTGCAAAAATACAGCTGGTGCACTTCCTTTGCGAATTATCCAGATCGGATCATGAATTTCATGCATACGAGCACAAATACATTCAAGTTGTTGGATTTAAGATCGGCCTGAGGAAACAAGAGATCTCATCTATCCTACAGATCTATTTGAAAATAGAATCAAAAAGAAGAGGAAGAAAAAAGGTAACTAAAGCTTATATTTCACAAAGAAAATTAAGGTCTGCCTGCGAAATACTTGGCATACGTATATCCTATACGAAGGAAGAACTAAAAAAAGCGTATCGGAAATTAGCCAGATTACATCATCCTGACAAAGTCAGCTATCTAGGCGATTCTCATGTTGAAAAAGCACGGGAACGATTCGATGAAATAGCAGACGCATATCGGTACCTGAAAAATGTAAGTGAGATGAAATGAAAGTAAATCTTATAACTTAAACATACCCTATGTCCTGATTTAATTTAACTCGACTTTTCACGAAGTTTCCGGTTCCGAAGGCAACTTCTTTCCCTGCTTCATTAACAAGTGTTGACTCGGCAGTAAACAACGTATTTGAAGTGAATCGAACTTTACCTCTAGCAATTATCTTTCCGGCAGTCACAGGACGAACAAAGTTGATATTGAACGAAGTTGTTAAAACAAAAAAATCAGAAACCAATGAGCTCACTGCAAAGAACGCAGCATCATCAAGCAGTTTAAAATACACCGACCCATGCATTGCGCCTAAAGCATGATGGTATTTTTCGGTAACATTCAACGATATTGCTGCTTCGCCTTCTTCAATTTGAATGGTTGTTGTGTCATAGATCATCTTATTGAAATTGGCATTCAGATACATTCGCTCCAATTTCTGAAAGTGCTCCGAGTTCATTCTGAAGTAGGTGCTAGTGAGTCGAGCTCCTCATCAACTTTTGTGCTAACCGCTTCTTTCGCATTGGATTTAATGTCATTCAGGATCGCATCTCCTCTTCCCAAAATCGAATCTACTCTTTCCTTCTGTTCTTGACAAAAGGTTTCCGGATACATATATATGTATGCATTTTCACCAATGAACAGCACCAATAAAACGACAATTATAAAATTCTTCATACCATAAGGATAAAAAAAAAGACCCTCCGCTTTTTGAACGAAAGGTCTTTTTATCAAGATGCTTTTGTTAAGTCTATCCCTGAAGCTTTTTCTTCATTTCCAACCACTTTTCATCCATTCCCAATCGACCGTAAATTTGCTTTAAAGCAGTCATTGTATTTCTGTCTTCGGCGTTAATGCCATGAGCCTTCTCCAAAACAGGCATTGCTTTATTCATCAGATCCTCTGCCTTTTTGAGCTCAGAATCTTGTTCCACCACATCAGTTAACGTCTGCACTTTATCGTACAGTTCTACCGCCTGGTTGAAATAAGAAACACCTTTAGAGTAAAGCGCATCAAAGTAATCCGGATCGATCTCCAATGCTGCATTGTAAGCCTTCTCTGCTTCAGCGTATTTTTTTAGATTATCGTAGATCGTTCCAATAGAGAAATGCAAAACTTTATTGTTTGGCTCTTTCGCAATCACCTTCGCCATGCTTTCCTCTGCTTTATCGTATTCTTCAGCAAGTAGATATCCGTTTAGTTGCTCTTTAATTAGATCCATATTTCCCGGATACTTTTGCAGCGCCTCGTCGAGTGTCTTGTTGGCTTCCTCCGATTTACCCTGTCGGTTCTGAACTTGCGCAAGCAACACGTAAGTCAATGCTCCTTGGTAACCTAAATCAACACATTTTTTATAGTACTTCTCAGCCTCATCCATTTTATCCAGCTTCTCTGAAGCTAACCCAGCATTGTAGAAGGAAAGCGAGTCTGCCATCTCGATTATATCTGCAATCTCAGAAGCACCAACAAAAGCTTCATAAGCTTCCTCGTACTTTTTCTCATTGAACAACTGCACGCCTGTTGAAGCCAATCCCCAACGGGTCAAATTCATTTTTTGACTCAACGGTGTCCAGTGTGTTTTCTTTGCATCTGTTTCCTTACACTTTCTGGCTGATCCAAATATTGCTTCTTCCATGGCATCCTCATTCTTTTCTACCTCGGCTTTCACCTCTTCATCCGTAGCAGCCATCATGATATAGGTGAGATAGATCTCACAACGATACCTCCATAGTTTTGGTATATCCTTAGCCTTTAATGCTTTGGTTTCGTTTTGTTTTTTAAGTGCAGCATCGATGTAGTTTTTGGCAGACAATATTTTTCCTTTCACTTTGGAAAAATCGCCTGACTTTTGAGCTGCAGGTAACATTTGTTGAGCTCCATTAAATGCATAAGCGGCTGAGTTAAGATCTTTACTTTGACCAATTACGGCTCCACTTAAACATACTGCAATTAACGCAATTACTATTTTTTTCATTTCGAGTTTGATTTAAACATTCTGAACTATTGTGATGCAAAAATAGGATTTAATCCATATCCCGTTAAGCAATTACTCTGCCAAGATACGCAATTAACAATAGCGCGTAGTAAACCTAACGTTATTCAAAGCAGGTTCTTTGTAATCGGTTACGAGATAAAATTACTCTTCTTCGGATGCTGAACTTTGATCCAGCCCTTCGACCGGATTACCTTCTTCATCAATAGCTTCCTCTTCATCGTCACTTCTTTCTACTTTTGCGACTGAAGCTATTTCATCTGAACCTCTCAAGTTGATCAATCGAACACCTTGCGTAGCACGCCCCATGGTACGCATACTTTCTACATGCATCCTGATCGTAATACCGGATTTTGTAATGATCATTAAATCATCGTCATCAGAAACAACTTTTATTGAGCACAGACTTCCGGTCTTATCAGTGACATTGAGTGTTTTTACTCCTTTACCTCCCCTATTGGTAATTCGATAAATTGCTTCACCGTCTTCAGGATCATTTAGGTAAGTTCTCTTGCCGTATCCCTTTTCAGAAACTACTAATATGGTATCATTCGTGTCATTATCTACGCAAACCATTCCGATCACTTCGTTACCTCCGTCTCCTACGGTTATCCCTCTAACCCCGGAAGCGGTTCTACCCATAGAACGAACCTTCTCTTCATTGAATCGAATGGCTCTACCTGATTTAACAGCCAACAAAATCTCATTTGAACCGTTCGTCAACTTTGCCTCTAGAAGCTCATCACCTTCTCTTATTCCGATCGCATTGATTCCGTTAGTCCTTGGTCTTGAGTAGGCTTCCAAAGGAGTCTTCTTAATTACTCCCCGCTTCGTGCACATTACAATATAGTATCGATCAACCAGCTCCCCGATGTTATTAGCAAGACCATTATCTATGTCTTTCTGCTCCGCAGGCCGTTTTATGTAATCCTCCGATTTCACATCCCCCGTATTGATATAAGCCATTACTTTATCATCTTGTTCAATGTTAATCAGGTTCTGTATCGCTCTGCCTTTTGAGCTTTTATTCCCTTCGGGAACCTCAAAAACCCTCATCCAGAAACATCTACCCTTTTGAGTGAAAATCAGTAAGTAATTGTGATTGGTTGCTACAAATAAATGCTCAAGGAAATCTTTGTCGCGGGTTTTCGTGCCTTTTGAACCAACTCCTCCGCGGTTTTGAACTTTATATTCCGCTAATGAAGTTCTTTTAATATATCCAGCATGCGAGATCGTAACTACCACTTCTTCGTCTGGAATCAAATCTTCTATCCTCATTTCATTGGCAGAATATTCGATAGTCGATCTTCTTTCATCACCGTACTTGTCGCGAACCTCCTCCAATTCTGTTTTGATGATCAGCATTCTTCTTCCCTCATCAGAAAGAATATCTTTCAAGTCTTTGATTTTTTCGATCAGACCGTTGTATTCATCCCGCAGCTTATCTTGTTCGAGTCCCGTCAGCTGTCGCAGTCTCATCTCTACGATCGCCCTTGACTGCACATCCGAAAGCTCAAAACGCTCTATAAGCTTCTCTCGGGCTTCCTCCGGACTTTTTGATGCACGAATTAGAGCAATTACTTCGTCAATGTTGTCCGAAGCAATGATCAGCCCCTCAAGAATGTGTGCCCTTTCTTCGGCTTTTCTCAGCTCGAACTTGGTCCTTTTCACTACCACCTCATGTCTGTGCTCAACATAGTGATGGATCATTTCTTTGAGATTCAGCGCCATTGGCTTACCATTGACCAAGGCAATGTTGTTTACAGAAAAGGATGATTGCAGCGCTGTATACTTGTACAGTTTGTTTAAAACCACGTTTGGAATAGCATCTCGTTTCAGCTCGTAAACAATTCGCATTCCTGTACGATCTGATTCATCACGAATATCTGAAATGCCATCTATTTTCTTGTCGTTTACAAGATCAGCTGTCTTCTTGATCATATCGGCCTTATTCACCATGTAAGGTATCTCACTTACTATGATCGCCTCACGCCCCTCTCGAATCTCTTCAATTGTTGCAGTTCCCCTGATAACTACGCGTCCTTTTCCTTCTTCGAATGCAGATTTGACCCCTTCATATCCGTAAATCACTCCTCCAGTTGGAAAGTCCGGAGCCTTGATGTGCTCCATTAAGCCAGGAATATCGATGTCTCGGTTATCAATGTAGGCAATTGTTCCATTGACAACTTCCGTCAAATTATGTGGAGGCATATTTGTGGCCATTCCCACCGCAATTCCCGATGCACCATTCACCAAAAGATTTGGAATTCTTGAAGGCAACACAGAGGGTTCCGTCAACGAATCATCAAAGTTCGGCTTGAAATCAACCGTTTCTTTCTCTAGATCTGACAGCAGCTCCTCTGCAAGCTTTCTGAGCTTTGCCTCCGTGTAACGCATTGCAGCCGGACTATCGCCGTCTACCGATCCAAAATTCCCTTGTCCATCAACCAACGGATATCGAAGCGACCATTCCTGAGCCATTCGAACCATCGTGTCATAGATTGCAGAATCTCCGTGTGGATGGTATTTACCCATAACATCTCCGACTATTCTTGCCGATTTTCTGTAGGGTCTATTTGAAAATACGCCCAATTCCTGCATCCCGTATAACACCCTCCTGTGAACAGGTTTTAAACCATCTCTAACATCCGGCAATGCTCTCGACACGATCACTGACATCGAATAGTCGATGTATGCGGATTTCATCTCTTCCTCTATGCTTACCGGTATAATTCTTTCTCCTTCTGCCATTCTTTTCTATTTTTGACTTTTAGCACAATTTTTGATTGCTAAAATTAAGCTTTCGAAAATACCGAAAAGAGACGGATTTAACACCTTATAAATAAAGGAAATTGTTCACAAAAATCTGTTGATAACTGCAGTGTTTTTAAAAAGTTAAAGAAGTGAGTATTTCTAACTTTGAATAGACTCTATTTTCTTCGTATTTTAGAGTAAAATAATTTGTGTAATTAGAATATATGGAAGCGAAGTTTTCACCAAGAGTAAAAGACGTGATTACCTTTAGTCGGGAAGAAGCGCTCAGATTGGGCCATGAGTATATTGGTGTAGAACATCTTTTGCTGGGTATTATTCGTGAGGGCGAAGGTGTTGCCGTAAAGATCATGAAAGAGAGTGGTATTGATATGAAAGAATTGCGCAAAGAAGTAGAAGGTGCCGTTCAATCATCGAGCGGTAAATCTGTAAATCTTGGCAACATTCCATTGGTAAAGCAGGCTGAAAAGGTACTTAAGATCACCTATTTGGAAGCAAAGCTGTATAAAAGCTCGATGATCGGTACCGAACATTTGCTTTTATCAATTCTCAAGGACGATGACAATATTGCCACACAAACATTGAATAAATTTAATTTGAATTACGATAAAGTGAAAGACGAATTGGAACATATGTCGAGAGAAAGTGAAGAGGATTTCAGAGCTGAATTTCCTGGAAGTACTGCTGATGATGAGGGAGAAGATGATGCCTATGATTCCGGAGGAAGCGGTGGCGGAAGTCAACGAAAATCGGAATCAAAGTCTAAAACCCCTGTACTGGATAATTTTGGGCGTGATCTCACACGTATGGCAGAAGAAGAAAAGCTGGATCCGATCGTAGGAAGGGACTATGAAATTGAACGGGTGTCTCAAATTCTGTCAAGAAGAAAAAAGAACAATCCGATATTAATTGGAGAACCAGGCGTTGGAAAGTCAGCTATAGCTGAAGGACTTGCTCTGAGAATTGTTCAGCGAAAAGTATCTCGCGTCCTATTCAACAAAAGAATTGTTTCATTAGACCTCGCCTCATTGGTTGCCGGGACTAAATACCGTGGACAATTTGAGGAAAGAATGAAGGCTGTGATGAATGAACTTGAAAAAGATCGGGACATCATACTCTTCATTGACGAAATTCATACAATTATTGGGGCCGGTGGTGCCTCGGGATCATTGGATGCATCAAATATGTTCAAACCCGCTCTTGCAAGAGGTGAGCTGCAAGCCATTGGTGCAACCACACTAGACGAATACAGGCAGTACATTGAAAAAGATGGTGCGCTTGAGCGGCGATTCCAAAAAGTATTGGTTGAGCCTACAACGAGCGAGGAAACCATTCAGATCTTAAACAACATTAAAGAAAAATACGAAGATCATCATAGTGTAACGTACACTGATGATGCCGTTGAAGCTTGCGTAAAATTAACAGCACGATATATACCTGACCGACACTTGCCGGATAAGGCAATTGATGCTTTGGACGAAGTTGGTTCACGTGTACACATAACCAACATAAACGTTCCAAAAAACATCATCGAAATTGAAACCCGTATCGAAGAAGTTAAGGAACAAAAGAACCAAGTGGTTAAATCACAGCGTTATGAAGAAGCTGCGCGTTTAAGAGATTCTGAGAGAAAGCTCGCGGAAGAATTGGATAAGGCCAAGAAAGAATGGGAAGCTGAAGCAAAAATTAAACGAGAGCTTGTAACTGAAGAAAATGTTGCCGAGGTCGTTGCCATGATGACAGGGATTCCGGTCACCAGAATAGCGGAAAAAGAAAGTGGAAGATTAGTGAAAATGTCTGACAACTTGAGCGGTACGGTGATTGGGCAAGATGAAGCCATTCAAAAAGTAGTGAAGGCAATTCAAAGAAATCGCGCTGGTCTAAAAGATCCGGACAAACCCATAGGATCGTTTATCTTTCTTGGTCCTACGGGAGTTGGAAAGACACAGTTGTGTAAAGAGCTTGCGAAATACATGTTTGATTCCGAAGAAGCATTGATTCGAATTGACATGTCAGAATACATGGAGAAATTTGCAATTTCTAGATTAATTGGTGCACCTCCGGGATACGTGGGATATGAAGAGGGCGGTCAATTAACGGAAA
>CAJWDP010000070.1 GCA_913030835.1 uncultured Flavobacteriales bacterium | reverse complement strand
ATTTCCCGTTAGCTGGTCCTCGGCCATGGGACAACCTCCATAGCCCTTAATCGCAGAATCAAACCTTCTACAACCTGCTTTGAATGCAGCATCGACTTTTTCTTCCCACGCCTGAGGGGTTGTGTGGAGATGAGCTCCAAATTCAACTTCAGGAAACTCCGGGATCAGCTTTTCAAAAAGAAATTGAATGTTTTCCCGATTTGAAGTTCCAATCGTGTCGCTCAGTGACAAGATTTTAATTTCTAGATCTTTTAGGAGTTTTTCCGCCCAATGAGCCACAATGTAGGTACTCCATTCGTCACCATAAGGGTTGCCAAAAGCCATTGAGAAATAGGTAACCAGCTTTTTATTGTGTTTGAAGCAAATTTCGCGAACAGCAGACAGTCTTCTGTAAGATTCGGATATCGTGGAATTGATATTCCTTTTCTGAAACGTTTCGGAAATAGAAAATGGAAATCCCAAGTAGTTAATTTCCTCAAAATTGCACGCCTCTTTAGCACCCCTTTCGTTTGCGACGATCGCAAGCAAACTTGAATTGGTTTTTTCCAGATCTAAACGATTCAATACGTCTGCAGTGTCTCGAAGCTGTGGAATTGCCTTAGGTGATACAAAGCTTCCAAAATCGATCGTATCGAAGCCCACCCGCAAAAGGGCATTAATGTATTCCGCTTTGGTTTCTGCAGGAATGTACTGTGAAATTCCTTGCATCGCGTCTCTTGGGCATTCAATTATTTTCATCTTTTGATCATCGAAAGTTTAAAATTAATAAAACAGTTGAATAACATCCCTGAAATCCAATTGCGGCTGCTCCCTGCATGTTACATTGATCTCTACTGTCTTCCGAGTTTCGATTCTACCTCAAAAACAAGTAGAATTTTCACCATATTTGATGCAATATTATGGCTGTAATCAATCTTATTTCGAGTCCGAGAAATATATCAACTGCTTTGATGTACAGCTTTGCACAACGAAAGGATTGCCAGGTCATTGACGAGCCATTTTATGCATTTTATCTATCACAAACTGAAATCGTGCATCCAGGAAACGATGAAATTCTGCATTCTCAGTCTTCAGATTGGAATAAAGTGCTTCACCAAATTGGAGAGATTGAAAAAACGAATGAATACGTTTTTGTTAAGAACATGGCCCATCATTTAATCCATCCGGATTTATCCTGTTTGAACAACTGGGTCAATGTATATTTGATACGGGACCCAAAACGAATCATTCGATCATTTAGCAAGGTAATTTCCAACCCAACAATGCAAGATATTGGCATACGTTATCAAACTGAACTTTTTAACCAATATCCAGGAACCGTAATTGACTCTATGGAGCTGTTAAGTGATCCGGAAACTGGACTTATGAAGTTGTGTGATAAACTGGATATGCATTATGACGAATCCATGTTAAGCTGGGAGGCTGGGCCTATTAAAGAAGATGGTATTTGGGCAAAATACTGGTACACAAGTGTACATTCGTCCACCGGGTTTGGTCCAAAACCAACGGATGAAGTAACTATCCCGGAACATTTAGATGGTCTTTACAAGAAAACACTACCCTACTTTAACCAGATGAAAAGCAATCAAATTATATAGTTATGCTACAGAAGTACAACCAAAAAAATGACAATCTACTCGTGTATGTTAATGGTGCTTTGATCCACCGTGACGAGCCTCACGTATCGGCATTCGACAGCTCAGTGCAAGGAGGTGATGCGGTATGGGAAGGACTTCGGCTGTATGAAGAAGGAATATTTTGCTTTCGTGAGCATTACAACAGATTGGCAGAATCAGCAAAGGCATGTGCATTTACAGATGTCCCTAAATTCGAAGAAGTGAAATCCGCTGTTAAGAAGACGGTAGATGCAAATGGTATGACAAATGATACACACATCCGCCTAACACTTTCACGAGGAGTTAAGATTACATCCGGGATGGATCCAAGGCTAAATCAAAGCGGATCAGTTTTAATTGTTCTGGCAGAATGGAAGCCTTTGGTCTATGATAATGACTCCGGAATTAAGGTCATTACTTCAGCAATCAGAAGGAACAACCCTGCTTTCCTTGATTCCAAGATTCATCATGCAAACTTGTTGAATAACATCCTGGCAAAAATCCAGGCAAATTATGCGCAGGTTGATGCGGCAATCATGCTGGACAAAGATGGTTTTGTAGCCGAGCTAAATGATACTAACTTATTTATGGTTTCCAACGGAATACTTTACACGCCATACGCAGATGCATGTCTCCATGGAATAACCAGAGGGCTTGTGCTGAAAATCGCCAAAGATCTGAATATACCCACCGTTGAACGCAACATCTCTTTAACGGAGTTTTATAATGCAGACCAAGTTTTTGCCACCGGCACCATGGGTGAATTGACCCCCGTTGTTGAAATAGATGGAAGATCAATAAAAAATAATTCAAAAGAAGATATTCGTCAAAGAATTACATCAGAATTTAAAACAAGAATTCCTTCTCTTTGTGAACGGATCTAATGCTCGAAACAATCAACCGCTATGAAGTTTAAATTAAAGGAAGAATATATACAACTAAATAATTTACTCAAGACCCTTAGCCTAGTGGGTTCAGGTGGTGAAGCAAAACTTCTGATTCAAGACGGTTTAGTTATTGTAAACGATAAAGTGGAAACGCAGGTTCGAAAAAAACTGCGTGTCGGAGACGTTGTTACATTTCAGGATAACACCATTTCGATTCTTTAGCAAAAGAAGTATCCATTGGGATATTTCACCCTTAATTGAGCTCCCTCATCACCAGCTACAGAAATTAGTAGTTGGCTATTAGCGGGAATTTCATTTTCAGAGATCAAGACTTTTTCGTGAATGTTGACGCCAATTTTTCTAGGATTATTTGTTGCCCAACAAAACTCAACACGGTTCTTTGACAATAGCTGTGAAATTATTTTGCCTTTCTTGCCTGCGCCAATTAATGTTAACCCTTGGTTTTCATTCCTATCCTGCTTCAGGAAATGAAATACTTTCAGATCAAGAAAACGGTTGTCTTTGTAATTGTCGTCATTTCTTGATGCTCTTGAATCATGATCTCTCCAATGATGGATTACTTTTTTAACTGGCTTCACCTTCAATCCATATTCTTTCATTCGAAATGCAAGGTCGTAGTCTTCAGGATACACATTTCCAATACCTCCGCAGCCATCAAAGTCCTGTCTGTCGAGCATCCAACATGAAGAGGGTATGGTGCATTCCTTGTAGAGGTCAGAAAAATTTTTGCCTAGATTGGTCAGGTCATTCAGCCATGCCGCATAGCTTTTATACCCTTCTCCTACTCCTCTATCAGAAAAATAATTTACGAAGCCAACGGCAACCTGTCCGGCTGTAGCGGATTCCAACAATAATTCCAGCTTATCCGGCTCCATGATATCATCTGCATCCATTCGTGTGATTCGGGTTCCAGTCGCATGTGAATAAGCCGTTTGCAATGCAGGAAGTATCCCCTCACCCTGATTCTTAAACCCTAGAATTCTTGAATCCGATTCACTATACCGCTTGATCGTTTCCCATGTATCATCTTGCGAATTGTCGTCCACAATCAAAAGCTCCCAGTTCTTGTAGGTTTGATTGATGATCGACTCAAGACAAACAGCTAAAAATGCACCTCCATTTCGAACAGGAGTTAGTATGGATACCAATTCCCTCATGAATTGGATTCCCGGATGATCCTCTTATTGATTTTCTTGATTAACCCCGGACCAGAATAAACAAACCCCGTGTAAACCTGAATCAGGTCTGCTCCTGCTTCCAGCTTTTCCATCGCATCTTCAGGAGAATGTATGCCGCCTACACCAATTATAGGAAACCCCTTATTTGACTTTTCTGCCAGATATCGAATCACCTCGGTCGATCTTTCAGCCAGTGGTTTCCCGCTCAATCCGCCATTTCCAATCTGATCCAATTGACTCTTCGCAGTAGTTAGGTTGGAGCGATCCGTTGCCGTATTTGTAGCAATAACCCCTTCAATATTAGTAACCTTAACAATATCGATTACATCATCCAACTGTTCGTTGCTCCTGTCAGGGCCAATTTTTAATAAGATCGGGCGTTCAACGCCATATTCTTTGTTGATACTCTTTAAATGGTTCAACAGGTCGATCAAAAATTCTTTATCATTTATTTTCGCATTACTTCCAACATTTGGGCAGCTTACGTTCACAACAAAATAATCGACTACTTCATGCAAGCATCTGAAATTTTTGACGTAATCCTCCGCGGCGAAATCATCCGAAGTACTTGTGTTCTTTCCAATATTTCCACCGACAATAATTCTGCCTTTATTCCCAACCAACCTTCTTGCAATTGCCTTAGATCCTTCGTTATTGAAACCCATTCGATTAATTAGGGCTTCATCTTCCGGTAATCTAAATAACCTTTTTTTCGGGTTACCGGGCTGTGGTTCCGGTGTTACTGTGCCAATCTCGACAAATCCAAACCCAAAATTACCCAGTTGATTAAAAAGTTTAGCGTTCTTATCAAAGCCTGCAGCCAAACCTACCGGATTTTCGAATGTTAAACCAAACAGCTCTTTTTTCAATTCCGGATGATTCGTTTTGTATATCAATCGGTTCAATGCACCTATACCGGGGAAATAATGACTGAATTTGACCAGTGCAAAAACAAAATGATGAATTTTTTCAGGATCGAAGAGAAAAAGGAGTGGTTTCAGAAAAAATCTATACATCCCTGTAATTTGGGGAACAAAGTTAAGCAAATAGCACTGAGATCAGGTTGAATTTTTGAGATTTAGGAAAAGAGAGTCAAATTTGATTCTGTAAATTCAAATAACTGCATTAATATTGTGGACTAAATGATTATTCATGCGATTAGCTCAACTTGCTCGCAAGCTCAATGAAAAAACGTATACGGTCAGAGAAGCTCTGTCGGAAAAATTCGATATTGATTTTGAAAAAGGTCCGAATACCAAGCTCCTTGATGAGCACGTCACTTACTTAGAAGAACGATTTAGCATTTCCTCTCCCAAGTCCAATGAATCGACAGTAGAAGAAAAAAGCACATCGAATGATACTGTGGAAAATCAAGTTGATATTGACGAGGTTGAAGATCCCACACCGGAACATCCCGAAAAAGTAGAGGCAGAAGAAACAGTCGAAGAGCCCGTTATACAAACAGTTGGTGAAGTGGTGGGAAATGTAGAACTTGATCCGGATACCATCAATCCTGAGGAAGCGGAGCTGATTAAAGCACCAAAAGTGAAACTGGAGGGAATCAAAGTAGTCGATAAAATTGACCTTCCCGAACCTAAAGAGAAAGAAGCTGAAGTCCAGCCAGAAGACAAGCCGCAACCGAAACCAAAACAAAAAAACAGAAAGAAAGGGAGACGGCCTTCCTCTCCGCATAAAAGTAAAGAAAAGGTTCAGGCAGAGAAGAAAAAGTCAGAACCGGTAAATAGAGGGCCTTCCATGCAGGAGCTTAAGCGTCAAAAGTTTGAGGAAAGCTACAATCCCAAGCCTAAACAAATCAAAAAAAAGAAAAAGAAGTCGTCCAATAAAAAAGTCGTTCAGGAACAACCTCTGCAACAGCCGGAAATCATATCAAATCCAAAGAAAACCGCGTTGGGCAAGTTTTGGTGGTGGCTGACCAACGGGTAACTAAGAGCGCTATGCGCCTTACTTATTCAAAACAGGTTGTTGCTAAGTCTTACGACGATTCATGTCATTCACTAAAACTATCTTTTAGATTTGCAGACTATGAGCAGATTGATTTTTGCATTTGTCTTTTTTCCTTTTTTATGTGTGGGGCAATCCTTGCCCAAATCGGCTGATACAGTTTTTTTGGGAGCTGATACAATTGTACTCTTCGAAGATAAAACCTGGGAATACATGCATGCGCTCAACTTTAACGGGGTCATGTGCGATGAAATGCGCAATTCAATCGAAGGAACCAATTTGGTAGTGGACTGGCAAAATGATGTGACATTTAATTACGATAATGATATGCGGGCACTAACCGATTCCATTTGGATCTGCTCTATAGACAGTCTGCACTCGGGATTTGCTATTCCCTGCCCTGCTCCAATAACTTCGGAGTTTAAGATGCGAGGTAAAAAATTTCATTACGGTATTGATCTAGATCTGAAAACCGGCGATACCGTGTTGTGCGCCTTCGATGGAATCGTTCGTTATTCAAAATACAATGGGGCCGGATTCGGGTATTTAACTGTGGTTCGACATTATAATGGTCTTGAAACGTATTACGCACATCTATCCAAGCTGTTTACTAAACCGAATCAGCGGATCAATGCAGGCGAAGCAATCGGACTTGGTGGAAATACGGGAAGATCCTATGGAGACCACCTGCACTTTGAAATTCGCTACTTCCATAATCCCATTGATCCTGAACACATCATTGATTTCGAGAAAGGAGAATTACGTGATGAAAATCTGATCATTCACAAGAAGTTATTTGATTATAGAAAAATCGATGGTTCAAAAAGAAAATTTGCTCAGGCCAAAAACAAAACACCTGAACAAATTGCGGAAGAGATAAAACAATCCAAAGAGCGGAAATACCACACAGTAAAAAGGGGGGATTCTCTTTATGCTATGGCACTTAAATACGATACCTCTGTGAACAAGATCTGCTCGCTGAACGGAATTTCCGACACCAAAATCCTCAATATTGGAGAAAAATTAAGAATTCGTTAACAATTTATGGCACACTATTGGGGTGTCAGGTAGAAAATTATAAATTGAGACATCAAATTTAGAACGATGAAAACAAAACTTTTACTCGCAGGGTGTATTGCTCTTCTTTCTTTTACCAGCATAGCGCAAAACATTCAGGACAAAAAAATCAATTATTCGTATATACAATTTCCTGCAAAACCCCTCAAAAGTGGCACTGAGGTGTATTCTGTAACGGTTCAACAGGATTTCGATCAAAGAAATCAAGATTCTTTGGAGTGGCATGAAGAACAGGTTAAACTGGCCAAAGAAAGACGCGAGCTAGCCATGAACGCATGGAACGAGCAAAAAAAGGTAGTCGATCGATCCTATTACGCTGCTATGGCGGAATGGGAAAAGCAAGTGGCAGCAGGTAATACTGCAGCTGCAAAACCCGGAGACCCGGTATATGGTCAATGTCCGTGTGAGCCTGATCCACCCAAACCATTTCTCACCAATGATATCGATGCCGATAACGTAATCGGCCGAATAGAAATACCTGGATTCACAAAAGGTGAAGGTGGTGCGACTATTTCCTTGGCTTTTCAGGGTTTTGATAAAGGGGCAACAACAGAGAAAAAATCGACTTCCGGAGATTATGTTTATACGATTAAATACAAACATCCGGTCAAGGTAAAGATCACAGATAAAGGAGGCGCTGTAGTTTATGACATGATCCACCCGGCAACTTCAGGTTTCAAGAGCTACACGTCCCAAAAATTTAAATCGAGTTATGAGTTTAAACTATGGTGGATGGACAATGAATCGACTTTTTGGGAACAGCGTCAGAAAGATGTTATCGGTTCAATCGTTTCAGGAATCAATGGCATGCTTTCCAACGACTTTGGATATCCAACAAAATCCAAAGTGGCAGAGATCTATACCGCGAAGGATAAAGACCATGATTACACCGACCTTTTGGAAGCCTTTCAAAATGTGCAAGATGGATTGCTTCAGCTGGCAAGTGACAGGAATAAGTCTGCAGCTTTGAATTATTTTGGCAATGCTGTATCTCAGTACCAGACCATTTTAAACGAATCAAATACATCGGATAAAAAAGCGCGCGTCAATAAAAAAGTAACTTCAGCCGTGTATTGCAACATTGCCGAGTGTTTCCTTTGGATGGACGATTTTTCACAAGCGGAGCTATTTCTCAATAAAGCGGCTAACCTTGGAATTGGAAAATACAAAAGGCACGGTAACAGCCTGAAACCCTTTATTGCGGATCAAAAGAAGCGATTTATCGCTAATCAATAAAACGAATTGCAGAGTGCGGTATCGATCTGTTACTCATTATCAGGGGTTGAGCTGCTCTCCGCAAAACTTGCAATATTCAGCATCGGCATCGTGTCCTTCCTGTGAACAATTCATACAAGCTTGAGTAGATGGAGGGATTCCGCTTTTTCTAGCCAGTTCAACACTTACTATCCCTGTTGGCACTGCAATGATAGCGTAACCGATGATCATAATAATGGACGAGAAAAACTGACCGATTTCCGTTTGAGGGCTAATGTCGCCATACCCAACGGTTGTTAAAGTAACCACCGCCCAGTAAATGCTTCGCGGAATACTCGTAAATTTCGTCTCCTCATAATCTTCAATCAGATACATCAACGTACCTAAAATAGTTACCATGACCAGGACTCCGAAAAGGAAAACCAATATCCTGGGGCGACTCGCCTTTAGCGCTTCCATCAGTACATTGGCTTCTTTTATGTATCGTGCCAGCTTAAATATTCGGAACACTCGAAGCAGTCGAATGGTTCGGATTGACCTGAGAAAGGAAGCATTGGTAACAAACAGCCCGAGATACGTGGGAACAATAGAAAGTAAATCTACCAAGCCGTAAAAACTCAATATATAACGAATAGGCTTCTTCACACAAATGATCCGCAATACATATTCGATGGTAAAAATTATTGTAAACACCCACTCTGCTATCATCAGCTCATGCTGATAATTGCCCCCGTAATACTCCACGCTTTCAAGCATCACGCAGCCGACACTCAGCAGTATAGCCAAAAGAAGCGCCACATCAAATGCTTTTCCCATCGGGGTATCGGCTTCATAAATTATTTCATGAAGTTTTTTTCGCCAAAGACTGAGCTGATATTTCGGATCCTGTTTACCCATGGGAACTCAAACAAATATAAGGCATTTGTTCTACCCCAACCATGATTTGAGTGACACCCAAAAACCAATTCAAAAAAATCACTAACAAACCGATTTTAACAAAAAACACACTTGAAATAAAATGAAATTCAAAATCATAATACTATTGCATCCGTA
>CAJWDP010000069.1 GCA_913030835.1 uncultured Flavobacteriales bacterium | reverse complement strand
AATAAGGTCAACGTATCTTTTTTGTCGTATATGCAAAAACGATTTGCCAGAATTTATCCTGTCACTTTCTTAGCAGCTTTATTATTGCTGTGTTTTAAGATGATGGAGTTTTTCCTTTTTCCAGAAAAAAGTGATTTAAATATTACAGACTTTTTTCTTGGTATTAGTCTTCAACAAGCTTGGATTCCTGCTAAAGCCATGTCTTTCAACACACCAGCATGGTCCATTACAGTAGAGTGGTTCTTTTACTTATGTTTTCCGTTTTTATTCAATCGTTTTTATAAACATCCAAATTTAAAAATGCTTACAACTATTGTGCTACTTGTTTGGGTTTTTAGCCAATACATTTTGCACTATCTTTTAGATTCTTCCTATTACACGGGCTTTCCGTCGGCTAGTCATAGCTTTATTCATTACTTCCCTTTGCTTCATCTCAACGAATTTTTGATTGGAAATGTAGCAGGACTAGTGTTTGTAAAATATCTAAATGGTCGAAAAAAAGCCAATGACTTAGCGATTATAGCACTATTAGTTGTGGCCGCTATAGTATTGAAATACAACACAACATTAAGTTTTCATAATGGTTTATTAATGCTTGTTTTTGTGCCTTTAATTTTATTGATCTCTTGTAATAACGGTCTGTTTTCCAAACTATCTAACCTCAAGTTTTTGGTATTTTTAGGAGAGATAAGTTTTGGAATCTACATTTTACAAAAGCCAATTTTTATGGCATTTAAAGGCGTTTTTACTGCTTTAAATTGGATAGTAACTAAAAATTTAACAAGTGCTATAGGTAGTGGTGCTATTGTAGCTACGGCTTGTATGTATTTCAATCATTTAAAAGAAAAAATGGAAATTATAATTCACAGAGTTAATAAAATTGATAAATTAAAAAAAATTCCAAAAGAATTTGGAGTTGAAGTTGATATTCGATCCTTTAATTCAAAGCTTATTTTAAACCATGATCCACATTTGGATGGTGATAGTTTCATAAATTACGAAAAATTTGTTAATTCTCCGCATTTGGACAATAGATGCCCTACGAATATCTTATATCCATACTAAAATTATCTTTTTGATTGAACTTAGAATATACTGTAACAAAATTCTATTTATTACATTTGTGTTGCATTTGGTTCCAACACTTAACAAGTGTGAGGATTAAAAGGGAACCGGGTGAAATTCCCGGGCTATTCCCGTAGCTGTAAGTTTTAAGATTGCTTCAAATGCCACTGTTCAAGAATCGAATGGGAAGGTGAAGCAAAGCGAAATGAGCCAGAAGACCTGCCAAACGCAAAATCTAGCTTTCGGGATAAAGGCGACGAGATGTGGGTCACTTGTGACCATTTCGAAGTTTTTCTCCCTTTTTATTAATGACAAACGATACGGAAAACGTGGTCGTTACAATTTAAAAAGGATGAAAAGAATTTTTCAAGTTTTGAGTATTGCTTTGCTATGCAATACGGTTAGTTCTTACGCTCAAAATAGGAGTGTAACTATGACAACAACGTTCGACTCGTTGTATTTGGCAAATGAGTCGCATTGGGACGGATCTGATCAGAGTGGTGGCTTTTTAGGGGAAAATGGGCATTGGAATTTTTCTAATGTATATGATACTGCCTGGGGTGGATATTGGGCCTCCGGATGGTCGTATTCCAATGAAACAGACGTAACTACTACGGGTAATCAATTTTCTTCGTTTGCAGGATCGGATGTTTCAGGATTGGCCAATTATATTATAGGAACAACCTCCGGGGGTCTAGGGCTGACTTTTGGAATGGTTGATGGAATTGATTTTTACGTAACCAATTCAACTTACGCGGCGATCTCAATGCGTGATGGAGATTTCTTTGGTAAGCGATTTGGCGATTCTACCAATGCTTCCGGGACCGTTGATGGAACAAATGGTGAAGATTGGTTCAAGCTAACCATTTCTTCGTACCTCAGTGGCTCTCTGCAAGGTTCAGAAGAAATATTCCTTGCGGACTATCGATTTAGTAATGACTCATTGGATTATATTTTGAGTTCTTGGCAGCATGTTGTGTTGCCTTTTAATACAGACAGTTTGAGTTTTTCACTTTCTAGCTCAGATGTAGGAACTTTTGGAATGAATACACCGGGATTCTTTTGTTTGGATCAGATTACAGCAGAGGTAGCAACGGGTATTCCTCAATTGAAGGCCAGTACTCTCAAGATATATCCCAATCCCGCTGATAATCAGATCATGTTAGATCAAATTGATGGTATTCTTGAAATTTATGAGATATCCGGTTCTTTGGCGATGACAAAGACCTTGAATGGCATAGTGCCAATTGATATTTCTGTTCTTAAGACGGGAGTGTATATTGCTAATGTTGTACAAAAGGATCAAATTTTCACTACAAGATTGATGGTCACCAAATGAGACGTGTAATTCTCATAGGTATAGTGATCGCACACATTTCTGCATTTAGCCAGGGTGTTTTTGCCCCACCTGCAGGTCAGGTGGGTTCCACTGCAATACACAAAGATTCTGCGGCGATACAGTCGTGGGGCGCAACGTGCAGCGCAGTTATTGGTCCCGTAGATATTGCTGATCCGTCTTTGGGTATTGCTAGTGTCGGTTCTGCGGATGATGCGATCGGAATGGCGGATGGAAGTGTTGTTAGTCTAGGAGATCATGGAACTGCTACGGTTTCGTTTAACGGAATAATTTATGATGGTCCGGGATATGACTTTGCCGTTTTTGAGAATTCGTTTAGTGACAGCTTTTTGGAATTGGGTTTTGTAGAAGTTAGTTCGGATGGTTCTAACTTCTTTCGTTTCCCATCAACATGTAATCTTCAAGATTCACTGCAAATTGGCCCATTTGGGGCATCGGATGCCTCTCATCTGAATAACCTGGCAGGAAAATACAGAGCGCAATATGGCACTCCTTTTGATTTGCAGGATCTCTCCGGAATTTCCGGTTTGAACCTGGATGAAATAACACACGTTAGAATTGTGGACTGTATTGGTTCGATTCAAACTGAATTTGCAACATACGATCAACACGGACAGATAATCAATGATCCTTATCCGACACCTTTTCCTTCCGGCGGTTTTGACCTTGATGCGGTCGGAGTGATACATTTCCATGCGGCATCAGCTATTGAAGAGCTTACGCCTGTAGTGTCGTTATTTCCAAACCCAGTTGTGAACAGATTGACGATTGGTGTAGATCATTTCGTAGAGGCTATTATTTACAACATTCAGGGTCAGGTAGTGTTGGTTAGTACTTCCAACACAATGGATTGCTCCGAATTGCCCTCTGGACATTACAGGATAGGTATTCGTGCGAAGCATACATCATCCTATAGTAGTTTTATAAAGCAATGACCAGGTTGCTGGTAGCCCTTCTTGTTCTTTGGATTCCCGTTCGATCCATGAGTCAGAGTGAATCAGATTCGTCTGCTCAAAACAAGCACAACTCATCAACAATACACGTTGATTCGATTCCCGAGGTCAGCATAACAGGGTATCGATTGTTGAATCATTCGGAGAATTTACATCACTTGAGCTTCGATAGCGAGGATTTGTGCCAACAAGGTATCTTTTCGGTTTCGGATCTGCTGCAATCACAAACTAATGCATTTGTAAAAACCTATGGACCAAATTCTTTGGCAACACCCTCAATAAGAGGTAGTGGAGCTGTCCATACACAAGTGTATTGGAATGGGCTTCCAATCAATTCTCCGACACTTGGCCAATCGGACCTGGCGATTTTAAACACGGAGCTTGTTGAGCGCATTACTGTGAATTACGGTAGTGACCTATCCAATACAAATGGTGCACTTGGTGGTTCAATAGAACTAGATGATCAAATTCGATGGTCAAAAGATTCTAAAATTCGCTTTGCTCAGCGATTAGGAAGTTTTGGCGCCAGATCAAGTGCTTTGGAAGTTCGTGAATCTACAGATAAGCTGTATTTCTCTGCTACTGCGGTGAAGTCGAGTGCTTTGAATGATTTCAGTTATGAGGACATTACCCACACGGACTCTGTTACCGCTCGACAAAATAATGCAGATTTTAATCAATATGGTGGATCGCTAACAGTTGGCTGCAAATTGAAGAACCACGAATTGAAATTGTCCGGACTGTGGACCAATACTGATCGTGGCTTGCCTGCTATAATGGGGGTTCCTTCCCATGGAGAGCGTCAGCTGGATGATTCTAAGATGGGTGTGTTTGATTATCAATATACAGGAAAGAAATTCCAAAATCAGCTAAAGATTGGAATGGTTGGATTGATCAATGGATACACCAATCCTTTTATCGATCTCGAATCCTTGCATAGCAGTCGGGTGGTACTGATTCAAAATGAATCCAATATTACATTGGTGAATAATTGGAGCTTGAATACCCAGTCGGATGCCCGATTAGAACAAGCATCCAGTAACAACTATTCCGACCTGAAAAGTAGAAACCTGTTTTCCAATTACATTAAATTGACACGAGCTGGAAAAAGGTCATCATTTTCTGGTCTGATGAGAACAGAAATGTTGAACGGGGAGTTAATAGCTGTTCTTCCGGCTATAAATGGTTGGGTGACGATCCATGAAAACAAAGTTCCGATTCTATTGAAGTGGAATGCTTCCAGCAATTATAGATTGCCGTCTTTAAATGATCTCTACTGGATTCCGGGTGGAAACCGTGAGCTCATACCGGAGCAAGGATATTCTCTTGACATGGCATTGGTAGCTGGATCTATTTCAAAAAGAGAAAAGCAACAAAATGTTCAGATCAAAGGAATGCAAAGTCGCGTCGAATTAAATGGATTTTACTCCAATATCTCAAATTGGATCTATTGGACACCAAACGGACAAGTTTGGTCACCCCAAAATGTAAAACGAGTTCAAAACAGTGGGTTTGAAATTAGTGTTCACGCTAGTAACTCTTTTGTTTGGCTGGGTCAAATACAGCACCTAAAGTTTAAGGGAGATTATTCATTTGTGGATTGTAAAATACTGGAGACCAACTCGATAGATGATGAAAGTATAGGTAAGTCATTGGTTTTTGTTCCCAGACACAATTTTAAGTACAGCCTATCCTATAGCTGTTTAGATTGGGAGATTACATTTGGTCAGTGTGTAACGGGAAGAGTGTATCTGGATGCGGTAAATCAAAGTTATATGCCATTCTATGGGCCTTCTTATCTGGTTCTGTCGAAGGAGATGAAAAGCGTGTATAAGTCAAGATTAAAATTGGGGTTCAAGGTTAATAATTTGTTCAACGAAGCGTATCAGGTGATGCCTTACAGACCGATGCCCGGAATTAATTGTATGGCAATGGGAGAGCTATTATTTTGAGGTGGTTGTTTTACATATCGATTTTATTAGCAGGTATTTCATGCAAAAAGGAAGAGGTGGGGCCTCAATTTCCTGTAGATCCATTATTCAGTGGAGATAAAGTGCTGATATTAAATGAAGGGAATTTTGGTTGGGGCAATGCAAGCATTACTGCTTATGGTCCTAACAATTTGCAAACCGTTCAGGGCGCTTACTTCGGGGCCAATGACTTACCTCTGGGAGATGTTTGTCAATCCGGTATCAGATGGGCGAATCGGTATCTGGTAGTCGTAAATAATTCAAACAAAATTGTCCTTTTGGATACGAATACGCTGGAGCAGGTTGTTGAAGTTCCCGCTTTAGGCAGCCCAAGGTATGTTCTGCCGACTCACGGTGGAAAAGCATATGTTTCAGATCTTTATGCCAATGAATTAGGATTGCTGGACATTTCGAAGGGTGAATTTGTTTTCAACATCACTGTTCCGGGTTGGGTGGAGGAAATGGAATATGTCAATGGTTTCTTGTATGGTACATGCCCGCAGAATGACCAGATAATACAATTAGATACAGCAGCTAACGAAGTGATTGATTCCATTTCGATCCCAGCTGGGCCGTCTTCTTTGGTTAAAGATAGAAATGGCATGTTGTGGGCTTTAAGCAACGGATTTTCGGGTGCAAATGCTCGGATTACTATGGTCGATCCTGCAGCCAATACAGTAATAAAAACATTTGAGTTTGGAGTGGGGGATCAACCGGTACAACTAAAAATAAATGGGGAAGGGGATGTCCTTTATTATATGTTGGGATCCGGAGTTTACAAGATGCCGATAGAAAGCACAAGTCTATCTACTACAGCACTTATAAGTGGTTATGGTCAGACGCTTTACGGCCTTTCCATAAACCCTGCAACGGAAGAGATCTATGTAATGGATGCTAAAGATTTTATTCAGCCAGGGGAAGCCTATCGATTTACGCGAAACGGTGAATTGATCGATTCTATAGAGTGCGGCATTATTCCACAAGCCATTGTATTCTGAAATGAATTGTTATTCAACCCAAAAATGCCCCGCAGAATAGGTTCTGGCGGTTCCACTTATTATCACTCGGTCGCCCAGATCTTTACATCCTATTTCCCCGCCTCTTTCGGATAATTGTAAGGCATGCATTTCGTTTTTGCCAAGTCGCTTCGACCAGAAAGGTATTAAGGAGCAATGTGCCGATCCCGTTACAGGATCTTCTAAGATGGTTGCTTGCGGAGTGAAGAACCTCGATACAAAGTCGGAATTGGTTCCTGGAGCTGTTACAATTACACCTCCTGTACCCAAATTGATCTGGTCGAATTGGTTTCGGTCAACACTAATGTGCTCTATGTCATTTTGGTGCTCGTATACCAGCACGTAATCTCTTGATTGATGTACTTCTTTGGGTTGAAGGTTCAATGCGCTCTCAATGGTCTTAGGAAGCTGAGCAGGGGCTGGCATTCTTGAAGGAAAATCAAGATGATAGTACCTGTTTGAAATGGTAACCTTTAGCTTTCCACTCATGGTTTCAAATAAGATAGAATCGAGAGGATAGTTCAATATGGATTTGATACAATGGGCGGATGCCAGTGTTGCATGACCGCAAAGATCCATTTCGATATCCGGCGTGAACCACCTTAAAAGCACCCGATCTTTTTCGAGAATGATGAAAGCTGTTTCTGCCACTGCATTTTCCTTTGCGATCTGCAGAAGTAGTTCGTCAGGCAGCCATTCCTTTAAGGGAACAACACAAGCAGGATTTCCACCGAAAATTTGGTCGGTGAACGCGTCTATTTGATATAAATCCAATTTCATTTCACGATCAATTTACTATTAATTGAGTTTACCTATATAAAATTGTATTGCCGTTAATTTATTCCTTATTGGTGAAAGAAGCTTAAGAAACAAATACGAACCTACTAATTGAATAGTGTTCGAACCGTTCTATAAACGGACTGTAGCTCGGATTCGTTAAACTTATGAAGCTTTTTAAGGGTTATTGAATGATTATCCAGCAGAACTGAAACGTCTGTATGAAGCTTTTGAATTAGCTGCAGAGCAGCGGTACTTCTATGAACTTCTAAATAATCCATTGCTTTTTTGCTAGACCGGAAGTACATTTTTTCCGAAAATTGAAACCTCTGATCGACAATGAGTACCAATGAATAATCTGCACCTCTGTTCAGTGGGCCTGCATATCGAACATCTGCAAAACATAGGTTTTTTGAGTAAGCTCCTTTTAATGAAATCAGGTTGATGATCCCTGGGCTTTTCCAGGTATTTCTTATTGGCTCAACCCATTCATCAGGAAAATTATCCGCTATTTCAAATGACGCATCGGTTCCAAAGATCCTGTTGTATTTCTGTTGTCCTTTTGCCTCTCTTTTCCAGCTTAAGGTCATTGCAAAAGCCATTAGATAGGCAAGGCTACAAAAAACAAGTCCCGTGATCAAAACAGCCAGAAATGTGGATGTTCCATTGCTGTGAAATCCGATTTCTTGTGTTAGCTCAGGGAATAGAGAGGAAAAGGAAAATAAACAGATTAGAGCACCCAACACAAAAACAAAACCCGCAACGAGATGAACAACAATTCGTTGTTTTTTGGGTACTGGACTCGTGTCAATCAGAAATATAAATTTTTTCAATCTACTATTTATACTTTGTAAACTCCGACTTCACCTCCACACCCATATACTTTGTAGCCGAGATCACTAATCTATTTTCATTCAACTCAAGAATCGAAGCGGTTGTTCCCAAGTCTGACTCTGTTTCGTTTTTTATGAAATAGGTATCAAGAAAGTTATTGCCACTTACGTCCGCTGGCATAAAAGTAATGGTCCAAAGATCGTCGCTCAACTTCCAATTGCCAGAGATAACTACCTCGACGTCTGTCATAAATGGGAAAGACTCCTCATAGGTTCCGTCCTCAAACAGCTTAAGCTCTAACTTATTCGACAATAATTCAAAGGTTGATTCAAATGCTGCTAATTCTATTGAGTCTGTTCCTTTGATGTCGTATAAGTTGGTGTATTTTCTTTCAAAAAGATTGTAATTTCCAACAAATGCTGATTCCCTCAATTTAACGGCCTTTTCGTGCACTGCTTCGGTGTTGGTGATGACGTATTTTTCCAATCGGATACTGGTTCCACCCTCAAAATCACTGTGGTACACAGCAATCTTTATCCCCTCTTTGCCTTTAACGTAATTGCTGTTTTCGGCCAGCTCCATAAATGGCAACCCTTCTTTTACTTGCCAATCCAAGATATTGTCGCCAGATTTATCGGCATAATCCATCAATTCGTTCACTTTGGTAGCAGGACTAAATCCTGATTCTTTCAATTTATCAATTAACTTGGTTTGACTCTCCTCAACACTTCCTTTTACTGTGAAAGACATCTTAAGTGGTGAATTCGATTTGATTGTATTGATCTGAAGCGACTCCAGATCAAGAAAATCCCATGTGGTATTCGGCTGCTGTGGGCCGCAAGAAAGCAAGAACAGTATCGAAACGATCGGCAAGAATAGAAAGAAGTTTTTCATTGTGTAGATTTTAGTTTTTACAAATATGGTAGAACCGTTCAATTTACACAATTGATTCTTACAATGTTTATCTGATGGGCGGCTCAAGAAGTTGATAACACCAATTCAAATTTGCATAAGTAATTGATCTCACATTTTACTTGGAAATCATTGATCAACATCTTAAATTCAGCGGCTTGTACTAGGTGTTGATTGATATGTAGAATGTAAATAACCTATTGATCATGTACAAAGAAATTATTTTTGCTCTTCTTTCTGTTTTTATCTGGATTCAAAGGTCGGATTCGCAAACCCTTTATGAGGTAAACTCTGAAAGCTTCGATAATTTTTCAGAAAATTACAATTATACCTACTGGAAAGAAAATTGGATGACCGGTGGTGCTCCTCGAAATTTTGTGAATCACACGAACAGATTTGCATTGGATGTTGATTACACCAATCTAAATGTGAATAGCTTGCTGGTTGGCACATTTCCAAATGGCAGAAAGAATGGATTTCATGCGCTTCACGATGCGCTGTTTCCGGCTAATTATCAAGGGAATTTAGGTTATGCAATTCTGCAAAATGGCTCGATACTGTATGAGAAAAGCAGCTCTCCAACAAGCACAGGATATTTAGACAGCCAGATGGCCGAATTTGGGGTTTGGCGCAACACACGTTTTGTAAGTGCAAACCACACCGGAGGTGCTCCAGTTGATCCGTACTTTACGGGAATTGAATTTTCAACCTGGCACGATCGGCTTAAAATGACCTATCATGTAAAACCTACGAGTGATATTTCCAATGGCCAGCTGAGCTTTACTTTCCAGGTCCCATCGGCCTATACAGAGTACAGTAATTCAGGGATGATTCATGCATTCGGATTGCCATCAGACCAAGGTTTTGCGATCAAAGCAGGAGAGACGGTAGATTCGATCCAGGTTATTGGAAATCAGATCACGGTTTTTTCAGA
>CAJWDP010000068.1 GCA_913030835.1 uncultured Flavobacteriales bacterium | reverse complement strand
CTATTTTGGTTTCGGTTCTATTGTTCTCATGCGGAGAGGTAGAGAAGAAGGAGGAAGAAGGTGGAAAAATGGTTGAGCTGAACGGTCACTATATGCACAATGGTGTTAAAGAAAAGATCTATGCAGGCGGGATGTTCAGGATGAATGAAGTGGAAGATTTAAAAAATCTTTACCCCCTCAGTGTAGTTGACGTGGTATCCCATAGAATTGCAAATCAGGTATATCAGGGCTTGTTGAGGTTTGATCAGGAAACTCTTGAAATCCGAGAGGGAATTGCAAAGAGCTGGCGAATTAGCTACGATGGTCTTGAGTACACATTCAATTTGCGGGAGGGAGTTTTGTTCCATGATGACCCTTGTTTCCCAGAGGGAAAAGGAAGAGAAGTAACTGCTGAGGATGTTCGATATTGCTTTACCAAACTTTGTGAATATGACGGGAATAATAAGCTTTTTGGCATGTTCCAAGACCGTGTTTTAGGGGCGACTGAATATTACGAGGCGTCAAAAGCAGGCAATGCAACGGGAATGTCAGTAACCGGGATCACGGTTTCAGGTGATTATGAAGTGAAAATCAGGCTGGAAAAGCCATTTGCTGCGTTTGATAAAGTTATTGCTCACAATTGTTGCTGGATCTTTCCCAAAGAAGCGGTTGATATGTACGGTGACGAAATGCGAACACATTGTGTAGGTACCGGTGCATTCCGAGTTTTGGAGGTAGAAGAAGGAAAAAAGGTTTTGCTTGAGAAAAACCCGACATATTGGGAAAAGGACGAATATGGAAACGACCTGCCTTATTTGGATTTGGTCAAATTCACATTTGCCAAAGAGAAGAAAACGGAGCTCTTGCAGTTCAATAAAGGTTCGTTAGATCTGATGTTCCAACTGCCGGTTGAAGAAATGGGAACAGTAATGGGATCTGTAGAAGATGCGCAAACTGGTAAAGGAGTTAAGTATCAGTTTCAATCCATAGCAGCGCTTGGATCACAGTACTATGGCCTGCTGCATACTGCGGATTACTTTCAAGATAAACGGGTGAGAAAAGCATTCAATTTGGCAATTGACAGAGACAAACTGATTGATTACACGCTCCAGGGCGAGGGACATCCTGCCCACAATGGCTTTGTTCCACCGATGGAAAGTTATGATGCATCGAAAGTAAAGGGATTTGATTTCGATGTAGAGCAGGCTAGAGCATTGATGGCCGAGGCGGGCTATCCCGGAGGTAAAGGCTTCCCGGAGGTTACTTTGTACTTCAATGTTGGTGGCCAAACCAATACAATTGCTGGTCAGGCGATTCGTAATATGATCGAAGAAAACCTTGGCGTTACCATTAAAATGGAACGAATGCAGTTTTCAACGCTTATTGAGCAATTTACTACCGGAAGATGCGACCTGTGGAGAACGGCCTGGTTGGCAGATTATCCTGACCCTGAGAACTTCTTAAAGCTATTTTATGGTAAGACAGTTCCGGAAGGGCCTAATGAAAGTTCGTTTCCAAATGCTCACAGGTACGTCAATCCAACATACGACTCAATTTTTGAATTGGCATTGTCCCAGATGGATGAGCTGGAAAGAGAGAGGTTGTATCAGCAATGCGATCAGATTCTTGTAGATGACGCAGCATTTATTAGTTTGTATTACGATGAGTACATCAGACTTCTGGGATTGAACGTTCGTAATTTCCCGCAGAACGCGATGGAATATAGAGATTTGAGTCAGGTATTCCTGTCGAAAGAAAAGACAAAATAATCCGGAATTTAAGAAAAATAGTTAGGGGCCTTGGCCCCTTTTTTTATGTTCCATCAAGTAAACATAGGCTTGTTTAAAAATGAATTTGCGGACCGGTTTTTGATAAGTAAAGTTTGCTCAATTTTGTACACTAGAAAAACCAGTTAAACATGCATAGATTCATCACATTGTCGGCCTTACTAATCATGATTGGAACAGCTTGTGTTCCCGCTCGAAAATACGAAGAGCTGGAAGAAAAGTACAAAAAGTCCATTGAAGATGCAGAATTGTATAAAACCAAGGCGCAGGATTGTGACGCGGAAAAATTAGAGCTGGAATCTCAGCTCACAGAGCTGAGTAAAAAACATGGGATTCTAACGGAAGACCTGTCTAATTTGGATCGCTCTTACAAGGAAACGCTTCGTCAATATGAAGAAATAAAAGAAAATCACCAGATTCTGAAAGATCAGTATGATGCATTGCTGAAACTTTCAGAACGTGAAAGCACATTGTTGGGCAAAGAACTCGATGCGGCCCGATTAGAATTGCAAAAGAAGGAAGACGAGCTCAATCGATTGGCAATAGAGCTGAATCAAAAGGAGCAGAGATTGTCTCAAGTTGAGTCCGATCTAAAGGAACGTGAAAAGAGAGTGAATGAATTGGAGGAGATCATTTCCAAAAAGGATGCTGCTGCGGAGGCACTGAGGCAAAAAATTGCAGATGCGCTGTTAGGCTTTAAAGACAAAGGTCTTACTGTAGAGGAACGAGATGGAAAGGTATACGTTAGTATGGAGGCAAAGCTACTGTTTGCTTCAGGAAAAACTGCGGTTGGCTCAGAGGGGAAAAAGGCGGTTATTCAATTGGCTAAGGCACTTGAGGGTCAAGAAGATATTGACGTTCTAGTAGAAGGCCATACGGATACTGATGAAATGAGAGGATCAGGTCATCCAAAAGACAACTGGGAGCTTTCTGTGTTGCGGGCTACGGCAGTAGTGAAAATTATGACGTCCAGCAGTTCAATCGATCCGAAGATTCTTACGGCGGCAGGAAGAAGCAAATACATTCCGGTAGGAGAGGATAAAGCGAAAAACAGAAGGATCGAAGTGATTCTGATCCCAAAATTGAACGAGCTGTTTGAGATCATATCCAAGGACTAACTTCTGACGAGTATTACTCGAAAAGGCATCGAAATACCTCTTCGATTTTCTTTACCTGAATGATATCAATACTGTAGTTGTTTGTGTCAATTCCCTTATTGTAGGCGGATAGAATAATTCTTTTATAGCCTAATTTTTGTGCCTCAAATATGCGCTGATCGACACGAGAAACCGGACGTATTTCACCGGATAGTCCAACCTCTGCAGCAAGGCATGTGTTTTTGGATAAGGGTCGATCTACATTTGAAGATAGAACGGCGCAAACTACCGCAAGATCAATTGCAGGATCATCTACTTTTATGCCTCCAGCAATATTTAGAAAGACATCTTTGCTTCCCAGCTTGAATCCGCATCTTTTTTCAAGAACAGCCAGAAGCATACTTAGTCTTCTCAGGTCAAAACCGGTTGCGGATCGCTGGGGTGTTCCGTAGGCAGCACTGCTAACCAAAGCCTGAATTTCGATAAGTAATGGACGAATTCCCTCCAGCATAGAGGCAACAGCAACTCCGCTCAGAGAATCTTCAACATTGCTGACCAATACTTCACTTGGATTGCTTACTTCCCGTAATCCTGAACCCTGCATCTCATAAATGCCCAGCTCATTGGTAGAACCAAATCTGTTTTTGACCGATCTGATCAATCGATATACGTGGTTTCGGTCGCCTTCAAACTGAAGGACCACATCCACCATATGTTCCAGTACTTTTGGGCCGGCCAATGTTCCATCTTTTGTGATGTGTCCAATCAGAAACACAGGTGTATTTGTGTTTTTCGCATAATTGAGAAGCTCCGAAGTACACGTTCTGATTTGAGATATACTCCCAGGGGAAGAGTCAATGGAGTCCGAAAACAAGGTTTGAATGGAATCGATGATCAATAAGTCCGGATTTATTTCTTTTGCTTGTTTGAGGATTCTTCCGGTTGATGTTTCCGTTAGAATTTGACAATCAGAATTCTCAACACCGATTCGATCGGCCCTCATTTTAATTTGTTGCTCCGATTCTTCGCCAGAGACGTAAAGTGTTCTCAACTTGTTCTTTCTGATGGCGATCTGCAACATTAATGTTGACTTTCCAATTCCTGGCTCGCCACCAAACAGTACGAGCGATCCGGGAACCATTCCACCTCCAAGTGTTCGATTTAATTCTGCGTCCTTTAGATTGATCCTCGGATGAGATTCGGAATTGATGCTGTCGATCGCCTTTGGGGACCTATCGTTTGAAAAATCCAGAATTCCGGGCAGTTTACCTGGCGCAGATTTAGTGACTACTTCCTCTACATAGGTGTTCCACTCTCCGCAAGACGGACACTTACCGATCCACTTAGGTGAATCGACACCGCAATTCTTACAAAAAAAGACAGTTTTAGCTTTTGCCATGCTGTGAATTTCTTCAATTTTTTTTAATCAAGGAGCCTTTACAGCAGACTAACTAAAAACAATGGGTAAAAATAAGTCTCAAGCTTGCTTCTCAACTTCAGAAACAGAGAATTTCACGTTGATTACGAACAATGAGTAGAGTCCGAAAACGATAAGAAAAAGGGTTTGTATAGCCCACATTAATATGGCAAAACCGGATGCGGCTGATGGATCATGCTGCCCAACTTCAATCAATGCATTCGCAACAAATAAAGGATACAATCCGATACCTCCCGGTGTCACAGATATGGCAACGGCACCTACTACAAAACAGGTTAACATGGTTTCTAGCGTCATTCCCTTAACCCCTTCTAACCCCTGTGCGCAGACCCAGAACATAGTGATGTATGCCAACCAGATAAATAAGGTATGCAACAAATAAAGGCCCTTCTTTTTCAATGTAAATACAGTAACGATGCCTGCCCATAACCCTTTGACCTTTTGAGTGAACCAAGCTCTTAACTTGTTGGAAAACAGCAGTGCTAAAATGCCAAGGATCATTACAGCCCCTATTACAACGTATACCCAAGGGAATCCACTCTCGCCAGAACTTTCTTGTTGTGTCAGTTCATTTATTTTCTCCTGTCCTACAAGCAGATAGGTTACAACGGTAACTATGGCAAGCATCACCAGATCGATAACCCGCTCCGCTACAATGGTTCCGAATACCGTTTCAAACGGTAGCTTTTCTTTTTTTGATAAGAATCCTGCTCGGGCAAATTCTCCTGATCGGGGAACGGTCAAATTAATGATGTAACCGATCATGACGGAATGGTACAGGCTGGACGTTTTTGCCTGATAGCCCAATGGTTCTAACATGTATTTCCATCTCCAGGCTCTGCTGAAATGACTCAACCACGCTACCAGTAAGGAAAGTGCTACCCATAGATAATTGGCGCTCGAAAACGCCAGCGGAATCCCGGCTTTGTCTTCTTCTGAAAGATTGACATAAAAATACCACGATAAATAGACACCGATTCCAAGAGGAAGGACGATCTTCAATAGCTTTGTAATTTTCGATTTCAAAGCTTATGCTAGGCGGTTGGTTTCTGTATCCGGAAAAATGATGGATGGTTTAAACGTCTTTGCCGCTTCAATATCCATAAATCCATATGCAATTATGATGATAACGTCTCCAACCTGGGCTCTTCTTGCTGCGGGTCCATTTAGGCAAATTGTTCCCGAGCCACGTTGTCCCTTAATTACATAGGTTTCCAGTCGCTCTCCATTATTTGAATTAACGATCTGTACCCGTTCTCCTTCAATAATATTGGACGCGTCCATTAAATCTTCGTCTATGGTAATGCTTCCGATGTAGTTGAGCTCGGCCTCAGTAATGGAAACACGATGTATTTTTGACTTTACTACCTGAACTTGCATGCCGCAAAAGTATTAAAATATCTCCATGTTATCTATAAGTCTTACTTCTCCCACTTTTGCTGCAATAAATGCACGTGCATGTTTAGCTTCGGACCAGCTTTCTATGGGTTGTAGCCGATCTGAGTCGGCTATTTCAAGATATTCCAAATTGATTTCTTTTTGGAGGGGCTCGACTGCAAGAGCTTTTAATTCAGCGGGGCTATGCTTCCGATAATTTTGCTGTATAAGCCGCAACGCTTTTGAAATTAACAGTGCAGACTGTAAATCTTCCTGTGCTAACAACTGGTTTCTGCTGCTCAGGGCCAAGCCGTTCTCTTCCCGAATCGTTTCGCAACCAATAACGTCAATTGGGATGTTCAATTGATTGACCATTTCCTTGATGATGGCATATTGCTGAAAATCTTTCAGTCCAAAACAAGCCAGATCTGGGTTTATGATCTCAAATAATCGCTTCACCACTTGAACAACACCTTGGAAATGCCCTGCTCTATATTCACCTTCCATGGGTTTGTTGAGGCCGTTAAAATCAAATTCAAAAGGTTTTGAATCCTTGTAAACCTCATCTGAGCTTGGAACATACACAGCATTGCAGTTTACTTCTTCCAGCATGTGGATGTCTGCATCCAAACTTCTAGGGTAATTTTCTAAATCGGAATTATCATCGAATTGAGTAGGATTTACAAATATACTGGCGACGGTAAAGTCAGCTTTTTTATTGGCTTCTTGTACCAGGCTCAAATGACCCTGGTGAAGAGCGCCCATGGTAGGCACCAATCCAACGATTTGGCCTTTTTCTTTTGCGTTGGATACTAATCCCCTAATCTCGTCATTGGATGTGGTGACTTTTATCTTCATCTGATATTAGACTTTTTGAGAATCCAAAACCGCCAAAACTAGCCTAAACAATTGAAATTACGGTTTTTTTTCTATATTTTTGTACCCATTTTCATTTAAGGAGAATATTTATGCAACAGAAACGTGTATTATACGTCTCACAGGAAATTCAGCCATTTTTGCCAGAGACAGAAATTTCCGGAACAGTAAGAAAAGTATCCCAAGGAATAAAAGAAGCAGGAAAAGAAATACGAATCTTTATGCCTCGCTTTGGTTGTATCAACGAAAGAAGACACCAATTACATGAGGTGATTCGATTATCAGGAATGAATCTGATTATCAATGATGCAGATCATCCTTTAATCATTAAGGTAGCTTCCATTCAAGCGGCCAAGATGCAGGTGTATTTTATCGATAACGAAGAATATTTCAAAAGAAAAGCCGTTTTCGGTAATGACGAAGAAAAGTTCTTTGCTGATAATGATGAGCGATCCATTTTCTTTTGTAGAGGAGTAGTAGAAACAGTGAAAAAGCTGGGTTGGATTCCAGATGTAATTCATTGCAATGGATGGATGTCCGGAGTATTACCGCTCTATCTGAAGAAATTTTACAACGATGACCCGCATTTTGCTGATTCAAAAGTGGTTTATTCCGTCTATAATTCAGATTTCAAAGGAAGCTTGGACAAAGGCATGGTGAAAAAGTTGAAATTTGATGGATTTGACGATGCCGATCTGAAATGGTTAGAAAACCCAACCTGGGCGAATGTGAACAAGCTGGGAATACAGTTTGCAGACGGAGTAGTGAGAGGTTCGGAGACCATTGATGGAGAACTGGAAGAATTTATTCAGAATGCCGGCAAACCATCGCTGGAATTCTACAATGAAGAAGAAAGGGTCGCGGCATACAATGAATTTTATGATCAGGTGCTGGAGGGAAATTCGGTGCTTGTTGACTGAAGGAAAAATGAACAAAAGAAATAATTTTGTATTGCGGAAAACCACTTGGTTTTCCGCATTATTTTTGGCCCTTATTCTGCAATGGTTGGGTTGCAAAAAAGAGGAGGGGGATCTCGGATTGCTGGTCCAACCTCAGGAAGATCAGCTCAATGTTTTGGTTTCCGATACGACTACAGTAATTGCCTACACGGTAAAGGAGGATTCTCTGCGATCAGACGAATTTACCACGGCCCTTTTAGGTAGCTATGTAGACCCTGTTTTTGGATATACCAAGGCCAGTATATTCTCTCACATCCGAATGGAATCGCAGACGGTAGATTTTACTTCCGCGTCGGGAACTGTCGCCGAAACGGTGGTGGATTCTGTTTATCTCTACCTAGACCTGAACGGGTATTACGGAAATCTTGACGAGCAGGCCTTTCAGGTGTATCGGATTACAGAGGACATCTTCATAGATAGCAGCTACTATTCTAATTCATCCGTAACAACAGATGGAATAGATCTGGTTGAGGTGGGTGCAGGAAATATTGTTCCTGATCCGTTCAATGCAACGGTTATCGATGGTCAGCTGGTGAATCCCATAATCAGATTAAAATTGGACAATTCTCTAGGAGACCTTTTTGTTGGAGAATCTGGTGGGGGCAATTTGGACGATAACGATGCATTCATCGAATGGTTCAAGGGTTTATGCATCACGGTAGATAATCCTGGCCAGGCTGCCGACGAAGGAGCTTTGTTGTATATGGACCTGTTAAATCCAAATTCCAGGGTGAGCATGTATTACAGATACACCTATCCCGGAGAAGAAGACACCTTGAAGTTTGACTTTAACATCAATACGAGTAGTGCACGGTTTACTAGAACTGAGCAGGATTATTCTGGAACGGTCATCGAAGCGCAATTGAATGACAGTACATTGGGTAGCGAGTCGATTTATGTGCAAACCATGGGGGGCGTAAAAGCCAAGATCGACTTTCCCCATCTGGATCAAATGCCCGATTCCGTTGTGATCAATAAGGCAGAGCTGGTGTTGCCTTACGACTATTTTACTTCAGACCCATACAGTCCTCAGGATAAATTGTATTTATTGCGAATGGATAGCACGGGTCAGACGTTCTTCACAGAAGATTTTAGTGAAGGAGAAATTCTACATGGGGGGGTCAGAGACAATGCCAACAAGGAATTTCGTTTTAACATTGCTAAATATGTGAATAACGTTTTAACCGGCCTGGTTCCCAATAACGGATTATTTTTAATTTCAACATCATCAATGATTACTTCCAACAGAGTGGTGATCAATGGTAGAACAAGTACAAACAAAAACAAATTAAAATTCATACTCACGTACACGGAGCTGTAGTTTTTATACAATAGAATATGTGTGGAATTGTCGGTTATATTGGAAATAAGGAGGCCTATCCAATTTTGATCAAAGGTCTGAAAAGGTTGGAGTATCGAGGGTATGACAGTGCCGGGATAGCCTTGTTGGATGAGGGCGAATTGAACGTGAGCAAATGCAAGGGTAAGGTTTCCGATTTGGAAGCATTCATAGGTGAAAAGGATACCTCCGGGTCGATTGGCATCGGGCACACAAGATGGGCAACACACGGACAGCCAAACGATACCAATGCACATCCACACGTTTCCGGAGACGGAAACATCACACTGATTCACAACGGAATTATTGAGAATTATGATGTGATCAAGGAAAACCTGATCTCCCGAGGACACAAATTCACTAGCGATACCGACACAGAGGTGCTGGTTCATTTCATTGAGGAGATCCACAAACAGGAAAAAGGAGATCTTTTCGATGCCGTTAGAATTGCATTGGACGAAGTACACGGGGCTTATGCTATCGTGATTATTGATAAAAACAATCCCAGAGAGGTAATAGCGGCAAAAAATTCCAGTCCGCTTGTTATTGGAATAGGAGAAAATGAATACTACCTGGCTTCCGATGCCACTCCGATTGTAGAATACACAAAAAATGTGGTCTATCTGGAAGATGGAGAGATCGCTCGAGTCAATCTCGATACGGGATTGAAACTGAAAACGATCAAGAACGAAGACAAGAAGCCCTACATTCAGGAGCTGGAGCTACAGCTGGAAGCGTTGGAAAAAGGAGGCTACGACCACTTCATGTTAAAAGAAATTTACGAGCAGCCCAGATCCATCCGGGACTGTATGAGAGGTAGGATCTCATCCAGAAAGGGTGAAGTGATGCTCGGAGGAATCAAGGACCATGTAGAGCAAATGGCCAACGCTCAGCGAATCATTATTGTTGCTTGTGGCACTTCCTGGCATGCCGGTTTGGTAGGAGAGTACTTGTTCGAAGATCTGGCTAGAATACCTGTAGAAGTGGAATACGCATCTGAATTCAGGTATCGGAATCCGATCATTAATGAAAATGATGTGGTGATTGCGGTTTCGCAATCCGGTGAAACGGCAGATACCTTGGCGGCCATAAAGCTGGCCAAACAAGGAGGCGCAACCATTATTGGTATTTGTAATGTAGTGGGATCTTCCATTTCCAGAGAAACCCATGCTGGTTCTTATACGCATGCAGGTCCTGAGATCGGAGTAGCATCTACTAAGGCCTTTACAGCGCAGGTA
>CAJWDP010000067.1 GCA_913030835.1 uncultured Flavobacteriales bacterium | reverse complement strand
CCGGTCGGTGTCGAATCACAAAGTGAAATGGGTGAATTACAAAACAGGAGTAAGCCACATTTATTTCAGGCTCTATGCCGATCATTCGAACGCTGTTATTTCAATCGACATTCAACACAAGGATGAAGGTATACGAGAATTATTCCTCGAGCAGTTTATTCAATTAAAAGGCGTCCTGCATGGCAAACTGGGAGAAGAATGGCAATGGCAAAAAGAAGCAAAGACAGAATCCGGGCAAAGTATCTGTCGTATCTGCACAACCCTATCCGGTAAAAGTGTGTATAAAAAATCCGACTGGAACGACATATTTCAATTCTTTGAACACCGAATGGTCGCGTTGGATTCATTCTGGGAGGAATTCAAAGACATTTTTGTTCATCTATCTAAATAATTGTTTAGAGCAAAAAAAAGTCCAGTGATTTAATTCACCGGACTTTTATTTAATGGATTGGGATCTTACACTTCCTCGAAGTCAACATCCGTTACTTCTTCGTCACCGGATTTAGCATCGGCTCCCTGTTCAGCTCCGTTAGGAGCTCCAGCTTGCTCTCCACCGGTTTGCTGATACATTTCCTGGCTCGCTGCCTGAAAAACGGTGTTCAGTTTTTCCATCGCCGCATCAATTCCATCGAAGTCTTTCGCACCATGAGCTGTTTTCAGCTCGCCTAATGCTTCTTCAATCGGACCTTTTTTGTCTTCAGGAAGTTTATCACCATATTCCTTTAGACTTTTTTCCGTCTGAAAGATCATAGCATCCGCTTGATTCAACTTATCTATCTCTTCCTTCAATTTGGCATCTGCATCCGCATTTGCTTCAGCTTCCTGCTTCATTTTTTCTATCTCCTCATCACTCAATCCCGAAGACGCCTCGATTCTTATATTCTGCTCTTTACCTGTAGCTTTGTCCGTTGCTTTCACCTGAATAATTCCGTTAGCATCGATATCAAAGCTCACCTCGATTTGAGGCACACCTCTTGGTGCAGGAGGTATGTCTGACAGTTGGAACCTTCCAATTGTTCTATTGTCAGCAGCCATAGACCTTTCACCTTGCAAAACATGTATTTCTACTGAAGGTTGATTGTCAGCAGCTGTTGAAAATACCTGAGATTTGTTTGTAGGAATAGTTGTGTTCGCATCAATGAGTTTTGTGAAAACTCCACCCATGGTTTCAATACCAAGTGAAAGTGGAGTTACATCCAACAAGAGAACGTCTTTTACTTCTCCTGTAAGCACCCCTCCTTGAATAGCTGCTCCCACGGACACCACTTCATCCGGATTTACTCCTTTTGAAGGAGCCTTTCCGAAAAACTTTTCAACTGCTTCCTGAATTGCAGGAATTCGGGTTGATCCTCCCACCAAAATTACTTCATCAATATCCGAAGTTGACAATCCTGAACTTTTAAGCGCCGCTTTACAAGGTTCAATGGTTCTTTTCACCAAATCACTGATCAATTGCTCAAATACTGCTTTGGACAAGGTTCTCACGAGGTGTTTTGGGACACCATCTACCGGCATTATGTAAGGCAGGTTGATTTCCGTAGATGTAGTTGATGACAATTCAATTTTTGCCTTTTCTGCTGCTTCTTTCAATCGCTGTAAGGCCATAGGGTCTTTTCTTAAGTCTAACCCTTCATCCTTCTGAAACTCGTCTGCCAACCAAGTAATAATCTTGTCGTCCACATCGTCTCCTCCAAGATGCGTATCACCATCTGTAGCGAGAACCTCAAATACACCGTCGCCAAGTTCCAAAATCGAAACATCATGTGTTCCACCGCCAAAATCAAAAACAACTATTTTTTGATCTGACATTTTCTTATCTAAACCATATGCCAAAGCCGCAGCTGTCGGCTCATTGATGATCCTTTTCACTTCCAATCCAGCAATCTCACCGGCTTCCTTGGTCGCTTGTCTTTGAGAATCATTAAAGTACGCAGGAACAGTAATCACTGCTTCAGAGACTTCCTGTCCTAAAAAATCTTCTGCTGTTTTCTTCATTTTCTGAAGAACCATAGCAGAAATTTCCTGAGGTGTATACTTTCGGTCGTCAATTTCAACTCTTGGCGTGTCATTGTCTCCCTTTACCACTTTGTAAGGCACTCGTTCAACTTCTTTACTACAATCGCTGAATTTGTTGCCCATAAATCTCTTGATCGAATAGATGGTCTTTGTAGGATTTGTAATCGCCTGACGTTTCGCAGGGTCACCAACTTTTCGCTCTCCCCCATCAACGAATGCCACAACAGAAGGTGTTGTTCTTTTTCCCTCACTGTTCGCAATTACCACCGGCTCGTTTCCTTCCATTACAGAAACACAAGAGTTTGTAGTTCCTAAGTCAATTCCAATAATCTTACCCATGTTAATTTTTTTTGTCCTTTTATTTTATTTTGTCAATACGAGTCGCAACTCGGTATTTTCATTTTCACTCTACCTATGGTCAATTATAATGCCATCAAGGATTCTACTTGCATTTTTAATTAATTGAGGAAATTATGACACATCGGCTGTCATTTATTCTGACATGATGTCTGAATACGACAATGACTGATCAGACATTTGTCACTTTATCTAGAATCGACTTAACCTGGGGAATCAACAATTCGTCACCAGAATTGTTAATCATAAAGTCCGCGTATTTGAGCAATTCCGCAGGATTCATCTGGTTCTTCATTCTTGATTTGATGGCATGTTCAGACACCCCGTCTCTTTCCATCACCCTCCTAACTCTAACATCTTCGGGTGCGTCCACAACAACAACTGCATCGCACTGACGGTAAGCACCGCTTTCCACCAGAATTGCCGCTTCCTTTGCCAATGTATTTCCCTTCTTGGTCAAACACCACTCGTTAAAGTCGCGCGAAACCACAGGATGAACCAATGAATTCAAGGTTTTCAATGCTTGAGGAGAATTAAAAACGACATCGGCAAGAAAATCGGTATTTAATACTCCCTGATTATATGCTTCAGCGCCGAATTCTGATCGAATACTGTTCACCAGCTCCCGATCCGTTACCATTAGGTCCTTTGCTCTTCTATCAGAGTTGTATACACGGACTCCAAATAGGTCAAAAATCAAGCTTACGGTTGATTTACCGCTGCCGATACCTCCCGTAATACCTAGTATCAACTTACTTGTTTTGTTGAGCTAATTCTTCTTCTTTGAATTCTGACGCAACCGCAGATTTTTCTACCTTAAGCTTTCCTCCACCCTCTGTTGCAATGACAACCGTTGACTCTTTAACCGATTCCACCTTTCCGTGGACACCACCTATAGTAACAATTCTATCTCCTTTTTCAAGGTTTTCTCTGAATGCCTTTGCTGCTTTTTGTTTCTTTTGGTTTGGACGAATCATGAAGAAATAAAAAACCACAAAGATCAATGCGAACATAATTAATGTTCCATAGCCTCCACCTGCTGGTTCTGCTGCTTGTAATAAGTTCATATTTTGCTATTTGGCCCCAACTACTGAGGCGGTTAATAATAAACGAGTTAAATTGGGTGTAGTATTCGCAATAATCGAAATCGATTTTGAGTTTGACCCTGCAAATTTCCCTTCAAACTGTGCTGTGATTGTCCCGGAATCACCGGGTGGAATGGGTTGTTTTGGCCAATCTTTAAGCACTGTACAATGGCAGCTGGGTTGAACTGAATGAATAAGTAAAGGAGACTCGCCCACGTTCTGGAAATGAAAAACATGGGTCAGCTTTTCTCCCATGGCCACATCCCCAAAATCGTGCGACAAATCGTCAAATTCAAATACGGGAGGATGCTCAGGATCGATCAAATCAACTGTGATATTATTTTGATGGTTTTGATCAGTCAAATTGCACGACAAAAGAACAAAACAAGTTAGAATATACAGAATGTGCTTTTTCATATTATCCTATTAATCCTCTTCCTATTTTTTTTATCTCTCCATTGTCCTTCATATCATTAAAAGCTTTGTCAAGAATTCCATTGATGAAACCATTACTCTTGGGAGTGGAATAGAATTTAGAAATATCAATGTATTCGTTTAAAGTTACCTTCAATGGAATCGTTTCAAACTCTTTGGCCTCTGTCAAAGCAATTTTCATGAGCAACGTATCCATTAATGCGATTCGTTCCACCTCCCAATTCTGAGAATATTTTTGAATAATTGCCTGATTTTCTTCATCTGTCATAATGGACCTTCTGAACAAAATTCGAGCGAACTCTTTTTCGTCAGATTCATCCTTATACAACGGCAGTATTGGACTATACTCATCAGACTGATCATCAAATGTTTTAATCGTCTTTAAAACCATGCTGCAAGTGAAGTCTATGTCATCATTCCAATACACGCTTTTCTCCTCGAAATAATTGTGAATCAATTCGAAGTTAGCAATCACTTTCTTGAATATTTTTATGGCAAAATCGCGATCCTCCTCCAACGAGGAATTGTCTGAATTCATGAATTCAGTATACACTTCATCCTCGACCATCAGGTAATATAACTTTCGAACGAGATCTTGCTCTCCGACCCAATTGATCTTGTGATCTGCGGATGCTTTCTTTAGATTCTTATTGGAAGATAACAAACAGAATATTTTGTTGTTCACAAATCTTCTATTAGGGTTAAGATCCTCTTTAGAAGGCAGCCGCTTTTTCTTATTTTCTTCAATTCTGAATTCAGCAAAAGAAAGCAGTTCTCCAAAAAGCAACAAATAAAAGAGATACATTTCATATATCTTGTTGATTCCAAAGAAAAGCTCTTTCTCTCCGTTGGAATAATCCTTCCCGTCTGATCTGTAAAAGGCGTACAATGCCTGCAACACCTTTATTCTTAAATGCCTTCTATTCAGCATAGTTAAAGAACGTATCTATTGTTGTGCGGTTAATTCCGCAATTCGTTTTTCTGCTTTTCTGTTCGCCGCAAGGTAGGTTGGAATTCCCTGTTCCCGAGAAGACTTAAAAATATCGAGTGTAGTTTCGTAGATATTTTCCGCCATTTTCATTACCTCTTCCTGAGGTAATCCGGACACTTCTCCGTAGCAATTCATTACCCCCCCTGCATTGATCAAATAATCCGGAGCATAAATAATTCCTCTTTCCCTCAATGCCTCACCATGAATTTCCTCATTCGCCAGCTGATTATTTGCTGCTCCGGCAATAATGGAACACTTCAGCCTTTCCAAGGTATCATCATTTACAGTGGCACCTAATGCACATGGAGAATAAATGTCCATGTCCATATCATATACTTCATCTACTCCAATAACACTTGCGCCATACTTTTTAGCCACATGCTGAAGAGTCGGTTCATGGATATCCGTTACAAACAATTCAGCTCCCTCATTAGACAAATGCTGAACCAAATATTCTCCAACATGCCCAACCCCTTGAACAACTATTTTCTTTCCTGATAGCGAATCATTTCCGAAATGAAAATTGGCAGCAGCCTTCATCCCCATATAAACCCCATATGCTGTTACTGGAGATGGGTCTCCACTTTTACCCGGAAGACCAGCTACATGATTAGTTTCCTGAGCTACATACACCATATCCGCAGGTGAAACGCCTACATCTTCAGCCGTAATGTATTTGCCGTTCAAACTATCGACAAACTGTCCAAAACGTTTGAAGAGCTCTTTTGACTTATCTTTTCTTGAATCTCCAATTATTACCGCTTTTCCACCTCCCAGATTCAAACCGGATATCGAATTCTTGTAGGTCATCCCTCTTGACAACCTCAACACATCGTAAAGGGCCTCCTCTTCATTTTCATACTGCCACATTCTGGTTCCACCCAATGACGGGCCACAAACTGTACTATGTACTGCAATTATCGCTTTTAGACCCGATTTAGCATCATGACAAAATAAAACCTGCTCGTGTCCCATTTCAATCATTTGGCCCAGTATACGACCCCTGTCACTTTTTACATCACTAATTGACTGAACATCCATGTAAATTGTCTGTTTATTGAAGAAACTAACCTACCTTTAAGCGCTTTTCAGCACTTCGTTTCGACGTGCAAAAGTAGCACAATAAATGAATAATAGTAAATGAAAGCGCTTGCATATTTGAATAAATTTCTTTGGAAGTATCGCGGACGATTGTTCTTAGGATTTTTGTTCATTTTGGCTTCGAATATTATACAGGCAATAATGCCCTCTATTGTTCAAGATGCCGTTGACCAGTTCAAAACATTTATTGAACAGTATGCCGCAGTCGAATCCAAGGAAATTTTTTACCAGGAAAAGGTTCTTCCTTTTGCGGGATATATCGTTGCTCTTTACATTGGCCTAGCTTTATTACGCGCCGTTTTCGTGTTCATGATGCGTCAAACCATAATCATTGTTAGCAGACTCATTGAGTACGACCTGAAAAATGAAATTTACGATCAATATCAGCGGCTCAGTTTGAGCTTCTATAAACGAAACAACACCGGTGATCTAATGAATCGGATATCCGAAGATGTATCAAAAGTTCGAACGTATTTAGGCCCCGGACTTATGTACCCTATCAATTTGATCTGTCTCTTTACCGTGACGCTTATATTCATGATTGATAAAAGTGTAGAATTGACTCTATGGACGTTAGTTCCGCTACCGATAATGTCAGTATTGATCTACTTGGTAAGCAGCACAATGAACAAGAGAAGCGAACGGGTGCAACATCAACAATCAAGGCTAACCACTTTCGTACAAGAAACTTTTTCAGGTATCCGAGTAATCAAAGCCTACAACAGGCAAAGCGAATCACTCAATTCATTTACCGAGGAAAGCAACGAATACAAAAAAAGATCGCTTCGCTTGGTGTTAATTAATGCTTTCTTTGCTCCGATCATTATGCTCTTGATCGGGCTTAGCACCATAATTACCATTTATGTAGGGGGAATAAAAACTATTGGCAACGAGATCAGTTACGGCGATATCGTTCAATTCGTCATTTATGTCAATATGCTTACCTGGCCATTTGCTTCAATCGGCTGGGTAACTTCCATCGTGCAGCGAGCAGCAGCATCACAACAAAGGATCAATGAGTTTATGAACGAGCAACCTGAAATTGTTTCGGGAGAAAAGTCAATCGAGCAGATGAACGGAAAACTGGAATTCCGGAATGTGACATTCGAGTATCCAAATACAAAAATTGAGGCTCTTAATAACATCAATTTCTGCATCGAGCCCGGTAAAACTCTGGCCGTAATTGGAAAAACGGGAAGTGGGAAATCGACAATCGCTGATCTTGCTGCTAGACTCTACGACCCAACCGAAGGAAAAGTGTTAATCGATGGTGTTCCGCTTCAAAAATTTGAGCTCAATTCATTCCGATCACATATAGGTTATGTTCCACAGGAGGTTTTTCTGTTTTCAGACACAATAGCAAATAACATTTCTTTCGGACTTGAAAACGAACACAGCCTAGATACGATCAGACAAGCAGCGATCAACGCCCATATTGACCACAATGTTATGGAGTTTAAGGATGGTTATGAAACCATTATGGGCGAACGTGGAATAACCCTTTCCGGTGGACAAAAGCAACGAATATCAATTGCCAGGGCATTGATCAGACAGCCGGAATTATTGATTTTGGATGACTGCCTTTCAGCAGTGGATACAGAAACTGAAGAAGTTATTTTGAACCGACTTAAGAAGTTGGAGAAACCCACAACAACGATAATAAGCAGCCACAGGATTTCATCTATTCAGCATGCTGATGAAATTATTTTTCTAGACTCGGGTAAAATCTCGGAGAGGGGCACACACGAAGATTTACTGAAGCTGAAAGGAGCTTATTACAAACTCTATTTAAAACAGCTGGCAGAATCTTGAATGATAGAATTTTCTACGAATTACGCATTATCTTAGATGTGCGAACATTTGGAGGTCATTAATTTTCAATTGTCGGAAATAATGCTAAATTTGTTAATGGTCCGACGTAAAGGATCATCAACTAGATTATGTGAAGATGGAAGACAGAATGCCATACAGAGATGAGATATTCTCGAAATCGGTAAGAGCAGGTAAAAGAACTTACTTCTTTGACGTCAAGACTACTAAGGGAAATGATCTGTATTTGACAATTACGGAAAGTAAAAAGAAGCCGGGTAAGGATGGCAAATTCTTTTACGAAAAACACAAAATTTTCCTCTATAAAGAGGATTTTGAAAAGTTTGGTGCTGGTTTGGACGAGGCGATTGCCAAAATTCAGGAACTAAAAGACAACGGTGAATTTCCAGACCTTCACACTGACTATTCGAGTCAAGACGAGTCCCCACAAGAAAACTCTTCTGACGATTACAAGACCAATGTCAATTTCGAAGATTTAGGGTGAGTCTCGCCTTTCCTTGCAGAAATTCAAATTTTAGACACTATATCGATACCAGCTGATCCATTTGACGATTAAGCCGTGCTATATATTCTTCATCCTTCAAATCACTGCCATTCAGCAAATCCTCGATCTGGCTTAGCTTTGGTCTGTTAGCCAGCACTTCTACTTGCAAATACCCAAGAACCCCAGCATATGCATCCAATCCTCTTAAATTTCCAGCCCTTCCAGCCGATAGGCCTACCAAAGCAGCATATTTCCCTTTAATCAATTCTCCCGAGAAAGAATCCAGAAAACTTTTTGCAATTCCCGGGAATCCACCGTGATATTCAGGCAATATGAAAACAAATTTTTCGGCTGAAACAATGTATTGATCCAATAGCTCCTGATATTCTGATGTACGGTTTCCAAAACACTCGGAAAAAATAAAATCTGATGGTAAATCTTTGAGCTCCAAGATCTGCGACTCCACATTCCTACTCAATAAACCGTCCCGGTAAATTTTTGCAAGCGCACTACTTTTACTATCCGCTCTGTTTGTACCTACTATAATCGAAACCATACTTATCAACATTTTTAAACCAACAATGAAATGGGCCAAATCCCTTAATCTGTCTCATTATCAGGCACAACTACCCTTATCAAAGTGCAGGCAATACCAAGTATAGAACACGAATAAACAAAATTCTGTTCAAAATTAGACCCTGAAATTTCATTGACTCCCTCTTTAGTAATGTATTTTTACAATGTAAAAGCCCCGGTATTAATATGAAAATCACGTATTTCGGACATTCATGCAATTTGATTGAAATTGGGAACAGTCGAATCCTATTCGATCCTTTCATCACAGGAAATGAACTTGCTGGAAATGTGAATGTTGACGATATTCAAACGGATTACATTTTATTGTCTCACGGACACGAAGATCATGTTTTGGATACTGAGCGTATTGCAAAAAATACAGGAGCAAAAGTTATAGCTCCTTATGAAACATTCATGTGGTACTCGCAGAAGGGATTGAATGGTCACCCCATGAATCATGGAGGGAAATGCACATTTGAATTTGGAACAGTAAAAATGACCAATGCTGTGCATTCCAGTGTTCTACCAGACGGCAATTACGGTGGACATCCGGCCGGGTTTGTTATTGAATCAGAAGATGGGTGCTTCTACTACGCAGGTGACACAGCTTTAACTATGGATATGCAACTCATCGGAATGCAGCACAAACTTGATTTTGCAATTCTGCCCATTGGAGACAATTTTACCATGGGCGTCGATGACGCCATCATCTGCTCAGATTTTATAAAATGTAAGAACATCATAGGCGTGCACTACGACACGTTCGGATACATCGTGATAGACAAGGAAAAGGCGCAAGCAAAATTTGAAAATGCGGGAATTAATTTGACTTTACTTGAGATTGGAGAGTCTTTGGTTATGAATTGAATTTAGGGATATACTCATGGCAAAAATAATAACAGTAGCGAATCAGAAAGGCGGGGTTGGAAAAACCACAACATCAATTAATCTTGCGGCAGCACTCGGTGTACTAGAAAAGAAAACACTAATTATTGATGCCGATCCACAGGCAAATGCAACTTCAGGTGTTGGATTCGATCCAAATAACGTGAAGACAAGCATCTACGAATGCCTAATTAATGATGTTGATCCAAAAGACATTACGCTTACTACGAAATCTCCAAATCTTGATATTCTGCCGGCACATATTGACCTTGTTGGAGCCGAAATTGAGCTGATCAACCTTCCCAAACGAGAAACTCTTTTGAAGTATGCAATTGAGAAATTGAAAGACGCCTACGATTTTATAATTATTGATTGTTCTCCTTCTCTTGGATTAATTACCATCAACTCATTAACCGCAGCAGACTCGGTTATCATACCTGTTCAGTGTGAATATTTTGCACTGGAAGGACTAGGGAAATTGCTGAATACGATAAAAATTGTTCAAGGAAGGCTGAATCCTAATCTAGAAATAGAGGGCATTCTGCTCACTATGTACGACACCAGACTTAGACTGGCTAACCAGGTTGTGGAAGAGGTGAAAATGCACTTTCAACAATTGGTATTTGACACGATCATTCATAGAAATACACGTCTAGGTGAAGCACCAAGTTATGGTGAACCGATTATTATTCACGACGCCAGTTGCAAAGGC
>CAJWDP010000066.1 GCA_913030835.1 uncultured Flavobacteriales bacterium | reverse complement strand
TTGTTTTGTATTGGACATGCAAAAGATAAGTGCCTTGTGACAGGTCTGAAATGTTCAAATCTGTTTTAGCATCCTTTCTATGAATTCCCTTGCATGAGTTTGGTGTGCATGCCTTTTGTCTTCAGTCATTCGGTCAAGTGAATGGGTTAACATGGTTGTCCTTGGGTTGGATTTGAAAAAGGTACGATGCTTCATTACAAAGTTCCAGAACAGTCCATTCCAGTACTTTTCCCATTCACCGGAAGGGTAGTTGCTCATTTTTTTGATGTAATTGGCTCCTCCAATGTAAGGTTTGGTTGCAAATGTGCCGCCGTCCGCAAACAGGCACATACCGTAAACGTTGGGAACCATCACCCAGTCATACGCATCGATAAATAGTTCCATAAACCAACGATACACTTCATCAGGGTCAAATTCACAAAGCAACATGAAATTACCGAGTACCATCAATCGTTCAATGTGATGGCAGTATCCTGTGTCAAGCACCCGTTGTATAGTGTCATCAATCGGATCAATACCGGTTGTGCCAGTATAAAAACAAGGTGGGATTTTACGGTCAAACCCCCAGAAGTTTCTGGTGCGGGAATATCTTCCTTTACACACATACATCCCGCGTATAAATTCGCGCCAGCCGATGATCTGACGAATGAATCCTTCCGTTGAGTTAATGGGTATATTTTCTTCTTCAGAAAAATGCAATGTTCGATCCAAAATTTCTTGGGGTAGAATTAAACCCGAATTCAAAAGAGGAGATAGCAAGCTATGGTTGAGGAAAGACTCTCCCTTGATCATGGCATCCTCATATACGCCAAAATCGAAGAAACGGTGGGTCAGAAACTGGTCAAGCCAACTTTTCGACTCTTCGTGATTTATGGGGTACAGTCTTTCCTTGGATAAATTCCCGGGATTATTTGAAAAACAAGTGCGGGTGTAGGTAACCGCTTCCTCCCAAATGGAACATTGACTTGGGAATTGAATTGACGGTGGGATTTTGTTTTTGGGATATTTCTTTCGGTTTTCTGTGTCGTACGTCCATTTTCCGCCAATTGGTTGTTGGTTTTCATCTAAAAGTATATTCCGTTTTTTTCTTTGCTGTTTGTAAAAAGTGGTCTGAAAAAAAGATTTTTTCTCGGGCTTAAAGAATGTGCTAAGCTCTTCCTTTGTGTTGAGGAATGCCGGATTTGAATACACTTGGATTTGACAAATCTCAGAGAGTTTTTTAATTCGTTGGTCCAAGTAATCATCTGAAGGATCAATGAAATGAATCTCGTCTATTTTGAAGATTTTAACCGCTTCGGAGAAATTTCGAATGTCAGCGAAAGCATGGCGCGATTCGATATAATGCACTTTTTTTCCACGATTCAAAAGGTATTTTTCGTACGCTTTCATCGAGGCTCGGTGAAAGGCAATTTTTTGTTGGTGAAATAGGTATTGGTTGAAAAACAGATGCTCTTCGATCAAAAATATTTCGAATTCATTTTTGAGAAGTGGACCTTCTTCAAAAAGCTGATGGGGAAATACAAGATTAACTTTTTTCATTGTTTCGATTTCTTCTGCATCGTTCGCTGCAATACTTAACGTCATTCCAGTTTAACTCCCATTTTTTCCTCCACGTAAAAGATTGATTACACACTGGACAATATTTGTACAATCGTATTCGATTAGACATTGAAATCAGGTATTTCATTGATCCGAACATATGGATATGAGGTGAGTTTCTTAAGAGCGTAATAGCTATTCAATCCGCCGATTCCCGCCGCTTGTTCTAGTTCAAGTTCCAGCTGTCCATAATCATTTACCAACTTGTCGGGTAGCTGAATTAGATGGATGCTTCCCACGATGAAAAGACATTGGTTGGGTAGCTCGATTTGGTCAATTAATTTCATTCCTATTTTCACCGGACTAGGTTCTACAAATGGTGCAAAAAAGTCACCAATAAATTCTCGCTTGAGATTCATCGCGTCAAATTCGGATATTTCTTTTTCCAGTTTTGCTGATGTGTAGTGAGCCTGCTTAATGAATGATCTTGCAACGTGGTTAATGGTATAAAATCCGGTCGAAATAATATTTGAATAGGTGTCCTTTGTGCTGTTGGTTTGTGGCCTCATGACGAAACCCAATTGGGCTGGATTAGAACCCAGGTGAACCACGGAGGAAAAAATTGCTACGTTATCAATTCCGTCTTTTGATCGAGTTCCAATTAAATTGGCAGGTTTAATTCCCGTGATCGAATTGATCAGGTTAAGGCGATATTTTTTTTCAAGTTGCTTTACGTCGTTTTCCTCTAGTAGCATTGTTTCTTGTATGTAGATGAATAATTCTATTGTTTTCAGAGCGAACAACTTCATTCTTGCGATGCCCCCATATTTTTGCACGAGCTTGTTTCCCCGATTCCTGAAGGTCCACAACAGGTGTTGGATAGGTCATCTCAATACCCAAAAATGTTTTCTCCATTTCAGTCATCTTCCAAGGTTCATGAATCAAGTTGGGCGGAACATCTTTTAGTTCGTGCACCCATTGTTTGATGAAGACTCCATCCGGGTCGTGGTCTTTTGATTGTTTTATTGGATTATATATGCGAACGGTGTTAATCCCTGTTGTGCCTGCTTGCATTTGGAATTGTGTATAGTGAATCCCGGGCTCATAATCCAAAAACAATTGAGCAAGGTGGTAGGCACCTTTTCTCCAGTCGCAATCAAAATGATGACACAATACGGATACAAGCATGGCCCGCATCCTAAAGTTGATCCAGCCTGTTTTTTTCAGGCATCGCATGCATGCATCTACTAGTGGAAATCCAGTTTGTCCATTTTTCCATGCTAGAATGAGCTTTTCATCATTGGTTCGGACTAGTGATTCATATCCTTTGTTAATGCACCTGTTCTCATAGGCGCATTCTACCTCAAACTTTTGAATGAAATGACAGTGCCATTTTAAACGGGTCAGAATGCCATTGAAACTGCGTTTATTAGAGGAGTAATTCTCATGGTTCCGAATGAATTGATAAGCCTGCCTTACACTTATATTTCCCCAGGCTAAATAAGGAGAAATTCTACCGCAGGATCTTCGACTCTCCAACGGTTTTGAAATGTGCTTGCTGTAATTTTCACCTCTTGATCTGCAAAATGAATGTAAGTAGCTCCAGCCGTTCTGCTCGCCTGCTAACTGAAATGATTTCGGATAGTTTTCCAGTTCATCGATAAATGGTTTGGCCAGAGCGAATGGGTGCCGGAAGGGTTTTATTGTTGCTTCTGAAAAATGGTTTTGTATTACACTTCCTTTAGCATACTCATACCATCTTTTATCCCAACCGTTTCTGTCTTTGATGCCTCTGATTATCCCGTCTCGCTGAAATTCTGTCCATTGAATGGAATTCGCGGCAAATAGCCGCTTGAGATTTTTATCTCTATTCCAAGTGAGCTGAATTCCAGATTCCTGAATAGAAAAAACATGTTGAATATCAAACGCTTGTATCAGATGCTCGAATGCATTTTTGGCCGATGTATGGAATACCGTAACCTCTCGTTTGTAAGGCTTTACTATTTTGTTCAACGCTTGGATGGAGTGGTAAACGAACTGTTGATGGCGCAGTGCACTATCCTCATAATTCATCATTTTTGGCTCAAAAATGTAAATGATCAAGTAGTCAATTTTTTCTACTTCAGCTCTGTGCAAGGCAGCATGATCCTGACTTCTTAAATCCCGTTTTAGCCAGACGATATTAATTTTCTCTTTTACCATTCGAGCTCTTTTTTACATTTTTTCCAAAAGGCAAAGAAAGATCGATGATAACCGGAAGTGTTTGTTAACCATTTTCTGGGCTCTTCCTGACCATTGTAATGTCTATTCAGGGGATGTTCTTTGAATACAATTTCTTTGGTTTGCAGTTCGTTCTGTAGAGCATCAAATTCACCAACATATACGTTTAGCTCCGGAATATTCGATCCCAGCTGCAAGGCAAAGTCCATGCATTTTTTCGAAATAGGATATTTTGCAAAAACCGATGGTTCAATCAAAAATACGCGTTGAACCGATTCATTTCTATGCCAAAACGGATCTAAGTTGTAGTAATTGTAAATAACGGTCGCTCTCCCTTTTTCGAGATTGGAAGTACTGTTGTTTGGTAAATTTTCGTCGAACTGTGGTTTAATCGTTTTTCTCAGAACTTCAGGTACTTCCATACTTGAAAGAACCTCATAGCTTACATCTAAAAATGTTTTCTTTTGCGAGCTGTTAAAATATCGGTTGATATTGCTTTGGTTGGCGTAATATTTTTTGTTCGAATTTGATCCGCAAACCCATTGCCAGCTCAACTGGTTGCTTCCCACGTCTCCATCCAATAGATGGGAGTACAACCATTTTGCCGGTGTCAGCCAATGACATTGTGCCAGATTGCAACAAATCGACGCAACATACATTCTCATGTGATTGTGCATATATCCCGTATCGTAAAGCTTCTCAATTGCAGAGTCGACAGCATCGATACCGGTTTGAGCATGAACGATCGCGTCTGGAATCTCTTTACTACTTACTGGAAATTGTTTGTTCCTCAAATCTTGGTTGATTTCTTCTCCCTTATCGATCCATATATTTTGCCAATAATCTCTCCAAGCTAGCTCTTGCACTAGTTTTTCTGCTTGTTTCCATGGAATGTTCATCTCACGAATTTGATCATATACCATTCTGGTAGTGATAACACCTCGGGAGATATAAGGACCAAGGCGAGTTACAGCTCCATTGCTGAAATTCCGCGTTCTTGAATATGCTGTAGGTCGAATGGAATGCAGACGATTTAAAATGCTTTCGATGTCAACTGAGAATTCTACCGTTTTGAAATTTTATTGTTAGTGATGCACCTCTGTCGAGATGACCGGAATCGCTTTATGTCCTCGTTTCTTTTCATTCGATGTTTTTTACTCACACCACTATTTACGCGCTTCCTCCAAAGTTTGAAGGAGCTTGATTTTAAATGTGATCTCATCAATTGGATAACTTCGGATTCTGTAATGCCAAATTGATACGTAATCGCATCAAATGGAGTACGGTCCTCCCAAGCCATTTCAATGATTCGATCAATATCTGCCTCTTTTCTATTTCCCATAGGAGCAACTTTTAAATCGAGAGAAATCTGATTTTTGTTTTGCAGAAAACTCAGCATTCCGATTCAAGGGAATGCTTTTTGACGATTCCATCATGTACGGCATCCCAGAGTCCAATCCTTTTTTCCAAAGCTTGTATAGCTACTTGTTCAGCTTCTTCCCATTTTTGCGGATCATTCCCGCAAAGCTCAGCTATCATTTGAAGAGAAAGTGGGCCATGTTCATCTCCATCAATTTCAATATGGCGTTCTAAATAATAGTTGAGTTTGTTGTAGAGCTTATTTTCAGTATCCGCCTTGTTTAAAATCTCAATGAACATATCCGGTATCAAATCTTCTCTTCCGAAGGTAAAAGCCGAAGCCACCAGATGTGGATGATTTTGCTCAATTAAACTAAAGGTAAAGCGCACAAATTCCGCTACTTTTGGTAGGATATTGATTTCATTCAGCGCATGATCCACTGAATGGCCTGCTTTCACCTTTTGAATAATACGTTCTATATCTGATGTGTCTGCACCTATTTGTTCCATGGCATCCAAATACATTTCAAAATGACTTTTCGGCTCACCCATTTCATTCACATCACTTTCTTCGCCTAACACAATTTCGTTGATAAAGCGGGAGATGGTCGGATTGCTCGATGGAGTCCATGGAACAGACACATTGGTCAACATCGTTTGCAAACTCTTCAGTAACGACATGAAATCCCAGACGGCAAACACGTGGCTTTCCATGAATCGTTGTATGTCTTCAATGGATTGCAGGCTTTGGTATAATTCATGACTGCGGAGCTGTTGTCGTAGCTCTAATGTTCTCTCTTCTATTTTCTGTATTTGTGACATTTAGTTGAAATTTAACTGTGGATATTTTCTATGGAGTTTTGCAAACCTTTTTTGAATGTTGTGATTGCCCTCTCTCTTGCAGCAGCGTGATCCACCATCGGTGCGGGATAATCATATGTCTGAAAGTCCGGAACCCATTTTTTTATGTATTTCAATTCCGGGTCGAACTTCTTGACCTGTGAAGTGGGATTGAACACTCTGAAGTAGGGAGCAGCATCACAACCGGTTCCCGCTGCCCATTGCCAGTTTCCGTTGTTGGACGACAATTCGTAGTCAAGTAATTTCTGCGCGAAATAAGCTTCTCCCCACCTCCAATCAATCAACAGGTGTTTACACAAAAATCCGGCTACGATCATACGTGCTCTATTGTGCAAATATCCGGTTTCATTTAGCTGTCGCATGCCTGCGTCAACAAATGGATAACCCGTAATTCCTTTTTTCCATTTTTCGAATTCCTCAGGATCGTTACGCCATTCGATAAAATCGTATTTCCTTTTGAAATTAGAATTTACTACATGAGGAAAATGAAAAAGAATCTGCATGAAAAATTCTCTCCAGATCAGCTCCGAAAGAAATGTTGCATTCTTTTGGGCCTGATTAATAATACCTCTGATACTTACGGTTCCAAATCTTAAGTGAGGTGACAAGTAACTAGTTCGATCCATGTAAGGATAGTTCCTGGTCTTTTCGTAGCTGCCAATATCCGTCAAATTATAGTCAATTACTTTGATCTTCGAACGCCTAAAACCGAGAGATTCCAGGGTTGGCAGATTTAACTTTAATTGAAATACCTTGTCCAACTTCATAGGGTGAAAGTGCAGTACAATGCTACTATCGAATGCCTGCAGCCATTTATTTTTATAGGGAGTGAAAACGGTGTATGGTGTGTTATCTGATTTTACAATGTCGTTTTTGGCAAAGATAACCTGGTCTTTGTACAAATGAAAAGGTTTTCCAAAATCGTTGAGAAGTTGACGAATGTCATTATCTCTTTGTATTGCGTAGGGCTCATAATCTTCATTTGCATACACCTCTTTTACGTCATAATCAGTCAATAGCTGTTTCCAAATTGAAATAGGATCGCCTTTCAAACAAATAACAGAAGCCTGTCTTTGCTTCAGTTGGAGATTCATTTTTTTCAACTGATCGTAAATGAACGAAATTCTGGGATCGTCTTGTTCGAGTTCGTTTGTGATGTTGCTGTCGAATATGAAAACAGGAAGCACAGGATAGTTTCCCTGCAGAGCTTGACTTAAACCGTGATTGTCTTCCAAACGAAGATCTCTTCGGAACCAAAATATAGAAACCTCTGACTTTTTCATCGGCTATATAACAAGCTGGCTTGATGTATTGTGCGATGGAAATATCAGATTATCCTTTTTTGTCAAAATTTACCAAACGTACTTTTGTTGATTTCTAGTCGATGACCTTGCACGATCAGGTAAAACTTATTTGTGAATTAATTGTTAGATTGTAGATAGTGATTATGAATACAGATCAGATCAAAAAAACAATCGAATGAAAAAGAAATGGTTCCATCCCAATTCGGGTTTCATCTTTACTCCATATGAGAAAGCGGAAGAGGCTCCTTTCGATCGATTGTTTGATATTTTTCAGGAGCTGATCGTATTTACATCAGGGGATGTAGAAGAGACATTGAGCTGGATGGACCAGCTGGATAAAGAGTACAGATTGTATTCCGAAGACTACACAAAAGAAGATTTTATAGAGGACCTTAAGAAAAGAGGATTTATTGGGGATGATACAAAAAAAGGTGGAGGCGGATTGAAAATTTCCGCCAAAACTGAACAGCTTATTCGGCAACGTTCCTTGAATCAAATATTTGGTTCATTGAAAAAATCCGGTAAGGGGAATCATAAAACGAAACATTCGGGCCAAGGAGATGATCTAACAGGAGATTCAAGAAATTATGTTTTTGGTGATTCACTGGATCGAATTTCGGTGACAGAAAGCATAAAGAATGCACAGGTAAATCACGGAGTGGGAGAGTTCCGTCTAACGGAAAACGATCTTGTTGTGAATGAAACCCATTTCAATGCCCAGATGAGTACGGTGTTGATGATCGATATCAGTCACAGCATGATCCTCTATGGAGAAGATCGGATCACGCCGGCAAAAAAGGTGGCGATGGCATTGGCGGAGCTGATCCGAACACGCTACCCAAAGGATACGCTGGATATTATCGTTTTTGGGAACGATGCGTGGCCGATCAAATTGAAGGACCTGCCTTATCTTCAGGTGGGCCCATACCATACCAATACAGTAGCAGGTTTGTCCTTGGCACTTGATATTCTGCGTCGCAAAAAACAAACGAACAAACAGATATTTATGATCACTGATGGAAAGCCAAGCTGCCTCAATTTGCCCAATGGAGAGTACTACAAAAATAGCAATGGTTTGGACGAATTCATTACCGGAAAGTGCCTGAATATGGCAAAGCAGGCACGTAAGCTACAGATTCCGATTACCACCTTTATGATCGCTCAGGATCCTTATCTCCGACAATTCGTAGAGTCGTTCACAGAGGCCAATCAAGGGAAAGCCTTTTACACAGGGCTTAGAGGACTTGGAGGAATGATATTTGAAGATTACGAGACCAATAGAAAAAAGAACATTAAACGATGACCATGAAAATCGAAGCAATAAAAACTCTAGGAGAGCTGAAAGCAAAGGGTTACGAGCCCAAAACGATAAAAGAAGAGCTGCGAGCGAATTTACTTGCAAAGATCAAGGAAGGAGCTTTGCTTTTTGAGGGCATAGTGGGTTACGATGATACGGTGATACCGCAGCTGATCAACGCAATACTTTCTCAACACAATATCAACTTGTTGGGGCTGAGAGGTCAGGCAAAAACAAGGATTGCGCGTTCCCTGACGGATTTGCTGGACGACTACATTCCGATCGTAAAAGGTTCAGAGGTAAATGATGATCCATTTGCACCCATTTCTTTTTATGGAAAAGAGCTGGTTCAGCAGAAAGGCGACGATACACCATTGACCTGGGTGCATCGATCGGATCGTTTTTCAGAAAAGCTGGCTACACCGGACGTCACTGTTGCCGACCTGATTGGTGATGTGGATCCGATAAAAGCAGCCAACCTGAAGCTTTCTTATGCAGACGAACGCGTGATTCACTTTGGAATGATTCCAAGGGCCAATCGTTGCATATTTGTGATCAACGAGCTGCCGGATCTTCAGGCAAGGATACAAGTGTCATTGTTCAATATGCTGGAGGAAGGGGACGTGCAGATCCGTGGGTTTAAAATCCGACTGCCGTTAGATGTGAATTTTGTCTTCACGGCCAATCCGGAAGACTACACGAATAGAGGAAGCATTGTAACACCGCTTAAGGATCGGATCGGATCACAGATCATCACACATTATCCAAGAACGATTGATCTGGCTAAAAAGATAACAGAGCAGGAAGTTTCTGAAAGTGCTAAGGTAAATACGGTGTATGTGCCTGATATGGCCAAAACACTGATCGAGCAAATTGGATTTGAAGCAAGAAACAACGAGCTCGTAGATGCCAAAAGTGGAGTCTCTGCGAGAATGAGCATCACGATGTATGAAAATCTGATCAGTGGTGCTACGTTCCGAATGTTGTCGAACGGTCAGGATAAAACCTCGGTTAGAATGTCCGACTTTATGTCTATTATTCCGGCAATTACAGGAAAAGTAGAGCTGGTCTATGAAGGGGAGCAAGAGGGAGCGGAGAATGTTGCGCTCATTTTGATTGGTAATGCAATAAAATCATTGTTTAATGAGTGCTTTAGGGAGATCAAAAAGCTGAGCAAGCCCGGAGTCTCAGATGAGTTCGATGAAGTAGTTGCATGGTTTATGGAGAACAGCTCTTTTTCTCTTCCGGTAGAATTAACGGACGATGCGTATTCCGATGCTCTGAATGCGATTGGTCCGTTGGAAGATGTTGTTTCGCAGTACCAGGGTGAAGCCGGGACAAAAGACAAGGTCTTCTTGAAAGAGTTTTTGCTCTGGGGTCTGGTAGAGTACAACAAATTAGACAAAGAAGAGGCTGAGGGTGGTTTTCAGTTTGAAGACCGGGTATTGGGCTCTTTTTATGATAATTGAATTTCAGGTCAAGAATGGTCTCCCGCTTAGCTATATTTTAGTTGCCACAATGGAATAGACCATCGGTATTTTATTGTCTAGCTGTTTGATCCTGAATTGTTTCGGAGCAATCTCTACGGTGTTATTGAAACAATTGTATGGAGAATAATCAAACTCCTCAAAAGAATCGATACGAAGTCCTTCCTGGATTAATGTATTCATGACCTCACTTATGCTGTGGTTCCACATCACATAGCTTTGGGTGATTTCTGCATTTTTATTCGCATACGTTCCACTATGGGATTCTACGATAGGCCCGGTGTTGAAGTAGGCGTATTCTATACGTTCAAAATTGTCGTCGAACATCCATACCACAGGGTGAAACTCGACGAAAACAAACCGCCCATTTGTTGTCAAAAATTGGGAAATGATCTTTGCCCATGCTTTCAGATCGGGCAACCATCCGATCGTTCCATAGCTGGTAAAAACAAGGTCAAACTGATCGGTTAACAGGTTGGGCAGATCGTAAATGTCGCAGCAGATAAATGTGACATCCTCTTGTGCTTCTGATGCAAGCTGTCTTGCAGACTCTATTGCTTTATCTGATAGGTCCACACCC
>CAJWDP010000065.1 GCA_913030835.1 uncultured Flavobacteriales bacterium | reverse complement strand
TGCAGATCAGGGCGAGATGAACGGTTGTTGGACAGGCTGCTTCTAGCCAGCATCATTGAATGCAGAGGGGCCGAACGATTCCGTTTAATATCGGATGAACTTAAAGACTCAGATTTAAAACATTTCTACAAATCGTTGTGGATATCAGAAGCGAAGCATGGTCATATTTTTGTAAAATTTGCATTAAATTATTGGAAGGAAGATGAGGTTTACCTCAGACTGGAAGAGTTAAACCGGATTGAAGGAGAGATATGCAGTAATATGAAATGGACACCAAGATTGCATTAATGTTCAACTTTAGAAAAATAAATAAACTTGCGCCAAAAAAGGGAAGGATTCTAATTAGCGAACCATTCCTGGAAGACGAGTACTTCAAAAGAGCCGTAATTCTTTTGTGTGAATGCAATGAGGAAGGAGCTTTTGGATTCATATTGAACAATATGATTAAAATTGAGTTGAGTGAATTGGTGGATGGAATTGAAATCAATGGATTCAATATGAGCCTGGGTGGTCCTGTGCAAACAAGCAATCTTTACTACGTTCATACAATACCTGAAGAAATACCGGGAAGCGCTGAAGTATTACCGGGACTTTTTGTTGGTGGGGACTTTGAAATACTTAAAACACGAATTGCTTTAAATGAAATCGACTCAGATCAAATCCGTTTTTTCCTTGGATATTCCGGTTGGTCCCCGAATCAATTGGATCAAGAAATGCTAGACGGATCCTGGTTTGTGTCAGAAGTTCAAGCCCAACAGGTCATGCAAGGCAAACAAAAACAGTTCTGGAACGAATCATTGGTTAAAATGGGAGGGAAATTTGGGCTTATTTCTAATTTTCCTGAAAACCCTCAACTGAATTAACGATTTCTCCCTCTTGAATTTTTGTGAAAATACTCTTATTGACAAGGTCAATTAATTTCTTTGTTGTCTCACAATAGTACCTTTTTGATTTATAGCTGGACACCCAACGAATTCCCTGTATTGCATTCGTTAGAAATATTTCGTCGGCGGCATACAAGTTCTGAGGCAATAAAGAACACTCATACACCTTGATGTTATTTTGTATCGCCAAATTGATCAGATACATTCTAAACGTTCCACCAACACAGCCATCTTCGACTGATGGCGTATACAATACGCCATTACTTACTATAAACAGATTAGAAGCGGTACTTTCAATGATCGCCTTGTTTTCATTTAACAAGAGCACATCATCCAACCCTTTTTCTTTTGCGCTAATACTTGCCATTATATAAAACAAGGCATTACTCGTTTTGAATGGTGAAAGCGAGTTGATCGGTTTATGAACATCGTCGTAAATATCTACACTTAACCCACCTTCATTTAGTGTAAAGTAGTTGAAATCAATCGGTTCCACTTCCAGCAAATAATCTCCTACCATAGACACGGGTGCATAGGCTCCAGCTCCTTGTCTAAATATAGAAAGTCGTGCCCTACCCCCTTTTTTCACTGAATTATTTTCGGCCAATTCTTTGATCTGCTCTTTGAGATCAGCCAAGCTAAAATCAGCCATACTGATCTTAAGAAGATCCAATCCCTCAACGATGCGCTTGTAATGGCTATCCAGATTAAATGGTGTTCCTTCAACGATTCGTATCGTCTCGAATAATCCATCTCCAAATTTGAAGGATCGATTGGTTCCATCCAGATAAGGACGATCAGCATCTAACAAATTACCATTTAGAGAAACTAGGGGCATTCAAATTTGTTTTTTGTGTTGGGCAATTAAATATAATTCAAACATGCGCAATCCGACATAATAATTTGACCAATTAAGACAGGTAATCGATGAATCAAAGAAATTGCAATTTGATTTGTTCTATTAACTCCGTTAAGGTTTCAGGTCGAATGACAAGTGTAAATAAAATTCCGAAAATTGCTCCTGAAAAATGGGCGTCGTGGGCAATATTATCTTTCCCTCTTTTGCTCATATAAATCTCATAAGCTAGATAAAGCACACCAAATACAATAAAATAAATCGGTACGCCGGGTAGAAATATGAACTGTAGGCTTTCAAACGGATGTATAATGATAGAAGAAAACAGGACAGCTGATACTGCTCCGGAGGCACCTACCGCCAAATAGTTTGGGTTTTCACTGTGCTTGTAAAATGCAGGAAGGGTAGCAAACAAAATCCCTCCGATATACAACAAGACAAACCACAGTGTTCCAAGGCTACCAAAGAATCTCAAAAAATCTGCTTCAAGACCATAATCTCCTAAAGGACTCTTTTGGTAACCAAATGAATACAAAACAAATAAGTTGAAAATCAAATGAATGTAATCCGCATGAACAAAAGCATGCGTGAATACATTGTACCATCTCTTGTGATGCTTTGCCGCATAAGGCGAAAATGTGAGCTTATACTTTAGCTCCCTGTTACTGAAGCACCATATGGAAATGGCCGCAGTTATTCCAATGATAATGTATGTTGCAGGTATCAATCTTGAATTGTGGTAAGCTTAAAGTTCTTTTCAATAAAAGAACGATATGAACTTTTGTCTAAAACTTCCACATTCTCTAAGAGTTCCTCATACCCATCACTCTCAACCAGGATTTCATACTTACCCGGTGGGAGGATCATTACAAACCGCATTGTCTGCAAATTGGGAATGTAATCGCCATAAACCTCTCCTGTTTCTTCATCAATAACAGAAATAAATGCATTATCAAACGTTCCATTCTCCTCTGAAGAAATTATATTCCCTGTAACAATGGTGTATTCCGGCTCGACCTCATTGAATGTAACACGGTAAATATCCAGATCGCCGAGGCCACCTTTTCGGAGCGCAGAAATGTATCCGTACCTTCCGGAAGCGGAGACTCTAAAATTCATATTGTCCTCAGGCGTATTTATCGGATAACCGATGTTTCGTACTGACACAAATCTTCTTTTAACCGAATTCCAGGACGCCTTGAAAATATCGTATCCACCCATGCTTGTATGCCCTTTACTCGAAAAGAAAAGTGTCATCCCATCCGGAGATATATTCGGGAAATCCTCATCTTCCTCAGTATTGATCGTCGGCCCAAGGTTTAGTGCCTGACTCCATTGCCCATTGGGTAATCGCTGACACATATAAATATCAACCCCGCCATATCCTCCGGGTCGATCACTGGCAAAATACATCTTCGTGCCGTCGGAACTCAACGATGCTGCAATTTCTGTATACTTTGAATTGATCGTTTTTGGCAGTATCATCTCTGATTCCAACCGTTTTTCGGTCACTGCACACTCATAGAGCGCGGATCCTTTTTGAAAATCCTCCTTATAGATAATCGCTTTATCTCCCGATGAATTGAGTCCGACTACTTCTTCATTCTCCTCAACCGTATTGATGTTAAAATTAATCAGCTTTGCTGGTGCGAATTTCCCCTCTTTTACAGGCGCGAGGTATATATTCGCCATATACTGACCATTGCCCATCGGGCTGCTTTGCTCATCTCGTTGAGAGTTAAAGATCAAATAGGATTCATTCGAAGGAATAAATGGATAATAATCAGGATAGGCACTATTCACGTTTTTACCGAGATTCTCAAAAGAGACGTTTGCCGGAAACTTGAAAAACTCTTTTGCATTTTCACAATATTCAATTTGTTTATCAACAGTAATTAAGTTGAGGTTGGTACTTTTTGCCGTTTCTTTAAACTTCTGATATGACTTAATCGCATCATCAAAACGATAGGCAAAATGATACGCTCTACCCAATAAATAAACCGCATTTTCATTTGGTTTAGACGAAGATGCTGCCTGCTCGAGATAATTCACAGCCATGGATTTATCAATGTTCGTGTTCAAATAGCACACACCAATTAAGTACGCATATTCATCATTATCCTGCTCCAGTTCATACAACTCCAGGAGCTCTTCCAAAGCACCTTCATAGTTTCCTTCAGAAAAAAGGTTGTATACTTCTTTTTTGGTTTGCGCTATAGTGCTTAACGCAAAGCACATTACTACTGCAATAAAAACTTGCTTCATATTGAACATTTTAATCCGCGGCCAAAAGTACAAAATCGATTCTTGTATAACACAGAATTACCAAATTGAAACTTATATTTGTGCGGATGTCAAAATCGAATTTATTCCTGAAGCAATACTTGGAAAACAAGAAAGAGGTGGGTGCCATCGCTCCCAGCTCCAAATTTTTGCGAAATCGAATGATGTCACCAATCAACTTTCACAGGTCCTCAGTAATAATTGAACTTGGAGCAGGAAATGGAATTTTCACGAAAGAAATCCTAAAAAGAATGCGGTCGGAATCTAAACTTTTTGTTTTCGAAATAAATACCGTATTCTACGATAAACTTTGCAATGAGATCAATGATCCTAGGGTTACAATTTACAATGAATCTGCCGATCAGCTGCATAATAAAATGCAAGAGCACAACATTGACCAGGTGGATGCCATTGTCTCCTCCTTGCCGTACGCCGTAATTCCTATACGAACGAAATACAACATTTTAAATAGCTGTTTGTCGACACTTTCGCCTGATGGCGTTTATGTTCAATTTCAATATTCCCTAAACGCACACAAATTACTGAAGAAGAAATTTTCGAAGGTGACTCTTGATTTTACCCCCATCAATATGCCGCCTGCATTTATTTACCGTTGCAAACCGTAACTGGATTTTTGACGCATATCCTTTATTTATTCAGAGATAGATTTGTTAGATTTAAGTATGGCGAAAAATGAAAACTGGCTGCATGAGGAACTGAATCATCTCGAAAAGAAGGGATGGGAGGAGTTTGCCGGTAAACTTCGATCAAATCGTACAAAAAGTGTTGACGCTATTCAATTGTTTTTCGAGAACATAGGACAGGAAGCTAAAGAAACACAGGTCGCATCCAAGATCATGTTGAAATATGTTCGAGGAGGAAAAATTTCCAAAGAAGAGGAAAAGGAGCTAAGAACTCAAGTGTTCGATATTTTGAAAGCGGTGGGAATTGGAGTGCCATTTGTATTCATACCCGGATCAACTTTGCTGCTTCCATTCCTGGTCAAACTTGCTGAAAAGAAAGGAATTCATCTCCTTCCGTCTGCATTCAATGAAAACAAAAAAAAGAATCCACGCGAAAGTGATCAACAAAATGAATAGTTCATCAGCAGATGTAAATGACGCATTCAATACCATTTCAAAGAATTCTTGGACTTATCATTCAATATATACAATCAATAGCAGTCTTATTTATTCAAACTGTTAAACATTCCGTACCTTTTCCACCACTAATTGAAACAAGCAGCTAACAGAATCTGAACGATGACTATTGATAACGAATTACATCTCAAAACAATTAAAAACGTACTGATCATCCTGGTTATTCCTTTTGTTTTATACCTGATGAAACTGTTATCGTTCATCTTCATTCCGCTGGTAAGTGCATTGTTCTTGGCAATTTTGTTTTCTCCTTTAATGCGATGGTTTTCCAAGAAACGTGTTCCAAAAATAATTGCATTAACTGCCGTGGTTATTATCATATTCGGGTTCTTTAAAATTGTAGGTGAACTTGCGCAACTTTCCAGTAAGGAAATGATGAATACAGATACAGAACTGTTGTTTGCAAAAATGGAAGCAAAACTCGTAGACGTTGTAACACCAATAGAAGAATTTTTTGGCATTGACACCGAATTGGGCAATAAAAGTATTCATGAAATATTCAACGACGCGAATCTTATCAGCTATTTTGGTGATACACTTCAATTCCTGCAAAAGTTTATTACCCAATTCCTGATGATGTTTTTCTTTTTGATTTTGTTGCTTGCGGGATCAATTGATCTTCAGAAACTCATGAAATCTACCGTAACCAAGAAAAGCATTGCGTCTATTAAAACGATGCTTAAAATTGAAAAAAGTATCGTGAAATTCATTCGGGTTAAATTTATTTTGAGCGCCTTTACCGGCTTTGGATTCGGATTGGCGTGTTGGGGATTTGATGTGAGTTTCCCCATTTTTTGGGGTCTGTTTGCTTTTGCAATCAACTTTGTTCAAATGATAGGCTCAATTATTTCCACTGTTGTATTAAGTATCTTTTCTTTAGCTGAGATTGACTCAACCGGCTCATTAGCTTTATTCTGTTTGATCATTACTGGAGTCCAAGTTCTTTTTGGAGGAATACTTGAACCGATTATGATGGGGAAAACATTCTCTATCAATACGGTTACGGTATTGATCATGCTGATGCTTTGGGGATATATCTGGGGCGTTCCAGGGTTGATAATGTCCATCCCCATAACGGTTCTCGTTAAGGCAATTTTAGAACAAAACCCAAATGGAAAAACAATTGCCAGACTTATGTCTTAAGATATAAATCATTTAAGTAGCCATTGTTTTCGAGCGAATACGACAAAGCACCATAGGGTTCCTGAGCTACCAAATCATTTCGAAACGGTCAGAAACAAGAGAATTGTATTCATTTCAATCTGATTGAACTTTTTTTATTTATGCTTGTACAGAGTGGCAATTACAACATAAAACAAAGGAAATGAAATCAATCTACAGCTCAAAAGACGAAACTTCAAAATCGGTAAAAAAAGTAATTGCAATACCCGAACCATGTCATGAAAACTGGAACAGTATGACTCCTAGGGAACAAGGAAGGCATTGCGCATCATGCGACAAAGTAGTGGTAGATTTCAGAAATAGCACAAAAGAAGAAATCATCGATCAGATCGAGGCTGCCAATGGAAAAACATGTGGTAGGTTTAAAATGAATCAGGTGCAAAATAAAGCATCGTTAACTTCAAAATTGACTAAAATTGCCGCATCCATCATGGCTATCGTCGCTGCAAATGAGGTAACCTACGCACAAGATATAGAATTGATGGGCGATGTTATCGTAGAACCTATGGAAATATCGGTCGCAAATGCAATATCCAAAAGTATCAGGGGATGCATAACGGATGAATCAAACAATATCATTTCCAACGCCAAAATTTCTGTATTTAGTGGTGATAGACTAATCAAGTCCGCAATGAGCGATGAAAAAGGTCACTACTCCATCGATCTTCCTCCAGGAACCGTGACACGAGACATTGTTTCCATTAGGGTTCATGCATCAAACTTTACAACAAAATCACTCGATCATCTCACATTAAAAAAGGCATCAACAACATTGAATATTTCACTTACATCAACTGCCGTAGTCCCAGATCGAACTCAATTTGAAATCATGGGAGGTGCAAGAATTATTGATGCACCGATAATTGAGGTTAAGAAAGAAATTCGAACGGAAAAGGCCATAATAAAAAAAGAAAATAAGATTGAGCAACAGATTAAAGCTTGTAAAGAAGAATATATCAACCCAACCGAAGAAAAATTGAATTACAAGGAGGGCCAAATTCACAGTGATCTGACTTTTGAAGTGTACCCAAATCCAACTAAGGACCTGGTCAAATTGCGCATTTCAGAAATGGGTGAATATCATTATTTTGTCACCGACATTATTGGCAATATCATTTTTGAAGGATTTTTTGTCGGAAGCCAAATTGAGTTTTCCTTCCGCAACCAACAAGCAGGTATTTATTTATTCAATTTGCGAGAGAAAGGAGTCATTACGAAAACCGCAAAAATTGTTGTTAAGAAGTAGTTTCAACTTTCTTTTCATTCATAATTCCGGTTTGAATAGCAATTGATTCCTTATGAATAGTCTCTAGGAGAGTTGAGACAAACTCCTTTCCAAGCCCTAACTTTTCAGCCAAGTCATTCCTTGTTGAAAGAATCTGGTTCCAACGTTCTACCTGCAATATGGTAATTGCATTGATTCGTTTCTCCTCTCCTATTTCATTGATCACACGAAATCTGGCCGTGAGCATCTCCAGTATTTCCTGATCAATTGCATCAATCTCCAGCCTAAGTTTTTCCAACTTTGTCTTGAGTTTAACATTTTTAATGGTTTTGTCTCTGACTATTAAATCGGACAAAATTTCATTCAATCGAAACGGAGTGATTTGTTGTTTTGAATCGCTAAGTGCTTCATCAGGTGAAATGTGGCATTCGATCATCAACCCATCCATATCAAGATCCAGTGCCTTTTGCGATATAATAGAAAGGAGCTCTCGATTCCCTCCAATATGACTGGGATCACAAATAACCGGAAGGGTTGGGAATTGTCGTTTTAGTTCAATCGGGAAATTCCACTTTGGTGCGTTTCTATATACAGTTTGATCAAATCCGGAAAAGCCTCTGTGAATTGCAGCAATTTTAGTGATCCCGGCATTATTCAGCCGCTCGAGAGCGCCAATCCATAACTGCAAATCAGGATTAATCGGGTTTTTAACAAATACGGGGATATCAACACCATGCAAAGCGTCGGCTATCTCCTGAACAGAAAAAGGGTTAACCGTGGTTCTAGCCCCGATCCAAAACATGTCTATTCCCTGATCAAGCGCTAATTCTATGTGCTGCCGATTGGCCACCTCCACCACAGAAGGTAGGCCAGTCATTTCCGATGCTTCCTTCAGCCATTTAAGACCAACCTCTCCGACACCCTCGAATGAATTCGGACGAGTTCGGGGTTTCCATATTCCTGCGCGCAATACGCTCACCTTTTCAGTAGCTGCAATAGCCAGACAAGTTTCAATAACCTGCTCACGACTTTCAGCGCTGCACGGTCCTGAAACGACGATAGGCTTTTTTTTTGCTACAGGCAACCAATCTTTTATCGGTTCAATATTCATTCACAGTCATTTTACCGTACCTACAAAAATAGTGATTAGAATGTGTTGTCGTACCAGAAATGGTCAAATTGGTTGTTAAATTACATGAAAAGAAAGCCGACAGTTTCCCGTAAAACACAAAGGCTGAATCGCTCTGCTGTTCGATAAGCAGTGCAATTCAGCCTGTCCATTATGATTTACTTTTAAACGCTTACATCAATACAATCTCAGTCATCTCACCTGACTCCATATCCCTGAGAATGTACACACCACTCTCGAATCCAGTCATGTCAACTGCCTTCGAATTACTGAACTTAAGGTCTTTTACGATCTGACCTCTTACAGAGTAAACCCTAAGGTGTGTTTGCCCCTTACTAAACACTGTAAAATTACCATTAGACGGATTCGGATACACCGAAAATTCATCATTCGCCAATTCGTTCACTGCTGTAGCAGAACCTTGAATCTCTACGGAAGTCATGTTAGAGCATCCGTTCGCATCCACAACTACTACGTCATGATTACCGATACACAGGGAGTCGAAAATAGCACCTTCTATCCCGTTAACATAGAATCTGTAAGGAGCTACACCACCTGAAGCATCCAATCGAAGCGCTCCGTCACATGAAGCTGCTGACGTCACATTGGTAACATCCTTAGAGATCATGATTTCAGTTGGCTCAACAATTTCAACTTGGAATTCCTCATTGGCGCATCCTTTTCCTCCGCCAATTTCCAGATCGTACATACCCGCAACTAGATTTTCAAATACTCCCACACTATCATTGAATATAGTCGTTGTACTCGTTGAAGCAGACGTAAGCGTAACTGAGTATGGAGGAATTCCGCCAAAATCTACCGCAATCGTTCCGTCAATTGACCCGTGGCAACCAATCGGTGTGGCCGCAACATCAGATGTAGGATAGTAGTGCAGCTTAAATCTTACTCCAGATGCCGTTATTGGATTCGAGTTAAATGAATATTCAAGTGAATCAGTAATCGGAGTATACGTATTCAATTCCATATCTTCCAACACAAGACAACCATCAAAGTTCATAACATCCGGATTGGTAAATAATAACTTATGCACTCCAACAACCGCGGAGCTGTAATGCAGATCAATACTGAAATCTCTGTTAACCGGAACCCTGTTTAAAGTAACCGGTGTTGTATCTGCTAGTAACCATAAACTTGGAGCAGTTGCAACTGATGAGAATAACTTGTAACCGTCAGTGTTGTCTAATCCCAAGCTTGCTGCTTGATCTTGAGCTAAAATAACCTCGTCTTTGTACGAATTAGAATTATTTGTGATTCCAATTTTAAAGAATGGAAGCTCTCCGTTGGATTTCACCAATGACTGGGATTCATCAACCTTTGCCTCTTCAGTAATGGTTACAGTTGCTCCAGATGTAGTTGCATGAACCCACACCCCTTGATGAGCGGCTATATTAATGTCTACACCATTTGTACCATCAATTCTTACTACACCTGTACCATGTGGTGTAAGTGCTATGTTTCTGTTACTAGCACCTGTTACTATTCCATGTGTAAGAACATCTAAATCGCCACCAAGCTCTGGTGAAGTGTCCTCCACTATGTTAGATAAACCAGATGATGTAGCAAGGCCTGATACAAGTGTTGACCTTGTAATTTTTTTAAGACCACCACCTGATGTGTCTACTGCAAGTAGTACATCGTCTGATGCAACTGTAGATATTTCTGATAAATCACCAACTGCTATTGAATTAAAATCATTTGACATTATAAAAACAATTATAGCTATGAGCTCTAAAATAAAGAATAGCGAGTTAGACAGAATAGGCTTTAAGGATTACAAAGGGTTTTTTAATATTATTGTTGATAATAGTCCAAGGAAATCGATATGCCATATGATTTTAAAAGACAACAGAAAAGCTATCTCAATTGATGGTAAAGAGTTTGAAATCGAGTCTGTATCAGCTAAGCATATAATCAAACATAAAAGTGCTTTAGTGAGTTCTGCACTAAAAACACTCAAAAGCTAATAAACCAAGATACGATATGAAAAAGCTAATACTATTACTATT
>CAJWDP010000064.1 GCA_913030835.1 uncultured Flavobacteriales bacterium | reverse complement strand
AAAGATCTTCCGCTTTAACCAGACTCATGTAGTACTTATAATAAGGTTCTTTGATTGGTTCAAGGCTCATTTTTTAGTAAAATTAGATTGAAATGTTCGATGGCTTCAGCAACGGACTTTACCTGCTCAAATCGTAACCTCAGCTTGCCGTTTTTCTCTGCCATGGTTGCAGCCTGTGTATTGTGCTGGATGAAATTCAATACTCGGGTAAACTTAGCCGACTGATAATAAGGACTATCCGAATCCGATACAAACGTTCCAATGAGCACATTTCTTTTCAGAATTACCTTTTCAAAACCGATGTCTCTGGCCAACCACCTAAGCCGAACAGTATCGATCAATGCCAACGTTTCATCCGGAATTTCTCCGAATCGATCTTTCAGCTCGGTTTGAAATGCTTGAATTCCCTGTTCATCTTTCACCTCATCCAATTGCCTGTAAAGGCTCAACCGTTCTGTAATGTTGTTGACATAATCGTCGGGAATTACGAGCTCCATATCCGTTTCCACCTGACAGTCTTTCACGAACTTTCCTTCTGCAACTTCCTTTTTAAACAGCTCTTTAAATTCTGTCTCCTTCAGCTCCTGTATGGCCTCATCCAGAATCTTCTGGTACATGTCAAACCCTATATCCGAAATGAATCCACTTTGCTCTCCTCCCAGCAGATTTCCAGCTCCACGGATATCGAGATCCCTCATCGAAATGTTGAATCCTGATCCCAGCTCTGAAAATTGTTCGATGGCATTTAATCGTTTTCGTGCCTCATTGGTCAGGTGCTGAGGAGGCGGAGTAAACAAGTAGCAAAATGCTTTTTTATTTGAACGCCCTACCCTTCCTCGAAGCTGATGCAGGTCAGATAATCCGAAGTGATTGGCATTGTTGATGATCATGGTGTTTGCATTGGGCACATCAATTCCGGACTCAATAATGGTGGTCGCCACCAACACGTCGTACATGCCCGCCATAAAATCAAGCATGACCGCTTCCAATCGTTGCCCTTCCATCTGACCGTGGCCAATCGCCACTCGTACATCAGGACACAGTCTGGAAACCATTCCCGCTACTTCCTGTATGTTCTGAACCCGATTGTGCACAAAAAACACTTGTCCGCCACGCTGCACTTCATAGGTGATCGCGTCACGAATCAGCTCTTCAGAAAACGTTCTTAATTCGGTCTGTACGGGATAACGATTCGGAGGTGCTGTGTTGATCACAGACATGTCCCTAGCCCCCATCAATGAGAATTGCAGGGTTCGCGGTATGGGTGTAGCCGTTAAGGTCAGTGTATCGACATTGGCTTTGAACGTTTTTAATTTGTCTTTTACAGATACGCCAAATTTCTGCTCTTCATCAATGATCAATAATCCAAGGTCCTTGAACTCCACATCCTTTCCAACCAGCTTATGGGTTCCAATAATGATGTCGATCTCACCTTCTTTTAGCTTTCTCAGGGTTTCTTTGTTCTTCCCCGACGACTTAAATCGGTTCACGTATTCGACCGAACACGGGAAGTCTTTCAGGCGGTCCGAAAAATTCTTAAAGTGCTGAAACGTGAGCACTGTTGTGGGCGCAAGGATCGCCACTTGTTTGCTGTCTGCCACCGCTTTGAAGGCTGCACGCATGGCAATCTCAGTTTTTCCAAAGCCCACATCTCCACAGATCAGTCGATCCATAGGAGCATCAGATTCCATATCCCTTTTTACATCGATCGTTGCTGATAGCTGATCGGGCGTATCTTCATAAATAAAGGATGCTTCCAGCTCATTCTGGAGGTACGTATCCGGCGCGAAAGCAAACCCTTTTTGCGCTTTTCTCTTGGCATACAGCTTAATGAGATCATATGCCACCTCCTTTATTCGGGATTTGGTTTTGTTCTTGGTATTTGTCCAGGCCGGCGATCCCAGCTTGTGCACTTTTGGCTGCGTCCCTTCCTTCCCAGTGTATTTGGAGATTCGGTGTAGCGAGTGAATGCTCACATACAGAATATCTCCCCCCGAATAGGTCAGTCGTATGGCTTCCTGCTCGTTGCCATTCGCATCGATCTTCTCCAATCCTGAAAATTGACCTACCCCGTGGTCGATATGAACCACATAATCGCCTTTTTGCAGATTGTTGACCTCCTTCAACGTGAACGCCTGCTGGGATTTAGAATACCCTTCTTTTAGCTTGAACTTATGGTATCGTTCAAAAATCTGATGATCCGTATAGCATGCCAGCTTCAGATCACGATCAATGAATCCTTCCTTCAATCCGGTACTGATCGGATAGAAAGAAACGTCTTCTTCCTTGTCTTCAAAAATGTTGTAAATGCGCTCAATCTGCTTCGGGTTTTCCGCGAAAATCAGATTGGTATACCCATCGGCCTTGTTCTTTTTTAGGTCAGCAGCAAGCAGATCAAAATTCTTGCTGAAAGGTGGTTGCGGAGCAAAGTTAAATGCCAGCTTTTGGGCATCCTTGAAATAAGGGACCCCGGCATATTCGATTACCGAGTAATTCGAAATGTCCGCAACAAATTCGCTTTCAGAGGTATACAATTCTCCCGGTTCCAATTGATTGAGCAGAGATTCCATGGTTTTGTAGGCATACTCCGCTTTTTCAAACCCTTTTACGATCTTTCCTCGGGCAGTGTCCATGTCTTTCACCCAAACTGTGGTGTTCGCGGGTATATAATTTAGGAACGATTCTCTGCTTTCGTGCAACAGCTTTTTCTGAACATTCGGCACGATGGAAATCTTCTTCATGGTTTTGATCGATAGCTGGGTCATCATATCGAACGATCGGATGCTTTCCACCTCATCGTCGAAAAACTCGATGCGGAACGGATATTCATTGGAATAGGAATAAACGTCAACGATGCCTCCTCGAATGGAAAACTGCCCCGGTTCATAGACAAAATCAACATGCTCGAATTCGTATTCTATGAGCAGCTCGTTGATGAAATCAATGGAATACTTTCCTCCCGTTTCAATGTCTAACGTGTTTTTTTCCAGGTGTCTTTTTGATACTACTTTTTCGACTATCGCTTCGGGATAGGTAACTACCAGCGTATTCTTTCTACGTTTTTGAATTACACTGAGCACTTCTGCCCGGAGCATAATGTTGGCGTTGTCTACTTCTTCGATCTGATACGGTCTTCTGTACGATCCCGGAAAAAACAATATGGTGGTACCTTTTTCGCCTTTGTGGAAATTCTCCAGGTTGTTATAAAAATAGGCGGCTTCCTCTTTGTCGGGCAGGATGAACAGGTAGTTGCCCGGTTTGTTGGTAAAAACCGATGATGCGACGATGGAAGCGGCAGAACCCGCTATTCCGGACAGCTGAATTTTAACTTCCGCCTCATTCAGCAGATCACAAAGCTCCCCTGCTTTTGAAGAAGACGCGTAAACGGATTTGAACTCTTCAAGGGTCATGCCATCTACTCGGTCAGGTAGGATTCTGCTTTTTCAACCATGTCTTTGGATCCAACGATGATCGGAACCCGCTGGTGTAATTCGTTCGGTTCTATATCCATGATCCGTTGCACACCTGTAGTTGCCTTACCTCCCGCCTGTTCAGCAAGAAAAGCAATTGGATTGCACTCGTACAACAAACGCAATTTGCCATTGGGCGCACTTTGCGTTGCAGGATAGATGTAAATTCCACCGCGCAACAAGTTTCTGTGAAAGTCAGCAACCAATGAACCAATATATCTCGCCGAATAAGGCTTTCCCTTGTCATTTTCCTCACTTCTGCAGTACTCTATGTACCTTTTGATTCCTCTCTGGCAATAATCAATATTCGAATCATTCATAGAATAAATACTCCCGGAATCTGGAGAAACCATATCCGGATGCGAAAGAAAGAATACCCCGATCCCGGGATCGTATGTGAATCCGTTCACTCCATTTCCTGTGGTATACACCAACATGGTTGAGGATCCATAAATGATGTATCCGGCTGCAACCTGCTCTCTGCCCGGCTGAAGAAAATCTTCTGTGGTGACCGTTGTTCCAACCGGCGAGATTCGCCGATATACAGAAAAAATGGTTCCGACAGAAACGTTAACATCAATGTTAGAGGATCCATCCAGAGGATCGATCATGATGATGTATTTGGCATCTTTGTTTTCGTCGACAGCAACAAAATCATCGTTTTCCTCTGACGCGATGCCGCATACCAGCCCTCTCGCCCGTAGGGATTTGATGAAGCGATCGTCGGCATAAACGTCTAGCTTTTGTTGTTGTTCTCCTTGTATGTTCTCTGAACCTGCAGCACCGATAATGTGTTTTGCCAGCCCTGCTTTGTTGATCTGCTGGCTTACTATTTTGCCTGCAAGCCGGATCGAGCTAAGGATACTGCTCAGATCTCCGGATGATCCCGGAAAATGTTTTTGTTCATCCAGAATGAACTCGCCCAGTGTAGTGAAATTCATTTCAATCGGTTTGGACGGTAAAGGTCGTAAAAACAATTAAATTGGGAAGAAGGACAAGCAACATGTTTGCACAATGACTGCCTGTCCCCTCCCAATTAACTCGATTACCTAAAGGTATGATCTATATCAAGGTCTTATTATTAGATGTTTCGATGCGTCGCCTGTAATGTCCGGATCGTTACTTGAAAAATAGATGATCGCTTGCTTCGGCTTATTCGAATTGTTATCGATAGTGCATTGAACGGGTTCACCATAATTTACACTACCCGAAGTTATCACACTGCCTGTCTTTGAATCTATAATTGTATAATCATAAGGATTATCGCTATCTAGATCTGCTTCAATGGTGAAAGCGATACCACTGTTTATCGGATTAGGATATACCGAAAAATCTTGCTGTTTCAATGTTCTCTCCTCAGGTACAGATAGCAGCATGAATTCTTTGTCATACGATTTGAGTATGGGTATGTACACACCATTGGTTAATTTGATTGCGATGTTGTATAATCCTGCCGGAAAAACATAATTGTTTATTGCTGAACGACCCGGTCTTTTTCGAACTATCTTATCCTTAAGTGCAAATGAAATGGGGTCTGCAGGCTCTTCGCCGTAAAGATCTAGAGGATGAACCATGATATCCTCAATTTCAACGCATGGATTACCCCCTCCAGGAGAATAATAATAACCCTCAGGGCAAGGACCTCCGTTTCCAGGATCAGCTGTATTACCCCAGCAATCCCACAAATCATTTAAGGTATATGAACTGCTACCAAAATCCAAATCCCAAATACAGTCAATGAATTCCCCAAAAGGACTTAAATCCGGGCTAATCACCTCGCCACCTGTAGAAGGTTCATTGGACGAAATTGCCTCTCCCTGACAATCCAATAAAGGTGCTTCCGTTCCATTTGAAGTTTCAAATGTACCGTAGGCGTTCAATGCCTGCTCCGCACCATAATACGTCAGAAAACACTCTTCACCACTGGTCAATTCTCCCGTTAGTGCTGATACGTTTTTCCATTGTCCACGGTCCTTTTTTACAAAATAATATCCACCATCATCAGGGTCCTGATAATAATCAAACCCATTATCCTGAAGGCTTCTTTCGGCTATAATTGTTGATAAATGCTGTGCAAGTATTCTTTGATAATATGGAATTTGAATTCCTGCTTCATTGTACCCTGTCCAAGCATTTCCAAGCTTTAAATAGTAATTGGTCAGGTTTTCATCCTGATGCGAAAACACCAAGATGGAATATGCATATGTTTCTGCATTACAAGTTGGTCTGTTGCAATCATTTAAAAAATGAGTGCCAGGATTATCCGGATCGGCCGGGGGCGTATGATCTTCCTCTAAAATTACTTTCCCCTCTGAATTCAACCCCTGAACTCTATACGTATAGTCATCGTTTTGCCAGACTGCTTTTGGCAATCGTAAATGATCGTACCCCACTTTTGAATAATAAGATTCTTCAGTAGGAATTACGGGACCCGAAGCACCCTTGATTGCTGTAACGTTCCATCGTTCGACGCCAGCAGTATGGTGAAATAAAACAAAACCTTGTGCTTCATAAGGTGTGGATTTAATGATGTCGGTTCTCTGTAAAGCTTTGTATTCGTTCTGTGACAAAGCAAATGTTGAGCATCCTAGTAGAGCAACAATCAAGAGAAGCTGTTTCTTAATAGTAATAGCGTTTTTCATTTTTATAAGTTTTAGTTAATTGGGATGCCTTCGTGGCAATGATTTAGACAAAGTTGAGACAGAGATGCTCAAAACAAATCACTTTTGTGCTTAAATGTGATGTATGGATTAATAAAAGTGATAAGTGCAATCAGTTAAAATTACACACTGTGACGAATGGATGAATTCTAGTTATCAATGAAGATTTAAAAATGCAGCTCTGAAATTGCTTTCTGATACGTTCGCCCTATCGGAACTTCCTGGCCCAGCACTTTAAGACTCTTAGGCGACTTAGCAGTTATCTTATCAATACGTACAATATATGACCGATTCACCCGTATGTAGTCCAGTTTATCTGGGGGAAGCTGTTCGAAATCGCCGATCTTCATTCGAGTAACGTAACGATTCTTTGTCGTGTGTATTTCCAAATAGTTTCCCGACGACTTTACGAACCCAACATCCAACGAATTGACCTTAACAGTAGCTCCCTGGACTCGTATAAAAAATTGCTTCGATTTTGGTGTTATTCTATTAAGCAGCATGCGCATTAGCTCTCTTACAATGTCTCTATTGTATGTGAGTACACGAATCTTAAAAAAAGCATAGATCACAAGCACAATCATTGCAACAGAAAGCACAATAAACCAGGTGGATTTGTAGAACGGCGGCAATATCGTAAAATCCAGATCCACCTTGTTTTCGTTCCAATTTCCTCGAGCCGTTTTTGCCTGAATACTCAGTCTATACGAACCCGGAGCCAGAGATTTGTAGGATATCGATGACCGATCTGTTTCCGTCCACTGATCATCTGTATTCACCAGCTTGTATCGATACAGTACTTCCTCCTTTCCTCCAAAATATACTGTATTGAAATTGATCAGCAGATCGTTCTGGTCATAGCTGAGCTCAGAAAAATTGCTACTCAGCAAGGTATCCCTATTGCAGATTACCGACTGAATACTCAATCGCAAATCAATTGCATCCACAGACTCATAAAGTGGTGGTTTTCTCATCAAGAACAAACCGGACCTTGTACCTATCCATACACGATCATTTTTCACAAAAACATCGCTTATGTAATTGTCCTGTAATCCATCTCTATCATTGAATATTCGCACTTCAACACCTCTAATTGACAGCAGCACACGATTGAGACCGTTATTTGTCGCCACCCAAATGGTGGAGTCATTTTCAACATGCAGCTCATGCACCAGGTTGCTCGAAAGCCCTTCTGTTTTCGAGATCCGAAAAATGGAATCGCTCATTTGAACAACCAGACCGTTTCCCATTGTTCCGAAAAACGTTTTTTTCCCTTTTGATCGAATGGATTCAATTCTACCTTGCAGCATTTCTTGTTTTACCGAACTAAGCTCGCCTTCTAGCGTATCGCAGAAATACAATCCATCCAATGTGCCAATCCATACACCATTTGGGGCCCAATCCAGGGATCGCGTTCTCTTTTGAACATTTAAAGTTCTAATGTTTTCGACACGCTCATCCCACCAGCTGATGGACTTGTATCCACCCAATAAAATAGGTTTGTCTTCATTTTCAGATATCGACCCACTCCAGCTTATACACCTTACTGCACGATCGGGGAGCACCAATTTCCCATTTGACAAATACGCATAACCATTAATTGTCTTGTTGAATACAGCAAGTGTCGGCACACCAAGATCAAGGTCTAAAAACAGCTCTTTACCAGCAGAATCGCATTCGTAAATCCTACCGTCAAATGTGCCGGCCAACACCTGATCTCCTTCTCCATTGTGAATGTATGCGATGTGGCCAACCAAGTTGTGTTGTCTTGTCGTTTTATTTTTCGCGTAAAAGACACCATTGGACAATGTAGAGACCCAAAACCCGCCGTGCTCATCGTGAAAGGCATGGGTCACGGACTCCCCCGATAAAAAATGATACTTCTGATCCCCGTTCAAATCAAAAACACGCACCCCCCCTTTTCGAAGACCGATCCAGAATAGATCCTCATCAAGCTCACCCATTCCAATGATCTGACTCTCCATTTGCATTACTTTATCCCCCTTTTCTGCATTTTGAATAATCAGCTGAGCGTGCATACTGTATACCGTATGATTCTTGACATTCAACACTTTACTATATAAACCCTCCTCCGGATCAAGCAAAGTATAGCTTACACTGCTATTTTTCAGCACCCGGCTATAGCCGAGAGGCAATGAGTCACCATAAAGAAAATAGTGCAGCTGCTCCGCATTCTGCATCTCAGAAACCAATACAACACTGGCGCGATCCTCATCGCTAACCACGTTTGTTTTTCTCAGCACCTTTCCATCCGACGACACAGATAGCACCCCGGGTAAATTCTGATAACCAATGTGCATCGTTCCTTCTTCATCAATTACCATATCCTCATTCAATCCGCCAACAGAATAATTTGCCACTAGCTCGTTGTACTGGTAATGTGTGAAATCGCTTTTTTTCGGGTTGAAAAAGAACCATTCGTTTTCGAATGTGGAACACCATACATTGCCATTTTTCTGAGGATAAAACCTAAAAACAGTACTTGAAGGCAGACCATTAAACTGATCGTATTGAATAAATTTATCACCGTCGTATTTCGCGATTCCACGATCCGTTGCAAACCAGACATAACCCAATTCATCCTGAAACATATGGTACACCTGAGCACTTGGTATGCCATCTTTCGTGGAATATTGCCTGAAGCTCAGATCCTGCGCGTTCAATCCGAAAGCCAAAAGCAATAAAGTTGTGATGAATGTTAATCCTTTCATATACCGTATCTGCAAAATAGAAAAGGAAATGGCTCCTCTGCTAATCACTCCTAAGAATTCTTGAACACCTCAACTTGAATTAAGCGGTACTTCGTTTTTAAAATTGAACATGATTGGCTACATTTTTACCATGAAAAACACAATCATAAGAAAGGGAACCAAATCGGATATGCCCCGAGTTCTTGAGCTGATCAAAGAGCTGGCATTGTATGAAAAAGCACCGGATGAAGTGCTGATCTCAGAAGAAACGCTTTTGGAAGATGGATTTGGACCGAACAAACTATTCGACACACTTGTTGCCGAAACGGACAATGAAATTGTAGGCATGCTTCTTTACTACCCTGTTTTTTCTACATGGAAAGGTAGATCGATCTATCTTGAAGACTTCGTGGTTGCAGATTCTCACAGAAGAAAGGGAATTGGACAACTGCTTATTGATGCTTTGGTTCAGGAAGCCCGGTCCGCAAAAGCAAAAAAGATCAGGTGGCAAGTACTCGATTGGAACTCCCCTGCTATTGAGTTCTACAAACACATTAATGCTACTCTGGAGAACTCCTGGATCGATTGCACACTTACACTTAATTAACTGAATGCCAATGAGAGCTCTGCTATTCACCACTTTACTCATGTCCGCAATTTCGTACGGGCAGCTCACTGATTTTAACGCTCAGCGATACAAAATAGACCAAGACCTTATGCTAGCCCTGGGGAGCTGGGCAACTGTCAATATCGTGGGCGGCGGCGTTGGTTGGGCCACAGCACCAAATGATGAAATGAAGTATTTCCACCAAATGAATACCCTTTGGAATACCATAAATCTTGGGTTGGCCATTCCTGGGTACCTAAAAGCAAAAAGAAAGCGTACCGATCTTGATTTTTATACTACTACAGATGAACAACGAAAGACGGAAACCGTTTTCCTCGTCAATGCAGGATTGGACATCGGGTATGTTTCGGCGGGATTACTTCTTCGACACATGGCTACATCAAATCCGACCGAAAAGGATCAATTTACAGGCTACGGGAACAGCTTGATGATCCAAGGCGGATTCCTGCTATTGTTTGATTGGATCGCCTATGGGGTTCACCGCAATCATTCGAGGAAACAGCTCTCACCACTACTCCAAAAAATTGAGTTGAGTAATTCGGGGATCGGCTTGAAAATTATGCTGGATTAATTCTGCCAAAAAAGTAGCAATAACATCCGGAATCGGGGGGATAAAGGGAATAATTATACATTTATAACGTAGTTGTACGTCATTAAAATGAATATGAGAATTTTAACATTACTGTTTTGCTTCATGTCCTTTTATGGCAACTCACAAACGGACACAATGGTAATCCATCAAAGAGAACTACCCAAAGAACTATTTATCAAAGGGTTCCTCTACACGGGTAAAAGTTCAAAAGGCAGTGTTCATCTCCATTACAGGGAGCCAATACCTTGTCTTGAAGGCGCTTCATTTAAATTGATTCGTTCTAAGGATTCTTCAGAATATTCTGGCACCCTGAAATTCAAAATTAATAGAGAAAAATACTCTGAGTATTCAATAGGTGAATATGACGAGTTTATATACACATTTAAAGATGGAAGTGTCGTATATAATGAAATGAGAGAGTATTTTAAAAGCATAGATTCAGTCTCTTCAAAAATATGGGTTCACCAAATCGAAAAGTTTTACCACTCTAAAGATCACTCTGGAACAAAAATAGACTCCTCAATTATGTACCAGTACAGTTACAAAGGCCAACTAACCAGACACTCTAAATACTATTGGAAAAAATGATTCTAACTATAAATCAAGTCCACAAATTGAACTTATGAGTATAATTGAATACCAATCAAGCTTCCCATTAATTAAAGAAACAGAAAAAAATATAAACTATCTGACTCCCAAGA
>CAJWDP010000063.1 GCA_913030835.1 uncultured Flavobacteriales bacterium | reverse complement strand
AGCAGCAATGAAACTCGCTCTAGCAAATGGAATTGATCAAAAAAGTAATTGTAATCGTACAAAGCATACACCCAGCCAAACACAGCTAGAATTACAATAAAGAAATATCTTGTCCACTTTGAAAGGCCAAAATTGTCCCAACCTAACCTCTTTCTGTTAAGTAAAGTCAAGAATGTAACAATTAAAAAATAGGCTATTACAATTGGCGACTTAAAAAAATGAATTATATAGCTTGTATTGAAGAATGGTGCCGAATCTCCATATACCATGTCTCTCTCTGTAGCATTAAAAAGCTTAACAAGTACACGATCCCAAAAGCTGTTTTTTAAGTAGTAAAAATGCTCAAATAATACACCATTATATTGTTCATAAAAAATGATCAAAATTACAAGGCAGAAAGGTATCAGAATGTTCTTGTATTTAATCATTTTTACGGTTTAAATCCCATTTCGAATTGACTTTAGCAGATGAACAACATACTCATAATCTTCTTTTACCATTCTATTGTGCAACGGTATTGCCATTGAACAATTGTTGGCCAATTCTGCACCAGGAAAATCAGATGGTTGTAAACCGTACTTTTCGGCATAATACCCCAACATGTGCACAGCATGCGTACCCGGACGAGTAGAAACGCCATTATCCTGAAGGTATTCCATCAGCTGATTTCTCGTCATAGGTGATCTGGTTTCATCAATTAAGGTAGCAAAAGATTGCCACCCGTGCTTATACCCTTCCTCCTCTACAGGCAATTGGATCCAGTCTATATCTTTTAATTCCTCCTGATAAAATTTCGCCCAACTAGCCCTTTCCTGAATAAAGGTGTCTAGTTTACTGAGTTGAACACAACCCACTGCACCTTGCAGGTCGGTCATTCGGTAATTATAACCCAGCAGATTGAATTCCGGTAAAAAATAAGGTCTAGGACCATGATGCCTCTGTTCTTCAGATAAAGACGCGCCATGATTTCGTAGCATACCCATTACCTCTGCGTAATTTTCATTGTTCGTTGTGATCATTCCCCCTTCACCGGTTGTAACCGATTTTCTTGGGTGAAAAGAAAAACAACCGATATCCCCTAACCCTCCGGCTGGAACTCCATTCAGCGCAGCCCCGGCAGCACATGCTGCATCCTCCACTATCGGGATATCTCCTGCTACGTTTTTAAGTGCTTGCATATCTGCACAATAACCAAATAAGTGTACTGCTATTATTGCTCTGGTATTACCGGTGATCAAACTTTCAACTGATTTGGGGTCAAGATTAAATGTTTTTGGATCAATGTCAGCAAAAACTACTTTAGCGCCACAATACTCCACAACATTCGCTGTTGCAACCCAAGTAAATGCGGGAACAATCACCTCATCGCCAGGCTTTATCTCAAGTGCCACAAGGGCAAGGTGGAGCGCTGTAGTGGCACTGGTCACCGCAATAGCATGCTTTACTTTATGCCTTTCAGCAAATTGCTCTTCAAACTCTCTAACTCTTGGGCCGGCTGTTAGCCAACCGGACATTATCGGGTCTTTAATCGCCTGCCACTCTTCCTCTCCCGTTACCGGTTGTGAAATGTAAATAGTTCTCTTAACCATACGCAAATTTATCTATTATAAATAACAGCATTAGATTCCAAAAAGCATAAACTTTTGATGCTCAAAGCATTAAAAATCGTCATTTGTTCAAACAACATTCCTGTCATTTGCTACTTTTCCCATACTCGTTTCCATACAACAACATGCTTACGTTATCATTGGTATGTTCTTGAGCCTTTCCATCAATAAAGAGGGTTGATTTCTCCTCAATCAACCAATCTTTATTACACTCTTCTAAAGTTACTTTTGAAGCACTGATCGAAGCAGGACCGTATTCCGTTTTTTTCATGAAGGCCACATAACCTACAGTACAATTCATTATACCTGACTGTCGGATATCAACTCTCGAATCATCCTTACTATTAACCGCCAGTTCACACCCTTGGAATTCAACATTTTGACAGAATATTGTCGTTCTTTCGCCTGCACTTAATCCTTTGTCAGCAACATCGTTTATGAATACATTGTATAACTTCAACTTGCTCCCAGAAAAGTCGAGCGCATCATTACCTATAGAATCAAACCGAACATTCGAGATTTTACCGCTTATGAAATCACCATCAAATGCATCTGCATTTGTCTTGTAAAAAGTAGAGTTTGTCAAATTGACCTCCGATCTGAAAACGTTTAGGTAGTCGTCTCCCCTTACATTTCCTTCAAATGAAGTATAATCAATATCTACATCTGAATTGTAAAAAGTAACTGCAGATGGCAAAACCCAATCATTAATCTGGAAATTACTCAATCCCAAGAACTTAGTGTGCACAATTTTTGAACGTTTCGGACTGTCAATCACTAAAATTCCTTCACCACCATCAGACGATATAGATATCGGATTTTCACTATTTCCCTCTAAACTAATGCCCCCATAGGAGATTATAGAAGCTCCATTGATCAATTTCAGGTTCGTGCCTGCCTCTATCGAAAGGATTTTTTCAGATCCGACTATGAGATCGGATTCAATGGTATATGATCCTTTCTTGACAAGAAGATTGTTCTCATTTTCTTCCACGAAACCAAAGTCCTTGTAATTGGCATTTTTAGCCTGCATAATCGCTCCTGAGTTTTGGTCATCAAAATATCTCCAATGATGTGGTTCACAGCTAAACATTTGTTCAGTACCCAAAATTCTGTACTCAAAACTTACTTTATCAATGAACTTTCTTTTCTTCAATAATTCAGGAGATACGCTATAAACCAAGTTAACAGAGCCATTGTCTGCACCTGAACTTTGAACAATTGTACGTTTGCTTACGATAGCAGAATCTTTGTACTTGAGCGTTACCACTTCTACAGGCAAATAATGTGTGTTTTGAAACTCAAATTGCACTTTTCCATTTAACGTATCTTTATGCACGGTATAGCTCTCCAGCGCATCGTTAGGAGCTAAAAACCTCCTTATATACGAAGCATTTGCCTTAAAAATCTGATCTCCTTTAAAATCATATTTCTCGTCATTCAAACGAATAAGAGCTATACACTCAAGTAATTTATTGTTAATCTTTTCAAAAAATGCATCAAGCTTGCCGCTTTGTGAAACTTCCGAAAGAGCAGATATATATGCTTTTTGGAATACAGTATCAGAGAATATGTTATCATGCCAAGATCTGTGGTCAAAAGAAACCGTTTTCTTGCCAAATTTCCTTCTTTCTCCAAGTAAACTCCTATCTCCTAGAAGTGGTTGTGCACCAATGTAATTTATTATTTGGTTGTCATAGCCAACCGGCTCTATCAAAGAAGTTAGGGGGTTGTAGTAAAATTTCATGTTATCTAAGAAAGCTGCGTGCTGATAACCCGTTAAATCCAGAATAGCAAAATACTTCGCCATTTTATGAACATCAAATACCTCATCAGTCCTATATTGCCCAGCGATGTAACCACCAATTAAATCTTTGGCAACTTTGAACTGCACGTATCTTGGATTGTCGTCTATTGGCTTGCCCATTTTGAATGGATCAATTGGAGCGGAAACAATCCGATTATCGTTTACACCTGGCTCCTTTGGCCAATATTTTGAACAATCAAATCTGAATGTGATTCCTTCCCTAAGTCCATTACTCTCGATCAATCTTTTATCAAAATACTCTTCAATAGCATAAATACCTGCATCTCTGCCATTTATAAATGCTTTTACGAATTTAAACCGAAGATTAATCAGTCCGAATTCTTTCAGAGTTTGATGAAAAAACCACTCGTTCACATCTCCCCTTGTTCTGGGCCTTTGAAAGTTAAAGACTTTTATTCCATTCAGAGCCTTTCCATCTTTAATCTTAATTCTGAACGACCATTTAAAGTTGTGATTCCAATGATCGGGTTTGTCACCTTTTAGTCTAAGATCAATTCTAAAAGTATCAGAATCCGAAATAAGATTAGCCAAAACTTTATCACGGTACTCCTTTGTTAGAAGACTATTTTTTAATGCTTCTTCTCTGTTTCGCAACAAAACTTGGTAGGCCGAATCAGGAATTTCGATGCTTATCGTGTCAATTTCAATGTCCGAAACATTTGGTAGTTCCCTATCAACAATCACTGTTTCATTCGAAAATACTTTGTGCTCATATTTATGAAAGAGGTAGCCTATTAAGAAAAATAGAGTAAACAATAAAAGATAGGTAATTGCTCTTTTCATTTGTGTAGGAAAAACATCTATCAATCAACTACAAGTGCACCGGCATCTCTCCATTCAATAAGCTTTTGCAACCCCTCGTCCAAAGAGAATTTGAATTGAAAACCTATTTCTTCATTTGCTTTTACAGCTGAACCAATTCTATTTTGAACCAATGCTCTGGCATCATCTTCAGAATACGGTTTATAAATTACCTCCAGTTCGGATTGTTTCAGCCTTAATATCGTGTCGCACAGCTCTTTGATCGTGGTTTGCACTTCGGTACCAACATTGTAAAATCCATGCTTTACATCCGACTCTACAGCGCAAATATTGCACCTTGCCACATCTTCGACATAAATAAAATCGTAAGCCTGGCTTCCATCCCCATTAATTTGGGGAGACTCATTTGCATCGATTTTATTCAGCATAATCGGAACTACTCCGCTATATACTGCATGTTGATCCTGTCCAGGCCCATATACATTCATGTACCGTAGACCTATAACCTCTAAACCATAACGATCATTATAAGCTGTGCACATAGCCTCACCCGAAATTTTGGTTGAACCATAAAAGTTCTTATTGTTGAAAGGGTGATCTTCTGTCATAGGGACTTGAACTGCATCGCCATAGACGGACGCTGAAGAAGAATAAATCAATTTTTTCACCTTATTCCTTACACAAGATTCCAAGACATTGAACGTTCCAGCAACGTTGACGTCGAAAGCTGTTCTTGGGAAATCTTTGCAATGCAGCAGCCACATAGCGGCCAAATGAAATACATAATCCACACCTTTCATGGCTTCATCAAGTATATCGGTTTCTCGTATGTCGCCACCTAATGGAAAAATAGAGCAACGTTCATCTCCCAAAGATTCCTCTATGTTCGACATTTTTCCCCTTGCAAAATTGTCAAATATCACAACCTCTCTGACCGAATGTTTTAACAATTCCTTCACCACGAAACCGCCTATAAATCCGGCTCCACCAATTACTAGTACTTTTGAGTTTTCAATTTTCATAGCTCTGTTAATTCAAATTTTGTTGGGGTATCTACTAGTCCAATGTTCCTTGTCCATCCATATTCATTGCCATCCGCTGTAAATCGTTCAACCGTAAACTTTCCAAAGTTTGTCACCCCGTCATAAGGGTAACCTGCCTTGTTCAACCCGTTTATTGTAAGGTCATATTCACCGGGAAGTAGATTCAATTGCATTTGCATATTTAATGAATACGATCCTTTGGAAACATTCAGTAATTTTTCAGAAGCAGATTGATTTGTAGCAGAATAAGTAATCTGACCAGCAACCGTGTTATTACACGTTACAATAAAAATGAGATCCTCTATATCGTTTAACACATCAAAAATGATCTCTACAAAAACCAACTGATTTTTTAAAAAGATATTTGTTCTTTTGGTGTCATTCGCCAAATGAATCTCCCTTATATTCAGCTTTCCTTTATGATATTGGTTGCGTGCAATTTCAGCGCCTATTGTGCCAAATTCACCTGAAGATCTTCCCTGACTTAAATAGTAATCAACTGCATCATCGATTTCACCATCAAATGCCATCAATCCTTGTTCTAGCACAATGCCTCGGGAACAAAGCCTCTTTACCGATGCCATATTGTGACTGACAAACAAGACTGTTCTCCCCTGGCCCGACACATCCTTCATTTTACCAATGCACTTTTTTTGAAATTCTGCGTCCCCAACAGCCAGTACTTCATCTACAATTAAAATTTCCGGTTCCAAATGTGCTGCGACAGCGAATGCCAACCTCACGTACATCCCTGAAGAATATCTTTTTACAGGAGTATCGATGTATCTTTGAACCCCAGAGAAGTTGACAATTTCATCGAACTTACTTCTTATTTCCTGTTTCGTCATTCCTAAAATAGCTCCATTTAGGAAAACATTTTCGCGACCGGTGAGTTCTGGATGAAAACCCGTTCCAACCTCTAGAAGACTTGCTATTCGTCCACGACCTTTGTAAAGTCCGCATGAAGGGGTAGTTACTCTTGAAAGTATTTTTAATAAAGTTGATTTTCCCGCTCCATTTCTTCCAATAACCCCTACAACCTGTCCCTCGGGAATATCAAACGTAATATCCTTTAATGCCCATACATAATCACCACCAAACTTTGTTCGATCGTTCTCCTCTCCAATTTTTGAATAGGGATTTTCCTTGCCCCTAATCCGGTGCCACCAGCGATTGATATCATGACCCAACGTTCCAGTTCCAACTTCTCCAAGTCGATACTGCTTCCCTAATTCTTTTATCTCTAGTGCATTTGTCATACCGTATCGATGAAAGATTTTTCTGTTCGGTTAAAGAAGAAAAGACCGATCGGGAAACTGACCAAGCAGAATATACAGGAATAAATAAAATAGTTGAGATCGAATATTCCACAGTCGATAAATCCATGACGAAAAGTCTCCATCTGCCCTAAAATAGGGTTCATGAAAACGATAGAGATGTAGCGATCATTTCCACCAAGTAAGGTAGTCACAGGAATTACAACAAATGACCCAAACATCAACAATTGCATACCAAAATCAAGCAAGAATTGAAAATCTTTGTATTTGGCTGTTAATGAAGAAACCAACATTCCAAGACCAATAGCAAGAATAGCGATCATAACAATACAAACAGGAAAAAGCAAAACGGTTTGATTGCTTTCAACATAACCCATGGAATATTGAATCGCCCATACAACTATGAACAGAATAAACTGAACAAACAACCTCAAAAAGCTGGATAACGCTACCGAAATAGGATAAACAATACGCGGAAAATACACCTTACCAAAAATGGCCTGATTGGTAATAAATGACTTGGCTACTTTTGTAAAAACATCTCTAAAGTACCCCCATAGCGTAATGCCTCCAAGGAAAAACATGAATGGCCCTGAAACACCAATAGCATTCATAATAGCCCAATAAACAACACTTGATAGCAAGGGCTGAACAAAGAACCAAAATGGACCTAAAACCGTTTGTTTATAAAACCCCTTAAAGTCTCTCTTGACCAGTAAAAGAATCAAATCTCGGTACTTCCATATTTCACCAAATCCGGCGTTTGAAAAACCTCTATCAGCTGATACTTCGAATGTATATTTTGTGCTTTTCAATGGAAATTTCTAACTGCGCACGAAGATAACTGAATTCTTATTAAGTTATTCAGCTTGAAGAAGCAATTTCTCAAGCTTTTCAACTTTTATCCAAACCTCTTCCTTTTCCTTTAATAAATTATCGTTCAATTTTTTCAGTCTTTCAATCTCTCCCTCATACGCCCTTTGCAGCTCTTCCTGCCGCTGAATTAAAGCCTGTAATGCAGCCATATTAACCCCATCAATGTCTACAGTTGAAATCATCTTGTCGGATTCTCCGTATCCAAATGTATGTCTAAAGTCTTGCGCTGTTGGTCCTATATGAACGATTGAATCATGCTGTGATTTATAATTCCATTCATATACAGGAACACTCTTTAATTGGGCAAGTATTTCAGTATTGTTCACTGCAACAATGTTTTCCTTTTTTGTTGAATCTGAAAGGGTAGACCACGCCCCTCCCCCGGCGACCAATTCAACCCCTGTGCTTAAATCAGACGCTGAATAAAACTTAGCACCATTCTTCACCCGAACAAGAAACTGATTTTCAGCTGTTGATTCAAACCAACTACCTATATCTGCATAAACAAATGATCCCTTATGATAACTCCTGGCCCGATATCCCATAGCATAGGAACTCGTATCGGTTGCTTCCGAGTAATATCCAAGAGACACTGAATGGTCTCCAGTGGCCTTGACATGATAACCTAACGCAATCGAACTTAAGCCGTTTGCCGCGCACTGCCTTCCCATGCTAACAGCAGCATCCCCATTTGCGCCACTATTGTAGCCAAAACTGAAAGAATAATCTCCATTAACATCGGAAATATAGCCGCCTGCAAAACTGTAATCCCCATAAGCAGTTGTACTATAACCCGTGGCCATTGAATAATCACCACGTGGGTAAACATTATAACCCAAGCCAAGCGAATAATTCCCCATGTTCGCATCAGATAAAGTTCCGGTGCCTCCACCGACATAAAAATGACCCTTTTTAGGATACCAGGCCATACGATCACCTGTGAAGGTTCTGGACAACCCACTTCCAAAACCTGAAGAAAACGCAAAACCGTTTTGGCCATTTATCTCCAGATCAAGTTCTGGATCCGAAAGTCCTATTCCAATTTTTCCATTCGCTTTAAAGACCATTCTTTCTTGTCCATTAGTAAGAATTCTAATATCACTTGAATCTGTTGTTCCCAAAAAATCAGCAGGTCCTGCAGCATTACCATTCAGATCCCATGAATTCAAACTATTCTCCGCATAGCCTACGGTATCCGCGTAACCCGAAGTTGATGAATAAACTGAAGATCCCGCACTTCCACTCACAGCAGAAGTATCAGAATAGCTACCGAAATTGGCCGAATCAGAAACACAATTGATGCAATCCAATGCAACAGTTGCCGTATCTGAAAGAACGGATTGATCCGAGGTATAAGCAAACTGAACTGAATCTATAGAGGATGCAATCCAATACGACCCGTTCCATACCAACGTAAATCCTGGTTGAATGCCTGTCGTATCTACATTTGTAAGGTCACCCATTGAATACGTCTGCGAGCTACCTAAAGCATGCAAAGCATAAGGAACAGTCTGCAATGCGTTAGTTCCCAAGTCAATAAAAGTTGCACTTGAACTTTCTTTAAACTGAACATTCATAAAATTCTGCTGCGACCAGTCCACTGCTATTAATGAGGGCGCAGAACCTGCTCCCGTAGAAACCCCGGTCCCAATCTCTAGCTCGATCATACCATAATCATTTGTTGTAGTAGAGTGATCTTCTTGATACAATAGGACAGATCCAGAAAGATCAGCAGCAACGGATATTCTTACATCTATATCTTGGGCACTGATCAATACACCGCCAGCATCTCTTAATACGGCTTGATATAACATACTTTGCTGACTGTGACCGCAATTGATCAGCAATAGAAAGGCCAACAATCCCAATATCTTATTTAACGTACTTCTCATAAAGCAATTCAATTTTTTTGTTCAATGACTGGTCCATTTTGAGAATCTGATCAGAATCAGAATTAATTTGCGACATTTTTTCTTCAATTGTCTCAGAAAGCTCTATTATGCCCGCCATTATTACGCCGTCTATATCGGTCGTACTGATTAAATCGTTTCTACCCCCATAATTGAAAGTTTGAAAAAAATCTTGGGCCATGGGTCCTATGTGAGTAAAGGACTGCCGCCTGTAGTTCCAACTGGATATTGGAACCGAAGATAGTTTGCTATTCACTTTTTGAACACGGCCATGAATTTTCTTAGAGTGTATCGAGGATGTTGACGACCATGAACCACTACCAGGAAATAAATAAACACCCGTGGAAAGGTCGTCTGCCGTATAAAAACCAACTCCACCTGCAGCCCTAACATGCCAACGATCGTAATCGTTGATGACCAATCCTAATTTTAAAGTATCTTCCGTGCTTCTGTCGGCATATACAAAATTTCCCATTCTTATGTTAACATCAATCTTATAACCAAAAGCGTGAGTATTCCGTCCTGTATTGTTGATATTTGTTCCTATGGCAATGCATGGACTCAGATTTCCATGAGCTATTGCATTGCTTCCCATTGCTATACATGCATAACCATAGGGTGCAGAACAAGAATCACCCATTGCTACATTTCTTGCAAAACCAATTTGACAATTTCTTCCTGAAACCAGTCCGTATCTAGAATCTCCTTCAAAACGATGTCCCTTGCCCACTGCAAAGCTATATTTACTCAAATTACTGAATGAAATATCTGACCCAACTCCAATTGAATAATCGGCATCAGTGTATACATTTTCACCAAACGCAAAACTATTGTATCCAATATGTTCATCACTAAAAATAGTATCCTGATGAACACCTGAAATCAATGCCCCTTTCCTGCTCAAATAAGAAAAATGAACATTCCCATCGTAGGCAGGATACACACCCTGATCAAGTGGACCTGTCACCTCAAAGCCATCAATTGAACCGCCAAATGACACGGTATCTAATGAGGATGCACCTACATGAACGCTTCCCGAATCGATGAGAAATCGAGTATTGGAGTTGGTTTTAATGGCAAGGTCATTTTTATTTGTTGGACCTAGATCAGCCGAATTAATGACATTATTTCCATACAATTTCCATGCTGCATCATCTAGTATAAATCCTGCACTGTCGGCCCATGAACTGCTATCAGCGTAGACTACATTCCATGTGTTTAACGCAAAGGATGCGCTGTCCGCAAAATTCAACTTAGAAACAGAATCCGTAGTTCCTAATTCATAATACAAAACCCAGTTGGCCGTATCTGAAAACATCGACACATCACTGACATCAGAATACAGTGAAGAGTCCACTTTTTCCACGACAAATTGAGGCGACATATAAACTATGGACATTCCGCTTGTCAAACCAGTTGTATCCAAATCATTTAAATGATTTAAGGATATTTCCTGATCGGTTGACCGAGCATAATATGCGTTATTTATCGCTGTGAAATTCTTATCCGAGAATACAAGATAAGTTCCACTTGTGTCCAATTCAATTCTTAACCCAACAGAATCAGCAGAAAAGTCTAATTGGAATATTGAATCGTTCACAGATAATGAGGTAGTCAAGCCACGACCAATATTCATCCACCATTTGCCACTACTATCTACCACAATTTCTTGCGTCTCCTGATAAGCTAATGTGTCATCCGATGTGTAAATCGTATTGCGGAAATTTACCGTAAGACCTGCTCGACTTTCAAGCACTCCTTCCGTGTAAATTGAATTGTATTGGCCCAATGAAAGTGTTGAGCAGGAAAGAATAACTAAACATACAATTAATTCGCGCATTGCTTTTTGGTTATAACTTAATTATTTTTTGATCTGAAAGAACATTAGCTTCATCCATTAATCGAATCATATAGATTCCTGAACTGAACTCCCCCAGGTCCAACGTAGTGCTGTATTGGAATTTCAGTTGTTCAACAATCTTCCCATAAACATCGAATACAATCAAATCGATGGGCTTTTCCCATTCGGTTTTTACATACAAAA
>CAJWDP010000062.1 GCA_913030835.1 uncultured Flavobacteriales bacterium | reverse complement strand
CATAGATCATTTATTCTCATCGCTCAAACCTTCTCAAACTATTTTTATTCGGGACGGTAATGAAGACGATACTGAAAAACACGGAACTACTAAATTGACAGAAATTTTTTCCACCTTTACCGGATTTAACAAAACTGAAAACAAGCTATTTTTCTTTGGCGAAAGCTGGTTGAGGAACAAAGCAAGCGAAAATAAACTAGATTTAGAGATGCTGGAACAAGACACCCGTACTTCTAATGTTATGTACATTATCAAATGGCCAAAATAAAAGACAAATATGACGTCGCGATAATTGGAAGTGGCCTGGGCGGATTGCAATGCGCTTATATTCTTTCCAAACATGGATATAAAGTTGCTGTTTTTGAAAAAAACCATCAAATCGGTGGAAGTCTTCAAGTATTCAGCCGGCAAAAAACAATCTTTGACACTGGCGTTCATTATCTCGGCGGATTGGGTGAGGGACAAAATCTACATCAATATTTCAACTATTTTGGGCTGAACGAAAACAATTTGAAACTTCGACAGTTGGACATCAATTGTTTCGATTCCATAGAATTCGGAGACAACTTTGAACCGTATTATTTAGCTCAAGGTTATAAGAATTTTGCAGATTCGTTGAAAAGACAGTTTCCCGACGAAGGAAAAGCAATTGATAACTATTGTTATCTGGTTCAGGATTACTGCTCAAAATTTAAACTATACAATCTAGAAGTGCCGGGAATGTCAGATTATACTCGTGACTCCGAGCTGCTAGAGGCCAATGCATACGATGTAATTGACAGTCTATCTTCGAATAAACTGCTTACCGCAGTGCTGGCAGGGAATATGATGCTGTACGCCGGACATAAAGAAAACACTCCGTTCTTTGTTCATGCGCTGGTTACCAACTCTTATGTTGAAAGCTCCTATCGTGTGGCTGACGGAGGATCTCAGATTGCTATAGAGCTTTCACGTCAAATTAGAAAGATGGGGGGAGAATTGTTCCGAAGAACGGAAATTGTAGGTGCCCACGTTGAAGAAAAGTCTATTGTGTATTTGAAAACGGCTGACGGGGATGAAATTTATGCTGACAAATTTATTTCCAACCTCCATCCAAGTATTACCATTGACTTAATTGGGAAAGACAACTTTAAACCCTCGTATAAGAAAAGAATCAGCAAAATAAGGAATACGACAGCATGCTTCTGTTCACATTTTGTACTGAAAGAAAATGCTTTTGACTATTTAAATTACAACATATATCACCATAAGGATATTGAAGAAGTATGGAATATTAACGTTTCCAAAGACGATTGGCCGGCGTCCGTTATGATTAGTACTCCAGCCAATACTAAAACTCCTGGAAAAGCAAATGGTCTTACTGTCATGACCTACATGGAACACGAGTACTTCAACAATTGGGGAAGTACTCAAAATACTGTTACCATTAGTGACGATCGGGGTGCAGAATACCAGAAATTAAAAGATGAATTCCAAGATCGGATGCTGAAAAGAGTGGAGAAAAAATTTCCCGGCGTATCGGATTTGATCGTACATTCGGAAAGCTCTACTCCGCTTACATTCAGGGATTATCTCAACACACCAAACGGAAGTGCTTATGGTATGTGGAAAGATTGTCACACACCATTAAACGCGTTTATGAATCCAAGAACAAACATTAAGAACCTGTATTTAACCGGTCAAAACATAGTAATGCATGGAATTTTGGGTGTCACGGTAGGCTCATTCATCACCTGTTTCTTCTTTGTAGATAAAGAAAAGCTAATGGAGGATGTAAGAAATTCCTAATTCGCGGTGCAACGCAAAATTGTGTGATAGCTGTCTTTGGTTAACAATAGCTCTTCGTCAACACCAACGCCGGCGCGACCTAGAATCTCGACAAAGTCCTTGGAGTGATACATCTTGCTGTTTCCATTTGCAATGGCAGTAAAATACAGCGATGTTCCCGTAAGACAATACGCAGCCGAGTCGTAACGCTGATTGTCCCAGAACGTTTCCATAATGTAAATCGGTGTTCCTTCCGGGATATTTCTTTTGAGTTTTTCCAAGATGAAAACGATCTCATCATCAGAAAAACAATCTAAAAACTGACTCATCCACACAGCATCGACATTAGAAGGGGTTTCAGAATCAGCAGAAAGAATATTAGTTGGGTAATAGTTTACTTGCGACGCCACTTCATACTGACCAATATTCTTCTTGGCCATATTTATCTGCCCCGGCAGATCAACAATGGTTACCTGATGTTCTTTTGACCTTTTGGTATAAGCCAGTGCAAACTTCCCTGTATTACCGCCCACATCCATGATGTGTTTGTGGCCTTTTGAGTTAAGATAATCCAAGGCTTCCTCAAATGAGCCATCAGAATAATAATGGTCGAAATTTAACCAGGATGACTTTGCTGGTTCTTTTAGCTCTGACAATCCTTCATACACGGTGGGCCAGTCGCCCAGCTTTTTCAGACCTTTAGGTTTCCCTTCCTTTATGCTTTCCAATAGTGAGAACATCCCCTCATAACAAACATCATTAACAAAGTCAATATTTGCACCTGTCATGGGATCATTCCCAAGGAAATAGCCCACTTTGGTTATTGTATATACCCCATCTTCTTCAGATACAAACCCTGCAGTCAGCGCTGCTTCAACAAGCACTTTTACACCGTATTTAGAAACCTTTGTGGAGGAGGCTAATTTGTCAAGGGTACATCCTTTTCTAGTTTGATTTAGCACATCAAAAATTCCCGTCTTTCTCAAACAAACAATCGTTTGAAAAAAAACAGGGGCAAAAGCCCACTGCTGTGCAATGTCTTTCGCTTCAATTGCAGAAATTTCGGATTTGTCAGCAAAAATATTTTTCATAATTGTTTGTCCAAACTTTTAATTACCCTGCAAACCGCATTTGCCCAATAATTTCTAATCCCCAATCCACTAGGGCGACCATTTTTTCTGGCAATCGAAATTACCTTTTTCGTTTCGATTTCAAAAACAACAACCCATATATATGCAGATTCCTCAATTTTATTGAACGATTCTACGACAAAAGTGACGCCCATTCCCTTCATCGGGAACTCTGGCAATGACGCAATATAATCCAACACATCACCCTCTGAAAGGGAATATGACCCATTGATCACCAATCCGTCAACCGGCACGCTGAGATTTCGATTTGTATTCCAATCGATCAGGATTTGATAATTTTTTAATCCCATGAACTTTTTAACATCGTACTTCCTCTTCTCTTTTAGAAGCACTACATTCCAAGAAGAAAAAAGGCGATCGCGAATCGCAGAAGGATTATTGAAGCCGTGGGACCCAATCATTCTTGCCAACCCAAAATCAAGCCCAAGAAAAGTGTAATTTGTCTCATTTCGATTACTTACAAATGTCATAGCTAAATTGAGTTAATTGCCAGAGCTCGGCAGAACCATAATTGCAGCTCCTACCAGCCCCACATAATCATTTGAAAGCGAGTATACTGATTTTCCATTGTATTCAACCAACATTCACTTGTTTTATTACCCACAGTTTTAACTAATCAGAGCTCTGCCATTTAATCAAAATATAAAAGTCTAATTTTACACAGATGTTTAAAAACTTATCTACTTTTCAAAAGAGGATCTTTTATTTCTTGGTATTCGTATTTCTCGTTCAATCCGGCTTGATTGCCATTTTAATTGTCGCTCTTTCGGTTTCCGATGCACGGTTACAAAGTCTGGGCAATATAATGGATGAAATGGCTGCTGATTCAATCGTCTACTCCATGGATTTGAATCAGGATATGCCCGTTCAGACCAATATTCTGATCGAGGACGAAGTGGATGTGAATATCAACATGCTGGTAGAAAGCGAGATTCCTTTCACTGCGGAAATTCCAGTTAATGAGGAAATGCTTATTCCTTTTAAAATTGGGGTTCATGAGTACATCAAACTAGACACTACCATCGAAATTACCGAAGACGTGAATATTTTCGTTAAGGATACCATTCCTTTGGACCAAAGGATGAAGATTCAGATGTTTGGTGAAAATAAAAATACCGGTGAAAGTCGAGGACCGTCTATGCGCATCAAAAGCAAAATTCCACTGCATCAAAACTTGTTGATCGAATTTAGGGAAACCATGCCGGTTAACAGTATGGTCCCTATAGACATGCTCATTATTGATACACTTCCGGTTGGTTTGGACATGCGGATTCCGGTTGATGTTATGGTTCCAGTCCGGATTCCGCTTAAGACCTCAGCCAAAGTTTCGTTCTCAGAAAGTATGCCTATCGATGCCAACATACCCATAAATATCAATGTTCCAATCAACATTCCCCTCCGTGAAACTACACTTGCCGGATACTTCAAAAGAATGGCAAAAGGAATGCGAAATTTGACTAAAGTTGAACCGGAACCGGGCGCGTATCCCGAGTTGGAAGAGCGTTAGCTGTATTAATCAGGCATTAACCAGTCCGAGGATCGAGTCGAAAAGTAATTTACCATCCGTATTTCCCAATTCAACATCTGCTGCTCTCTCCGGGTGAGGCATCATTCCAAATATGTTTCTTCCCGAATTGCATACGCCGGCAATGTTATCAACAGAACCGTTCGGGTTAACGGAATCACTTACTTGTCCGGAATCATCGCAATATCTGAATAAAACCTGATCCTTTTCGTTCAATTCTTCGATCACCTTTGTAGATGCAAAATACCGTCCCTCGCCATGCGCAATTGGTATTTTATAAGCTGTATCTACATCCAGCCCTCTGGTTAACAAAGTTGAAGCGCTTTCCGGCTTTAGAAATACATTTTTACAGATAAACTTCTGATTGTTGTTGTGTAACAAGGCCCCCGGCAATAATCCTGTTTCGCATAAAATCTGAAACCCGTTACAAACGCCTAAGATGTTTCCTCCTTTTTTACCGTGGGCAATAACTTGCTCCATAATTGGCGAATACTTCGCAATTGCTCCCGACCTAAGATAATCTCCATATGAGAATCCTCCTGGCAGAACAACAAAGTCAACACCTTGCAGACTTGTATCTTTATGCCATAAATTAATGACCTCTTGTCCTAAAATTGTTTCGAGGACATAAATCATATCTTGATCACAGTTGGATCCAGGGAACGTAACAACACCGAATTTCATAGGCTCTTTTGATTAACACGGCAAAAATAATGAATTACTTAGGTTCACCCCCTTATCTAATTAAAAATATTCTCCAGCTGCTCATAATAGATAGTAAGGGTGCAATATGCTATAGTGAGGTAGAACAATACCGCTGCAATTTTTTGTTTTCTGGAGTAAAAAAAATAAAATGTCAGTAAAAATGAGCACAATACGGCACACATAAAAATTGCCGGATTTCTGTAATCGAGCAGTGCGAAAAATCCCGACAAAATCAAAACAATCAATCCCATAAACAAGATAATATTTGAAATCCTTTTGAACCTTAGAGAACTTCGTTTCTGACGAATGATAAAAGACCTGCCTCCTACAATAAGAAGGATTAAACTGATTCCGATTCCAATCCCTAAAGAAAACCAGGAATCAGCGATGAATGAAAAGCTGTACTGGTTTTTTGGTTGAATTGACACCACAAAATCAAGGATATTATCCGTCATATACTGGTAAAACAACAAAGCAACCAATGGAATTACTAACCCAAACAAACCCATAAAATGTTCTCTCCATACGAAAGGTCGTAAAACAGCTAATGTTCCCCATGCCAATAGGTAAAATGCAATATAGTACTCATAAAACAGCGCCGAAATACCGAGAAAAAATCCAGCATCAAAGATCATTCTTCTGGCGTCTACTGCTCGCCGAATATGAAACAATCTTCTGATGGAAAGAATAACAAAAAAGTTAGCCAAAATAATTGGGTGAAGATGCTGATATTTTGGAAACAAACTCATGACAAAAATGTAGGTCAATGCGGGAAGATAAGTGTGCTTCTCAAAGAATTGCTCTTTATTAATGGTAGCATTCAGGAGAACACCACTAAAAACAATTATTGCCATGGCAAAAAACTGCTCGCTAAGTTGATTGGGGAAAATGTGCTTTACTAACGAAAACAGTGGCGTGGCATTTTGAATTGCCGATGCTTCGAAACCTCCAACCAATTGACCCATCCAGAGCAATACAATGACCAATGGTAATCCCAAAAGGACAAGTCTGTAGTTGGATTTATAAAGTGTGTATATCACGCAATCTAAATTAGTTGTTTCAATTATTGAATTATTCTTTACATTTGCTGAGAATCAAAATTGATACTATGGATTGGTTGGCGTATCCCATTGCAAATTTAATCGTTTGGACTTTTGACAATCTTTTGGTCCCATTTGGTGAATTGAGCAATTCTGAAAACTTTTGGTTTTTGAGTCCAAATTTCTTGATTGTTATACTTGGATTTCTTGGGTTATTTCTTTGGCTCTCCATGCAATCGAAATACAACAAGGAAGCCGCAAACAATCCCAATCAGATCAAATAGGAATTTCAACTCTACTCACGGACACAGAAAATACTAAGTCTTTTGTCCCTTTTTGACTAAGTCAAAACCCAGGTCGCTTCGATAGTAACTGCCATCAAATTGTATTTTTCCAGCCGAATTATACGATTTCTTAAGTGCTGTTTCAATGTCTTTTCCGTAAGAAGTAACCGCTAAAACTCTTCCTCCACTGGTTTGAATCAATCCATCCTTATTTGATGTTCCTGCATGGAACACGATACTATCTTCAACACCGCTGAGTCCTTTTATTGTTTTACCTTTCTCGTAGCTTTCCGGATAGCCTCCCGAGACCATCATTACCGTTGTTGCCGTTCTGGGGTCAATTTGCACGTCTCTTTCCGAAAGGGTCCCGGAGGCGATACCATCAAATAGGTCCAACAAGTCAGACTTTAAACGAGGCAACACAACTTCAGTTTCAGGATCTCCAAGTCTGCAATTGTATTCAATCACATAGGGATCACCCTTTACATTGATCAAGCCGAAAAATATAAACCCTGAATACTCTATGCCCTCCGCCCTAAGACCCTTAATCGTTGGGATTATGACTTGATTGTCAACTTTGTCCATAAAGTCCCTGTTGGCAAAAGGTACAGGCGAAATAGCCCCCATTCCTCCTGTATTTAACCCTGTGTCTCCTTCTCCTATCCGCTTGTAGTCCTTGGCCTCAGGAAGAATTTTATAGCTCTTTCCATCCGTAATTACAAATACAGAAACTTCAATCCCACTTAAAAACTCTTCGATTACCACAGTTCTGCTTGCTGCTCCGAACTTAGCCTCAGTAATCATAGTGGTAAGCTCTCTCTTTGCCTCTTCAAGCGAATCCAGGATTAAGACTCCTTTTCCAGCGGCTAATCCATCCGCTTTGAGGACATAAGGAGCCTTCATCTTTTCCAAATGTGCATAGCCGTTCTCGAGATTTTCTTTGTTTACCGACTTGTACTTAGCAGTAGGAATGTTGTACTTCATCATAAAGGCTTTCGAGAAGTCTTTACTACCCTCAATTTGCGCTCCCTCCTTTTTAGGTCCAATTACAGTTATTCCGCTCAGGTCATCACGGTCCGAAAAGTAATCGTGTATTCCCAACACCAATGGATCTTCAGGACCCACTACAATTATATTCACCGAATTATCTAAGGCAAATTTCGCAACGCCAGAAAAATCTTTTAGGTCCAAATCAACATTTTCACCAACTAAACCGGTGCCGGGATTACCCGGAGCTATAAACAACTTATTTAGCTGAGAAGATTGGGCCAGTTTCCATGAAATAGCATGTTCCCTGCCTCCTGAACCAAGTACTAAAACATTCATAAGTATATCTTAACATTTACAAAATGCAAAGATGCAAAGAATCCACTCAGTACTCTCGGATTTTTGTCAACAAAAAGACCCACTTCATAACACGCGGGCGACAACTGTAGCTACTTACTACTTTGCCACACGTTTAATACTGCAGCCTTTCTGTCTCGTTTGGTTTGGATCGATCTTTTCTCCAGCGTTTAATTTATTCAGTGCATTTTCCAACCACTTTTCTTTGACCTGCTTGGAATCGTTGCAATTGTCATCTATTGCACCTGCATACACCAATTTTTTCGCTGAATTGAATAGGAATACATGGGGCGTAGTTCTTGCACCAAAATCGTCCGCCAGTGCACTTCCCTTATCGAGCACATACATTGCCTTGATCCCTTTTTCCTGTGCTCTTTTTTTCATGTCTTTGATCGACTCTCCCCGATCTCTTCTGGCAGCATTGCTGTTGACCAATACCATCTTGACCTTATTCTTTTCAGCAGCATCGAATACCTCATTGTATCTTCCTTCCCATCCTTCTATATCTTTTCCACCAACAACAAACGGACAACTATTACATGAAAAAACAACCAGCAAACCATTCTCGCCATAAAGATCTGCCAGTGTTACCCGATCTTCATTTGTAGAAACCAGTTTAACGTCTGCTCCGGGCATTGCTGCACCTACTTTGATCGTTTCGATCTCTCCACCAATTTTTGTAAAAGACAATGACAAAACAGCTAATGCCACAAACCCAACAACTAGATATTTACTAAACTTCATAACTCTACTTTTAATTTAAAATTTGACTTGTTTACGTATTGAACAAACTTCTATAGCGGTATGTTCCCGTGTTTCTTCTTCGGTAATGATTCACATTTGGTAGAAAGCATTGAGAAAGCCCTGATCAGTTTATCTCGGGTTTGATGCGGTTTTATGACTTCATCTACGTATCCTCTTGCCGCAGCATTATATGGGTTTGCAAATAATTCTGCGTACTCCGCTTCTTTTTCTTTCAATTTAGCGTCAGGGTCTTGAGCACTTTTTATCTCTCCTTTGAAAATAATCTCCGCTGCTCCGCGAGCACCCATTACGGCAATTTCCGCCGATGGCCAGGCATAATTCATATCTGCACCGATATGTTTAGAATTCATCACATCGTACGCACCACCATATGCTTTCCTTGTAATAACGGTAATTCTCGGCACTGTTGCCTCACTAAAAGCGTAAAGAAGTTTGGCTCCGTTAGTTATGATTGCATTCCATTCCTGATCTGTTCCAGGAAGAAATCCCGGTACATCTTCAAATACCAAAAGAGGTATATTGAAACAATCGCAAAATCGGACAAATCGCGCGCCTTTCTTTGACGATTCAACATCCAGAACTCCCGCTAAGACAGCAGGTTGATTGGCAACAATTCCGATCGACCTCCCGGCCAACCGAGCAAATCCAACCACAATATTTTCCGCATAGTTCTTATGCACTTCGAAAAATGAATCGCTGTCTACCGTTCCATTAATGACTCCTCTAATGTCATATGGCTGATTTGGATTTTCAGGAATGATATCATCCAGCTCCAGCCTGTTTTCATCAGCATGCTTGTAATCAGCTGAAGGCACATCATCTTCACAATTCTGAGGAATATAGCTCAGTAACCTCTTGATGTTATTGATGGCATCAATTTCATTTTCACTCGTAAAATGAGTAACTCCCGATTTTTCTGAATGGGTAGAAGCCCCTCCCAGCTCTTCTGCAGTCACCTCTTCATTCGTTACTGTTTTTACCACATTTGGTCCTGTCACAAACATGTAGGATGTATTTTCAACCATTAAGATGAAGTCAGTAAGAGCAGGTGAATAAACTGCTCCTCCTGCACATGGCCCCATAATACAAGAGATTTGAGGGATCACTCCACTAGCCAAGGTATTTCTGTAAAAGATATCTGCATATCCTCCAAGAGAGACGACACCTTCTTGAATACGAGCACCTCCTGAGTCGTTTAAACCAATTATTGGAGCACCATTCTTCATCGCAAGATCCATAACCTTGCATATTTTTTCTGCATGAGCTTCAGCCAGTGACCCTCCCAAAACAGTAAAATCCTGAGAGAAAACGTACACGAGCCTACCTCCTATCGTACCATAACCGGTAACAACTCCGTCACCTAGAAATTTCTTTTTATCCAACCCAAAGTTTACCGATCTGTGCTGAACCAGCATCCCAATCTCCTCGAAACTGCCTTCATCCAGCAAAAAATGTATTCGCTCTCTAGCAGTCAATTTGCCTTTTCCATGCTGAGCATCTATCCTATCTTTTCCGCCTCCGACCTGTGCCTCAGCTCTTTTTTCATCCAGGATTTTAAATTTCTCTTTCATTCCGATTTATTGAAATATTCCTTCTTCGGTAAATGTAGGAAATAAAGAGTTGTTTTTGTGTCATTCGACCATGAACTATTGATGGCCGCAGCGGAATCAATCCACCCATAGAATTTGTTCTAAAGTCCTGTTATAAAAAACATTACTGCATTCAAATTCCACACACCAGTCAATTTCGGCTTATATTCGCGTTTTATTACTCTAAAACAATGGAAGAAATAACCACGTTTTTTAACAAAGAATTTTATCAAAATTCAATTCTAGATTGGGCAATATCGTTTGGCATAATCCTGGGTGCCATTTTGGTAGCCAAAATTCTTTACTGGATCACAGGGAAGTTTGTGAAGCGTGCCGCTTCTAAAACAAAGTCAAATTTAGACGACCTGTTGGTCGACAAGCTGGAAGAGCCTGTTGTTTACGCAGTTGCTCTAATTGGATTTTTCTGGGCCATTACAAGGCTGACTCTAGGGTCTCCTGAATTGGATGTTGACGGAAAGATGCTCATCGGTGAAGACGGTGAGCCAATTAATCACATCAAGAATTTTGTTACGCATGCATTTACAATCATCTTCACCCTCAATGTAACCTGGTTGATCGTTCGAACTGTCGATGCGTTAATTGTGGAGTACTTGATGCCGATGATAGAAAGGTCTGAAAGTGATCTGGATGATCAATTGATGCCAACCATTCGAAAAGTATTTAAACTGATACTCTGGTCGTTCGGGGTAATCATCGGATTGAACAACGCCGGATTCGACGTAGCTGCGCTTATTGCAGGACTTGGCATCGGTGGTTTGGCTTTTGCCCTAGCTGCCCAAGACACGGTTAAAAACATATTCGGTGGAGTTATGGTATTCATTGACAAACCATTTAAACCAAAAGACAGAATTGTAATTAATGGAATTGACGGAGCCGTAGAAGAGGTTGGAATACGATCCACACGTATCCGAACGTTAACAGGCAGAAAAGTAACCATACCAAATGGCCAATTCAGTGATAATGCCGTTGAGAACGTTTCCGATGAACCTTCCAGAAAAATTGTGATCAATCTTGGGTTAACCTACGAAACAGCTCCGGAAAACATGGAGGCAGCAATGGAGTATCTAAAAGAGATCATTGCAGCTAATTCAGGGACTGAGGAAGATATGTCTGTCGGGTTTAATGCTTGGGGTGATTTTGCTATGGGCATTTTGGTCATTTATTACATCAAGAAAGATGCTGACATTCTTCAGACGCAAACCGATATTAACATGGCAATTCTGAAGAAATTCAATAGTGAAGGTCTTGAATTTGCGTATCCAACTCAGACGATCTACAAAAAATAAAGTCTTGCCTATATTTTTTGATCAACAAAAAAGCCGAAGAGCTTCACTCTTCGGCTACAGTCAATTTAGAGTACTGCGGATCAATAGCCTGACGTTACTGTATTCAATTTCTTTGCATCCGTACCTTCCATCTCCAATCCGGGATGCTTGGAAGAAACCAGTTCGGAAAGCTCGTATACATTTTTATAATTGTAACCGAACAAGTTGATATAGGTAGGAATGTTCAACGCAAGGGTTTCTGTCGGTCGTAAAGTACGAATTGATGCCTTCTCAAGTCTGGGCAGAACCGCTTTCGTGGTGAACGGAATTTCAAATACCGGCTCCTGAACAAAATTATTATTACAATAGATCAGTATTC
>CAJWDP010000061.1 GCA_913030835.1 uncultured Flavobacteriales bacterium | reverse complement strand
TGGTGATAATTGGTATGACCTAGAGTTTTAGTAGGGAATTCCAGTTTAGGATCGATCGCCATGCACTTTACCGGCTGAATCCCACGTACAAATGGCAACCTCGCTATTTCACCTAATACAGATGTATCGGCTACAGAAATGCTAACCGAATTCAGCCATTTCGATTTTCTCAAAACCTGAATTTCAGAATACGATTGCAGCTTACGTATGAATTCAGGATCTAGGGGAAGATCATAGTTGTCTATACGAATTGATTGCTTCATTCTCCTTTCCAATGCGGCAGGGCTTAGGAATTGTTCGGGATGGAAAACCAATGAATTCGTACCGGGTTTTTCCTCGAATTGAACCCAATACTTATCAGGAGATTGAGAAATACCAATTGAAAAACACAAAAAGAATGTAAAACTGAATAGGAATCTCATTAATTACGTCCGTATGATATTGCCGATTGATACCATTCAACCCCTTTCACGATGCTATCCAGAACGATCATACCTGATCTGACATCTAGATCAATGAGCTGCTTTTGAACCAATCCCACGTGTTTGGCATAAACTTCATAAGCTTGCTCATATTCAACGAAATTGGAATTTTGCCGGTGGGTTACAAAAGCAAGACTGTCAAAATTCAAAGCACCGATGGAACCGGAATAATCCAAGCTATCGTAGTAGTATTCCCATTTTATATATTGATTGTAAGCATTCCCATCCCATGATTTGAACTCGTTGACAGGAAACATCAATTTTACATAACGAACATCCTCCTCAACCTTTTCAGCTGTTCGAGTTGTTCGAACAGAGTGCCACACGTCACTGATCATCCAGGAGTCTGATTCATCTTGCCTACGATACCTTTCAATTCTTTGAGCTCTTCTTCCGGAATTATCGATAAAATCGTCTGCTATAATTTCTTTCAATTGATAAGTTAGCGTATCGTGATTAATGTCGTGTTTGATGTCCACAACATTGTAAATAACCCAGTTTCCAATCTCTGTAGGGAAATATTCCTGTTTCAAATCAGCCGCTTGACCTGTATTCCTTTTGCAAGATGAAGTCCAAAGGCCAACAATCAAGGTCATTCCAAGTACAAAAACCACGGAATAAACCGCACCATAATTATAGCATTTAGCTTTAGATCTTTTCACCTCTGTTCATTTTCTTTCAAGATACGCATCTTTTCTTGATGGGTTTCTAACGCCTTACCCTCTAAAATCTTGCCTTCCAAATAATATGCTTTCCCTTTCTCCTTGCCATTTGTATCATACGTACGCCACCACCCGTGCTTAAGTCCTTTCTTGTACTGTCCTTGCGACAATTTTAGGCCTGATTCTCCATAGCGATAATACTTCCCTGCGGGATATCCTTCGTTCCAATGACCCTTGACCTTTGTTTGTCCATTACTATGGAACTGGGTCCATTCTCCGTGTTTTTTATCATCAAAATAATGAATGATCTCCATAATTTTACCTGCATAATTATAGGTGACCTGCACCCCTTCTAGCAAGCCCTCGTTGTAATTATTCTTACTTCGGAGTCGACCCTTTTCATCATAAAACAACCAGGTACTATCCTTGAGTTGATCGAGATATTTACCCTTGGCCGAAACACTTCCGTTAAGCCCGTAAGTAACACAATGAGCGATGTGTCCACCAGCAGAATAAGCCAAAACAGTCTGAGGCTCACCACTTTCATACCAATAATAAAAAGTGCCAACAGGTTTGTCATTCAGAAATTGTCCTTTGTACCGTGTTACTCCATTTTCCCATTTTTTCGACCATTCTCCTTGTCTCCTGCCTTGGTCATCCGTTACATTTTGACCAACCATTAGTAGTGGAAGAAGGAACAAGCCGAAAGTGCTGAGTATTGTCTTCATGAACAACGCTAAAATAATTCGAATTTTCAATAACAAAAAACAATCCAAAAATGTTTATAAACATAATGTTTAGGAGCCCGTTTTGTTACGCTGTGTTTAATTTTTTTAGCTTTGGCATGAATAATATTTTTAAGGAACAATGAAGACGCACTTAGTTTCCGGAGGATGCGGTTTTGTAGGAAGAAATATGGTTTCCCGACTATATGAAACCACTCAGGACAGAATAATTTTTGTGGATGACCTTTCCGTTGGAACTCACCCATCAACATGGTTGAAACAACCAAAAAAAGGTGAATCAAATGGGGCAGAGATTTATGGAGAAGATGAAAGATTAGTATTTCTGGAAACCGATTTTCGATTCTTATTGAGGAAAATGGTGGAAAGAGACAATTTTTTCTCTTCAGAATACGATCTTCCTGGAGCTGAGAAAATTACGGATGTATTTCATTTCGCGGCGATTGTTGGTGGCCGGGCAAAAATTGATGGCGATCCAATGGTTGTTGCATTGGACCTATCCATCGATGCTGAATTTTTCTATTGGGTTTGCAAACACAAACCGAGTCGGTGCCTGTATCCTAGCTCAAGCGCAGCATATCCGGTTGATCTTCAAACAGATGGAGGTGCAGTAGCACTTAAGGAGTCAGACATCGATTTTAATAAAATGGGACAGCCGGACATGACCTATGGCTGGTCAAAATTAACCGGCGAGTATCTTGCTCACATTGCCGCAAAATATTATGGAGTATCAGTAACCTGTATCCGACCATTCTCAGGATACGGAGAAGACCAGGATCTTACTTATCCGATTCCTGCTATTGCCAGAAGAGCCGCCAATAAGGAAGAACCCTTTGAAGTGTGGGGCACTGGTAAGCAAGGTCGTGATTTTGTCCATATTGATGATGTCCTGGATTGCACCCTGCTTGCAATGGAAAAGATAACAGACGGATCTGCGATCAACATTGGACAAGGCAGACTTACTTCTTTCTTAGAGATCATTGAATTGTTTACGGAATTCGCTGGTTACAGTCCTGAAATCAAACCTTTGCTGGATAAACCGGTAGGTGTACATGCCAGGTATTGCAACATGGATTATGTGAAAGACAAAATTGGTTGGGAACCTAAAATCTCCATTCGTGAAGGTATGAAGCGAGTTTACGACAAACATTGTCAAGAAGTAAACTAATGGCTCGCAAAATTGTTTGTTTCGGACCCGGACCAAAATTTAAAGGGGGAATTGCCAATTACAATACGGCTCTTGCAAAAATATTGGATGAGTTTGAGGATGTAGAGGTGTACCTGATTTCTTGGATTCAGCAATACCCTGCCATAGTGCCAAGAGAGTTTGTAGACAAAAGCTCCAAACTCGATTTCCTGGAAGGAACACAAGTCAAAGTAAACTACGTCACCAATTACAACCGCATAAGGACGTGGAAAGCAACTTATAAGTTGATTCAGGAAATTAATCCCGAAATTGTAATTTTTCAATGGTACAACGCACATCAGGGAATTCCATTAAACCATATTGTCAAAAGACTCAAGCGTACCTGTTCAGCTGAAATTATTTATGATCTGCATTTTGTGGTTCCAAAGGAAAACAGCAATGTTGATAAAAGATTGACTAAACGAGGGCTTAAACGAGCAGACAGCTATATTGTACATGCGTACAAAACGGCAAATGAATTGAAAGAGCTGTTTCCTGAGCAACGCTTTTTTCTTTCAGAGGAAGGAAAACGATCTGCAAGTTCCTCAGAAAAGTCTATTCTGAAGCTCTATCATCCCATTTACAGCATATTCGAACCAAACCCGGAATTTGATGTTCAACGTTTTAAAAACGAGAACGGTCTTAAAAAGTATGTGTTCCTTTATTTTGGATTCATAAGGAAATACAAGGGTCTCCATAATGCGATCAAAGCATTTGCAGACCTATCAAATGGAAGAGATGATGTTTCTTTTCTGATTTGTGGAGAATCATTCTGGAATACCCTAGACTCCAATAAATTTTCAACCAAATTGAAAAACTTCTTTTTTGGTATCGCAAAATTAATTTTTACCAAAAAAGAAGATGATGAAAAAAATTACCGGCCATTAGAATTGATTGAACAACTTGGTATTCAGAAAGACTGTATGGTTGTCAACGAATTCGTGCCCAACGAGGACGTACACAAGTATTTTCAGGTCAGTGACGCCGTAGTGCTGTACTACCTCACCGCAACACCATCAGGGGTCGAAAGTTTGAGCTATAATTTTAAAATGCCAATACTAGCTACGAGTGTAGGCCATTTTCCTGAGACTATTGAACATGGTTTTAACGGATATTTAGCAGAAGCAAATAACATAGAAGACATGTCGATCCAAATGGAGCAAATGATCAACAATCCCATTGATCGAAGCAATGTAGACAGCGCAACGAAAAAGATGAGCTGGTCGAATTATGCAAAAGCTATATTGAACAAATAGCATCTAGCTATCCAAAACACCCAATAGTTACAAGGGTCATTGTCGCATTCTCGACATTACTTTAAATTTTTGAATGATTTTTAAACACCCTTGTCGAACCATCCGATGTAGAGTATACCTCACAGAACGCAAGCTCAAAAAGGTTTGAACCTTACATCCTGTTTGTAACTAAATCAAAACCAGTGACTTTGGATTTTCAAAAAATCCTACATTTAGGTAACCTAACTTTAGTCCTACGCCGTTATGAAAACATTGCAAGATGTATCCGAAACCCTTTGGATACCATTATTCGGAAAAGCGCGAGAATCCATTCGAAGAGATCGATTTATTGTAGATGAAAAAGCAGTAGAAATAGCCAGCTTAGCTTGCGAAAGAATGCCAGAGCTCAACCGTTGGTGGGTTGACTTGTCAATGGAAACGCAGGCATTAATGGTTTGGAGAAATTCGAGTATCGACTCTTACGCTACGGAATTTATTGATAAAAACCCGAACGCAACTATCGTTAATCTCGGAGCTGGTTTATGTACCAGATTTTCTCGAGTTGACAATGGAAAAATAAATTGGTTAGAATTTGATTTACCAAATGTCAAAGAAGTATGGCTAGAGTTCAACGAGGAAACAGACAGACACCGGTATTATACCGATTCAATTTTTGGAGATGAGTGGATTCACATTGTAAAGTCCTATTCACAAGGGCGTATCATGTTTATCGCCGAAGGGTTATTTATGCATTTTTCCAAGGAAGAGGTTGAAGAATTATTGAGGAATTTAAGCGAGAACTTTCCCAATAGTGAAATAGTAGCGGAAGTTTACAGTAAAATTGTTTTAAAGCGAAGGCATCCGGATGTAAGGCGAACTACTTCGGATAAAACTAAAGCCCCTTGGGGGGTAACCAATGGAAAGGAATTCGAAAGCTGGGATGTCGGCGTAAAACACATAAATGATGATTTCATTACAAGCAATGGAAATGCAATGAAAAGAATGCCAGCACTGAATAAGGGAATGGCACAGCTTCCCTTCTTTAGAAAAGTGGGGAAAATGGTTCATTTAAAGTTCGAGCGGCAATAGTCTTCTTGTAAGAGTATATAAACCAAGTATCGATTTTTTCAACCTTGCTTACAGGTAAAGACAACTGGGCATTCCAGATCTGATCATCCTGGCCAAATTTCACTATATTTCTCCTTATGGTGTTAAAATGCGCGTCATGGGTTTTATTGATAGTCATGTTCCTATTGTGCAGCAGCTACAAACGTCTAGCTGTGTACGATCTTAAGATCAAAATTACTGGGATTCGAAACGACAAGGGTTCAATTCAATTGCACGTATACTCCAATTCAAATCAATTTGAAACCAAGACACCGACAATTTCATATAGAATCACAAAGTACGGAAAAGTGAACAATGGTATTCTGGAATTCAATGACGCAAAATTAGAAGAAGGTGTTTACGGCATTGCTTTGCTGGACGATGAGAACAACAATACAAAAATGGACTACGGATGGTTGTTGCCCCTGGAAGGTTATGCTTTCTCAGATTATTACCATACTGGGTTTACGCACCCTGGATTTGAACAGTTTAAATTCAATCTTAACGCTGATCAACAAATCACAATGAAGATTCGCTACATGTAACAACTTCTCTCCGAGTTTTATCGGTCTGGCACCATCAAAACTAGTTAACACCGTTAACCAAATCATATTATTTGCTATATTTACGTCGATTGGTTTTGATGTTTAGTCGATTTTTATCCCATTTCTGTCTAACAAATTGTAAAAATTGACCATTTTCATTTCCAGTGGATTTACTAACGCAACTACTTTGTAAAAATGATCTTTTGCCCACCGATACATTTTACACTACCCAAAAGGGCGGTAGTACTGTGTGCAATCTTATTTTCCTTTAATTTTTTGAGTGCTCAAGCATTCGTTTTTGAATCGACTGCTTCAGGCAACACTTCGGATAACGACTTTCGATACAAGTGCTTATCTGAACTAACAGGTGATGATATTCAAGAAATGACCATGGTGTTTAGCAGCATGATGGGTGTCGATTCAGCACAGTACGACGCATCTTCACATATACTTGTGGTTTCTTGTGATGCAATAATTAAGGAGAAAGACCTTAAACCATTATTCGCAATGTTGCAATTTCATCTAATCGGTGAAGACGAAGATCCGGAACTCATACTACAGAAGATCAACAAATGAGCAAATGGATGAAAATATGGTCTCTTATCTTGACAGCAGTGTTTTTCACTAGCACTAACATTGCTCAAATAGGATCAAACTGTTCAAATCCAAACAATCTATTGTCACTTCCATTTTCGCAAACCGGAATGACTACCTGTGGCTTCATAAGTGATTATTCTCCTGCAGATGCATGTGCAAGCGTCTACATGGCAGGTGAAGATTATGTATTTTCTTATACTCCAGCGGTGAATTCGGGAATTGATGTCTTAATGAGTAATAGCAGTGCTTTGGCGGGTCTGTTCATACTAGATGGATGTCCAAATGCCCCAGGAACAAATTGTATTGCAAGTTTTGAAGGGTTCAATCCAACACTCGAATGTATAGCACTAACAGGTGGAACAACTTATTATATTATCGTATCATCTGCTCCCTTTCTCCCTCCTCCTCCTCTACCGCCAATTTTGTGTGCAGCATTTGACATAACCATACAAGAATCCCCAGGTGGTGGAGCACCACCTTCGTGCAATTTGGATTATTCCATCAGCAACATTTCTCATTCACCAGTAAGTTATGCCACTGGAACGAATTTGGTTTTTAGCGACGATTATTTTAGCCCTACCTGGATCAATTTTGGTTTTAGTTTTTGTTTTGATGGAGTTTTATACAATAACTGTCTGATTTCATCCAATGGGTATATCACCTTTCCCGGATGCTATGGATCCGTTCCTGGAGGAGATCCAAATCCTGGCGGTTATTCACCTTGGAGTATAACGGCAGCAGCACCAAATTCAACCAATTGTCCGGGAAATTCTATAATGCTCACTTGGCAGGATATTAATCCAAATGCCGGTGGCAATATTCTTTACGAAACCGTTGGCACCAGCCCCAATCAAGTCTTCATAGTAAAATATGACAACATTCCTCTTTACGGGTGTGCCACTAGTTTATTCAGTGGTCAGCTCATGCTGTACGAAACATCCAATTTGATTGAGTTTCACATTACAGAAAAAACAACGTGCGCAGGATGGAATGGAGGAGCGGGCATAATGGGCTTGAATAATTATGATGGCACATTAGCAACAATTGTAACTGGTCACAATTACCCCGGCAGCTGGGCAGAAACCAACACAGGATATCGCTTCACACCTAATTGTACTGGAGCAATCTGCAGCATCGCGCTTCCCATACATTTATCTAATTTTCAGGGCGAAGCATTATCCATGTCAAACCTTATTTCGTGGACAACAGAAACAGAAACGAACAACGACTATTTCATACTCGAAAAGTCGACAGATGGCGTAGAGTATTACGAGATTGCCCGAATCGAGGGAGCAGGCACAACAGCGCAGGCGAACATTTATGAATTTCAAGACTATGACTTAGGTTCAAACTTATGCTATTATAGATTGAAACAAGTGGATTTTGATGGTGTCGAAACCATTTCCTCTACAATTTCAGTGGAACGGAAGCCTTCATTTAATGTTAATTTCTATCCAAATCCAACGGATGAGGGTGTGAATGCAGTCATTGAGCTTTCTGATCTAACTGTTTGCACCATTCAAATTTCCAGTATTCTTGGTATTGCAGAGGAATTTGTTGTACAACTGCCCTCAGGAACAAGCACAATAGAGCTGGAAACATTCAGACAATTGGCTCAGGGAATTTACTCTGTGAACATTATGAACTCAATGGGGCAAATCATTGCATCAGATAAGGTGATCAAAAAGTAAGCTCCGATTATTTTTTCGCCGTGCTACTCCGGTTCAATTCTGCCCGTAGCTCTCGTGACGTTTTTCTAGAACCATCATGGCTCCAGCCCGGCGGTCCGAACAAATACAAAAACCTATCTTTTAGCGTAATGTTTTTTTGAAAAACATCTTTGGCTATTTCGCCCCATTCATAAAATGCAATTATCAAGGGATTGTGGCTTTTTAAATTACTGGTCAACCCATATGTTGGTCGGGCTTCTTCTTGAACAAAAGTTCCGAAAATCCGATCCCATATTATTAATACCCCGGCATGATTACGATCCAAATAACGGGGCTCAGAGGAATGATGCACTCTATGGTGCGAAGGAGTATTGAACAAGAACTCGATTGGAGCAGGCAAAATCTTAATCTTTTCCGTATGAATCCAGAACTGATAGATCAAACTCGCTGACTGCAGGATTGCAATGACAATGGGATGTATCCCAACAATTGGCAACCAGCACCAAAATAAAAATACTCCTGTAATTGTTCCAGTCCAGGTTTGACGTAAAGCAGTGCTCAAATTATATCTCTGCGAAGAATGATGTATCACATGGGATGCCCAGAAATAACGTATGGAATGACTAAGGCGGTGAAACCAATAGTAAGTAAAATCCTCTATGGTAAACGCCAACAACCAAACCCACCATAAATTGAAATTCAGATCAAAAAGACGCCAATTATCATAAATTAGCCAAAACACACCCAACGAAAGTAGCTTTGCAAACGTGTTGATAAAAAGATTGCCAATCCCCATGGTGAGGCTGGAAACTGTATCCTTGGTTTCATAGCTACTTGCCTTTTGTTTTAGGTCAATCCACAGTTCAAGCAACAATAAAACGATGAAAAACGGTACAGCATAGATGAGAATCGGAGGTGGTTTACTGAGAAATTGTTCCATACTGTATTGACCTATTCATTGGATTACTTATTTCAAATTAAGTAAGTTTTCTAATACATCAATAACTCCTTGTACACATTTACATTTTTTACACTCCTAAAACATGCGCTTGGCGAAACATGATCTAGATAAATAAACTGTCAGATACCATCAAGCCATATATTATTTGGTAATCAATGGGGTTAATGGTCATTTTAAATTGCTTTAAGTTGGTTTTTTTCAGTATCTTTTTTTCACCTTTTTCTCTACTAACCCATTTCGGTTGAGAAAATTGACAAAACCTAACTAACATGAAACTGCCTTTTATCCTCTGGATTCTATTCACTTCTTTTATTGGTTTATCACAATCGCCGCATGTTTACGATTGGGCAAAAAATTTCGGGGGTTCTTTAGACGAAACCAGCTATTCCATAACGAGTGATCATTCTGGAAATGTAATTGTAACGGGATGTTTTGATGGAGTTTCAGATTTTGACCCGGGTCCCGACACGTCGGAATTATCATCGAATGGTGATACTGATATATTTATTGCTAAATATGATAAGGAGGGAAATTATATCTGGGCAGTTGGGATTGGCGGTAATTCAGATGATTGTGGTAACGATGTCACAACTGACCCTAGTGGTAATATCTACGCCACCGGCTATTTTACTGGAAATGTTGACTTTGATCCGGGACCGGGAACTTCGAACTTAAATGCTGGTGGTGATTACAACGCATTTATTGTGAAATTGAATCCTGCTGGTGATTTCATCATGGCAGTAGATCTTGGTGGATCTGGTGAAGACGTGGGGCATTCCATTGAAATTGATGATCAAGGAAACATATACACGACTGGTCATTTTGACGGAACTGCTGATTTCAAGCCGGGAGGAGGATCAGAGAATTTAACTTCTGAGGGAGGATACGATGGATTCGTTTCAAAATTGGACAATAATGGAGATTTTATTTGGGCAAAACGATTAGGAGGAGATCAGGATGACATATCCTATTCACTAGATCTAGATACCAGCGGAAATGCCTATTGCACGGGTTATTTTCGAGATACCGCATACTTTGACACGCTATTACTCGCTGCAACTGGCAGTTTTGAGTCCTTTGTTGTTAAACTGGACGTAAATGGCAATTACATCTGGGCCCGAAAATTAGGAGGTACCGGAGCAGACTTTGGACGAAGCATTGGCGTGGATGATCAGTTCAATGTGTATAGTGTAGGATACTTCCAAGGAACAGGAGATTTTGACCCGGATTCAGCAACAGCGAATCTCACATCTGGCGGAATCAATGATATCTACATATCCAAGTTAGACTCTTCCGGCAGTTACGTTTGGGCGTACAACTTTGGAAGTATACATAATGATTTCGCATTTTCAATTGATGTAAGTGGAGATGGAAACTCTTATACAACTGGCTATTTCAGAGGAGTTGTTGATTTTGATCCTGGAACTGCATTCAATCCTTTATATGCAGGTGGTGTTAGTGAAGTGTATATCATGTCTTTGGATGCTGGTGGAAATTACAATTGGGCCTATAGTATGGGAGGTTCGGGAAGCGATTTTGGAAGAGGTGTTCATGTGGATGATTCGAAAAATGTATATACAACCGGTCACTTCCAAGGTGTAGCTGACTTTGAAGCGGGACCGGGCATAACAAATTTGTTTTCTGCCGGCAGTTTTGATGCTTTTATACAAAAATTAAGACCATGCGAAGATGCAGTCACGATCAATCCAACGGCATGCTATAGTTATACATCTCCAAGTGGGAATGAAGTTTGGGATACGTCGGGAACGTATATAGATACATTGATCAATAAATATGGATGCGACTCGATTATAACCGTTAATCTGACCGTCGATTCCTCCGACCTCTTTACAACAGTATATGATACTACCTGTACCAACTATGTATCTCCTGACGGTTCGGAAATATGGGATACCTCAGGAACCTACACGGATACCATCTTGAATAGTTACGGATGTGACTCCATAATTACAATTTATCTTACCGTTGATCCAACAGCATTAACAGGAGAGATCTTTGATACCACCTGCACAACTTATCTCTCTCCAAGTGGAAATCACATATGGGACTCTACGGGAGTTTATATTGATTCTGTTATAAGTGTTGCCGGATGTGACTCATTGATCACAGTTCATTTATATGTAGATACAATACCTCTTACTTCCACATTGAATGACACTGTATGTTCAAGTTACTTGTCACCAAGCGGAAATTACATTTGGGACTCCACCGGAACGTATGTTGACGCACTAACCAGTTCGGAAGGCTGTGATTCTCTTGTCACAGTAAATCTTGTGGTTGACTCAAACCTTATTACCACTTCGCTCATCAATGTGACGGCATGCACAAGCTACACATCCCCTAGCGGAATTTCTGTCTGGGATTCATCGGGCATATATACAGACACCATCGCTAGTATACAAGGATGCGACTCGGTCATTACAATTGATCTTACCATCGATACAAATGCTGTTTTCTCCAATACAATTGCAGACACCTCCTGCTTTAGTTATGTCTCGCCAAGCGGCAACTATGTTTGGACAACAACCAATACCTATACGGATACGTTGCAAACGAATCAAGGGTGCGATTCCATTCTGACTATTGACCTAGTAATCAACACCATTGATACATCCGTTATTGATAGTGTGCATACGCTTACTGCCCAGGTTGCTGGTGCCTCATACCAATGGTTAAACTGTGATAGCAACTATCTTGCAATTCCCGGA
>CAJWDP010000060.1 GCA_913030835.1 uncultured Flavobacteriales bacterium | reverse complement strand
TCATTACAATCCACCCCAAGATTCAGTGTTGAATAGCTGGGCAGAAATTAGTAATTGTATTCATTTAAATGATACCATTGTTCATAACGCTCAATACACATTTATTAAATGGACATCTTGCGATTGTAATTCTGAAGTGCAATACTACATTACTCAAGATGGTGGTCATTCTTGGCCAGGAGGATTAAAAACTACGATAGGCGATTCTGTTTCGAACTATATTAACGCTACTGATCTACTTTGGTCGTTTTTTCAACAGCACTCGCTTGAATGTAATAATTCATCCGTTTCTACTAAGATTACAGAAAGAAATAGCGTTCTCGTTTATCCAAACCCAACAAATGGAATACTAAAAATCAAGTCTAAACTTAATTACGAACAAATGGAAACTTCTGTTTTTAATGCAATTGGACAAAATATGTTTAACGTAAAGAACAAGACAGAATTAGATATAAGACACTTACCAAAAGGAGCATACTTTGTCGCTATTAAGCTAGATGAAACAATTAATATAGAAAACATAATAAAAATAGAATAGCCAACAGGTAACAATATGTAAAATGCATTAAAACACATTTTACATTAACCGTTAGGTGAAATTATTGCTTCATAGTAATTGTATATCTTAGTTCGCGCCCTAACAATTATGATCACATAGAATGAAAAAACTCTTTTTAGTAACCGTTTTCATCCTATCACTTGTGTCTTCAGGTTTGGGCCAGGCACAACAGTATCACTTGGGAGTCCCTGTGTATGACTCTATTTATACTTTTGTTCCATACAGTCAATCTCCTTTTTGTTCTTATGATGTAGCTATTAACCCTAATATCTTTTCTGTTTCTGGTGTTGAACTCTATCTCGTGGTTGATACGATCGTAGATCCATCAGGTTCAGCTATCGCATATCCAATAGGAACTACTGATATTGGAGACACATTGCCTTTGCCGTCCACATTAACCGGAGGTGGTTATCAGTTTAAGTTTACCGGAGGAGTTGGATCGTATGCAAATTGCCGCCTCATGGCAGAGGGGGTTCCGACAACTGCCGGAGAAAAATACATTTGTGACAGCTATGCAACAATTATGTCAAGTGCTACGTGCGAAAATTATTTGACCTTCTTGGGTGTGGACACATGCGAGGTCCTGAATTCAGTTAATCTTTCAGAAACTAACCATACTCGGATGAAGTATTATCCTAATCCAACTTCTGATCTTCTTTATATTGATCTTGGACCTGAACAGACAATTGATAACATTGGGATTTTTTCAAGTTTGGGGCAACTGATTTATTCCAAAAAAGGAAATGGAAATAGAAATTTGAGCATCCCCGTTTCCAATTTTTCAAAGGGCTTATTTACTGTTCTTATTGCATACCGTTCAGGGCTAACTGAAACATTTAGTTTTGTTAGAGAATGAAAGCAGTAAAACAGATCAAGAGCTAAACGAAACGAATAGGCAGCTAAGACAAAATGAACATGGTAAATGTTGACAAAAGGGTTGAATTTAGAAGAAAATGGAGCTCTTAAAAATACCTATTTTGATAATTGCACAATATATCTCATTAAGCTATGTTACTTTTAATAAAACCTTGAAAATGAACAAAGTACTTTTCGTTTTACTTGTTGTTTCAATACTCTTCAGCAGCTGCAGAAAAGAAGAATCAAACAGCAACACTGAGAATTGTTATTCAAACACAAATGCGCAAACCCTTGTTCATGACGGACTGAATCGAGAGTACGTGCTGTACATACCCGATTCGTACGATGGTAGTGTGGGAGTGCCGCTCCTATTTAATTTCCATGGATTTGGTGGTAGCGCATCCGATCACATGATCGATGCTGATATGCGATCATTGGCAGAAGCTGACACTTTTATACTGGTATATCCGCAAGGAAGCTGCATGAATGGTTCTTCCCATTGGAATGCATGCCCAATTGGAGGAGACAATAAAAGTAGCGCCGACGATTTTGGATTTGTAGAAGCCATGATCAATGAAATCTCATCTCAGTACACCATTGATCTCGAACGTGTTTATGCCGCAGGTTATTCAAATGGAGGAATGATGGCATATGGTTTAGCAAATTATAAAAGTGAATTAATTGCTGCTGTTGCATCAGTTTCTGGTTCTATGTTAGACTGCATAGGTCCTACAAACCATCCCATGCCCGTAGTTCATCTTCACGGAACGTCTGATGGTGTACTACCCTACAATGGAAGCAGCGACTGGACCTCTGCCCAAAGCACTTTGGATCATTGGATCAATTTCAATAATACGAATACGGCTCCAACCGTTACTACTGATAACAGCGGTGGAAGGACAATTGAGCATTTTGTTTATGACCAAGGAGACAGCTTGGTGTCTGTAGAACATTATAAATATATCGGAGGGGAACACATTTGGTTTACTTCAACTTTTCAAGGTCAAAATACATCTAGTTTGGTTTGGAATTTTGTCTCGCGTTACGACATAAACGGGTTGAGGTAATTATATTATGATGTGAGCGCATTAAAATAATTTGCCGGCAATAAAAAGCACATGAAATATATTTTACTGATATCACTGGTATCAACGGTTTTTTTACATGAAACAAACCTCATTGAAGAGCGCAAAACTCAAATCGCTAAAATTGAGAAATCGCTAGAATTTGAGAGCAAAGTCGAATACTCCTTCGAACATCTTGAAGGCGAGACATCGTATTACACGAATCAAGATAAATCCAACAAAAAGATCTCCATGAATTGGTATCGTGGCAGCTATGGCAGTGCAGAGAAATTATATTATATGATGAATAATCAGCTGATCTATTTTCGAAACTTAGAGCACGAATGGATCGAAGCGAATCGTTATTCTCTCAGGCAAACTATTTATTATTTTTCAGATGACCATGTGGGATACAAAACCTCCCGTCAAATAGAAACGTTAGGTGAAAAATGGAGCAAGAATGACCTTTTTGTTCTGGAGAAATCAGTAGCGGATACAGCAGAATTAGATGCCAATGACTTCCAAAGAATTGTTCAAAACCTCGCTGAATTTGAGGTAAAACAAGCCGGAGAAGATGAGTAAATTGAAACTAATCTCCGGCCTGTAAATGTGATTTTGTCGGTAAATTAAACTGCAGCTCTTGCTTCAGAAACGATCCATTGATGGTCAAATGATGCTTGCAGTTTAGCTGTGCAATGTACTACCTCATCCTCCGTCCAATCCTGGAAACGCACGTGTAATAGCTCGTGCAGTATGTCATCGTCAAGCAATTTTCTTGTGTGGTATATGGTGGCACACAAGGATTCATTGTCAATACAAACGCCAACAAATTCGTGCCCGGGAAGAGCATCGAAATAATCATCCAACACCTGCATTTCAGAAATTCGAACCGTTTTGATTTGCCATAAATCCAAGCCCAATAACGACTGCCAATATTGAATCGCTGCTTTTTGGGTAAACGGCGCGTAGCTGCTTATCTCTTTACTTGGACTTAAGCCTCTCTCCATCTGCTTTTGAAAGCACTCTCCAACACTCGTGCGGCCCAGCTTGGGATTTTGTTACAGCAAAATATCTACCGTTTTTTTCTCGGATATCGTAATTATCTGATTCAAATTTAGATTTGCTTTTTACGTCATAAAAACTCAATTTTTCCATGATTCTAATAGTTTAAGTTGAATATTTAATCCATCGGCTATTCAGCAACAATCAGCTGTATAAAATAGATTCTCGTTAGCGCTAAACTATGGATTTATTTTTAAAATGCAACATTGTTGCATCTGTTTTTCTTAACCGGGATTTTGTCAACGTCTGTATGCGGTCTGATCGCTTCCGTTTGTCCTGCCTTTTTTAACCAAATAAATTCCATTGATTCACATAGGAATTCTATTAGCAAATACGCTAACTTTAAGAAAAACCAAAAAATGAAAACTACCGTTACACTTACAATAATATCCTTGGTTATACTTTGTTGCTGCACAAACAATAACTCGAATGAGGAGGCTAATCAATTAAAGATTGAAGAGCAGCCCGAACCAGCTCAGATCAACAAGGACAAGCACTGGACATATGGTGGAGAAACCGGACCAGAACATTGGGCTGAGCTCGAAGCAGGTTCAAGTTGTGACGGAACCCATCAATCACCCATAAATATCGTTAGTGTAGATGCCATCTCTGATGCGACTTTAACTCCAATCAATGTGCAGTATTCCAACCGAGTTAAAATCCATGAAGTAACCAATAACGGTCATTCCATTCAGTACAACTTCGAAAAAGGGGATTATATTATTTTAAACAATCAGCAATACGATTTAAGCCAGATCCACTTTCATGAACCATCAGAGCATACGATCAATGGAGTTCGTTACCCGCTGGAGATGCACTTGGTACACATCAGCTCGGATAACAAAATTGCCGTATTGTCCATTATGGCCGAGGAAGGAGAAAACAGCAAACCATTCCATTTCTTAGAGCAATACCTGCCCATAAACGTGGGAGAAACTAAGCCCGTTGATACCTATTTTGACCTGAATGAAAACTTGCCCGAACAAAAAGATTATTACACCTACAGCGGATCTCTTACCACTCCACCGTGCACTCAAGATGTCACCTGGGTGGTATATAAATCTCCGATAAGCGTTTCTCTCGATCAGGTAAAACAGTTGCAAGAATTAATGCCGCTAAACAATTACAGAAACGAACAACCCATTAACGATCGGATTGTAAAACAATACTCAAGTGTTTATTAGAATAATTGTATCTAGATTCCGTTTCTAATTTCACTTCATTCTCTCCCTCTCCAATAATTCAGCATAAACTTTTGCAAAATTTTGATTCTGCTTCTTTGCTTCCCGCACTGATGGATTATTGGCAGTCAGTGTCATCAAAAATTGAGCAGGGCTCACCTTTAGAATGGAAGCAAGAGAAAACCATCGAAATCCAACCCCGATATTTGTATCAATACTGCGAGTTTGATGCCAAAAAAATGGTGGATTGTATAACACATCACCGGGCTCAAGAATAACAGTCCACCCGTCAGCTTTCTTGAAATTTCCCTCTGGATTCTCACCACTAACTTGACTTCTAAAAAACACAGACCTATCTACAATAGGTTCAAGTAAAGGAGAATTTTTATTGCTGTAGATCCACCATTGTTTTCTTCCATGAATTTGAATAAATAAATTGGATCCTATCGCACAGTGCATTTGTGTCGATGTTCTAGCACCACCCATAAACAATTGGTGCTTAATACTGCCTTTTGCACGATTATTTGAAGCAGACATCAACCAATCTACACCCATATCATTCAAAAGTTCCGGGTGTTGATCCAGAATTGGTAATAATCGTGCATAATCATTTCCTCCTCTATTCATAGATTCTACAAATTCGGATAGTGAAACCGTTTTTGTCTCTTTTCCATCGGTGTAAGCCAGCTTCCTGCTTTCAATCGCTGCATCAAATAAGATCACGGGGTCGTCAGGATATTGTTCCGCAAAAAACTCAGGATTCCATTTTTTGAAAAGTGGCCAAGAGGAAGCTACATTTTTGAGCACGACCGGTCTTGATTTTTTTCGGTAGTTTTTAATGAACTCTTCAAGCTTCAACCCATCAATTTCCGGAACAGGCATATGATTCTCTCCATTTTCTCCAATACCCTCGAGTTCATTCGGTATTTTAGCGGATAGCGAATCGCTCAATTTTCTTCTTAAGCGAGGTGCATTTTTACTCGAGGAAAAAAAATGTTCAAAGAGCCATAGCATAGAATAGCGATAGCGATCAAATCGTGAAATCTTACCCCTAATCTTCTTTGATCTATATGCATTAACTGAAGTCAAACAAACTATTCTGATTGAATCTAATTGCTTCAGTTAAATTAATGAATTTCAGCTACATCTTGACAATCGTATAGAATTGAAAAATAAATTCAGAGCACGATACCATAGTATTCTTGAGTTCACGAATAAGATAAAATTTAGCAGCCATTCGAGTAGAGTCAATCCTCATCAAACTAGTAGTGCAATAAGTGCCGAAGAAAAAGTTCCAAAAAGAATGAAATAACCGCGAAAAGTGTGATTCATCTTGTTCCTTTATTGGGTACTTTTGCTATATTCAACGCTCAAAAATTTTGTAACAATGGATAACAACAATGGTCACGCAAAAGGAGACATCAGCAAATGCCCTTTTATGGGTGGTACGCTCAAAAATGAAGCAGGAAAAGGCACTGTAAATAAAGATTGGTGGCCGGATCAGCTGAATCTAAATATTTTACATCAACATGATACCAAGTCCAATCCAATGGGATCGGACTTCACTTACAAAGATGCATTTAACTCGTTGGACTATGCAGCTTTGAAAAAAGACTTGCACGACTTAATGACGGACAGTCAGGATTGGTGGCCGGCAGATTATGGGCATTATGGTCCCTTTTTCATCAGAATGACCTGGCACGCTGCAGGAACATATCGAATTGGTGACGGTCGCGGAGGCGCAGGAACAGGTGCTCAGCGATTTGCTCCTCTCAATAGCTGGCCCGATAATGGGAATCTGGACAAGGCAAGAAGATTACTCTGGCCGATCAAGCAGAAATACGGAAATCAGATCAGCTGGGCGGACTTGCTTGTGCTTACTGGAATTGTTGCAATCGAATCAATGGGTGGTCCTGTATTCGGATTTGGAGGTGGAAGACCTGACATCTGGCATCCGGAAGAAGACATTTACTGGGGTGCTGAAGATGAGTGGCTAGGAGACAATCGATATGGTGACACCCGACAGGACCTGGACAATCCACTTGCCGCGGTGCAGATGGGATTGATCTATGTGAATCCGGAAGGGCCAAATGCTAATCCCGATCCACTTCTAAGCGCTCAGGATATACGAGAAACATTTGGCAGAATGGCCATGAACGATGAAGAAACGGTAGCGTTAACAGCCGGTGGTCATACATTCGGAAAAGCCCATGGTGCTGGAGATGCCGGTCTCGTAGGAGCAGAACCTGAAGGAGCCGAAATCGAGCAACAAGGTTTTGGCTGGCTGAGCGCACATGGTTCAGGGAAAGGAAGAGATGCCATTACCAGTGGTATTGAAGGTGCATGGACTGCTAACCCAACCCAATGGGACAACGGGTACTTTGATCTACTGTTCAAATATGAAGATAGCTGGAAGCTGGTGAAGAGTCCTGCAGGTGCGCATCAATGGACTCCAGAGAATCCAGATGAAGAGGATATGGCACCGGATGCTGAAGACTCATCCAAGAAGGTTCCAACTATGATGACTACTGCGGATATGGCCATGATCAGAGATCCTAAGTATCGAGAGATTTCCAAAAGATTCCATGAAAATCCGGATCAATTTGGTGATGCCTTCGCAAGAGCTTGGTTCAAACTGCTACACAGAGATATGGGACCAAAATCAAGGTACCTTGGACCGGATGTTCCTTCCGAAGAAATGATCTGGCAAGACCCTGTTCCTGCTGGAAATTCAGCTTATGATGTTAGTGCGATGAAAGAAGCGATCAGAACAAGCGGCCTTTCGATTTCGGAAATGGTTGAAACGGCTTGGGCCAGCGCTTCCACATTCCGCGGTTCTGATAACAGAGGTGGAGCAAACGGAGCAAGAATAAGATTGGCTCCACAAAAGGACTGGGCCGCAAATAAACCCGAGCAGCTTTCCAAAGTTCTTTCGGTTCTGACTCCAATCGCTGAGGCAAACGGAGCAAGTATTGCCGATGCTATTGTATTGGCAGGAAATGTGGGCATCGAAATGGCTTCGGGCGTTGAAGTGCCATTCACTCCTGGGAGAGGAGACGCAACGGCAGAGCATACGGATGTTGATTCGTTTGCGGTTCTGGAGCCTCTTGCCTGTGGATTCCGAAACTTTCAAAAAGAAACATATGCGGTTAGTCCGGAAGAAATGATGTTGGACAAGGCGCAGCTGCTAGGCTTGACAGCCCCCGAAATGACTGCACTTGTGGGTGGCCTTAGATCATTAGGTGTTTCTTCCAACAACAAAGGAGTATTTACCAACGATACCGGCAAACTGTCAAACGACTTCTTTACTACCCTGCTGGACATGGGTGTAAAGTGGGCCGCAACCGGAAGCAATTCATACAATGCACACGATCGATCTACCGGGGAAGTCGTACGCTCTGCTTCAAGATGTGATCTGGTATTCGGAAGCAATTCACAACTACGTGCAATCGCTGAAGTTTATGCGCAGGACGACAACAAAAACAAGTTTGTTTCAGATTTTATTGCTGCTTGGAATAAAGTGATGAATGCAGACCGTTTCGACGTAGCGTAACAACCAATGCAAAAAATAATTCAACGTGCCTCGCTGGGTTAGCTTAACCCGGCCAGGCAGCTGTTGATCGCTTCAAAGTCAGGCAAGTCGCTCGGTACCTCTAGCACTTCTGCATATTGCACGTCACCACTAGCATCGATCACAAAAGCCGATCGTTTTGAGACTCCTTTCATATCAAAGATCCAATCATGGTAAATCGTGTCGTAAGCCGTGCTGACTTCCTTATTGAAATCACTCAGCAACATAAAGTTCAGCCCTTCTGACTCTTTAAACTTTTCAAGCGTAAATACTGAATCTACGGAAATAGCCAACACTTCAGTATTCAATCCATTGTATCGGCTTAAATTATCACGGGTGCTGCAAAGCTCCTCCGTACACACCCCCGTAAACGACTGAGGAAAAAACAATAGAAGTACATTCTTTCCTTTCAACGAGCTAAGTGTTACCTGCTCCTTTTCTGAGTTGTAAAGTGTAAAATCCGGTGCTGCATTGCCTACTGAAATTGACATAGTATGAGTTTTTAATTTGATAGTTTAAGAATTGCTAAAATAATTATTCTAAAGAATAGAATCCGCTTCCTTGTTTCTAAATTGATCCGAAATATAGTACGTTGGAAAGGATTACATTACTCAATGTCAAAACAACTAAGCAAAGGTTCAGATCTTCCAACTAGTTGTAAACAGATTTTAAAAAGAGGAATCTCTCCAAACCAATCCGATTGAAGCTCCAACGAACTGGATACTGCTAAACCGCTGATACTGCAACGGCAAGTAATTGTAGTTGCATTTTAGATCAATACCAAAGGAATCGTTGATATCCATAATTACTCCAACCTGAGGAGACATGCCGATTTTCCAGCTGCTGTCGTCAAGGTCAATGAATCCTATTACCAACCGGTTTTCTACAAAAGCAGGACCAGCTGCCAAACTGAAATAAGGCGTGATTCTGGAAGCATTATCCATGTAATAGTTGAGCGTAACATTTAGATTGTTAATGAAACTGTAGGTATACAGATTCGAAGTTATTGCTCCATTTTCAAACTCGTAAGTTGCTCGATCTTTTTTCTCATAAAACTTCTGCCACCTGTAGCTGAAACCCAGCGTTAAATTGGTTCCGACATCCTTCTGATATCCTACCTCAAAACCTTGCCAGCTGTACTCTGAAACATAATCACTGTAGGTTCCGATCGGCATCCCGGTAGAATAATTGAAATTATATATCCTCTGCCCAAATGAAACAAAACACATCATGGACAAACTCACTAAAACTAATTTTTTCATGTTGTTAATCATTTGGTTCATTTAATTTCCCAAGTATGGGGATTGAGTAAAACACTCATCAATTCCACTGGTAATTCTCTGGTCCAATCCAAGTGTTGAGTTAACCGTTCCAGCCACTATTCCGGTCCAGATCATTTTCATCTGGCTTGTGATTCCATTCCTGTTTTTACTATCGATCATTTCCATCAGTACCGAGCCATAGGTACTGGAGTAAGTGTATCCATAGGAATATGGGTAGTAGTATGAATACCCTCCATAACCCCAGTATGACGGCGAACCATAGTAATACGGGTCGTAGCTGTAATAATATCCCATGTCCCAATATCCTCCATAGTAGGAGGAATATTCAACATCGAGGTTTAATACATGTGCATTTATTAAAAGATCCGGATTTGCCGCCGATGGTACTTGTTCAAGCCCATAACCCGTCAAATTCTCATTGATTTTGTCCAGAATTAATGTTGATTTTTCCGAAGTCGTAACAATTAACGAATCACTGTCAGCTTGAACTGCACCAACGTATTCAACTATTGCGTAGGTACTGTATTGACTAAAGTCGATGGTATTGTCGTAATAGGTCAGACTGACATCTCGGTCTTTCTCCTCATCATACTGATCGGAATATTTAACGCAGCCCATAAAGACCGCAACACACATCAGTAGCAAGAAAACAACTCCTTTGTACATGTTTCTTTGTTTTAGTTAGGTAACCAAATATAGAAAAATCCAACTGTTTCTTCCTCAAATAATTACCTCCCCGTTACATCTGGTCATTACTTTCCTAAATCACTTCTTTTCAATCATTTCATTCTGTTTTAGTTTAAAAAATCCTAGATTTATCAATTATGAAAGCTACCTTTTTTATTATTTCCATCTTAATCGGAACACTGTCTTACGCTCAAATCGAAGCGGTAGAAATAACACCCACATACGGGTATACCATTAATGGATCAGTTACCCAATATGGCCAATTTTATGATGTGAAGGATGCAGTCTCCTTCGGTGGAGTGCTGGATCTCGAACTTGCTGCCAACAGAAACGTGGAGGTAAGTTACAGAAGGTCCGTTCAAACGGTGCAGTATGTTGAAACCTTTAGTTACGGGGAGTTCGAAGTAGGAATGGAACATTTCCACATCGGGATATTTCAGGGAATCGGCAAACACGACAAGATCAAACCCTACTGGAATTTTTTGCTCGGAGGCATCCGGTACTACGGGCAAGAAAGACGCTGGTTGGATGTGTATCGCTTTTCCATGGCTGCTGGAGTTGGAGCCAAACTTTTTCTGACCGATAACTTGGGAATTCGTTTTCAGTCACAGCTTGCCTTACCCATGTCATATACAGGTGCAGGCTTGTTTTGCGATGGTTCGGGTTACTGCAGTGGAGGTGCTAGCTTCAATGTGCCAATTGCACATTTGGACCTTTCAGCCGGTTTGATTCTGAGAATATCAACAAAAGAGGACTGATGTAGAAAAATCTGCTTTTGTCGATTGTATCACCTGACCGATGATCTCCATTCTATTTATTGAAAAACAAGCTGAGTTTTTAACCATCAATGAACGTCACACCTAATTAGAACAGCATGAAAACCTTAATAATTTTACTACTCGTCTTATTCCAATTGGCTGGTCTTGCTCAAGACAATGACAACCTGACCTGGCCAAGAGAAATAGAATCCGGGAAATTCACGATAACACTTTACCAACCTCAAATAGAGCGGTTTTATGATAATGTGATAGATGGCAGACTAGCGCTTTCCGTAAAAGACAGCGCGGCTAAGCTGTATTTCGGGGCACTCTGGTTTGAAGCAAAGCTTTCTACCAACCTCGACGAACGAACCGCCACGCTGAATGATCTTGAAATACCGAAAGTGAAATTTCCAGACATTACAGACGAATCAAATTTAGAGAAGCTGAAAAATTTAATTGTCACGGACATGATGGAGCTGGATATGGTCATGTCCCTCGATCGAATTATAGCCAGTGCTGAACACATTGATCAACTGAATGACCTTGAGAAAGAGCTGAACAACGCCCCGCCTAAAATTTACTTCAGAAATGCGCCGACCGTGCTGGTCAATATCGATGGCCCGCCCTCCACCAAGGAGCAGGAAAATTCCAACATATCACTTGTCATCAATACACCTTTCTTTATTGCTGAGAAAAGTGATGTCTTTTACGTAAAAGGAGGTCCATTTTGGTATAGCTCCGATACACTCGTTTCAAATACAAGCTGGCAGCATGTAAGTTCTGTGCCTGATGACGTGCGATCACTTTCGGAAAGTAAAATTGAGGAGAAAGAGGCCGATAACACTCCACAAAAGACAGACACCCCTCCAAATATACTTGTAGTGGACGAGCCATCTGAACTTATCGTTACGGATGGAGATATGAAATACGAACCCGTTGAAAAAACATCGCTTCTTTATGTTACCAATACAGAAAATGACATCATTATGGATATTAATTCGCAACAACATTTTCTACTTTTGAACGGTAGATGGTTCCGCTCGAAAACGCTCGAAGACGGAGATTGGATGTTTACGGAGCCCAGCGAATTGCCTGAAGAATTTGCCAAAATCCCTGATAGCTCTGCAGTGGCCTCTGTTCTTGTGAGTGTGCCCGGAACAAAAGAAGCACAAGAAGCAATTTACGAACAAAACATGCCTCAAACTGCAGAGATCGATCGGAAAACAGCAAAAGCAAGTGTCGAATACGACGGGGAACCGAAATTCGAAAAAATAGAAGGCACGACCATGAGCTATGCTGTAAACACACAAAGCTCAGTAGTACTTGTGAACAACATGTATTATTGTGTGGACAATGGTGTCTGGTTTCAATCCAAAGCCCCTCAGGGCCCCTGGGTAGTTTCCGATTCGCGGCCGGAAGAAATCAGCGAACTACCTCCAAGTGCGCCTGTTTACAATATTAAGTACGTCTACATCTACGATGCTACACCGGATGTGGTGTATGTCGGGTACACTCCGGGATATTACAATTCTTATTATTATGGAGGGGTTGTGGTGTATGGTACAGGATATTATTACCGTCCATGGACAGGCGCCTACTACTACCCTCGCCCGGTGACCTTTGGCTATGGTGTTCATTACAATCCATATACCGGATGGGGATTTTCAGTGGGAGTAAGCTACGGTTGGCTCACCATTTCGTCTAATCGTTATTCGTACTGGGGACCGGCAGGATACTCGCACGGATACCGTCATGGATACTACAATGGGTATCACCACGGTTACCACAATGGTTACGCTGCTGGATATGCCAGAGGCAGGAGAAGCTCGTCCAACAATATCTACAGAAATCGACCCAACGGCGTGAACAGAACAGCCGGAATGCCGCGGTCACGACCAAATCGTCCAACAGCTACAAAGCCCATTTCCCGACCAACTGCAAGACCCACTTCAAGAC
>CAJWDP010000059.1 GCA_913030835.1 uncultured Flavobacteriales bacterium | reverse complement strand
TTTGAACTCCCGACCTCAGGGTTATGAATCCTGCGCTCTAACCAACTGAGCTACCGCGCCGAGAGGCGGCAAATATAGAAATTATTCTGTATAGCAAAAACACTTTGTTGGGTTGGTAAATAATATTATTTAGCAATACCAATTTGCATAGAATCTAAATCGAATATTGAAGTTATTTGTTCGGTGAAAATATTTCTATCCTATCAATTGTTGTTCCCATACTTTTTTTGGTATATTGTCGCCTTACCATTGAATTAATCAACACTACGAATGGCTAAAGTCCAACAAGAATTAGAGTATTTGATCAACACTTCATCCAAGATCCTCTTTAACTGCATTAGTACACCCGGAGGATTGTCTGAATGGTTTTGCGATGATGTGAATATTAGCAAAGACGGACAGTACACGTTTTTTTGGGATGGCAGTGAAGAAGTTGCATTGCTGGTGAACAAAAAAAATTATGAATCGATCCGATTCAGATGGGAGGATGACGATGAAGAGTATTACTTCGAATTCGCTATACGAATTGATCCAATGACCAAACAAGTAGCTCTTATCATCACCGACTTTTCTGATGAAGACGAAGTAGATGAGGCAAAATTGCTGTGGGATAGTCAGGTTGCTTCTTTGAAGTCAATAGTTGGAGGGTAGATAATTATTTTTCCGCTCTATCGTTCATATAGGGTTGCTTGTAGATGAACAGCACATTTAGATTGAATCATGTGGAAGCTTAATTGGTTAATGTTAAGGTCGTTCATTGGACCATTTTTCCTTTCCTTTTTTTTATTGGTTTTCATACTGGATATGCAGTTTTTTTGGCTCTATTTAGATGATCTTCTGGGTAAAGGATTGGATTGGTACGTGATCGCCGAGCTATTGTTTTATGCCAGTGCAAATGTGGTGCCTATGGCATTGCCTCTTTCTGTGCTTCTTTCATCGACAATGACTTATGGGAATTTAGCTGAGAATTTGGAGCTTACAGCCTTAAAGGCTAGCGGAACGTCATTCATTCGAATGTCAAGGCCACTGATCGTAGTGATGCTCTGCATTGGAATTTTTGCATTTTATTTTTCAAACACACTATGGCCTACTGCAAATTTTAAGATGAAAGCGCTGTTAACAGACATCTACCAGGCAAAGTCTTCTTTAATGATTACAGAAGGTAGATTTTCTACCGAGATCGATCATTTCGGAATCAGAGCGGGGAATAAAGATGCTAAAACCGGTGAGCTAAAGGATGTATTGATATTTGATCGGACAGGAAACGTAGTTTCCGGAAACGCAGTAAACCACAGCTATACCAACGATCCTCGGGATTACCACAGAGACATTCGGTCCGAAAGAGGAGTGATTGTGAACAGTAGAAAAAGCGACGCTCTGCTGTTGGAGTTGAGCAACGGTCAGATAACAGAAGAATTGGACCCAAAGAGATTTCAAGATATGAAGTTTCCATTCTGGAAGATTGATTTTGAAACAAGTCAGATCCGGGTCGACCTTTCCTCATTGAATTTTGATAGAACAGTTGAAGATCAGTGGGCTCAAAGTTTGGAATGGATGAATACAAAACAACTCCTGTATTGCAGAGATTCTATCGTAAATGAGATACCGGAAACCCAGTTTTCCATGTACAACTTTATTCGATCACAAAATAAGTTGGCCAGGGATACAATCCGAATTTTGTCGGACAAAACGGGATTGTTTATTGCCGATCTGAGTGATGCGGAAAAAAAGAGAGTGGTAAAAAATGCAAAAACTCGGACACAAAGTCAGCTGCGACATGTGAAAAGAAAGAATTCACACATTAAAGGGAAACGAAAGGATTTGAACAAGATCGATATCTATTTCCATCAGAAATTCACCCTTTCTGTCGCTTGTATCATTCTGTTTTTCATTGGAGCACCCTTAGGGGCAATTGTAAAAAAGGGAGGGCTTGGAATACCGGTGTTAATTACAATTATTCTTTTTTTGGTGTACTATGTTCTGGCTAAGAGTGGTCAGCAAATGGCGCAAAATGGCATATTATCACCCTTCTTGGGTATGTGGATAAGCTCATTTATACTAATTCCGATAGGAATATTTTTTACTTTCAAGGCCAATAGTGATTCCAGTATTTTTGATATGGAATTTTACAAAAAGTTGATCCTCAGAACGAATAAAACAGAAAAATGAAAATACTGCAGCTTTGTAATAAACCGCCTTTGCCTGCAGTGGATGGAGGGTGCATCGCAATGAATAATGTGACTCAGGGGTTGTTGCATTCGGGCCATGATGTTAAAATTATATCGATTTCTACCTACAAACATCCGTTTCGAAAAGAAAATTATGATCCCTATTTCCTGTCGAAAACGAGATTTGAAGCAGTTTATGTAGAAACCAAAGTCAATGTGGTCGATGCTTTTTCAAGTCTTGTTACCTCAGATAATTACAACGTCAATCGATTTTTTAGTACAGACTTTGATAAAGCACTGATCACTGCATTGTCTGAAGAGGAATTTGATATTGTTCATCTGGAGAGCTTGTTCATGACTCCCTATATAGCCACGATAAGAAGATTGTCCAATGCTCGAATTGTGTTACGATCGCACAATCTTGAATACATCATCTGGAGGCGTATGGCCGAATCAACAGGCAACATAGCTAAAAAAGCCTATTTGAAGTATTTGGCAAAACAGCTAAAGCGATATGAAATGAGCATCATTGGTCAGGTTGATGGAATTGCCGCTATTAGTCATGAAGATGCAAAGAAATACTTGAGTTTCGGATTGGAAGTGAAATTGGAAACGATACCTTTTGGTATTGATATTGAAGATTATCGACCTACAGATGCCTCCGCTGGGAATGAAAAGAGTTTGTTTCATTTGGGTGCAATGGATTGGAAACCAAATATTGAGGGAGTCATGTGGTTCACAGAAGAAGTTTTTCCAGAATTGAAGGAGTACAACTTACACCTTGCAGGGCGAAAAATGCCGAAGTGGTTAATTGATGCATTGGACCCACAAATACATAATCATGGAGAAGTAATTGATGCCCTTGCTTTTATGGATCAATTCCCGATCATGATCGTTCCTTTATTTTCGGCAGGTGGGATGCGTGTAAAAATAATTGAAGGTATGGCCATGAAAAAGGCAATTATTTCAACTGAAATCGGGGCCGAAGGAATTAATGTGAAAGATCGGGATAATATTATGATTGCCAATACTAAGGAGGAATTTGTTGAAGCGGTTAATCAATTGACAGCAGATCCTATTTTGATCAAGCGAATTCAGGAGAATGGAAGACGGTTGGTAGAGCGCGAATACAATAATTTGGTATTGACAGAACGACTCATTGAATTCTACAAAGTACTTCTTGCATGAGATTGTTGGTTGTATTGCCTAGGGTGCCATTCCCATTGGACAAAGGGGATAAGCTTAGAGCTTACCATCAGCTGAAAGAATTGGCATCACATTTTCAGTTGAAAGTGGTCGCTTTGGATGACTCCTCTGTAATTGACAAACACATGGATCATTTGAGGGAAGAATTTAATATTGAAGTTATTAAACTCAAGAAGGCAACGATTGTTTACAGATTATTTAGAGCTTTATTCAGTGATAAACCGTTTCAGGTACATTACTTTTTTCAGCGACAGGCCAATCGAAGGATAATTGAATTGATCAACGACTTTCAACCGGACCACATTTATTGCCAGCTGATCAGAACAGCAGAATACGTTAAAAAACTCCATACCGTTCCGAAAACAATTGATTATATGGATGCGTTTTCCAAAGGCATGGAACGTAGGATCAACGGGGCAAGCTTCATTAAAAAGTATTTCATTCGATTAGAAGCCTCTCGTTTGTTGAAGTATGAGAATCTGATTTTCGATTACTTTGAGAACAAGACGATCATTTCTGATCAGGATCAATCCTTGATATATCATCCTGAAAGAAAGGACATTACAGTAGTGCAAAATGGTGTTGATTTTGACTACTTTTCGCCAAAATTGGCAGAAAAAAAATACGACCTGGTATTCACCGGGAATATGAGCTATCCTCCGAATGTGGATGGAGCGATGTATTTGGTCAATGAAATATTACCTTTGGTTCGAGCTGCCATCCCGAATGCAAAATTGCTGATTGCGGGAGCCAACCCAACTAACCAAGTCATTGCGCTGGAGTGCGAACATGTAGTTGTTTCAGGATGGGTAGACGACATTCGAGATGCTTATGGTAGTGCATCGCTATTCATAGCTCCTATGAGAATAGGAACAGGATTGCAAAATAAGCTCCTTGAGGCGATGGCCATGTCGCTTCCTTGCGTAACAACCGACTTTGCTAACCGGGCATTGGGTGCAGAAAATGGAGTTTCTGTTTTATTGGGAAATACGAAAGAGGAGCTGGCTAAAGCGGTAATTGAGCTTCTCACCAACAAGCAATTGGCGGATCGAGTAGCAAAAAATGGTTGCGAGTTTATCCAAAATAACTACAACTGGAAAACATCTACGCAAAGATTAATTGACCTGATCAAACAATGATGGAGCTCCTTTTGTTACCTTTGTACCTAATTTCAGACACGTTGGAAAAGGAATAATAATGGCAGAGGAGATCAAGCTGAACACAATAGAGGAAGCAATCCAGGAGATTAGAAAAGGAAATGTTGTTATCGTTGTTGACGATAAGGACAGGGAAAATGAAGGAGACTTTCTCACGGCAGCGCGGAATGCAACACCCGAAGTGATTAATTTTATGGCCACACATGGCAGGGGACTGATTTGTGCACCATTGCTGGATTCTAGATGCGATGAGCTGGGCCTTGACCTAATGGTTCAGGAAAACAATTCTCATTTTGATACGCCGTTCACGATTTCTGTAGATCTTGTGGGAGATGGATGTACAACTGGTATTTCCGCGCAGGATAGATCAAAAACAGTAAAAGCACTGATTGATCCAAAAACAGCTCCGAATCAGCTTGGGAAACCGGGCCATATTTTCCCTCTTCGGGCCAGAAAAGGCGGTGTTTTAAGAAGAGCAGGTCACACAGAGGCCGCTGTGGATTTAGCACGATTAGCCGGTTTTGAACCGGCTGGAGTCATCGTTGAAATAATGAACGAAGACGGTACCATGGCAAGACTGCCTGAATTACAAAAAATAGCGAAGAAGTTTGATTTGAAACTTGTTTCAATTGAGGATCTGATTGCTTACAGGATGCAACATGAGTCGTTGATTGAAAAAATTGTGGAAGTGAACATGCCGACCAAATACGGTGACTTTAGGCTTTCGGCTTTTAAGCAAACAACCACTGGTGAAGAGCACTTGGCTCTTGTTAAAGGTGAATGGAAGGAAGGAGAACCGGTTTTGGTTCGGGTACACTCTTCTTGTTTTACAGGGGATATTTTAGGCTCACTAAGGTGTGATTGTGGTGATCAGCTGGCTTCAGCGATGCAACTGATAGAGCAAGAAGGCAAAGGAGCCATTTTGTACATGAATCAGGAAGGAAGAGGTATCGGCCTCGTAAATAAGCTGAAAGCATATAAGCTTCAGGAGGAAGGATATGACACACTTGATGCGAACGTAAAGCTGGGCTTTAAACCAGATGCCAGAGACTATGGAATCGGGGCGCAGATACTAAGAAGCTTAGGTATCACCAAGATGAAATTGATGAGTAATAACCCGAAGAAAAGAACAGGTTTGGTGGGATATGGTTTGGAAATAGTGGATAATGTTGAATTAGTTGTTAAATGCAACATTCACAATGAGGATTATTTAGCTACGAAAAAAGACCGGATGGGACATGACATCAATATGTGATCATCAAGTGGGTTGCCATTCCATTTAGGTTCAGAAAAAATGAAAATTGTAGTTGTTCTAAAAACGTTAGCTCTTGCTACTCTCTTGGGTTGCAACGGAGTCAATTCATCGGAAGACGCCCCCCCGGTATTACTTAAAAAACGTGTTGACTTCCAGCAATTTGAATCGTTAATTGAGCAAAAGATGAACAGTCAGGAAGATGCATGGAACAGGGGAGACCTGGAAGGTTTCATGAACGGCTATTGGCATTCAGATTCACTTAAATTCATTGGTAAATCAGGTCTGACCTACGGGTGGGATACCACATTGGCCAATTATAAAAAATCGTATCCCGATACTGATGCTATGGGAAGGTTGACATTCGATAACCTATCTATAGAGATGATTGACTCGGATGTAATTCTGGTCATTGGAAAGTGGATGCTGGCCCGCAATACGTTGGGAGATACGCTGCAAGGGCATTATTCTTTGAATTGGCAGAAAAAGGATGGCGATTGGGTAATTGTTGTTGATCACTCAAGCTGATGAGGAAAATAGCAAAGGCACCAAAAAGTGTAATTGAAAATGGTGGGTTTCAATACGGTTGTTATAATCAGCCCATCGAAAAAGTAAATCTGCTGGATGCAAAGATTGGAGGTTTAGGGTTCGCAAAGAATTTTAAGCTCCGTGAATGGCAAGCCTTCCAGCTGTATTCGGACCAGGGTTGGTTTATCATGGCAGCTTTATACAATACAAAAAAAGTTTGCCTGGTCCAGTTCATTGTGTACAATACACGGACAAAAAAGAAGATCCGTTGTGAGAAAAAGGTACTGCCTGGATCGTTGTCCATCCCAAGCGGATTGCACAATACGACAGCCAGTCATAGATCGAAAGGGTTTTCCTTTGAAGTGAAACACGATGTTTACGGATTTGATCTCACGATGAATGTGCATATAGATGCACGGAAAAGTAATCCTAGAATATCGGCAAATTTTAGGGGGTTGCACGATTGTGGTTCGAATACCCCAATGGTAACGTGTATGCCATTTTCTCAAAAGCGTGGTATGTACAGCCACAAATGTTTGATGCCGGTGGAAGGAGAATTGTGGATTGGAGATGAGTTGGTGCGTTTTGAAAAGGAATCGAGCAGCATAATTATTGATGATCATAAAGGATTCTATCCGTACAGAACGAAATACGATTGGGCAACGGCTTTAGGATTTGGTGATAATGGTGTGCGAGTTGGATTCAATTTAACAGACAATCAAGTATTGGATCAGAAACGATACAACGAAAACTGCTATTGGTCAGATGGCGAAATGGTGCCATTGCCACCTGTTAAATTTGTGCGTCCCAATGGATGCAAAGGGAAATGGCTCATTCAGGATCAAGAGGGTCTGGTAGATCTCGAATTTACACCGGAAATTCACAATTCTGTCCGACTTAACTTATTACTTCTCGCCTCAAAATATGAAGGACCCTATGGTGTGTTCAACGGGAAAGTAAAAAGTGTGGATGGCAGGGTGTTCGAAGTGTCTGATTTATTTGGAATGGGTGAACAGTTCTACTTAAGAAGCTGAACAGACGGTCTAAGAACGGGTTGGATCGTGAAGTCATATATTCGTTACATGAAAGTAGTTAAACTCATCATTTTGGTGCTGATCTCTTTTAATGCGGGAGCTCAGAATATTGAGCTGGTGATTTCCGATTGTGGTAACAGGAACTAATTCAGTTGAAGAAAATCAGCAAGCAGCTTATGGAAATGATGCACGCCCTGCTCCCGGTCGGGTGAAAATCTGCCCGCTTTATAGAAATTGGATCGGATTCCCTTCTGAACGCTTTCCACCACAAATTCATCTTCTCTCTCGACCTTGTCCAATAATGCTCCTGCGCTGGCTTCAATTTTGCTACGGTCATAAACATAACTGATGAATTGAACTTTTGATTTTTCAAGTCCCATCGGCTTCACAATGTTTATACTCAAACCCCAAGGGTAAAAATTGAACATCATATTTGGAAAGATCCAGTAATAATAGGCAGCAATTTCTTTTCCTTCATCCGGGTGGCCTTGGGGTAAATCAAACGTTTCAACCCCCTCATCTGCATAGCCAATTTGTAAGCTCATATAATCGTCAATGACCGTTTCGTAGGAGCCATAATCCAGTGTTTGATTGAGATCATTGTGTACAAATGGGATATGGAACCCCTCAAGATAATTGTCACAATACAAAGCCCAATGAGCATTCACCAGGTATTCTCTGGATAATAGTGAGTCTTCTTTGAATGTATCCAACGGAAGAAAACCGACCCGCTCTTTCATTTTATCAATTACCTGAGCAAGCTCAAAGGCTGGGGTTAGGCCTGCAAAAACAAAAGGTCCCCATTGTTCCGTTCTGAATTCTGTGAGGTGATCGCAAGATCTTGGGAAATCGGCCGCTTTATCAAATTCGGGCATGAACTCAAATTTACCATTCAGATCAAATCTTCTTCCGTGATAAAAACACGATAGTTTCCTCACTTTACCCGGTTGCTGAACAACTATGTTCCCACGGTGCGTGCATACATTGGTAAAGCACTTTACAACATCATCCTCTGCACGGATCAAAACCAATGGCTCTCCAATGTAACCTTCAAGCAATACCATGGGATGCACATGTCCTTCGAACGGAACAAGGTTTGTGTCACCCATCCAATGCCAGGAATTCATGAAAACCTTTTCACGAACAGCATCAAATACGCGCGGGTTTGTGTAAAAGGAAGATGGAAGGGTTTCCGCTTTGGTAATGTCAGGATCGATAGTGAATTGATCGGTCATTTATTCAATGTTTGAGTCGGGTACAAAGATAAAAAGTAAAGAGAATTCGAGTCATCTATAATGTGTTTTTACAACAGTATTTCCGGATGGATGCATATTGGTGGCTTTGTTTAACTTTACACTATAATCGAAACGACTATGCTATTTACCGCAAACCTGAAAAGAACACTGACCATTTTTACTCTGGTCACCTTAACATTATGTTTCCTTAGCTCTTGTGCAAAGAGACGAGCTGCTAAACAGGCTGAGGAAGATGAGCAGATCATTCTGGATTACATTGACGAAATGGGATTGACGGCTTCGAGAACAGAAGAGGGGCTATACTATGTGATCGATCAATTGGGAACGGGAGATTATCCCACGGTAACATCCAATGTTACGGTTGCGTACACCGGATACTTTACCGACGGAAGTATCTTTGATGGAAGCTCTTCCTCAGGGATCACATTCAATCTTCAGAATGTTATCGATGGATGGATCATAGGGATACCGAAATTTAAGGAGGGAGGAAATGGAACTTTGCTGATACCCTCGGCTTTGGGATATGGTCCAAATCCAACCGGCTCTATTCCCGCTAATTCAGTGCTGATTTTTGATGTGGAATTGATCGATATTCCGTAATTCTGTGTTCTCACCATTAAATGATTTTAATTGAAGCCTGCAACGATCAAAGCACTTTCTGATGAATTAAAGAACCTGAATTCGGAAGAGCTCGTTCGAGTGTGTCTGAGGTTGGCGAAATTCAAAAAAGAGAACAAGGAGTTGTTGACCTATTTACTTCAGCAAGCTGAAAATGAAGAGGGCTATAGAGAAGAGCTAAAAAATGAGATCACAGAACAGTTTGCATCAATAAATACCTCGAACTTATATTATGCGAAAAAGGGATTGCGCAAAGTGTTACGATATACGGATCGGTTCATTAAGTATTCCGGTAATTTGGAAACCGAAGTAGAGGTTCGAATGCATTATTGTAAAGAGCTGAAGCAATCCACTATTCAAATTGATCGCAGTGTTTTGATCAGTAATCTTTATCAGCGACAATTAGATAAAATCAATAAAAAAATCCACGAATTGCATGATGATCTGCAGTATGATTACATGCAATTGATGGAGGAAAATGATTTGATCTAGATCTTAAAAGTTGACGATATTCCTCGTCATACAATTCTATTTAGCGCACAAGTTTACAAAAGCAACTTTCCAACAATACGTCCATTTCGTGTCAATTTAAATCCAACAATGAGTTATATTGCAGTGCATTAAGTAAACAGAACATTCAAAATGAAAAACATTACACTTACGCTATTTTCGTTTGCCTTACTCCTTTTTTCCATATTTCCCGCCTTTTCACAGCTCAATCTGACTCAACTGGGATACATTGATTTGTACTCCATGCATGGTGATAATGATCTAAGTGATGTCTGGGGATATGTTGATCCATCAGGAAATGAATATGCTATTGTTGGCCTTCAAAACGGAACATCGGTTTGTCACGTCACGAATCCTGCAACGGCATCTGAAGTGTTTTTTGAACCGGGTATGAGCTCTATATGGCGAGACATGAAGGTATGGAATGACCACGCGTTCATAACAACGGAAGCGACAAATGGCTTGTTGGTTATTGATTTGTCTACGCTCTCAGCGGGCACGCCTGTTGCACTGGCAACGTCGTATTATTACGGACCTCCGGGGGATACGTGGGAATCGGCGCACAATTTATTTATTGACGAGAACGGTGTGTGCTACATTTTTGGAGCTAACCGAGATAATGGTGGATGTATCATGCTGGATGTTACGGATCCTACTAATATTATTGAGCTAGGGAAGATAGAAGATTGGTATGTGCACGATGGGGTCTGCAAGAACGATACGCTATACTTGGCACACATTAGTGATGGGTTTATGACGGTTTGGGATGTTGCGGACAAAACCAATCCTGTTATGCTTGGGTCTTCACCTACACCAGGGAATTTTTCTCATAATATTTGGTTTTCTGATGATCTGAATTACGTCTACACCACGGATGAAATTCCCAACGGTTACATAGGGGAATACAATGTATCTGATCCAACCAATATTTTTGAAACGGATCGAATACAGTCCTCTCCTGGGATGGACGTCATTCCCCACAATGCCCATTTCTTGAACGATTATGTAATTACATCTTATTATCGAGACGGAATCACAATTCACGATGTTTCTAACAAAGGGAATATGGTGGAAGTAGGAAATTTTGATACCTCTCCTGCATTCACTGGTGATGGGTTTAACGGATGCTGGGGAGCATACCCTTGGCTGCCGTCGGGCAATATACTGGCTTCTGACATTGAAAATGGGTTGTACATTCTGGGTCCGAATTATCAACGAGCATGTTTCCTGGAAGGGAATGTTACAGATTTTGCGACCGGAGCACCGATAAATGATGTGTTGGTAGAGATTGTTTCTACGTCAGTGACAGATAACAGCGATATTGTTGGTGATTATGCTGCGGGATATCATGCCGCGGGAACTTATGACGTCATTTATTCCAATCCCGGGTATTTTCCTGATACAGCATACGGAGTTGTGTTGACCAACGGAGCCGTAACGGTGCAGGATATGCAACTGATTCCTATTGTGCCGGTCACAGTAACCGGTGATGTGTCAGAATTTGTACTTGGAGGGGCAATTCCGGGAGCGATCGTTCAAATTGAAAATGCCGATTTCACCTATAATACGACCACAGACGGGTCGGGTAATTTCACGATAAGCTCGTTTCTTCCCGGTGAATATGTGGTTACGGTAGGTCTATGGGGGTACATAACCGTTTGTGAGACGCATGTTTTTAATCTCTCCAATACATCGGTTTCAATTCAGCTTTCTATGGGCTATGCAGATGATTTCGCATTAGATCTTGGATGGACAGAGACTTCTACAGCCTCGACAGGAATTTTTGAAAGAGCAGACCCAATTGAGATCAGTTCCTGGGGAGGAGGCGGTGTAACTGTTCCGGAATTTGACCTCAGCGGTGATTGTGGCGGATTGTGTTATGTAACGGGTAATGGGGCATCAAGTGCCGGAGCAGATGATGTTGACGATGGAGAAACTCAAATCACATCGCCCTCAATGGACCTGCTTTCATCCTATGCGAATCCCTATTTGAACTTTAGCCGTTATTGGGATAATTCAGGAGGCTCGGGAGGAGCTCCAAGAGACGATAGTTTGAGAGTGATCATTAATGACGGTACAACAGACCACATTATCGCCTATTATACAGAAGACGATAATGATAATGCCTGGACAAGTCTTTCCTACCGGATAAGAGACTACGTGGTACTCACTTCCAACATGACGGTAACTTTTCATACTGCGGATGAGGGATCCGGACATTTGGTAGAAGCGTCGATTGATGGTTTCTTCATATCCGATAGTGCAACAACGGAACAGCTTGAAATTGCTAACAATGAACTCAAACTGTATCCAAATCCAACGAAAGATCGCGTTACGATTTCATCGTCCGACCAAAACCCTGTAGTCGAATTGTATTTGTATGATATTTCGGGAAGGGTCATTGATTCGAGGAAATTTAATCCAGCTTCTAAGCTGGAGTATGTGCTGCCATTTGAATCAGGGACCTATCTGATCAGATTGGTATTGTCAGACGGCGATGTTGTTAGTGAAAAAGTAATTAAAGACTAAACAACCTGGTTGATCTTTCTGAAGCTATATTTATAGATTGGTCAGCTATTGGACTTCTCTTGTAATTTCTATGCTTTAACTTATCAGTAGTTAGGGGGTAATGGCGTATATAGACAGTATTAAATATTCGGAGGCAAAGGGCCGTTTGAAAGAGATCTATGACGATGTTATAGAGAAAAGAGGCAAGCTGGCGTCCGTGCATATGGTACAAGGGTTGAATCCCGAGTCCATCGTTCATCATATGGACCTGTATTTAGAACTGATCTATGGTCGTTCTCCTCTAAAGCGATATCAGCGAGAAATGATCGCTGTTGTGGTCAGTAAAACGAACGATTGCGACTATTGCATACGACACCATTCGGAAGCACTCAATCATTTTTGGAAGGATGAGGAAAGAATCATCCGACTGGCTCAGAATTATGAGCAAGCCGAATTGTCTGAGATCGACTTGGCGCTTTGCGAGCTATCCGTTGATCTGACCGATGACCCGGGAAAAGACAAAAAGAAACACACGGACAATCTTAAAGCGTTGGGATTGGATGATCGGGCAGTGTTGGATGCCGTGCTTATTATCGGATATTTCAATTTCGTGAATCGACTGGTCTTGGGCTTAGGTGTTCATCTCGAAGAAGACGGCGGCAAAGGATATGAATACTAGTTTTTTTATTGCTTCGTCAAGTTAAAATCAATAGCCTGCATTTTGATTTCATTATTCTTATATTCACTACAACGATTGCAAAATTGACATGTTTTCGCAAGAAGACTGTATAGGACCAGTTAATAATCGCTGAGTATTTATGAAGCATGTGGTAATCATTGGTAATGGTATCGCGGGCATAACTGCCGCAAGACACATCAGAAAGAGAAGTGACTATCGCATCACTGTGATCTCCGGAGAAACGGAGTACTTCTTCTCAAGAACAGCCCTGATGTACGTATACATGGGTCACATGGAGTTTGAGCATACAAAGCCCTATGAAGATTGGTTCTGGAAGAAGAATAGAATTGAGCTGCTCAAAACGTGGGTAACAGAAATTGATTTTACCAACCAAGAACTGCATTGCTCTTCAGGGCAGCCTATAAAGTATGACGAGCTCATCTTGGCAGTGGGGTCCAAACCCAACAAATTTGGTTGGCCCGGACAGGATTTGCCCGGGGTGCAGGGATTGTATTCCTTTCAGGACTTGGAATTGATGGAGCAGAACACTTCCCAGAATAAAATTAGTAATGCAGTGATCGTTGGTGGTGGCCTGATTGGAGTGGAGATGGCAGAAATGTTGATGACGCGAGGGATATCGGTTACTTTTCTTGTTAGAGAATCGCGATTCTGGGGAAACGTTTTGCCCGAAGAGGAGGGGCGGTTGATCGAGTGTCACCTATTGGAGCATCATGTAGAGCTTAAATTCAATACGGAGCTTGCAGAAATTATTCCGGGCAATGCCGGTAGAGTCGCTTCGGTGCGCACGAGTAAAGGTGAAGAGATTCAGTGCGAATTTGTTGGGCTGACTACAGGTGTAAGACCCAATATTGATTTTTTGCAAAATACAGATATACAAACAAATAGAGGTGTTCTAGTAAATCAATACTTAACAACAAATATGGCCAATGTATATGCCATTGGTGATTGTGCGGAAATCACGGAGCCCTCAAAAGGAAGAAGGTCCATTGAGCAGGTGTGGTATACGGGCAGAATGATGGGGGAGACGGTTGCCAGAACAATATGCGGAGAGCCTACTGAATACCGACCGGGTATCTGGTTCAATTCAGCCAAATTTTTTGATATCGAGTATCAAACGTATGGGACGGTGCTGCCTGAGCTTGCTGTGAATCAGGATCAATTTTATTGGGAACGGGGTCAGGTTGGTTTTAAAATGATCTTTGAGAAGGATTCCAAAA
>CAJWDP010000058.1 GCA_913030835.1 uncultured Flavobacteriales bacterium | reverse complement strand
AAACCGCTTATAGCTGTTGATATTAGGCGCAAGAAAGGCGAACCCTTGGGGCAGGTATTTTTGTAAGCCCCCAATAAAGTGACGCAATTGCGCAGGGGCTTTGTCATCCTCGAGGGCAAACAGGTTGACGCCTCCCGAATCTTGCATACTGCAGTGGAGGTGCAACCCAGACCCTGGGGACTTCAGCGACGTTTTCGCCATAAAACTCGCCAAGTAGCCATGCTCAACCGCACAGCCTTTGACGAGTCGCTTCATTAATACCAATTGATCGGCAACCTCGAGCGCTGGCCCATGGTCCACGTTAATCTCCATCTGGCCTGCGCCCACCTCATGAAGGATGGCACTAATGCTGAGCTCCGCTGCCTCTGCAGCCTCTTGAAGGAAACTGACAAAGGGTGCATACCGATCGAGGGCGTCGAAACTAAATGCCTCACCACCGAATTCATCACGGCCGTCGACGCCCGATCCGGGCTCAAGGGCTTGATCGCCCCGCTTGGGCGCGGTCAAGAGATAAAATTCTATTTCCGGCGCGATGATAGGAGTCAGCCCTCGAGCCTCATAGGCCTTCAGCACGCGGCGCAGTACATTGCGAGTATCGTAGGGCAAAGGCTCGCCCTCTTTATCGAGCGCTTCGCAGATAACTTGCCCAACGCTATCGTCTTTCCAAGCGGTTCGCCGATAGGTACTCCAATCGGGCACCAAAATAAAATCTTCATCTTTGGGGTTGTAATCATCCATGGTGGCCTCTGCATAACTGCCATGGATGCATTGGAACAGGACCGCTTCGGCTAACCTTGGCGGGTTGTCCTCTTCAAAAGACTCGCTATCAATGGTCTTACCACGGGGTACCCCGTTAGCATCGGTAATCAATAGTTCTAAGCGCTTTTCTAGATGCGCCGGCCTGTCCACGATAGGTCTCCTTTTCTATGATGAGCACTTCCTATGAGAAAAGCGCTGTTGATAAGTAAGCACGCTTCATTCAGCTCTGGGATTCTCTTATTGCTCATTGATCTTGTCGTTTAATTGTTTCGTCGGTCACTCTCTTGCTGACTTAGCGGGGCGCTCGAGGGCGCCACTGACAACGGAGCATCCTCCCAGGGTATGAACAAATTACGTTCGATATAGACAAACGCGACGATCCACAAAAACGCGTCCCAGAAATCAATGGGCTTTCCATCAATGCCCCAATAAATCGCAAAACCCACCAACCCAAGATAGAGCAAGCCTTTAACCGTATTCAGCGCATTGACACTTTGGCGAGACGCACGGGCTTTCAACCCCGTGCGTATTTCAAACTCGAGCATAGCGACGATCACTAGCCAGGCAGCAGCATTCAATACGTCTATCCATGCAAGCCCCTTGAACCGCTCGTAGTCTTCGATGGTTGCCACCCAACGCTGCGCTTCGTGTTGTCTCAGCACCCCATCATTACTGCAGATCTCTTCCAGATTGGAAAACACGAACTTTTTGATCTCTAAATTTTCTATGATGGCTTCGATCACGATACCGCAGTCTGCAAATGCTTTCATATCGTTGGCATAGTCGATCCGATCTTGCAGATCCTGGGCATCGGTTCTGTTCAGCTTTCCTTTTTCAACCAGCCGCGCCATGATTTTGCCCAGCTTCATTTTAGCTACGTCAAGTGCTTCCTGTTTAGTGTCGAACAACACTACTTGATGTCCTGCCTGTGCGGCAACTTGTGCAATTCCCGACCCCATGGCACCGGCACCTACGACTCCTACCTGCATCATTTTCCTGTGTAATTTGGTTTTCTTTTTTCTAAAAATGCCTGAACTCCTTCTTTGTGATCACTTGATGCACTGGCTACGTCTTGCAAATCTCGTTCAACATTCAGCTGGTCTTCCAATGAATTGAACATGGATTGGTTCAATGCTCGTTTTGTTAATCCGATTCCAATGGTCGGTCTTTTGGCCAGCTTTTCGGCACAGGCCAGAGCAGCAGCAAACAATTCTTCATTGGCAACGACCTCGTAGATCATACCGAGCTCTTTGGCTTCAGTGGCAGATATCTTATTGGCCAAAAACATCTGTGCTGTAGCTCGCTGCATGCCAATCAGCCTTGGTAGAAAGAAGGTGCCGCCACTGTCCGGCACCAATCCGATGTTACTAAAGGACTGAATGAATGAAGCCGACTCGCCTGCAAAGGTCATGTCGAAAGAAAGGGCAATGTTCGCACCCGCTCCGGCGGCAACACCATTTATGGCTCCGATCACCGGTTTTTCAATGGTCCTAATTCGTTTGATAAGGGGAGAGTAGGTGTGGTCTACGATCTCTCCAATCGTAGGAGCTCCTTCCGCCATGGCTTCTTCAAGATCCTGCCCTGCGCAGAAACCTCGGCCATTCGCTGTGAATAGGATCGCTCGTATGGATTCGTTTTGTGCGCATTCGTCCAATGCGTGGTGCACCTCCTTGGCCATCGGATAATTGAAACTATTTAGCACATCCTGTCGGTTGAGGCGAATAATTCCAACACCGTTCAGGATCTCAAATTCGATGTTTTCGTATTGCATGCAATCAATTTAGGGCTTAAATATATAAAAGCCGATTGTATGATGGGTTATAAAGAAGAATCAATGATTGATCGGAATGGATAGCGTTACGTTTGTGCCCTTGTTTGGCTCACTACAAATACTGATCTCTCCACCCATTTGATCCATGAAATTTTTCACGATACTGAGTCCCAACCCTGTTCCATTCATACCTTCTACATTAGAACCCCTGAAGAAAGGATCGAAAAGAAATTTTTGTTCATTTAAAGGAATTCCTATTCCCGTATCACAAACTTCCACCATTAAAGCAGCTTCTTGGTAGGTCAGGATGATCTTGGGATTATCTGCAGAAGAATACTTATACGCGTTGGAGACAAGATTCATTAGACTTTGATTGAGCAAGCGGCGATCGATTAACAAATTTTTTGGGCTTCCATGTACCTCCAAGTCAATACCTCTTTCGCTCGATAGCACATCGAACTTCTCTTTGATCTTTTTGCCGACCTCAACCACGTCAACGGATTCGATTTTGGATTGAAATTTGCCCGAGTTTAGCTTGTCGATCATGAGTATCTCATCCATCAGGTCGGACATGTTTTTGATCTCATCTTTTACGCGATCGACATATGAATTGAAATTTTGGCACTGATCGGGAAGCTGTTTTTCGAGCTTCATGCTCATCAGCTCTACATTGGATTGGATGATGGCCAGAGGAGTTCTGAACTGGTGAGAAGCAATGGCAACAAAGTCCGACTTTGATTGACTCAATTGCTTTTCTTGTTCAAGTGCTTCTTGCAGTGCGAGCTCTTTTTTCTTTTCATCCGTAATGTCCGCGTGAACACCAATTGACCCAACAATATTACCTGAAATATCGTAAACCGGTGAACCACTCACTCTTAGCCAGGCCGGGGTTTCGTCTTTGCGCTGTATTCGGATGTCGTAGGTTTCAGAGATTCCCGAAATTCGGTCGTTCAGCTTCTGATCAATAATTTTTTCGCGGACTTCCTTGGCAACCAATTTGCTTGCTGCAATTTCTCCAATTAGCTCTTCTTTTTCAAATCCCGTGATCTCACACATTCGTTGATTCGCGAATATGATCTTCTCGTCTCGATCTACGAGCAGGATTCCATCGTGCATCATTTCGATCAACCCAATGAACAAACGAACATCATTCGAACCGGTCAATTCGATCAATGCTTCTGAAACGGTTTCTGAAGTATCCTGTATAAACATCCTAACTCTTAACGCAAATATCGACCATATAAAGGTGAATTGAATGAACCTAAAGTCAAATTGAACAGATTCTGAAAGGAATTGACCAGATATTGTAAATCGCGATCCCCAGATGCAACATTCCCGACATGGGAAAAATGGGTCTGCAATAAAAAAGCCCACTTTCGAGTGGGCTTTTCTTTGTCTTGATTCAAATGAATCATTTGACCAATTCTTCGACTTTCATTGGTTTTAAATTGGAAATGTCATCGCCTTTTCTATCGTAACAAACTTTCATTTGTTTTGATAAAGGTGTTCCAATCACTTCTTTTGGTGTCAGAAATACATACTGTGTACCATTGCTGGTTCCGTCGTTTTCTTGTACAATTCCTGCACCCTTCTTGCTTCCGTCGTTTCCCGGAGGAAACATGTCTACTACGTGTCCTTCTTTTGACATAATTAAATAGGTAATTAAATGGTTTGAATTATTTATGATTGGGAAGATAAACGAAATAATTGGCCCAAATGTTTCCAATTTGTTTTATTTTTCGCCCTTGTTGCAACCACTACCTCGAATACTTGCCTTTTGCAGCACGTTTGTTGTTGCTTTTTGTGCTGTTGGACAGTCGTCTTTCGATTTTGATTCGTTATCGGCTTTAGATGATTCCTACAACAACAAGATCGTTGCTTTGCAGCAGCTCGATTCTTCTCTTCTCGTGGAAGAATTGAACCAAACCCAAAACGACAGCTTAAAGGTAAAGCTGCTTAATGCCCTGTGCTGGAAAAATTATTCTTCTAATCCCAGTATCTCACTGGTATTAGCGAAGCAGCAGCTGGAGCTGGTGGATCGCATCGGATACGAAGAAGCACGCATTCCGGCCAACGACAACCTGGCACATTTGCACAAACGGCTTGGAAATTATGAAGCTGCCTCCGAATTCTTGTTGCGATCGCTCGAAAACTACCGAATAAAAAAGGATACGGCAGGCATGATCGTAAGCGGTTTCGGGGTCGGGAATGTGCTGTTCGAGCTGAAGCAATTTGTGCAGGCACGGGATTATTGGATGGAGTCTTATTTGCTCTCCAAAGCCAAAACAGATACGACTAAAATGGGACAGATGTTGGTCAATCTTGGGCTGGTATGCACCAAGCTCGATTTAACGGATCAGTCGGAGATTCATTATTTGGAATTCAATCGGCTGGCAGCCCTGAAACCGGACGATTCGTATTTTCGGTCAGCACTTGCAGCAACCCAAGGTGACCTGGCACTTTTGTACATGAAGCAAGGGAAAATACAAGATGCAAAGCTCTACTTTCGGAGGGCGCTTGCCACTAGTCAGGATCGAAAACATAACATTACCGATTTGCTTGGATTGTCAAATTGCATGAAGCTCCAGGATCTTCCAGATAGCATGTTTTATTTTGTTAAGCAAGCAGAGATGGTACTGTCCGATAACTTTTCGCCTCAAGAAGCCATTGATGTCTATTCGAGCCTGGCAGAAGCGCATGCCCATGTGGGTCATTCAGACTCAGCGTACCGCTATATGCAGCAGGCCTTCGAGCTGCGCGATACCCTCATTACTAGCGACGGGCTCGAGGCCATTGCCGAAATGCGCACCAAATTCGAAACCGAGCGGGTGGAGAACGAAGCGAAGATCTCCGTGCTTGAGGCCGATGCGCGTGCTGCTGAGCAAAAGCTCTACACCTGGTTCTCACTCCTAGGTATTGGTGTACTGATAATCATAGCCTTGTTGTTGGTGCGTGGAAACCGCATCAAGCAGCGGGCCAACCGTCAGCTGCAGGAGGCCAATGCATTCATCGAAAGCCAGCGCGATCAGATCCAGCAGATCAATACCAACCTCACGGATAGCATTGAATACGCCAAACAGATCCAGGATGCCATATTGCCAAGTGATGAACGAATCCATCAAGGACTCAAAGATGCCTTTGTGCTCTTCAAACCCAGAGATCGAGTATCCGGAGATTTCTACTGGTACCACGAAGTCGGTGATCAGGTGTTTGCAGCAGCAGCCGATTGTACGGGGCATGGTGTGCCGGGTGCATTCGTCTCGATGGTGTGTCAGGGGTTGCTCAACAAGATCGTTATAGAAGATCAGGTTCTGGAACCGGGAGAAATTTTGAGGAGGGCACATGCTGGTGTGTTGAGCTCATTCAAGAACAAGCAATCTGTTGGTCAGGCCAATGACGGGATGGATATCGCACTTACGGTATGGGATAAGGCAAATAAAAAATTACATTTTGCAGGGGCCATGAACCCTTGTTTTGTAGTTCGAGGAGAACAGCTCATCGAACTGGAAGCCAATAGAAGAGGTATTGGCGGTGTAGCGGAAGAAAATTATCCGTTTTCAAGCCAGTCCATTGATCTGGAAAACGGCGATATGGTATACCTTTTTTCCGATGGATACAAGGATCAGTTCGGTGGTCCGAAAGGAAAAAAGTTCATGATCAGCCGTTTCAAGAAGCTACTGATCTCCGTTTCTGAAAAAGAAGCCGCAGAACAATATGCTTTGCTAGAAAATGAATTTTATGAGTGGCGAGGCGATTCAGAACAGATTGATGATGTACTCCTGATGGGGTATCGGATCAACTGATCTTCAGATGCACTTGAAATAATCGAACGGTTCCAGACAGTCTTCACATTTGTACAATGCTTTGCAGGCCGTTGAGCCGAATTGGCTGATCAGCTTGGTGTTTCCCGACCGGCATTGCGGGCAGCTGACTTGTTTTTCATCTCCAAACAATACGTTTTTGTCTTTCGAGGTGCCAACAGGAGGTGCGATACCGTATTCGCGTAATTTTTTCCGTCCGGATTCCGATAGCCAGTCGGTGGTCCAGGCAGGGGTTAAGGTAGTTTCTATCGTGATGTTTTCTAAACCGTTGTCTGCCAGTATTTTTCTGATGTCGTCTTCAATGGTCTGCATGGCGGGGCAGCCGGAATAGGTCGGTGTAATAACGATCGTGTTGTTTTCTGCGTCCACTTTTCGAACGATCCCCAGGTCCAGAATGCTGAGTACGGGCACTTCCGGGTCCATTACATTTTCGAGCAAGCTTAATATGTTATCGTTGGTAGCAACCATTTTACCATTCGCATCCGGGGTAGGAACGCTGTACGTATTGCAGCTCTGCCAGAATGTAGCCCAGCAATTCACTGTGCTTTCCTGTTCTTCCGCCGGATTGCATCCAACCTGCTTCAGGTTGTGTCAATGTCGCCAGTTCTAGAATACCTGCCACATTCGTAGTCCATGTTTTTTTGATCGCATCCATGTTTGGAGCTATCTTTTCTTTTTGCAGCACGCTTTCTACTTCGTCGGTTTCGAATAGCTCTCCGCTGTACATCCAAAGCTCATTCAATGCCCCCTGCACCCTGGTTTTGCTTTCCTCGGTTCCATCCCCAAGCCGGATCATCCACTCCGATGAATGGCGCAGATGATAGGTTGCTTCTTTGAGGGATTTTTCTGCAAAAGCCGCAAGTGTTGTATCCGTGCTGGAACGAAGGGCCTCCAAAAAAGGAACATGATAACTGTCGAAAAGGAACTGACGCACAATGGTCCGTGCAAAATCGCCGTTTTCCTGCTCAAGAAGCAGGCAGTTGCGGTATTCGCGCACTTGTCTTAGGTAGGCCAGGTCGTCTTCGGTTCTTCCTTTACCTTCAACTTCACCTGCATAAGTCAATAAGGTTCGCGCTTGTCCTACGAGATCCAGGGCAATATTGGTGAGTGCGATATCTTCTTCCAGTATTGGACCATGACCACACCACTCAGAAATTCGATGACCTAGAATCAGACTATTGTCACCAAGCCTGAGGCAATATTCAATTAAAGCTTCTTGTTTTTCCATGATTACATGTGTCCGATTTCATCCGGTATATCGTAGAAGGTAGGATGTCTGTAAATTTTGTCGTTTGCAGGTTCAAATAAGGCACCGGAATCGTCTGGAGATGATGCCGAAATGTGTTTCGATTCTACGACCCATATACTTACCCCTTCTTTTCTTCGAGTATACACATCACGGGCATTCTCAACTGCCATTTCCGCATCGGCGGCTCTCAGATTACCCACATGTTTGTGATTCAATCCCTGCTTACTTCTGATAAATACCTCCCAAAGAGGCCATTCTGTAGATTCACTCATCTTCTTTGTTTTGCCTAAGCTACTTTGTTCTTTCGCTCCTTCTTTTTCTGTGCGTAGGCATTCGCTGCTTCACGAACCCACTCGCCATTGTCTTTTGCTGCTTTTCTGGTTCGGATTCGGTCCTTGTTGCATGGGCCGTTTCCTTTAACTACATGCCAGAACTCCTCCCAATCGATTGCTCCGAAATCATAAACTCCTTTTTCTTCATTCCATTTCAGGTCAGGGTCGGGGATGGTGAGCCCTAAATATTCCGCTTGGGGAACGGTCATGTCAATGAATTCTTGTCGGAGCTGATCGTTGGTGTGTCGTTTTACCCTCCACCGTATGGATTGCGCTGTATTGGGAGATTCATCATCTGTAGGTCCGAACATCATTAAAGAAGGCCACCACCAACGATTTAATGCATCCTGGGCCATCTCTTTTTGTTCCGGACTGCCCTGAGCTAGAGTCATCATGATCTCATAGCCTTGACGTTGGTGAAAACTCTCCTCCTTACAAATTCGGATCATGGCTCTAGCATATGGGCCATAAGACGTTCTCTGAAGTGCAACCTGGTTCACGATGGCTGCACCATCAACCAACCAACCTATGGCACCGATGTCTGCCCAGGAAATGGTGGGGTAATTGAAAATGCTGGAATACTTGGCTTTGCCACAATGAAGATCATCAATGGTGTCTTCTCGATCTGCACCAAGCGTTTCCACTGCACTGTACAAGTAGAGACCATGCCCTGCTTCGTCCTGAACCTTGGCTAGCAGTGCTACCTTTCTCCTCAGTGACGGCGCTCGAGTGATCCAGTTTCCTTCGGGGAGCATGCCTACGATTTCACTGTGCGCATGCTGAGAGATCTGACGGACCAACGTTTTTCTGTATCGATCAGGCATCCAGTCCTTTGGTTCGATCTTGATGTCTCTATCGATCTTGTCTTGAAATTCTTTTTCTAATTCCTCGCTCATTTCATGTGTGTTATCGCGTGTACACAAATTTAATCAAAAAAGCGCCTGCAGCCAATAGCTATTTTTCAAAAGAAAGGAAGGATCGTATGGATTAAGAACAGCAGATCGAATAGTGAATTATGGGGATAATTTATATTTTTAGCCACAAATTCAATGTATGTCCAATTTCAAGAAGTTACGGGTGGCAGATGTCCGGCGGGAGACGGAGGATACGGTCTCAGTTTCGTTTGTTGTTCCGGAAGGGCTGAATAAGGATTTTGACTTCATTCCCGGTCAGTATCTGACGCTGAAGCGGATGATCGGGGAGGTGGATGTCAGGAGGTCGTATTCTATATGCACCAGTCCGGCCGAACAGGATCTGCGCGTGGCGATCAAACAAGTGGAAGGAGGGCTTTTCTCAACGTATGCCAACCAAGAATTGAAACGTGGAGATGAATTGGAAGTAATGACTCCGATGGGTAAGTTTTGCCCTAAAGTCGATGCCGGGAATAAGAAAAATTATTTACTGATTGCCGCAGGAAGCGGTATCACTCCGATCGCTTCGATCACGAAGACGATTTTGGAGGAAGAGCCGGAAAGTACGGTTACCTTAGTGTATGGGAATAAAGGATTTGCATCGATCATCTTTAGAGAGGAGATGGAGGGGTTAAAAAATTCCTATATGGAGCGTTTCCGACTCATCCATATATTGAGCAGAGAGAACCCCGGACTTGATCTCTTCAAGGGTCGGATCGATAAAGAAAAATGCATTCGATTGGGCCAGACCATCATCGATTACAAAAGTATGGATGAAGTATTTATTTGTGGTCCCGAGGAAATGATCAATTCCGTCTCTCAGCAGCTGGAAGAGGAAGGGATCGCAAAAGAAAAAATACATTTCGAACTATTCACTTCTCCATTGGGAAAATTACAGGCCAAGAAGAAAAATGTAGTACAGAAAGAAGATCACAACGTTGAGGTCGTACTTACCCTGGATGGTGATGTGCATGAGTTTAAAATGAATGGTGCTTCCGATAATATTTTGGATGCGGCCATGAAAGCAGGAGCTGATGTGCCTTTCGCCTGTAAGGGAGGTGTATGCTGCACGTGCAGAGCGAAACTGCTGGAAGGAGAGGTGGACATGACTGTAAACTATGGTCTTGAGAAAGATGAGATTGAGAACAATTTCATCTTAACCTGTCAATCCTATCCGAAAACCGATCGGATCGAGGTCAATTTTGACTATACCACCTAAACTTTTTCGATCGCACGATGTTTATAGAAGTACAGCTTTGGTGAAATTCTAATGCTAGGGTGATTAGACAATCTATATATTTGCTCAAAATTTAAAAAGATGGGCCTTTTCAAGCGAAAAAAGAAAGATTCGGATACCGGAAAATTCTCAAATTTGAGAGTTGCTGAAATTACTCAGGAAACGGAAAATTCAATATGTATAGGGTTGGAGGTACCGGAAGAATTGAAGGGTGACTTTGATTTTGTTGCAGGGCAATACCTTACAGTACAAGCAAATATCGCTGGTTCGGAGGTGAGACGATCGTACTCGATCTGCTCAGACGAAGGGGATCACATCATGCGCATTGGTGTAAAGCGCGTAAAAGGAGGTTTGATGTCGAACCATTTGCCCGATCAGCTAAAAGTAGGGGATGAGCTTCAGGTGATGAAGCCTGAGGGCAATTTTACATTACATGATGCAGAAGGATCGTTTGTTGGTATAGTGGCAGGAAGCGGGATTACCCCGGTGCTTTCTCAGATCAGAAAAACAACGAGGATGGGTGGAACGTTTCATTTATTCTATGGGAACAGATCGGAATCTACAACCATGTTTGCATCCTCCTTAGAGGAGTTGGCTTCCGACCGAATTGTCGTGGAGCATTTTCACACACAAAATGGAGGGGGACGTTTTACGGAAGAAAAACTAACTGAGCTGTTCAAAAATAATCTGGATCTGCTGAAAGCAGACGGATTTTTCCTGTGTGGCCCGCAGGAAATGATCGAAAACGCAAGAGCGGTGCTGAATACCTTTGGAGTTGCTCCGGATAAAGTCCACTTTGAGTTGTTTACGGTAACTACTCCGGCTAAGAAAGGTGACAAACAGAAATCAGCAGCGCAGAGGGGCACCTGCAGTGCAACGATCGTACTGGACGCAGAGGAGATCAAAATGGAGGTGGACAGTGATGGGAGCAGCATTTTAGATCAGCTACTGGATAAAGGATATGATGCTCCATATTCCTGTAAAGGGGGAGTATGCAGCACGTGCAAAGCAAAGGTAACAGAGGGCGAGGCAACCTTAGACGTGAATTTCAGTCTATCAGATAAGGAGCTTCAGGAAGGATACATTTTAACATGTCAGGCTCATCCTGTTGGTTCCAGCATAACGATCGATTACGATCAGGGATAATAGAATAGGTCATTTTTTTGTCTTTTTTATTCGTAGTTAATCGTTATATTTTGGCGAATTTAAACTAGGAATATGAAAAGACTAACACCATTATTAGTGCTACTTGCACTGATTTCAACACTGAACGCCCAAACTACAGACCTAGGAAATCCAATAGGATGGAATGATAAAGTTCCCGCGATCAAAGATCAGGTATTCATGCCCGGTTTCGATATTGACCAATGTCAATTGGAAGATGAGATCAACGACGCGAATAAGGTCGGTCCATGGCGGTTCGGTTACGAATTTGAGGTGGATCTTGGTCTTGACAATTCGGGAGATTGGTATCAGCTTCCCAACGGTGATCGTATGTGGCGTCTGAATGTGGTTTCAACAGGAGCCATGACGATGAACTTTATTTTTGATAAGTACGTGTTGCCCGAAGGAGCTTATTTGATGTTGTATCCTTCAGATCGTTCTTATCATCACAATGCCTATACGGCAGCAAATAACAACGAAGCCCAGGTGTTGGGAACAGCATTGATCAAAGGGGATGATGTGGTTATCGAATATTATGAGCCGGCTGAGGTTGCGGGTCAAGGACAGCTGCACCTATTCAATGCAATTCATGGGTACAGAAGCGTCGGATTTTTTCAAGACGACATGGAAAAAGCCTTGAACTCTTCCGGGGATTGCAATATTGATGTGCTGTGTCCTTTGGGAGTAGGATGGGAGCAGGAAGTGAAGTCTGTTGCCATGATCGTAAGTGGTGGAGGCCTGTGTACAGGTGCATTGGTCAACAACACTGCGGAGGACGGGACACCGTATTTCCTTACAGCCGATCACTGTGGACACAATGCGGCGTGGTCTTTTCAGTTCAACTGGATCAGTCCAAACCCCTCTTGTGCTACAACGGCCAACAGTACCAATGGATCTTACGATGAAATCAATGGAAGCCAATTGCGGGCAAGTAACGGAGGTAGTGATTTTGCATTGTTTGAGCTGAACAGTACTCCTCCGGCCAGTTACGGTATTGTTTATGCGGGGTGGGATAAATCCGATGCGACTACGGTAACGGAGACAACCGGTATTCATCATCCTTCCGGGGATATCATGAAGATCTGTAGAGACAATGATGCTCCATATCATTCGACTTCCGGCGGTGCTCAGGTATGGTGGATCGACGAATGGGAAGAAGGAGTAACGGAGCCGGGTTCTTCCGGATCACCTTTATTTGACCAGAATCACAGAATTATCGGCCAGTTGTATGGTGGCGCAGCTGCTTGTTCAGGAACATCCAATAACGGTCAGTATGATTTTTACGGACGATTCGGTGTTTCTTGGAACGGATCCAATTCGTCGAATAGATTGAGAGATTGGTTGGATCCAACAGGGTCTAATCCGGATTACATTGATGCATATGATCCTAATGCAGCGCCAACTGCGGCAAACGATGCGGGAATTTCAGGAGTTGGAGGTCCTTCAGGATTGGTCTGTGGCACCTCAATAACCCCCGATGTTACACTAAAAAATTACGGAGCGAATAACTTGACTTCTGTTGATATTTTATACAATATTGATGGAGGCGCGAATTCAACGTATAATTGGACGGGTACATTAGCGCCTAATGCAACAGTGGTTGTAACGCTACCAACGATATCCCTTGGCGGAGGAACACACACATTCAATGTTACAACAGATAATCCGAATGCGGTGGTTGATTCAGATCCCTCAAACGATACAGGTACTTCAAGTTTTGTTTTAGGCCCGATCAATATGGAGGTAGAGATCATTACGGATTGTTGGGGTTCTGAAACGACCTGGAGTATTACAGATCCGTCAGGCAGTCAGTTGTTTACCGAAGGGGGTCCATATGCGGACGTATCCGGAGGGACGACGGAAACACACAATTTTTGTCTGCCCGCAGGATGCTACCGTTTTGAGATTCTCGATTCCTACGGTGACGGAATGTATGGATCTCAGTATGGTTCGTGTTCAGTTGATGGAAATTATACGGTAAGTGACCTGTCTAATTCGGGCACACCGGTTATTATGCTCGATCCGGATTTTGGAAACGGAATTACCCACGATTTTTGCATTCCATCTGTTGGTCTTGAAGATGAGTCGCCATTGGATCAGGTGAGGATTTTCCCGAATCCTGCAGCTAGTGCAGTATCAATATTCCTGCCTTTTGAAAGTGCAACTGAAATTAAGCTGATGGATTTGAGTGGAAAATTATTGTTCACTGGAATGTTGGCTCCTGGTGTGCGCAGCATTGACCTGAGCGACTACGCATCTGGTACGTATTTGATGAGAATACAATACAACGGATATGTAAAAACGAGCAAGCTTCTAAAGCATTAAGTGATCCAAAATAGTAACTTAAAGCCCTGATAAATAGTCAGGGTTTTTTTATGGTATGAAAACAATTATTGTAACTGGAGCCGGAAAAGGTATAGGTAAAGAAGTGGCGCTGAAATTATCCGAATCAAATTTGGTGTATGCCATTTCAAGAGATATCTCAAATTTAAACCCGTCTGAGACCCTCAAACCGATTCGTTTTGATTTATCGGTCGATACGCATGAATTGATAGAGGTGTTGGCCGGTGAGGGTATGGAAAAAATTGATATACTCATCAATAATGCGGGTGCCTTGATCAACAAACCGTTTGATCAAATAGAAAGGGAAGAGCTTACCTATATATATAAGGTGAATCTTTTTGCACCTTTTTCTTTAACTCAAAGTGCGTTGCCTTATTTAAAACGATCAGGTCATGCTCATGTTGTAAACATTGGAAGTGTAGGTGGTGTAAACGGGACATCTAAATTCCCTGGTCTATCCGCATACAGCTCCAGTAAGGCGGCACTTTCTTGCTTGTCTGAATGTCTGTCGGAAGAGTATAAGGGTTCCATCAGTTTCAATTGCCTGGCACTTGGAGCGGTTCAAACTGAGATGCTGGAACAAGCATTTCCCGGATATCAGGCTCCCATTTCTGCAGAGGGTATGGCAGATTATATCGTAGAATTTAGTTTGAATGGTCATAAATACATGAATGGCAAAACGATAATGGTCTCTCTTTCCAACCCGTAGGTCGGTTGTTTTCTCATGCTTATCGAAAAGGGTGAAAAAAAGATATATTTTTCTGGTGATTAAGTTTGGAGAACTGATAAATCAATCTACATTTGCAACCGCTTACGCAACGGCATAAGCATCCGAGATTGAAAATGAAGAAATAAAAAGGTAAAATTTAATTCAAAAGTTTTGTCAGTTTCAAAACAGTGTTTAAATTTGCACCCCTCTTAAAACGATAAGAGGTTTTCAAAAAACGGAAATTTTAAAAATTAGGTTAAACTTTTGTTTGGAGGTTTAAAATTAGTTTTTACATTTGCCGACCCTTAAGCGAAAGGGTTGAAAAGAAATTGATTGTTTGAGTACTTATTTTATTGGGTACATAAGATATTAGATTAAGTTCTTTGACTTATTGAAGTTTAGGTAAGAAATAGTAAGAAATCGAAAGAATCCCAAAGATTCAATTCTGATGAGAAAAATGAGCCTATTAATAACAAGATCATAACTACAATGGAGAGTTTGATCCTGGCTCAGGATGAACGCTAGCGGCAGGCCTAACAC
>CAJWDP010000057.1 GCA_913030835.1 uncultured Flavobacteriales bacterium | reverse complement strand
TTGCAATTGTTTGCAGAAAGCTGGTCTGAGAATAGCCACTTATTGAATAGTCATAGCCGTCAATTTGATCCGGCATATAATTAACAAATCCATTCATCGTGACATTTGGGTGGAAAGCATTTGCTAATGACACATCGTGAGGAACAAGATCAATAGGCATAGGACTATTGGGATTAGGTATTACATGTAATTCCTGATCGTAGCTTTTCGTAAAATACATGTTCCCATCAAAACAGGTCTGTATCCTGCTCATTCCATTGTATAGCCAAAGGTTGGTGTAATTGGAGCTTGACCACGTCAATCCACCACCCGTTGCTGAATTGTATGAGTTGGAAGGGTCTGATGTTTGCACTTGTAAACGCGTTATGTGATTTGGCCCCGGAGTACTAAGGTCAATTTGACCTAAGTAAGAAAGATTGCCTCTTCCACCTGAAACGTGCCCGCCACCTGTAAAGTACAGGTACTGACCGCTTGAGCTGAATTCAATACTTCTTATTTTTCGTTCCATATTTTGCAGCCAGTCGTAACTGGTTCCAGGCGAACCATCAAATTCAATTGGAGCATGGTATTGACTTGGCGCTGAAGAACCAACTGATATCGGTGTGTCAAAGTCGATCAGGAGTCCACTAAAAGCAATTGTGCTTGGAGGACTGGAAGTAAAAGCGCTGCTTGAGCTAATGTCAAAAAGATAGACTTCTTGCTCATTATCTGTTTGAGACCTCGCCATTACTGCTAGTTGATTGCCTGAGGGGTCGATTTCAATTGGACTGCCAGCGGCTATGAGACTCCAACTATATCCAGTGATGGTAGGAGAAGATTCTACATATACAATATCGGTTCCTGAACCGATTACAAATTTGTCGACTTGGAAAGAGCTGCCAACCGACGTGCTGCCAAAAGGATGGTATCTTCTCTGGGCGTATACATCATGCGAGCCTACAAACGATACTGATGAAGTAGCTTTACCTTGAAAATAGGTGTAAGCAGTTCCTCCGACTGTCAAAATTCGATCTTGGATCGGGGTGCCAGTGGTGCTGCTATTCACATAAGTCGCTGTGTTGCCGCTTACCTCAATCAATGAGTAGGCGAGAAAGGATGACTGATAACCGGGATGACTATGATAGGAAGTTGGGGCAAGACTATAAATGACAAACCACTGATTGGGTTGCCCAGGCCTGCGTACTACCTGCACTTCATCATCACCGGCATTAGCGTTCATGTCACCGCCGATTATATTAATGGGTGTTCCATCAGGCATAAACAATTGAAGTCGCGAGGAAGAAGCCGAATACTCCCCGTTATGTAAGCAATAAAAGACCATTCTGTTGCAAGCATTGATTCCTGCTTGAGAAGGTCCAATTTGATTAGATCCGGTTCCCGGTATATCAACAGCAACAGGTACTCCGGAGCTCCAATCAATATATTGATGGGTAGTTGTGCTGATATTGTCGATTGTTGCTCCACTTTGGGGGAATCCGGTAACAAGTGGCCATTCAGGAAGACCCAGTTGTCCAAAGGAATTCCCGGAATAAAGAAAAATGAATATGAGATATAGACTAAGTTTTACTGGCAAAATAGAAGTTTTCATAATTTGTGATTTTCACGAAATCGTAAGGCAATTTCACTTGGGAAAAAACTTTCGACTTCTGGTTAATTGGTTCTTATCATCTGCGTAAAACTTGATTGTGTGGCAATACACATTGTTTAGTTTAACAGAATTTGAATGCAAGTACGGACAATATGGTTGGTCTGTAAATAGCCAATTTACCAACGGCTTATCTGGATTTACCAACAACCGATATCAGAAAAATATAAGGTTTAGTAACGAACTCCGATAACAAGTGCATCATCTACTTGCTCAATGTCTCCACGCCAGTCGTTAAAGGTGTTCAGCAAAATTTGTTGCTGCTCGTTCATCGGATGATCTTGTATGGAAATGAGCAGTTTTTTAAATAATGGGTCGTGCCACCTCCAGATAGAGCTGCATTGCACATCGGTTCGTATTGTCTATGCTGAAATTGATGTGCCAGCTGGATGTGGTAAAATTTAAATTCTCTCGAGCGTTCCGAATGGGTCTCCCTTCAGCTTCGTAAAATCCCTTTAAAATGTCATCGATCTCAATTTCGCTGGAAATGTTTTCATAAATGTATAGCTGGTTTGCGATCAAACGGTTCAGATTTTTGTAATCCGTTGTAATGATGGTCTGTGAAATCCCCAACGTGTTGGAAATGAAGAACAGAATCAGGAAAACACCTTTTTTAATCATTGCAGCAATTTAAGGAAAGTCATGCGTTACTTCTCGGATGGTAGTCCAAAATGGTTTGTTTCAAAAAGGATCGGTCCAGATGTGTGTAAATTTCGGTGGTGGTAATGCTCTCGTGGCCCAGCATTTCCTGAACGGCTCTAAGGTCGGCACCACCTTCAATTAAGTGGGTAGCGAATGAGTGTCGAAATGTATGAGGAGAAATGGTTTTTTGCAGGCTGATTTTCTCTGCCAGGTTTTTGATGATGGTGAATATCATTACTCTTGAAAGTGGTTTTCCTCTTCGATTTAGAAATGCGAAATCCTCACATCCCGTTTGTATGGATTGATGATTTCTTACCTGGTTGAGGTAGATGTCCAGGCATTTTATAGCTTGTTTTCCTATCGGTACCAGTCTTTCTTTGTCTCCCTTACCTGTGATCCGAATGAAACCATCATTGAAATAAATATTGGATATTTTCAAATTGATGAGTTCGGAAACCCTCAAGCCGCAGCTGTACAGAACTTCAAGCATGGTCTTGTTGCGCTCTCCTTCAGGCTTTGAAAGATCCACCGCATGAATCAAAGCGTCAACTTCCTCGATAGACAGCGTATCGGGCAGCTTCCTGCCGAGCTTTGGGGATTCGATCAGCTCGGTAGGATCTGTACTAATTTCATTCTCCAGCAACAGGTATTTGTAAAATGCCTTAATTCCGGATAACAACCTCGCCTGGGATCTGGGGCTTAAGCCCAGCTCAGCAATGTATTTGATGAACGTCTGGACATTTTCCATGGTAATTTCCTTAACACTGGAAATACCTTCCATATTTGCGTACTCTTCCAGCTTCTGAACATCTCGAATGTACGCATCCACCGAATTGTCACTCAGCGATCGTTCGAGTCTGAGATAAGCCTGAAATCCCTTTATGTAAATCGTCCAGCTCAACAGTCAAAATATACAGTAAAATTGGATTGAAAATCCGTTTGTGAACAAATAAGTGGAGGTGGATTTGGTCTGTTTCGGGCTGATCTTGAATCAGAGTTCATAGATCGTCAAGCCACTTCTCAATTTTGGTTCGATATAGGTGCTTTTCGGAGGCATCATGTTGTTCGTGTCAGCCACGTGCATCAGGTCTCGAACAGAAACGGGGTATAGGCCGAAGGCTACTTTCGCTAACCCTCGGTTAACGCGTTGTTCCAGGCCTTTCATGCCTGATTTGCCATTGAGAAACGAGATTCTGGAATCGTTTTGAATGTCCTTTATTCCCAGTATCGGATCCAATACCAGCTTGCTTAGAATTCTTGTATCCAATTGCTCGGCTGGATTATCTGTGATGGGTTCATTTTTCAGTAGCAATCGATACCACTGGCCATCCAGATACATGGAAAACTCTCCTTTGCCCGTTGGCTTATATCTTTTTTTTGCCTTGCTAACAGTAAATTCCAACCGTAAGCTATCCAGAATTTGTTCGGGCGACAATCCATTTAGATCTGCAACCATCCGGTTAAAATCGTATATCTTCATGAGCTTTTCAGAAATCAGGTAGGCCATGAAATAGTTGTAGTTTTCCTTTCCCGTGTGGCTCTGATTTTTCTCTTTTCTCATTTCTCCCAAAAGTGCGGAGCTCGAGCTTCTATGGTGTCCGTCTGCTATATACAAGTGATCGATTGCGTTAAAGCTCTCTGAAATTTCATGTATCAGATTCCTGTCTGAAATAACCCACAGTTCATGTTTCACCCGATCTGTACTGCTGTATTCGTATTCAGGTCTTTCTGCCATTATGGTAGAATAGATGCCGACTAGATCGGTTTTGTCTTTGTGCGCGAGCAATACCGGTTCTGCGTTAAAACCACATACATCCAGATACATTTTGAAGGTTTGCTCTCTGCTCGGCAGTGTCTGCTCATGAATCTTGATTTTACCGGCATTGTACTCTTCTACGGAAGCGCCTGCGATCAGGCCAACAAATTGATGCTCTTCTGAAGATTGTCGGTACAAGTAAAAGGATGTTTCGTTTTCCTGAAGAAAAACCCCATTCTCGCAAAACTCGGTGAATTTTCCGCTCACTTTTTCGAATCTTTCTACCGTATTGGGTTGTGTTTTGTCCGACTTTTTAAATTCAGGATTAATGATGTGAATGAATGAATAGGGGTTTTGAATCAGCTTGGCTGTCAGGATCTGTTTCGTGTACGAATAGTAGGGTCGGGTAGCTACCAAATGCACTTTGTCTCGTACCGGTCGGATCGCTTTAAACGGTATGATCTTGGCGCACATAAAATACTACTGAAAAGCCTTGCTATGAACAGAAAATAAATCCATCCGATAGATCAAGATTGATTACCGAAATAGGCAATGATCTTATCTGCAAGCTCAATGCCGATCCTATCTTGAGCCTCAACAGTTGCTGCTCCAATGTGAGGGGTGAGTGCCATATTGGAAACAGTTAATACATCTTCTCTAGGAGACGGCTCGCCAACAAAGACATCCAATGCACAAGCTGCTACTTTTCCGCTTCTGCATGCATCAAGCAAGGCATCTTCATCAATCACGCCGCCTCGTGCAGCATTCACGATTCGTATACCATCTTTCATTTTGTTGAACTCATCAGCGCCCAGTAGTGCTCTTCCATCTTCCGGCATAGGAACGTGCATGGAGATGTAGTCCGATTGGTTCAGTAGGTCGTCCAGCGTGGTTGTTTCTACCGTTGTATTGATCTGCTGCCCGGCTACATCCAGGGTTAAAGTAGCCTGATCAAGAAATGGATCATAAGCAACCACTTTCATGCCACAACCAAGGGCATACGTAGCAGTCGATTGACCAATTCTTCCGAAACCTATAATTCCAATGGTTTTTCCTCTTAGCTCAACTCCTTTTGCATACTTCTTTTTCAGGGTTTTGAATTCTGTTGCTCCATTAGCTGGCATATTCCTGTTGGAGTCATACACGCTTCTGGAGATACTGAATAAATGGGCCATTACGAGCTCCGCAACGGATTGTGATGACGCCGCAGGGGTGTTGATCACTTCTCTTCCGATTGACCTTGCATAGGCTACATCGATATTGTCCATACCTACACCGCCTCTTCCAATAAGCTTTAAATTCGGGCATGCATCGATCAACGGCTGTCTGACCTTTGTGGCGCTTCTCACCAGCAAGGCCGAATAATTTTCCTCATTGATGATGTTTTCTAAATCATCTTGATCTACCGTTTCCGTTACTACCTCAAAACCAGCGGCTTCGAGCTTTTGTTTTCCTGAAGCAGAAATTCCGTCGTTTGCTAATATTTTCATTATCCGTGCTTTTGTGCTAATTCTTTCATTACATCTACCAATACTTGAACACTTTCAATAGGAAGTGCGTTGTACATCGAGGCTCGGTATCCGCCCACAGAGCGATGACCTTTAATTCCCGATATGTTTGCGTCTGCCCACATGCTGTTGAAGGTGTCGGTCAGTGCCTCTTCCGTCAGTAAAAATGTAGCGTTCATGTTACTGCGATCCTCTACGTCCGTAGTTCCGGTAAACAAAGGGTTGTTGTCAATTTCGTTGTAGAGCAGATCAGCTTTTTGTTGATTTACTGATTCGATCCATTCTATACCTCCGTTTTGCTTTAGCCACCTTAAATTGAGCATGGAAACATAAACCGCAAATACGGGTGGTGTGTTGAACATAGAGTCTTTTTGAGCATGTGTATTCAGATCAAGCATTGTGGGAATTTTGACGCTTGATTGCCCTAAAATATCCTTCTTAAAGATATACACAGCTGTACCTGCAGGCCCCATGTTCTTTTGAGCTCCTGCATAGATGACGTCGAAATCCGATACATTCACTTTTCTGCTGAAGATATCGGAGCTCATATCGCAGACCATTGGGGCGGAAACATTGGGAAACTGTTTGAACTGAGTTCCGGCAATGGTGTTGTTTGAAGTGAAGTGTAAGAAGTCGTGGTCGTCTCCTGTTTCAATTGATTTTGGAATGTAGGAGTAATTTCGATCCTCGGAAGAGGCGATAATGTCGGTTTCACCCAGCTGACCGAATTCTTTAGCTGCTTTTTTCGCCCAGGCACCGGTGTTGATGTATGCCGCTTTTTTGTTCTCCCGGATCATGTTGTATGCAACGGTTAGGAAACCGAGGCTTGCTCCCCCTTGCAAAAACAACACATCGTACTCATCGGGAACATGCAGTAGCTCCTTTACCAATGATCGGGCTTCTTCCATTACGGCAACGAAATTGGCGCTTCTATGCGAAATTTCGATAATAGAAAGACCGAGATCGTCAAAATTGATAAGTGCCTCGGATGCCTCTTTAAAAACGGACTGCGGGAGAATGCAAGGTCCCGCGCTAAAATTATGAACCATGACCTACTTTAAAATTCAGAACAAAGGTCAAAAAAAATGGCAGAGCTGATCAATAAATTATCAACAATTTTTGTCAAAACCGTTGGGTGTCATTTTACGACTGAATTTATCGAGGATCGTTGTAGTATTTGTCTTTTATCGACTTGTTTCTCCTTGCATCCGGATCCATAGCGAAGATCCATTTCCCATTGGAAAGCTCATAGGAATCAAAGCTACCGTCGGGAAAAAGATGTTCCGGATGGCCTTTCAGCGCACCGGAAGAAGGGGCCAGATGGTCAAAAACGATGAGGGTGGTCTTCTTTGTAGGATATTCCTTTAGCGACATCGATGCTTGAGCCGAATATTCGAAGATCACTCTTCTATACCACTGATTGTCTTTTTGTTTGAAGATCGGGAAACCGAACTTGATCTTCGACCCCGAAAATGCCATTACCTCGATGATCTTCTTTTTTGATAGCCTGTTGTTGCCATCCCATCCCAACAAGGCATAATAGGTTCTGCTGCCTTTGTTAAATGGTATGATGTGGTAATAGAGGGATCCAAACCAATTTCTATTGTCCAGTGCTTTTTTTTCGGGATTTGATCTAACGATTGATGCTGACTTATCAAATAACTCCGTGATGATATAGCGTTCCCTTTTTTGTTCGTATTTCATGATCAACCCAAAATACATGTGCTCTCCGTTGGGCTTTTCAAAGTTCCAATTGAATAATCTGAATACGTTGTCGGGTGATACCATTGTCCCCATGTATCTGGATAAAGAATCAAACTGGTACGTAAACGCTTCGTCATGGCTCATTGCCGTTCGCAATGCTTTTTTTACTTCATTGTTCTGCAAGAATTGTTGCTCGTAGGTTTTTTCGTTCCGTGTTTTTATAAGCGCAGCAATGATGTTGTTTTCCAACAATTTCATGTCTGCTCCAAAAGAAATGGCCGGCAAACAAAATAAGACGATATAAACGAGTAGTCTCACCTTGAAATAAAACTTTAAAACAACTGAAAGGTTACAAGAGTAACGAAAAATCAAGAACTAAAGTGCGTCGATCAAATGAAGCGAATCTTTTTTCTTCAGCAAGAACTCTTCCGTTTCCGGGAGATCTTCATCATCTACACAGCAATCTACCGGACACACAGCGGCACATTGGGGTTCTTCATGAAATCCTTTGCATTCAGTACACTTGTCCGGAGCGATATAATATACATCCATATCCAATGGCTCCTGCTCAGTGTCGGCATCCGTTTCCACATTCGTCGACATGCCTGTGACCATGCCTTTTAACGACGTTCCATCAGAAAATTTCCATTCTGCACCTCCCTCGTATATTGCATTATTTGGGCACTCAGGCTCACAAGCTCCACAATTGATACATTCGTCTGTAATTCTAATCGCCATTCCTAATTAATGTTTTTAGATTTGCAAATATACAACACTAACTGCATTAAAATAGAACATTTGTGACATCGAATACAATTATTTCTGCTTTGTGTAAGCTGGGCGAATTGATGAATTCTCTTGGTAAAAAAGACGATTGGCCCGGATTTGAGATCGGCATAACCGAGGACGAGTTCAATTCCATAGATCAGATTATTCAGACGGTTCACCACCGAAACAGCTGGTTTACCGAAAATTATGTTCGAATGGCATTCGCTTCTTGGGGCGAGCTCCTGACTGAGCAAAATTTAAAGAACTGGATCGCTTCTTATTCTGTAAAAGATTGCGAGCATAAGATTGGAATTATTATGGCCGGAAATCTGCCATTGGTGGGGTTTCACGACCTGGTAAGTGTAATTCTGGCAAATCAGCGAGCGCTGGTGAAAATGAGCTCAGATGACAATCTTTTGATGCCTGCGTTACTGAACGTGCTGTATGCGCATTGTCCGGATTTGAAGAATCGAATAGCATTGGTTGATGTTCTTGAGGATTACGACGCTGTTATTGCAACGGGAAGCAACAATTCATCCCGCTATTTCGAAGCTTATTTCGGACATGTTCCCCATATCATCCGAAAGAATAGAACATCAATAGGAATTGTCAAGAAAAACACAACTGACAAAGAGCTCAAAAGCCTAGGGAAAGACATCTTCAGCTATTATGGTTTGGGCTGCAGAAATGTGACCAAAGTCTTTTTTGAGCAAGGATTTGAGCTTGATCGGTTTTTTTCCGCTATCTACGATTATAATGGGGTAGTCAACATGAACAAGTACGCCAACAATTACGATTATCATAAGGCATTATTTTTAATGAATAAGGAAGAATTTCTGGATAATGGCTTCCTATTGTTGAAAGAAAGCGAAGATGATTTTTCTCCCGTGGGCGTTCTGAATTATGAATATTATTCTTCGCAGGAGGAGCTGAACTTGAAGATTGAAAACAGAAAAGGGCACACGCAATGTATCGTTTCAGCGGGTGATGTGCCATTTGGTAAAAGTCAACATCCACAGATGACTGACTACGCCGATGGAGTAGATACCCTTAAGTTTTTGACGGAATTGAATTGATTTTGCTGTGCACTACGGTTGCCGTTCGTAGCATCCGACGTCGGAAGGATCTGATCTGGGCATTCCGTCGAGATCATCTGGCAAAACGTATGTCCCCATATCCTCAGCGCCGCCGGCACCAATATGAAAATCCCATAATGCCGGGTCTGTAAAGTTAGGGTCATTATTGGTTTCGCAGTTTGTGTAGTAATCTGTATTAGAGGTGTTTAGGTTCGTTTTTAGTAAGCAATTGTAGAAATGAAAAACAGGGGGTACACCACTCAAGCTTCTAGCCAACGTGTCCAGAGTCAATTCGTTGTCATTTGAACTTGGACCGTAAAAAATGCAGTTGGTAAAACTGGCCTGAATAAATGGACGGTAATAGATCACTCCACCGGTCTCAAAATAATCGGTTAAGGCAAATAACGTGGTACTTCGATCAGTGTCGGTCCAAAAATTACCAAAGGTGCAGTGTGTGTAGGATTGGTCGCCACCGAAGCTGGCCACCGCGGAATAGCTGCCCGCATTTCCAAACAAGCAGTTGGTTGCTTGAATATTGCCTTGAGCCAGCAATCCGGCATAAAGAGAGTTGTTCACCTTTACTTTGTTTAGATGAACAAACTGTCCGGTTTGCAATGTGTCTACCTGCACACCAATAATGGCATTTTTGATCTCAGCGTGCTCGATATACGAGTTTTGCGCCTCGTTAAACCAGATTCCTCGCCATTGTCCCGAAACCGAATCAGGATTGGCAAGCAAAAATGAGGCGAGCCGATCGCCTCTGAATGTAATTTCATTGCCTGCACTACCAATCGCATTTAATTTCGATTTGTACACGTATAAAATCGCGTCGTTGTGGCAATACACCGAAGTGCCTGGATCAATGTTCAGTGTTTGAGCGGAATCCACGACAACATATCCATAAATTACATGTGGTTTGTCAGCCGGCCAGGTCTCATTTGAAACAATAAATTCTCTGTTGTGAAAATACGCGTCTTGTCCCCAGGCGTGAAGCCAAACCGTTTGCTCATTACCATTGGTGAGAAATAGAATGGAATCTTCTACAATAAGTGGTGTGTTGATTCCTGTCGGATCAACTGTGGCCTCAACAAACACAAATAAACTGTCGTTTGCGGGAATTTCAACGTTGGTAAAGGAAACTCCTGGAATACCGTCTACATTTATTCTATAGTCTGAGCTTGTTCCAGAGGCAAGATCAATGCTTGAAATGTTAATGGGTTGATTGTGTGGATTGATGATCTTAAAGTTCTTGGTCACTGTTCCCACCGTAGTAAATACAGTATCAAACAGGATCGTATCATTGGAAAAAGTGAGCTGGGCGGAAGAGTCGGTGATCAATACATCTTTTTTGCATCCATGACTCAGCAGTATGGCTAGAAATGCACCTAAAAAGAGGATTATAAATCGTAATTTCATTGCGGTAAAAATAGAGCAATACATCTAAAGACGGAATTATTCACAGTTTATTTTGTGTCGATACGTTTTGAAGTATCAAAAGATTGTATAATTTTGCATCCCGATTTTGATTATAAAGGAAAGCAATGAAAAAAGATATACATCCGGAGAATTACAGAATGGTCATCTTCAAAGACATGTCAAACGACTACGCGTTCATGACTAGGTCTTGTGCACCATCAAAGGAAACCATTACTTGGGAAGATGGAAATGAGTACCCTCTGATTAAATTGGAGATTTCTCACAAGTCACATCCGTTTTTCACCGGGAAGCAGAAGCTCGTGGATACTGCTGGTCGAATTGATAAATTCAAGAAGCGTTATTCTCAGCATATGAAAAAGTAACAAGAGATTTTAAAATTTTTTAACCCTAACATTCGATACAAGAATGGTTAGGGTTTTTTTATGCCTTATATTTAGCAGGAAATAACCAGCATGTTTACACTATTTGATGGCCTTGGCCACGTTACTTTAAAACCGCTTACTTATACCAGGCCGGTTGCGGACCTTCGGGTAGGAATCTATACCGTAAAGGAAAAGTGGGAGCTGTTTCTCGAAGAATCTTGCAACGTGAGAACCAAGGATTACCTTACGGATCGTTTTCATGGATTTGATGGCCCTGAATCTATCGGAATAGCTGCAACAGTGCTGCCTGATCCTGCATTAGTGAAAGCCATAAAGGAGCTGGAAGCCAACCAGCTATTGGTTAAAGATGGTATGGTGCTGGCGATCAATTCCCTTCCGGAGTCAACAGTTGATTTTGATGCCTATCTCGAAGGTTTCGAAATGATCGAATACGATGGAGAGGTTTCGGTGTTAAGAAAGCCGGCAGATCTCTTTTTACTCAACCAGCAGGAAATTGAGTGCGATTTGAACTGGATTAAAAGCTCCACTGAGTTTACTGTCATTGATCAGAGTAATACGGTGATTGGAGATCAAATCTACATTGAAGAAGGTGCATCAGTAAAAGGGTGTTCTTTGAATAGTGAATCCGGGCCGATCTATATTGCTTCCGGAGCAGAAGTAATGGAAGGAAGTATGATCCGTGGTCCCTTTGCGGCGCTACCTGGGTCAGTATGTAAAATGGGATCCAAAATCTATGGAGCTACTACTTTAGGTCCATACTGTAAGGTTGGCGGAGAGCTGAACAATGTTGTTTTCCAAGGATATTCTAATAAGGGCCATGATGGGTTCCTGGGAAATTCTGTAATTGGGATGTGGTGCAATCTGGGAGCTGACACGAACACATCAAATCTAAAAAACAATTACGGATCGGTGCGGGCATGGAATTACAGTGAGGAAGCTCAAACAGATACGGGACTTTTGTTTCATGGTCTGATCATGGGCGATCACTCCAAATGCGGGATCAATACCATGTTCAATACCGGTACAGTGGTGGGAGTAAGCACCAATGTTTTTGGTGGCGAATTCCCTCCGAAGTTTATTCCTTCTTTTTCATGGGGAGGCAATGGGGGAATGACAGTCTACGATCTTGATAAGTCCTTCGAAACGGCAGATCGTGTAATGTCCAGACGCGATATTGAGTTGACGGAATCGGAGAAGCTCATTTTGAAACGTGTTTTTGAAGATTCTAAGAAGTACCGAGATCGAAGTTAAGATGATCATCGGACATTTTTTCATTCGCTAACGGTTTGGCACAAGCATTGACTGATATGGGTAGAATTGGAAGGGCGGAATGAATTTTAGTGTAGGTAACCCTTTGAAATACAAATTTGTACAGAATTATCGTTATTGATTAATGTGCTGGTAACTGGTTGAAGGTTTTAACAGTTGCTGACAGATTGTCGTAAAGGAAGACAGAATGGATGAAGTTTTTGATTTGAATATGCTTGGGCTGAATGATTTCATGAGCAGGGATGCAGAGTTCATACCCTTGATTTCTGCGGAGGATGAGGACAGAATGAATCGAGAAGAGCTGCCAGAAGAATTGCCGATTCTCTCTCTCCGTAACAATGTGCTGTTCCCCGGTGTGGTGATTCCAATAACCGTGGGTAGGGACAAATCGATTAAATTAATTCAGGATGCCAATGCAAGCCAAAAGATCATCGGTGTAGTTTCTCAAAGAGATCCGGAGGTGGAGGATCCCGCTTTTGACGATTTGAACTCAATAGGAACGGTAGGACAAATCGTAAAGCAACTCAAAATGCCTGACGGATCAACGACGATCATAATTCAGGGTAAAAAGCGTTTTAAGCTTGGCGAGCTGGTTTCTGAAGAGCCGTACCTCAAAGCGCGGGTATTTCCGTTTGTTGAACCGGAGGCAAACCTGAACGATGAGTCATTTCAAGCGTTGTTCTCTTCCATCAAAGATTTGGCACTAAATATTATCAACATTTCGCCTAATATCCCTTCGGAAGCAAGTTTCGCCATAAAAAACATTGATAGTCCTACTTTTCTAGTCAATTTCATTTCTTCGCACATGAATGCCGAGGTGGGAGAGAAGCAAAAAATTCTGGAGATAGCAGACATACGAGTGCGTTCAGAAGCATTGTTGTCCAACCTGACCAAGGAACACCAAATGCTGGAATTGAAAAACGACATTCAGTCCAAGGTTAAATTCGACCTGGATCGTCAGCAACGGGAATACTTCCTGCATCAACAAATGAGACAGATTCAGGACGAGCTGGGTGAAAATCCGATTCAGCAGGAGATACAAGAGCTAAAAGATAAGGCGGAGACAAAAAAATGGAACGAGGAAGTTGGCGAAACGTTTGAAAAAGAATTGCAGAAATTGGAACGGATGAATCCGTCAGGAGCCGAGTATTCTGTTCAATTGAATTATTGTCAGCTGCTAATCGATTTGCCATGGGGTGAATACACTGTAGATAAATTTGATCTGAAAAAGGCCCAAAGAATATTGGATAGAGATCACTTTGGCCTTGAAAAAGTGAAAGAGAGGATCATTGAGTACCTGGCCGTACTTAAGCTCAAAAATGACATGAAAGCACCCATTTTATGCCTTCATGGCCCTCCCGGTGTTGGTAAGACATCACTGGGAAAATCGATTGCGGAGGCTTTGGGTCGAAAGTACGTCCGTATGTCGTTGGGTGGTGTGCACGATGAAGCGGAGGTGAGAGGCCATCGAAAAACGTACATTGGCGCCATGCCCGGACGAATCATTCAGAATGTGAAGAAGGCTAAATCTTCAAATCCGGTGTTCATTCTGGATGAGATCGATAAAATTGGTAGAAATACCCACGGAGGAGATCCGTCGTCGGCTTTGTTGGAAGTATTGGATCCGGAGCAGAATGATTCTTTTCAGGACAACTACGTTGAGTTGGAATACGACATGTCTAAAGTGTTGTTTATTGCCACTGCGAATTCGCTGGGAGGTGTTCAGCCTGCTTTATTGGATCGAATGGAGATTATCGATGTAAATGGTTATACGGTGGAAGAAAAGGTGCAGATAGCAAAGAAGCATTTGATTCCGAAGCAGATCAGCGAACATGGATTGGAGAAAAGCAACTTTTCTATTGATAAGAAAACACTGGAAGAAATCGTGGAAAGCTATACGAACGAAAGCGGTGTGCGAAACCTGGAAAAGAAAATTGCTAAGCTGGTGCGTTCAAGGGCAAAAAGCATTGTAATGGAAGAAGCGTTTGAGCCGGCACTCAAACCTACTCAGTTGGACAAACTACTTGGTCCTGCTCATCCGAAGGACAAATATCATGTTCCGGACGTTGCCGGTGTTGTAACAGGATTGGCATGGACGAGAACTGGTGGAGATATCCTGTTTATTGAATCCTCTCTGACAAAAGGAAAAGGGAAATTGACACTAACCGGAAATCTAGGCGATGTAATGAAGGAATCTGCCATCATTGCCTTAGAGTTTCTGAAGTCTCATGGTGAATCACTGAAGATTGATCACACAGCGTTTGAAAAATACAACGTGCATATTCATGTGCCGCAAGGAGCAACTCCAAAAGACGGGCCTTCTGCCGGCATAACTATGCTGACTGCTTTGGCATCGCTGTTCACACAAAGAAAAGTGAGAAAATTTACGGCAATGACAGGCGAGATTACCTTGAGAGGAAAAGTTTTGCCCGTAGGCGGAATCAAAGAAAAGATCCTTGCTGCAAAACGAGCAAACATCAAGCAGATCATTCTTTCAGAAAACAACAGAAAGGACATAGAGGACATCAATAATGATTACCTGAAGGGCATCACGTTCCATTATGTAAAGAATATGGCAGATGTGCTGGATTTTGCCTTATTGGCGGAAAAAGTAAAGGATCCGATTAAAATCTGACCATCGAGTAATAACTATTTGTATTTTTCGTTTTCTTCTCGTTGAATGAAAACAATTGGGTGCTCTCTTTTTGTCTTGATCAGTGTTCTTGGCTTTGGACAGTCAGGGGGGTTGAATACCTTGGATTTTTTACAGCTGGTTCAGCCGGCAAGAATTTCAGCAATCGGAGGTGCGAACTTGTCGGTATTTGACGGGGATGCCAATATGACCGGGTTTAACCCGGGTCTGCTCAATGGTCAGATGCACGATAAGGTTGCACTCAATTTCGTGGACTATTTTGCGGGAATCAATTATGGAAACGTGTCGTACACCTATGGAATTGACACGGTGGTGGATCGGGTGGCTCAGGTCAATTTGATGAACGCAAATTATGGCACCATGCAATACGCAGATGCCACAGGGCAGCTCACGGGAGGGTCATTTACTGCGAATGATGCAGTCTTGAACTTGTCTTATGCCCAGCAGCTTTCCAAACAGATTCGAGGAGGAGTCACGATGAAGTTCATCTATTCAGCTATAGAAAGCTATCAGGCATTCGGGGTGGCTTGCGATCTGGGTGCTAGCTATTACAACGAAGAAAAAGAGCTCTCCATGGGATTCTCAGTGCTCAATATAGGTCCGAATATTTCGTATTCCGATAATGGAGCTAGAGAGTCATTGCCTACCCAGGTGTTATTCGGAATTTCAAAAAAATTGAAATATGCGCCATTTCGCTTGAGTGTTACATTTGAAAATCTTCAGAAATGGGATCTAACGGTTCAGAATCCGAATTTAACGCCTCAAACAGATCCGCTTACAGGTGAATTGATACCGGTGAAACAACCGGGATTTCTGGACAAAGCAATGAGGCATGTGGTGATCGGTGGAGAAATACTACTCACCAAAAATTTCCATATCCGAACCGGATTCAACTATAGAAGGATGCGTGAGCTGAGTCTTGCAGCAAGACCGGGCTTGGTTGGAATGTCTCTCGGATTAGGTTTCAGGATCAATCGATTTCATTTGAGCTATGCTCGATCTTCCTATCATAGAGCGGGGGGGACGAATTCCATTTCCATTCTTACTCGTATTGGCGATTTCCGCTCGAAAAGATAAATTGTCGAATAGATCATTTTCTGACTGATTTTCTTATTATAATTACCGTCTGATATGAGGGATAAGATTAACATAGCTATTGACGGATATTCTTCCTGCGGGAAAAGCACGCTGGCCAAAAATCTGGCCCGGGAGCTGAAGTATGTTTATGTCGACTCCGGAGCTATGTATCGTGCGGTTACGCTGTATTGTTTAAGGAATGGAATTATTGACGAATACAATAGTTTGAATGTATCGGGTTTGCTTGAAGCATTAAACGAAATAAACGTGTCGTTCAATTACAACCGAACATCAGGGCGATCAGACACTTATTTGAACGGGGAAAGGGTAGAGGACGACATACGAGAAATGCGGGTTTCGGAAAGTGTAAGCGCAGTATCAAAAGTAGAAGAAGTGAGAAATGTTTTGGTCCAGTTTCAGCAACAATTGGGTAAAAACAAAGGTGTGGTGATGGATGGGAGGGACATTGGAACCGTTGTTTTTCCTGATGCCAAGTTGAAAATATTTATGACGGCCGATATCGACATTCGGGCGCAAAGACGCTACGAAGAATTGCTGTCAAAAGGCCAATCGATAAGTATAGAGGCAGTTAAAGAAAATCTGATCTCTCGGGATCGTCAGGATACATCCAGAAAGTACAATCCATTGGTGAAGGCGGATGATGCAATTGTACTTGACAATTCCTTTCTCACTAAACAGCAGCAATTGGAGCAGGTTAAGGCTTGGGTTCATGATCGGCTGCATAAAACCGAATAGTTTATGTTTCTAGGTCTGGCAAGTGACGGTCGAACCAAATGGTGGAAGTACTTAATTGGCATCGGAGTAATTTTTGCCGGGTGGCAAGTAGTTGGGGCAATTCCAATGATTGTGGTGCTTTTTTCAAAAATTCACAGTTTGTATCAGCTCGAAGGGCTACAATCTCCTTCAGCAATGGCTGAATTACTTGGTCAAACGGAATTTGTTGTTCTCGCCTTGATCATGTTTGTCGTGGGAGTTTTCTCTATATGGATCTGGGTGAAATTCGCACACAAACGGAAATTCAACAGTTTGATATCTGCAGGAAAAACGAACTATCTGAAACTGTTTACCTCCTTTGGTATTACCCTGCTCTATAACGGGGTATTCATTTTTCTTTTGTATCTGATTGATCCGGACGTCTTCCGGTGGAATTTTAATCTTCAATCGGTATTGTTACTATTGCCGATTTGTATTTTCCTTTTGCCATTTCAAACCAGTTTCGAAGAGCTTTTTTTTAGAGGATATCTGTTGCAGTGGTTCGCAGTGCTTATGAGGAGCAAGTTTTGGCCTCTAATCATCACGTCCGTTTGGTTTGGTCTGCTGCATGCATTCAACCCGGAAGTGGCGTCGTTGGGCTGGTCATCAATGATCTATTACATCGGTTTTGGTTTGTTCATGGGTGTAATTACGCTGATGGATGATGGGCTCGA
>CAJWDP010000056.1 GCA_913030835.1 uncultured Flavobacteriales bacterium | reverse complement strand
CGCGACCCCCTGCGTGACAGGCAGGTATTCTAACCAACTGAACTACCAGACCAAACCTCCAGGTCTCCCGACCGTCGGCATCAGCCGACCTTGCGTGGATTTTGTTTCCCGTTCAATGGGACGACAAAATTAAAAGAAATTTCTTCCTGCGCAAAGTAGTTGAAAAAAAAAGCGAAAATTATTCGTGTGCTTTTAAAATTTCGAATTGCCGTTCCGACATTTTTCCGAAAATTGAGATGCCCATCGACCCTCCTGTTTTGGCTTTTTTCAAGGCCAGATTGAATGTACTGTCGCTGCTTAGATCAGGCATATAGACTCCGGCTGTGAGTTTGCATTTACCATTCAAAGCATCTACTCCTTCTTTTACTGCGGTTTCGATCCAATCCGCAGGCTCGTTGTAAAATCCATGATACACCATTGGAAAGAGCCGATCAACCTTCCAGTTTACCCAATCTTGTCGGACCAGCTGCTTGGCAATGGATGGAGTAGGGAACACCGCTGCTGATATGGGCTTATTGCGTTCTTGACATATGGCCGATAGCCGATTGACCAAAGCAGTTACCTGGTCGTATCTGAATTGGATCCAGGACGAATCGACAGATGGTTCCGCCAGAAGTATTGGGTCGGTTCCATGCGATGCTTCATATTTCTTTCTGCATGTGCTGCAGTAGCAATAGTCAAACTGGGGGAGCTCACGGTCCTGAACGAGTCCGTATTTTTCCCACAGCGCTCGGGGAAGAATGACATCGCAGTAGCGCACATAATCCAGGTGAATACCGTCAATGTATTCTTTTTCAGCGAGCGCCGTTACTTGTTCCGCTAGATAGTCTGACACCTTTACCTTGGTGGGGCATAACCATCTGTAATAACCCACGTACGGAGGATCATCCCAGCAAGATACTCCGAGCCGGTTTTCACTATACCATTCAGGATGGTTTTCCATGATGTATTCATCACCTCGATTTAAGGTCCACATCCAGATATGGGCTTCTATTCCTGCCGCTTTCGCTGCTCGAAACATGGACTCATGATCACCGCCGATGAGCACGCCGGTCACACCGTATTGTGCCAGTTTGGTAAATCGTGCTTTTAAGTCTTCCTCTGAAGCATTTTTGTCTCCGTGCAGCCACATCCATTTTTCCGTGGGTTCATAAACAACGGTTCGCGTTAAAATGTCCCTTGGTGGTTCTGTTGTGCAGCCAATGAAGAGTGCAACCAAAAAAAACGAGATGAAAGAGTTGAGTTTACTCATAGGTCGGTGGTCCAAATCTTACCGTCTTGTTGCAGGTGAATGTACTGATTTTCCCATTGAATCTTTACCGTGTAAGCGGTTGGTTCCATTTTCTCAACGATCAATCGAGTGGTTTTGCCGTTTATATCAATTTGTTCCGGAATGATTGTATCGTAGCTTCCGTTTTTTCTGAAATAGGCTCGCTGGTGGTAATACATGTCGTAAAGAACCAATCTGGCTCGGGCATCTGACGGGTGTTCAGAATTCATTGGCTCATGGTCATGACTGAAAAATACGTATCCCCATTTTTCGGGGTAGTGCATATTGATGATCCCTTGCGGACTCCACACCCAATTGTATTCGGGTAACACTCGATCGGCGGAGTCTTTTTTCTTTGAATACACTCCATTGAGTACATCCAGATCGTAATGGACCCTTGAAAAATTGATGCGCCAATGATCGCCTGGGCTGGGAATGGTTCCGATTGACGAAAAAGGAAGGGCCATTTCAACGATCCATGCCGAATCGGTGTCATTCGGTTGGTTGATTGTACCCAAGAGTCCAATAGCTGTTCGTAAATTTTCTGCGGTCCAGTTCATTTGCAGCGGTCCACCTTCCCGATAGGGTTTAGGAAGAAACAAATCCAAAATAGTATTGAATGCATTTACCTCAATTTCCATATAGTTGTGTGTGTCTCCATCCGGATCGATGAATACCTCGAAATCATTGTCCCGATACACAATGTCATCGTGATTTTTCAGAGTAGCCCAGATATGAGTTTCTTCCAACCACGCGAGCAGATACAATTCAGCTTCTCCCCAAAGCATTTTGAATTTCGTTTCAAGGTAGGGTGCCGGTTTTACATTTCCTTCAATATCTACAAATGAGCTAGACCAGTCTGCCTGTTCCCATGTCGAATCAATCTTCCCATCGATCTCGATCCCTTTGTCACAAAACGAAACGTTGTAAACAAGAGGTAGTTTCTGCTGCTCCTGAGCAACCATTGAAGTTGCTATAAACAACACAAAGATCAGGACGGTTCTAGGATAAAAAGTCATTTCGTGGATAAAGATGGATAAATATATTTGTCAGCATTCCAAATAGTCGATATTTTTGTGTCTAAGCAGCAGCGGATTGAACACCATTAAATTAGTCATAGCAGATTCCAGTGAGCTCATAAGAATTGGGTTGGCGACCATTTTTGATCGGGTAGAAGGGATATCGGTTGAAGGTCAATGCTCAAGTAAGGATGAACTGCGCAAGCACATTACCGAGCACGAAACGGATGTGGTGATCATCGATTATACGTCAAAGGATTTTGAGATTGGTATCGTTCCGGAAATTTTAACGTTGAACAAAAACGTTCGATTCATTGGGATTACCAAAGATCAGTCTGGACAGACGATTGTGGATGCTCTTCGGTTTGGAGTCGTGAGCCACGTCAAAAAAGACTGTTCGGCTAAAGAAATTATGGAGTCGGTAGTTGAAACGGCTGAAGGAAACAAATTCTTTTGCGGACAGGTGCTGGAGCTGATTCATGAGGATGGTGTTGATCTGGATGATGTGCAGTTCGAACCCATGTCTTGTGAGCCGATATCGTTATCGACTCGTGAGCTGGAAGTCATTACGCTAATTGCAGAAGGTTCTACCAATACTCAAATTGCTTCGAAGCTTTTCTTGAGTAACCACACGGTAAATACGCACAGGAAAAACATCATGAGAAAGCTCGGGGTGAATAATACGGCGGGCATTGTGATGTATGCTGTCAAATCCCAATTGGTGAGTCCGAACAAATTTTTGTTTGCGAGTTCGAATAGTTAGATCAAATTCACTTACGGTAACTCATAAGGTCGGTTGGGAAATCCAAGGTTTTATTTTCAGTTAAATTGTTTCAGTTTTGAGTCAAATTACTTATGATGCCAAACACAGATCAATTTCGAGTTGCTTTTGTAGACCAAGATGATTTTTACGGAAGTATAATAAAAGAACGATTGGGCCATGATGGTAGTGTCAATGTGCAGCACTATTCATCAGGATTGGCGCTCATCGATCAGCTGCATGAGGAGCCGGATATGGTCGTAGTAGATCAGTCTTTGCCTGATGTGAGTATTAGAGGGCTGTTTGACCTGATCAAATTGTACAATCAAAAGGCATCTTTGGTCGTTTTATCTAGAAATTCACAAAAAAATATTGAGTCGGACGAACAAATACATTTGGCGAACAAACAGATTCCAAAAGATGAGAATGCAGTTCGTAATTTGACCGATTTGATTCGGATACATCTTTTATCCTTTCAGGATTTTATTTGGGTTTGATTTTACCCTATTTAGGGTATTGGTGATTTGACTCCCTAAGATTAGTTTTGTCACGTTATTTAAAATTAATCTAAATAAGGTGTTGGTGAGTCGTTTATTACTGTTGCTGTGTATGCTATTTGCAGTTCTTTCAGCACGATCGGGTGATCTGAAAGGAAAAGTAGTTGCTGCGGATTGTGGAGCTAGTATGTCTTTTGTGTCCGTTCAGGTAGGGGAGATTGCCCACGGATATTCGGATGAATCGGGAATGATATGGTTGACGGATATTCCTTCTGGTGTTTACAATGTATCGATCACTACTTTGGGCTATTCAAAAATTGTACTGGCGAGTATTGAAATAGGAAACTCCGTTACTGATCTGGGTACACTTCGAATGGAACCGATGGTAACCATTATGGATCCCTTCGAAATTGTTTATGTGCGTCCACCTTATAGTCACCATTACAATGGAACTTCAAATGTAATTCAGGAAGAGGAGCTGCGTAAGGTTCAACCATTGGGTAGCGAGGAATTGCTTAAAAAAGTGGCCGGTGTGAATGTCGCTGGAGATATGGGAATATCCAACCGTTTGAATATAGGAATTCGAGGTTCATACCCCAGACGGTCTGAGAAATTGCTATTGCTTGAGGATGGTGTGCCCATTGCGCCTGCACCTTATTTATCTCCATCTGCTTATTACAATCCACCTACGGACAGATTGGATGGAATTGAAGTGATCAAGGGGGCAGATGCGCTGACCATGGGGCCTAACAATATGTATGGAGTATTGAATTACATCACGAAAAAACCCGCGCTAAAACCGGAGCTGCGCGCTTCATTAACCGGAGGTCAGAGAGGATACAATTCTCAATTCATTACCTACGGTGGTACCTGGAAAAATCTAGGGGCAGAGTTACAGGTGCTGAACAAGTTTTTTGACGGTTTTCAAAACAATACATCCTCACACATTTTTAATGCAACCGGAAAAGTATATGCGGATCTGAGCGATCGATCCACGATGTATATGAAAGTGAATTATCATCAGGAAAATTCGAAAGCTACTTATAGTGGTCAAACCCCATTAACGTTTGCTCTGGATCCCGTGCAAAATCCTTTTGATGCCGATGATCTGGCGACGAAGAGATATGCGCTAGACATGATCTATAAATACAAGTTGAGTGACAATGTAGTCCTAACGTCAACAGGTTATGCTTCACAATTCACCAGAGACTGGTGGCGACAAAATACAACACTGATCTTGGCAAATGATGTTAGAGGATATGTGGGCGAGGACCTCTTTGCTGAAAAGTACAGCTATTTGCAAGGGAGTTTTACGAATGATGATTACGTGCGTGTGGGAAGATTGGAAAACGGTCGCGAAAGTACAAAAGCACGAAACAGGTTATTTCGGGTTGCGGGAGTAAAAGAGGAACTGGAGTGGAACTATTCGATCAATGAAGATTTGAATGGAACACTTCTGGTTGGATTGAATGCACACACCGAGCAATTCTTCAATCAAGAGATCGTCAACGATTCCAGCCGTTTTTCACGAAGTGGAGAGATTGTGAAAGATCAGAAATATCTGCTTTCTGCATTTTCAGGATTTGTTAAGAATCAAATCACCTATAAAAAACTGAGTGTTTCGCCGATGCTTCGTTACGAGCTGGTGAATATGCGAAAATTCAACCTATTGAGTATTGCCTCTGACCCGTTGAACGACGGATCTAAAAACTACGGTGCGATCAACAATTCGTTTGGACAAATGTTGCCCGGCATGAATGTCAATTATGTGTTGCTGGATTCTACATTGAATCATCTTGAATTGTATTCAGGTGCATATATGGGATATACTCCACCAACATCGAGTGTTGGATTTATCGGTGTTGATGAAGAAGGTAGTGTGAATACATCGCCCGAAGAAGAAAACATCAACATGCGACCGGAGCTGAGCAGATCCTATGAGTTTGGCGTGCGCGGTTATGGAGCAGGAGGCAAATTGCAAGGGCAGATGACGGTATTCGATAACACTATAGAAAATTATTACGCAGCAGGCAGGAAAGAAGCGTTTGAAACATTGGGTTCTGTGAACATTCGCGGACTGGAATTAAACGGGAGCTTTGACTTCGGAAAGCTTTTGAATAGCAACAAACACGAATTGATTTTGGGGTTCTCTTGTACTTGGATGCAGTCTAAAATCTTAAGTGGATTATTGAAAGATTCTGACCTGTTCAAAGCAAGACATACGGATGCAACCAAGCAGGAATTGATCGATAAGATCAACGGTGAGCGATCCGGATACTCTGTTTATTTTGCAAACGATAGTTTGATCGAAAGAACATTGACAGTAAGTGATTTTGACAACATCGAATCCATCGAGTTTGGATTCGGACAAGGTGAAATTCAAAACAATGCTGCGCCATATGTTCCGAACCAGATCATTAGCGTTAATATGAGCTATGGTTTCGAAGGGTTTAATTTCGGGTTGAGCTACAGTAGGGTTGGAGCGCAGTACACCGAATACCTCAATTTCGAAAACGAAACAGCCGAGGGAGCAATAGGAAAATTAGAAGCGTATGGAATTCTTGATGCGAATATCGGATATACGTTCAAGAGCAAATCGAAAATTATCGATGGTATGAATCTGTTTGTAGCGGGTAAGAACCTATTGAATGAGATCTACACTGCGTCAAGACTGCATCGGGTATCTTCGGGAATTATGCCTGGCGGTTTCCGACAAATAAATGCCGGAATTATCTTTAATTTGTAGAATGATCCTCGTTGCAGATAGTGGTTCGACAAAAACAGACTGGTGTATTCTAGATGAATCAGGAAAGTCGAACAAAATTACCACTTCGGGTTTAAATCCATTTTTTCAAGACACCTCAGATTGCATCAAAGTAATGGAGGAAGAGCTGATCCCCGGTTTGAATGGAACAAGTATTGGTGATATAAGTGAAATCCATTTTTACGGTGCAGGATGTTCAAGTGAAGAGAAGTGTGCTGTTCTGAATAAGGCGTTCAGAAGTGTTTTTAATCAAGCAACCATCTGTGTGGATCATGATCTTCTTGGTGCTGCTCGGGCACTGTGTGGACATGATGCCGGGATTGCTGCAATACTAGGGACGGGGTCGAATTCTTGTTATTACGATGGTAAAGACATTGAACGTAATATCACCGCTCTGGGCTATATTTTGGGTGATGAAGGAAGCGGTTCCTACATGGGCAAACGTTTGATCAAGGATTATTTGGATTACGAAGTGCCGGATTCTATTCGAGAGCGGTTTGATTTGGAGTTCGGATATTCCAAAGATGACTTACTTGACGAAGTATATATGGGTGATCTGCCCAATCGATTTTTGGCTTCATTTGCAAAATGGATCATTGCGCTTAAGCATGAAGAGTCTTATGCCATGCAGGTCATCCAAGACAGTCTGCTGGATTTTCTGAACAAGCACATCTGCAAATATGAGCAGCATAATGAGGTCCCGTTAAATGTGTTGGGATCGATCGGGTATTTGAATCAGGATATTCTCGCGGAGCTTTGTGATTCCAAGGGGATTCAACTGGGTAAAGTGATCAAATCGCCCATCGAATCGCTAACCTTATTTCACACCAACCAATAATTCTTTTGTAATGGTAAAGGGGATTTGTTCTCCCACTGTGAAAGGATTCTGACTTAAAGCCTGAAGTAGTTTGCCCTTGTAATTCAATTGAAGTACATAGTTTCCGGTTTCGAAATACTGCATTTCCAGTGAGGCGATTTTTTCACCGGTTCCCACCTCTATGTGTTCAGCTCTCACTAGCTTTCCATCAATCTCATTCACCGTTCCAAACAATCGAGCAACATACAAGCTGCTCGGTGTTTCGTAAAGCTCCTCTGAAGACCCGATTTGGACCAGCTTACCCTTTTCCAGAACTGCAATTCGGTCGGCTAATGCCGTAGCGTCATCTATTTGGTGCGTGACAAGGATACAGGGTTTCCCCGACGCATGTATGATCCGTCGCACCTCGGATCGAATTTCATTTTTCAGGCTGTGATCCAATGTGCTGAACGGTTCATCCATTAGTAGCAGTTGTGGTTGTGTTGCTAAAGCTCTTCCAATGGCGACACGTTGCTGCTGCCCGCCACTTAATTCGTGAGGCAATCTGTTTTCTAACCCCTCTAATCGCGTAATTTGTACCATTTGCTGAATGGCATCTTTCTTATTGCTTCCTTTAATTCCGAAACCAATGTTCTTGACTACGGAAAGATGAGGGAATAGCGCATTGTCTTGAAAAACGAGTCCGATATTGCGGTGTTCCGGACGCACAAACACTTGGTCATCATTGTATTTTATGCCATCGAGAAAAACTTCGCCGGAATCCGGAATCTCAAGTCCGCAGATGATTCTTAATAGCGTTGATTTGCCCGATCCACTTTCCCCAAGCAAGGCTATTGTTTCCCCATCACTCATGGAAAAACCGACGGCCGATAGAGCGGCTACAGTGCCAAAGGATTTACTGATATGTCTGATGTCGAGAATCAACGTTTAATCAACTTACTTAGAACAAGTATCGGAATAATTCCGATCAGAATTAATAAAATACTAAAAGGAGCAGCTTGAACTGCTGACTCGTTGGTTTGTGCATAGCGGTACGCTTCTGTGGCCAATGTATCGTAATTCATTGGCCGAAGTATGAGTGTCATGGGCAGTTCCTTCATTACATCCACAAAGACAAGAATTACTGCCATAACAAATGCGGGTTTAAGTATTGGGAGGTGAACCTTGAACAATGTTTTTACAGGTCTGCTTTGCAAAGATAAAGACGCATCATCAAGCCGGGATCCTTGCCTTTCAAAGGCGCCTTTAAGCGGGCCATATGAAACCGATAGAAACCGGATGAGGTAAGCGATCACCAGCCCGGTAACTGATCCTAGAAGTACATCGCTCCCAAAAGTTGTGTCCAGAAAAACGAATGGAATAATAATGCCAACTGCGATGATGGCGCCGGGAATACTGTAACCAAGCAATCCAAGAGCTGCTAGTTTCCTGCCCCCAATTGATTGGAGTAGATTTCCTGCAAAGAGCAGCAGAAAGGCAACCATCGTTATGATCACGGCTGCTACAACAGAAACAAGAAATGTATTTCCCGCCATCGATGCAAAGCCGTCAAGAACAACGCCTTTGTAAGCAATGGTGGACCATGCCAAGAGCTGGATAAATGGAATAAAAAAGGAAAAAAGAAACAATGAAAAACAGAACGTCATGGCAAGTATTCCTTTCGATCCACTGAGTTTTCTTCGCAAAATTGGTGTTTTCGTAGATGTAGTGATCTTTTGTTTTCCTTTCAACCATTTACTCAAGAGTAAGAAGAGCATGGCGATCATCAGTAGGATCAGAGCAACCCGAACTGCACTGTTCAGGTCTCCATTTTCCCAGGCTGTAAAAATTCCAGTGGTCAATGTTTTAATATTGAAGTATTGAACCGCTCCATATTCATTCAGTACTTCCATAATAACCAGAAACAAACCGGTAAATAGTGCGGGTTTTGCTAGGGGTAATCCCACCCGAAAAAATCGACTCATTGCTGTTGATCCAAGTGATGATGCTGCTTCGAGCTGCCTAGATGAGCCGGATGAGAATGAGATCAGGCAGGCGGAATACACATAGGGATACAAACAGAAGGCAAGCAGAACGGTAAGGAAATAGGGATTCATGGAGTCAAAATACATAGCGTTGGCGGTAGCTTGACCAAACCAAGCAGCCACATAGTGCTGAACAGTGCCTGTGCTGTCAAATATGCCTGTGTAGGTGTAGGCCATAATATATGTGGGTATTGATAAAGGAAACAGCAACCCCAGTTTCAACCATTTCCTGCCAGGGAAATCGAAATTACTAACAAGCCATGCCGGCAGAACTCCGAAGATCAAGCAAAGGCTTCCAACTCCTAATGAAAGACCCAATGAATTCCAGATGTAGCGAGAAAGAAAGAATTCGGTGATTAGATTCCATGAATTACCCGATGGTTCAAAAGCCCTCAACAAGATGGTGAATACCGGGATGAGAACCACCGCTAAAAGGAATAAAAGGGTCAGCAGCCAACCCTTTCGTGAAAATTTTATCCTTTTTGTAAAATGTAGCATCTATTCCCAGCCGGAAGCAGCAAATACAGCTATTGCCGTTGAGTTGAGTTTGCCAATTTCTTCCAAAGGCAAATCATCTTCTTTGAATGTTCCCCACGATTGAAGCAGCTCGCTGGATTCGACACCCTCCACTACAGGATATTCGTAATTGGCTGCGGAATACATTGCCTGAACTTCGTCAGAAAGCAAGTATTCGATCAGTTTGACGGCATTTTCCTTATTGGGTGCATTAGTGCATACCCCAGCTCCTGAAATATTTACGTGAGCACCGCGATCTTCATAATTTGGAAATACCAATCCAACAGCATTTCCGGCATCCACTTCGGCTTGGTTTTCAGAATTCAGAAGTTTTCCCAAATAGTACGTATTGATAATGGCGATGTCAGCTCTACCGGCTGCAACTTCCTTAACCTGATCCCTGTCGTTTCCTTTGGGTGATCGACAAAAGTTTGAAACAACTCCCTTGGCCCATTTAGTGGCTTCATCTTGATTGGAATTGGCAATAATGGAAGCCATAAGAGATTGATTGTAGGTATTGTCAGAGCTCCTAACAGCAATCTTACCCATCCATTTTTCATCGGTAAGGTCTTCGTAAGTTGTTAATTCTTCCGGGTCTACACGCTCTTTGCTGTAAGCCAAAACCCGATAACGCTTGGTAAGACCGATCCAGTGGTTTTCCGATCCTCTGAATTTATCCGGTACACGACCTGTAATAACCTCTGATTCGATCGGTTGCAGAATTCCTTTTTCTCTGGCTTGCTCGAGTCGAGCGACATCCACAGTAATCAGCACATCGGCATCATCGCCTTTTTGAGCGATCAGCTCGATCAATTTGGAGGCCTTATCTTCTTTCACCATTACTTTGATTCCTGTTTTTTCTTCGAAATCAGTAAAGATCTTTTTGTCTACATCGTAATGGCGATGGGAATAGACCGTAACGATACCCACATCGTTTGTTGCTTCTTCCTGATTGAGCGGAGCAGTAGTCTCTTCGCTATTTTCGGTTGTATTGCTGCCGCATGAGCTAAGAAAAAGGGCCATGCAGAATATTCCAAAAGTGTATTTCATTTCTAATTGTTTGACGAACAAAAATAGGAGATATGGCCAATTTCAACATACCTCAAATCGGGTAAAATAAGATTCATTCTAAATTAAGGACGGATCAGCTGAATAGTACTGTCTTTATCCAGCTTTATTATACTGGATGCTTTTTCTGTAGATTGATACAATTCAGGTAGATCCAGAATGTAATCAACCGATTCTTGAATAACATCACTTACCTCTTCAAAATTCGCTGGTGATGGATGTCCGGAAACATTGGCTGAGGTGGATACCAATGGCCTATTCAGTTTTCTGATTAATTGATTGCACGGCTCAGCTTTGCAAATTCTAATTCCTAATGATCCATCTTTTGCAATTGCTTTTTTGGAAACATTGTATGCACCATCCAGAATTAGTGTGGTTGGTTTTGTCGCGAAATCCAAAATATCCCATGCAGCATCAGGAATGTGACGAATGTATCGGTTAAGATTTTTGTCTGATTCCAATAAAACAATGAGGCTTTTTGAATCTTCCCTTTTTTTAATGTCGAAGATTTTCTGAACAGCATCGTCATTCGTTGCGTCACATCCAATGCCCCAGATGGTATCGGTAGGGTAGAGTATCACACCGCCATTTCTCAGCACCTCTATGGCTTTATTGATTTTCTCTTCCATCAGATTAGCTCATTGTAAACGTTTCGCACACCGTGAATAAAATTTTCTGTGGAGAATTTTTCAACAAAGCGATATCCGTCTTTTACTCTTTGAGTTGTATTCGATTCCAATACAGTGGATAAGGTGGCGGCAAGCTCATCTCCATTGAGTGGATCGACGTACCAGGCTGCTTCTCCACCGGTTTCTCCAAATACACCTCCTTTCGATGTGATCACAGGAATATTGGAGTACATGGCTTCTATGATCGGAATTCCAAATCCTTCAAAAATAGATGGGTAACAAAATGCAGTTGCCATTTGGTAAAAAGAAGGTAAGGCGTCAAAAGGTAAATTGTCGAACACAAAGAAACGTTGCTCCATTCCATACCTTTTAACTACTTCCATGACCTTTTTGAAATACGCTGTCTTTCGGCCAACACAAATAAGCGGCAGATCAATTTTTGCCATAGCCTCCACCAGGGTGGCTAGATTTTTTCGTTGCTCTATACTGCCGACATAAAGAACATATTGATCAGGCAAACTGTATTTTTTTTTGATCGTATCCTTTGTCTCTTCGGAAGCAGTTTCCTTAAACTGATCATGACAGCTTTGGTATACCACACGAATTTTAGATTCATCCGCTTGGTAAAAATCAATCAGGTCGGATTTGGTTTGTTCTGAAATGGCGATCACGGTATCTGCTTGCTCGGTGGCGTAGCGAAATTTTTTGTCGTAGATCTTCCGGTCTATCGCTTTATAGGTTTCAGGATAACGCAGAAAAATAAGGTCGTGAATTGTAACAACATAGCGAAGTTTCCCACCCTTTCTCTTTGGAATTTCCTGGCTCAATCCATGATAGATATCTATTTGCTGATTGATGAGCTCTTTTTCCAGATTCATTGATCTCCAGTAGCTTTTGGCAGATTTATCGATCCATGACCTTGGTGTTACGGTAGTAACATTAGGGAAATAATTTACAAATGCGCTTCTGGGATTAGTGGAGGTCTTAGGAGTAAATAGCACATACTCATCTTCCCGATACAGATGGGCCATGCCTCGTATAAGGTCGCGACTGTAATTGCCCAGTCCGGTATTGTTGTGGTATGCTCGTTTAGCGTCAAAACCTATCCGCATAAATTCAGATCGTTGGTGATTGTTCCGCTAAGGTGCGCCTGAAGAGGAGTAGATTATACAGCGACATCATATTCTCTTAAAGCTTCGTTCAATGAGGTTTTCAAGTCTGTACTCGCTTTTCTTTCTCCGATGATCAAAGCGCAAGGCACATTGTACTCTCCAGCTGAAAACTGTTTCGGGTAGGATCCGGGGATTACGACCTTGCGGGGAGGGACTTTACCCTGATAAATTACAGGTTCCTCTCCTGAAACATCAATGACCTTTGTGGATTTTGTTATGACTACATTTGCACCCAAGACAGCACTTTCCCCAATATGAGCGCCTTCAACCACAATGCATCTGGAACCGACGAACGCATTGTCTTCGATAATTACTGGAGCTGCCTGCAAAGGTTCTAATACTCCGCCAATACCTACACCACCACTCAAGTGCACATTTTTTCCAATTTGAGCACAGGATCCTACCGTCGCCCAAGTGTCCACCATGGTTCCCGAATCAACATAAGCGCCTATATTTACATAGGATGGCATCATGATTACACCAGAAGCCAAATGTGCACCGTATCGTGCAACTGCGTGAGGCACCACTCGAACACCCAAACTGGCATAATCACTTTTTAGTTTCATTTTGTCGTGCCACTCCAAAGGACCTAATTCAATGGTTTCCATTTTTTGGATCGGGAAGTAAAGAACTACAGCCTTTTTAACCCATTCATTTACTTGCCATCCTTTGTCTGTTGGTTCGGCAACACGAAGCATTCCGCGATCCAACTGATCAATGACCTCTCTGATTGCATCTTGACTATCAGAATTCTGCAGCAGTGATCTGTCTTCCCATGCTTTTTCAATTAGATCCCTCATATTCGCAAATTAAATAATTATGCAAATATAGATTTCAAACGAACGGTTTCGTCTGAAAGTGCAAATATTTACACGAAAGTGTAGTTTTGTTGAGGATGGGTAAAATTATAGCTATCGACTATGGCTCTAAGCGAGTGGGTTTGGCGGTTTCTGATGACAGGCAACAGCTGGCGTTTGGTTTGACAACTGTTCATTCATCTGAGCTGATCGAATTTTTAAAAAAATACATGGAACAGCAGCCTGTGGATTGCTTTGTTTTAGGCTTCCCTAAATCATTGAGGAATACAGAAACAAATGCTACACTCATGGTTGAGAATTTTGCTAAACATCTAAGAAAGGTGTTCCCCAGCATTGATGTTGATATTGTTGATGAAAGATTTACCTCAAAATTAGCAGTTAGAGCAATGATTGATTCTGGATTAAGTAAAAAGAAAAGACAGAATAAATCCCTAATAGATGAAATAAGTGCATCTATTCTACTTCAGGATTATTTGGAACAAAAGAATAAGGGGTTTAGATAATTTTGAAAAGCTGATCGTTGTCGAATTATTATTGGGTGAATCATTCGAAATCGGCATCTATCAAGATATGCAATCCCATAATGGGAATGTCCCAAATACGGAAAATGGGACAGAATTCAATCTACTTGGCTCTGTAGTTAATTGTCTATATTTCCAGCAATCACTTCCCGAATATCACGAGTTAAAAACTTGAATATTAGGTTTTTAGGGTTGTTTAATTAATGCTTTTTAACACCGGATGACAATTATTTAAGAATGGATTGCGACAATGTTCCAAAGTTGTTGAGATTTTAATTTTTTTAATAAGAGAAAATTCCTAAATTGGGAAAGATTTAAACGGCAAAACACTTACGAAAAATGAAAATTGCTATTATCGAGGACGACAAGTGGTACGCAGAAATGCTGAAGTATCATGTCAATCTTAATCCGGATGTTGAAGCACGTGTATTTGAAGATGCTACGAGCTTCTTTGCTGATAAAACATTGATGGACATCGTCATTATGGATTATGGCTTACCGGATATGACCGGAGACGAACTGCTCACTAAACTTCGAAATGAGCGGTCAAAGTCTGATGTAATTGTGGTTTCCGCTCAGGAAGATGTGGGTACTGCCATAGATTTGTTGAAGAATGGGGCTTTCGACTATATCGTTAAAGATGAAGACACGAAGGACAGATTGTGGAATGCGATACATTTTATTCGTGAGCAAAGGCAGTTAAAAGAACGAATTGAAGAGCTGGAGGATGAGGTAACGAGTAAATATGCTTTTTCAAATTACATAAAGGGAAACAGTTCTATATTGAAGGGAATATACAAGCTGATGGAAAAGGCTTGTAAAACGACCATCAATGTGTCAGTAACCGGTGAAACCGGAACGGGAAAGGAGTTAGTAGCAAAAGCGATTCATTACAATTCAGATAGGAAGAAGAAAAAGTTTGTTGCAGTAAATGTTTCAGCGATACCATCAGAATTGCTGGAAAGTGAATTGTTTGGTCATGAAAAAGGTGCCTTTACCGGTGCTGGAGCGCGTAGGATAGGAAAGTTTGAAGAGGCCAATAAAGGAACTATCTTTTTAGATGAGATAGGAGAAATGGATTTTTCCTTGCAAGCTAAATTGTTGCGTGTGATCCAAGAACGGGAGCTGGTTCGTATTGGTGACAATGCACCGGTCAAACTTGATATCAGAATAATTTGTGCAACCCACAAAAACTTGCTCGATGAGGTTAGAAAGGGCAATTTTAGAGAAGATCTCTATTACAGGTTGATTGGTTTGCCCATTGAATTACCTCCGTTAAGAAATAGAAAAGAAGACATTCTAATTCTTTCCAAGCACTTTATTTCAGAATTCAGTAAGATGAACGGAATGGGCAAGGTAGAGTTGAATAAGAGTGCTCAAGATAAATTGCTTTCCTACAATTACCCAGGGAACATTAGAGAATTGAAAGCGCTTGTGGAACTGGCGTGTGCAATCTGTGAAGATGGGATAATCAATGCGGACGACATCAATTTTCATGCTACTTCTTCCAATCAGGTGGAAGATGTATTGAATCAGGATCTTACACTTAAAGAATACACCAATCAGATCATTAAAATATATCTAAAACAATACGACAACAACGTATTGAAAGTCGCTGCCAAACTGGATGTGGGTAAATCTACCATATACAGAATGCTGAAAGAAGAAAAGCAATCAATCTATTAATTCCTACTTCACCGAATGGATGAGGATGTAAAAATCTGGAAAGAGCGATACTTAAAAGAAAATATCGCTCGAAGAGAGGTTGAAGAAAAACTGAAGAGAAAGACTGCAGACCTCAGGGAAAGAACATTGAAACTCTTTGAGTTGGAAAAACTCAATGAGGCCAATGAAGATGATCAGGTCCAACAATCCGAGGACTATTTTAAGATGTTATATGACAGTAATCCGCTGTCATTACTGATCTACGACCCAGCCAATTTTCGAGTTCTTGATATCAATCAAACGGCTATTGAGAAGTATGGATATACGCGGAAAGAATTTTTGAAAATGAAAATTCACCAGCTTCATGATAAGTCGAATTGGGAAGCATTAGAACGGGACGTAGAAAACATCATTAACGACTCAGAATTTGAACCGTACAAAGAATGGAATCACTTAACGAAGGAAGGGGAGGAGATTAGGGTAGAAATCAGTGCCTGTACAATTCCATTTGGTGGAAAACAGGCGAGATTGGTTCAAATTACGGATGTTACGGAAAAGAGAAAGCTCCAAGAGTACTTGCAAAGGAGTGATGAAAAGTACCAGAAAATCATCGAGAATATTGAATTGGGGTTACTTGAGGTGGATTTGGATGACAGAATAACGAAGGTGTATCCAAAGTTTTCTGAGCTAACCGGATACCATCCTAATGAGTTGGTGGGTTTAGTGGCATCTGAAGTTCTCGATTCTGATTCGGAAGTAGATATTGAAAATGAAATTGCCAATCGGAGGGAGGGGAAGTCAGGAGTGTATGAGGTTAAGATCAAAAAGAAGAATGGTGAATTTGCATGGGTGCTGGTGTCGGGTACACCCGTATTCAATGAAGACAATGAAATTGTTGGTACGATTAGGATACATGTCGATATTTCGGAACGAAAAGACATGGAGCAGGACCTGATCGAGTCAAAATTAATTGCCGAGCAGAATGCTGCTATAAAAGAGGAGTTTCTAGCGAGGATGAGTCATGAAATGCGTACCCCGTTAAACGGAATTGTTGGTCTGAATTATTTATTGAGAGATACGACTTTGAATGATGCCCAGCTTAACTATCTGGATTCGATCAAAAAGTCTTCGGATCATCTACTCAATATTATCAATGATATATTGGATTTTTCAAAGTTAGAAGCAGGTAAACTGGAAGTGGATAGTATCCCATTTGATTTGGTGGCAATCATTGATCAGGCAAAATCTGCTTTGATGTACAATGCAGAATCAAAAGGGATTTATTTCAAAACAAATCTTGCACCCGAACTTTCTGATTCTTATCTGGGCGATCCGTTCCGATTGTATCAGATTATTTTGAACCTGTGTACAAATGCAGTAAAGTTTACGGAAAAAGGTGGACTTTTGGTCAAAATAGGTGTAAATGAAGAACCAAATGGGGTACATGCCATATCTATTGATTTTACAGACACTGGAATAGGAATTCCAGAGAATAAAATTGGTGATTTGTTCAAGAGCTTTTCTCAAACCGATATCGGAACTGCGAGAAAATACGGAGGTACCGGTTTGGGACTTTCAATTGCAAAACAATTAGCAGAAGCAATGGATGGAAGTTTAGAGTTAGTTAAGAGCATGCCGGGAAAAGGATCTACATTCAGACTGCACCTGCAACTTCCTGTTTATCATGAAGAACAGAAACCGATCCAGCCAATTGAGGAAGTTGAGTTTGAATTTGAAGAGGGCATAAAAATCTTGCTGGTTGACGATAATGAAATGAATCGAATGATGGCTCGTGCTATTTTGCAACGAAAAAAATTCGATATACATGAAGCAGAAAATGGATTGGAAGCAATACAGCGCGTAAAGGAAAATGATTACGAATTGATCCTTATGGATATAATGATGCCGGAAATGGATGGTTATGAGGCAACAAGGGCAATTAGAAACGACCTTGGTTCAAACATGCCAATTATTGCGCTGACTGCGAATGCAATTAAAGGAGATGATAAAAAATGCAGGGATGCCGGAATGCAGGGATATTTGAGTAAACCCTATTCTCCCAATCAATTGTATCAAGCCATTTTCGAACAAATTTCTAATTCAGGGAATTAAATTCTTGACGCAAGCAGATTGAATAAAAGTGCTATGGAAAAGCTATATACAAGAAAGAATTTGGAAGTAATCGCAAACGGTGATGATTCGTTTGTTAAGCTAATGTTGGAAACATTTTACTCTTCGTGCAGGAAGGCTATGGAGGAAGTAAAAGAGGCTCTTGTATCAGAAGACTTTGAAACCATTGGAAAAATTGCGCACAAGATTAAACCATCTGTGGATACGGTAGCGCCTGCATTAAGCGAAAGTGTCCGAAAGGTTGAAGCGATACCGGACAATAATGATGTAGAATTAGTGCAATTATTCGTTGAGTCTTTGTCGGCTACGTTGGATCAATTACAGACAGATCTAGGTTAGTATTAAAATATCCCATTTTGGGAAATCACGTCCTTTAAATGGACTATCCTTCAATAGGTTATTGATTTAATAGATTGATTTACAGTGTTTTGTTATGATGGCACGAAATCGGCCAAGGTTCGTGTAACAAACCACACGTAATGAAAATATTTGCCTCTGACATTAACCTATGGATATCGACGATATTGCCATCGAAGAAAAGTATCCATATCGAAGATCCTGCAAATCAATTGATTTTTGATGAACCCATGAAAGACATTGCAAGCTGTGTTGAATCACCCTTGGTATTGTTCAGAATAAGTTCAGATAAGGCCAGCAAAGAACCGATTGATATAGACCGATACGACGTGATTATAGATTTTACGAATCAGGTCAAAACCAATGAATTTTCTTCAACGAAATTATCATTTATCAATCGAGAGGACGGTAGCATGAAGTACATCTACAAAAAAGGCACATTGAATTTCCTGCATTTTTTCCAGCAAATCACTTCAAAAGACAAAAAGCGGATAGCATGGATGAAATACCTACATGCCTTGCGATGCGATCGATTGTTTACAAGCGGATATTTCACCGTACTATGGAAAAAATCCCTGACCGGAGTACAATATACGCGCCACTTGGTTGACAGCTATTCCTATTCGAGTGGCTCCAAAGAGTATGGTGGTGCTCCAACGGTATCCTACGATCTTGGAAGCGAACCGTGTTTTGTAAAGTTTTGTAAAAATGGGTATACGAAAAGCTTGCTGCAAAACCAGCTCATTATGGTAGGCATGTGGAAAGGCTCGGGTTTTGACTCAATAATCATCCCCAGAATAGACAGATATTCTGGATCCGCAAACATTTCAATTGGAAATCACCCAAATGAATATTCCAAAGTATTTACAAGTGTCCATGCTGCATTTGTAAAAGAGGTGATGGATAAAACGATTAGACAGTACAAATTTTTTGAGACTCCTCAATTTCTTGCGGTGAAGCACAACATAGAATTGCTGAACACATACAAAACCGAGAATGTACCTTACTTTAAGTACTTTAGTGAGGCGCTGTCGTCACTCAAATCAGAGCTGGAGAGTACAAGAACGCTGTTTTCGTACGGATATGGAGACTTCACGCCATGGAATAGTTCGGTTGTTGATGGAAAAATTTATTTATTCAATTTTTCCCACTCAACCAGCATGCATCCGATCCTGTTTGACTTTTTTCACTTCGTTTTTCAAAATGAGACAATTGTAAAAAACAAAGATTGGACTGGTGTTAAGGAAGCGATTCACAATCAGCTGGTGGAGAGCGGGTTAATTGACCTTATTGACAAATGGGCAATAGATGTTAAACTGTATTTAAAGCACTATTTGTTGCAAGTCGTTTCTCAGAATTTAGGATTGCTTGCATTTCAGGATGGTATAACGGAATCGCAAAAAAAGTTGATCTATGTCTGGAAAGATGCTATGGCAGAAATATCAGAACGAACACTGGATCAAAGAAAAGGTATTCATTCTGATCTGGCACACTTTTTAAATGGGTATTCCCATACCTTTTTACAGGAATTTGATTTTGAACGGGAAGTCCAGGGGCCGAATGAAATTGATGTATTAATCGGAAAGAAAAATCAGAGCGCGGTTATTGACTTTCTTAAAGAGCATCCATTTGTTTCGGAATTAAGGGTCGTAAAGAAAGTGCATGGGAGCCATGTATTTATTCGCTTACTAGATGGACAGTTTATACTCGTTGTTCTCAGAAGTAAATTTACCACGAAGGGTATTCAATATATTGATTCTAAGCTGGTTTTGAATACCAGTAGAAGTATGCACGGGATTTTGGTTCCCGATAGCAGGGTAGCTGTGGAATATCGCTTGCTTGCGTCAGCTGTTGCATATGAACCCATTTCAAATGATTTAACAAAGTGCATTCAATCCGCTACTCGCGCCGAGCAGGAAATAATTCAGAACTATCTGAATAAAAAATATGAATTAAATATTGAATCCATTGAATTGGTTGGAAGCATTGGGGACCAGGAACTAGATCAAATTAGGCATTACCTGAAAAGGCGAATAGGAATAGAAAAATGGAATTTTAACCGATTCCGATACCATTTAAAGAAGATGTTTAGAAGTAGACTTTCAAGAGGGTTTGAGTGCACCTTTACTGAGCTTCCTTATCAGGAGAGATCCGGAATAATTAATGATCTTCAGAGAAGGCTCAAAGAGCGTTACAATAAGGAGGTTGTTGTTCTTCCTGTTCGACCGGGAATTCAATCCATACTATCCGGAGGAAAACGAAAAAATGTTACTGATGTAGACTCTATAGAATCGTTTAATTTTAAAAAGGAAAGATCCGAAGGATACTTTGTATCTGTGCTCAGATATGGATTTTCCTATCTGGATTATTGTATAGGGCGAATGTATGTGAAGTTAAGGTTCACATGGAGAAATAAAATAGTCATTTACGAAAGCTTTGATCACGATTTGAGCGAACGCTCACCTGGACGAACTGCAGATATAAATGAAAATGCGGTGGCTGGATTTATAGGGGATATTCATACTCCCTCATTCAGAATAAACCCGGCTAAAGTAATTGG
>CAJWDP010000055.1 GCA_913030835.1 uncultured Flavobacteriales bacterium | reverse complement strand
TGTTTACATGGAAATTTACACCAAAACTTACTGTTCTATTTTGATAATTTTCGGTAGTTCCAATCACCGTCGTTAGTACATCTGATGCGAGATAATCATAACGAACTTTCGGAACGATGCTCTCAAAGCCAATATTAAGTTTTGATGTATTTAATTTGTATTGAACTTCGCCCATCAATCCAAACCTTCCAATTTCTGTAGTATTGGCAGAGACATTATTTGAAGAGATGTCCAACGATTGCTGTGATGCAATTAGATAACTTCTAAGTTTGAATTTCTCCAGTTCCAGGGTTAAATCGGCACCCAATGCATTGAAATTTGACGGATAACGGGATACACTTAAGCTATCAAAGGATGAGTTCAATTCTGAGTTCATATCTCCCATAGAGTAGGAAAATCCTAAGTTTAATTTGTCTCCTAATCCTGGAAAGACGGAAACACGACCAGTTGCAGATTTATTTTCATTGTTGTCGAAACCTCTTTGCCCCATAATGCTCCAATTGTCATAGCCATTTCCCAAGGAAAGCGCATAATTAATGGCTGATTTGTCACCTATTTTTTTCATGCCGTTTAATCTGATTCCGCGTTCATTCCAATGGGCCGGCATTGCTTCGGAAGCCTGAGGGATGAGGCTAAACAGGTTTTGAGCGCCCAACCAATCCTGATTTACGGTTCCAAATGGAAGCCAAAATATACCGCCGGAAAAAGTAAGTAAATCGGATACAATATCCCATGAACCCGTTGCTTCAGTTAAAACGAATGTTAATCCGCCGGGCCCAGCGGCACCTGAACCACTCGGGTCAGTAACTAGATGCATTTCCATCATCAACCTTGTTTTTTCACTCATCTCAGACCCGATAAATATTGCAGCATCGTAGCTAAAAGATGAATTGTTTGAATTTGGCACAAGGACTTGCCCCGGCATACTAATTCCAATAGCACCAGGAGAAGTCCATTCTTCTGAACTCGAAGCAAATACTCCGTCTACATATCCATGAAGAGAGAAGAAGGAGGATGGATCAAGGTATTTAGCGCCTGGAATCTTCCATTTGAAGTCGTTTTCCTCCATTGTTGGAGTTTCTTGAGAAAATGTGTTTACAGAGGATGATAAGTAAATTACACCCAATAGTAAAGAAGATAAAAGAATAGCACGTGAGTGTTGTTGATTAGAGGTGTTTAAAGATTTCATGATAGCGTTATAATAGGTTAGGATACCTGTTGCCTGACCAGGTTAACTATTTTTTAGTCACTTCAATTTCCCTTTAATTCATGAGAATTATCGGTAAATGACAGTTTTTGACCAAATTTTGTAACATTTTGACCAGATTTTTAAAAGACCTTTAAGTTTTGAACAAGATTTTAACTAGAGTTAGGTCGAATTGAACGGATTGATTGAGCAATGAACGTTTGAAAATTTCAATTAATTTTGCTCACGTTTGAGAGATTCAAGAAAAATCCTCTCAAACTATTGAATCATCGTTTAATGACCATTTTATTTCCATTTCGTTCGAACGACCAAGAGGTTCCAAAAATTGCAGGAAGGTATCGATCGTATAGGTTCATCCGCTTACTCGGTCGATTTTCTGTTTCTTTGCCCGTAGGTTCCCCAGAGTATTCAAAAGAGCGAACATTTGGGTGTTCTTCGATGTATTTCTTTACAATGTCTACGATAGTTGCCATCACTCGGAATACTTCCCCTTTGTTCACAACAACATATTCTTCACCTTCATATTCTTCATTGAGAACGCCAAAAGCAATGGTGCAATGGAGGAGATTGTTACGTTTTCTAGCAAAGCGAACTTCGTACTCCAGGCCGGATTCTGTAGTAAACAAATACACACTTCCCGAAACGATTGCGGGAGGAATATATGAATACGATTTTGCTGTTGTTGGCATTGCAACACAAGTATAACCAATTTAAAAGAGAGTATATAAAGAATGTTTAAACTACTGGTCATATTAATTATTGTAGGAATCATCCAACGCATCTTTTTCTCAGGAAAGTCTGACAGTAGTCGTCGCTATAGTGGCAGTTTTTCGGGTGGAACGTATGAAGATTTCTACCGACAGCGGGTAATGAGAAGTAATTTCCCAACGAGTCTTTTATTGTTGTCTGCAGCGGTTATGAAGGCTGATGGAAAAGTGCTTAAAGCTGAATTGGATTATGTAAAGCAATTCTTTATTCAGCAATTTGGCAATGAAGCGGGGAGGAGATACATTTTTGAGCTTAAGGACATTTTGAAGCGTGAGGTGCCCTTGAATCGAGCCTGTGCGGATATAAGACAATCATTAACCCCCGAGGTCAGACTTCAGTTGTTGCATTACTTGTTTGGCATTGCAAAGGCTGATGGACATGTATCGGCTACTGAGGTGAAATTGATCCAGACAATTGCTGGTTATTTAGGCATTTCGAATAGCGATTTTACTTCGATTAGGGCCATGTTTTATAAAGATCCCAATACAGCATATAAAATTTTAGGAATTCAGGAAACGGCTACTGAAGAGGAAATTAAGAAAGCGTACAGAAAACTGGCGGTAAAGTATCATCCGGATAAGGTTCAGCATCTGGGTAAAGAATTTCAATCCGGAGCAAAAGAAAAATTTCAGAGGATCCAGGAAGCGTACGAAACCATTAAAAAAGAGAGAGGCATAAAATAAAGGCGTACGAATTATCAATGACCAGTTCGGCAAAAGGCGACATAAAATCCATGATACAGTCTCTGAGAGTTCCTGTCATTGTGCTTGCTATCTGCTGGCTGGTTTGGCTAATCGATTGGAATTACCACTTGAACTTGTATCATTTCGGTGTTCGCCCAAGAACCGCTTTAGGTCTTTTGGGTATTGTCTGTTCCCCGTTTATTCACGACAACTACAGCTATGAGCACATTGTCAATAATTCATCTGCCTTGTTGATCTTACTTTGGGCGCTGTTTTACTTTTACAAAGAAATTGCCTGGAAGATTTTTCTTGGTATTTGGTTGATTGGTGGACTTTGGTTGTGGTGTTTGAGTCGAGATGTTTTTCATATTGGTGCTAGTGGTATAATCTATGGGTTGGCTACGTACATTTTTACAAGCGGAGTGATCCGGAAAAACATTCGATTGATGGGACTGTCTTTGATTGTGGCTTTTCTATACGGTAGCTTTGTTTGGGGAATTTTACCATTTGATTATCTACTGGGTAGTCACTATGTAGATCTATCGATTTCTTTTGAAGGCCATTTTTGGGGCGCTGCTGCCGGATGTTTGTTGGCATTTTGGTACAAGAAGCATGGTCCTCAGAAGAAGAAGTACCAATGGGAAATAGAGGAGGAGCTAGGTATAGAACCTCCGGATTTCGAGGCGCAGCTCAAACAACAGGAAATTGATGAAGCTCAGCAAAAGTCGAGCCCTCACAGAATTGTTTACACCATTAAAAAGACAGAACCGAAAAAAGATCAGGAATAAAAAAAGGCCACAATACTTGTGACCTTTGAATTCACTTGTCTTTGGATCTATTGTTTCAAAATGCTAACCGCAGCATTACCAAAAACATTACCAGTTCCATAAGGAGACCCTTGACCATCCCAGTTCTCCCATTTTTTCAGTTCTATATACTGTGGGTTCTTAGCAATCTGTTCTGCTTCCAATTGAATTGCTTCGGCTTTGTATCGTGCAGATACAACCAATGAGGAATCACCTCTTGATTTTTCAATTCTAGCATTGGCAAGGTATTCCTCTTCCTTTTGCTTTTCCTTCGCGGTAAGGTTTTTCTGCTTTTGAGTTTCTTTATTTATGATCTCTTGCGCAATGTTAGCAGGTAAATCAACGTCTGCAATCTCAACATAATGTAGTTTGAGGTAATTGGCATCAAAATCTTCTCTTAGAATAGACTCTATTTCTCCTTCTAAAGATTCTCTTTTTGTGCTGTATACTTCTTCATAGGTATATCGGCCAATTACATCTTTAATGGCTCCCTGAGCTTTGTCGTCAATGAAGGAGATATAACCCTTCCCCCAAGTTAGGTGAAGCGATGCACTATTGCCTTGTTTCACAGCATAGTTCACAGCAATGTTTACAGTGATGTCTGTACCGTTCTTATCCATTACGGTTGACTTATAGTTCTTTGACTCCTGTAGTATATTATAGGTAATTAATTCATTCCATGGAGCTATAAATATAGTCCCTTCAGGATACGGTACTTCTTCTTCATTTATTCCTCCGCCAAAGGGGCGATAAATGAATCCTTCCTCTCCCGGATTTACATCTTTCCAGGACATGAAAAACATAACGATTCCGATCAATGCGACAATTCCTAAAAGCGCAAGTCGGGCAATTTTTGTAGATTCCATTTGATTATTTTTTTTTGTTTTTGAACAGATAGGCGTAACACATATAGATCACGCATGCATTGACCGCCAAAGCTAAAACTTTAATTAATGGCGGGAGTACTTTTATGTACAAGATTGTTAGCAGCAATACAAATGCTATTATAATCCCACCAATAATCATCTTAAACAACCGCTTTGCGGTGTTTGCCTGATTCTCTTGTTCATCTGAAGGGTCTAATATGTCCTCACTCATCTTATTGGTTTTATACGATCAATCCAATTGCATTTGCAACATGAAGTTACTCATATTTTTACTCTTTGTCAGTGAATTTATAGACTCATCTGCCTGAACTTGATAACTTCCGCTATGTTTTCAGTGTTTTATAGTTGCCTTCGATCCAGTTTTGAAGATCATTTGTATACAATTTTGAAAACCGTCTGTCTGATGGGCCTCCTGGCAAGCTGGTTTCAATGTGTTTTTCAGAAAGATCTGCAATCAATCTGTACGACGGGGCAAATGATGTGATTCGGTTGTTGTTGCGATAAATCTGGCCCTGGTGAATGGTGGCTCTGTTTCCTTGCAGCCCGATAGGTCCCTTATTGAACCCAATAAATCTTGGTAATTGATCTCCCACGAGAATGTTTGTGAATGAAAGCTCGTTATGTTCTCCCCATTTTTTTAGTTCCATTTTTAGTCCTTGTTGAACCGAAATATTTAAAATATCAGCTCTTGATCGATCTAAAAACCATGATGAATGTTCGGACAGAAGTATACGGTCAAAATTCCCGTAAAAATCGGTGATGTATCCTGTCTCTTCCAATAAATGAGTCATTACCTCTTCCCCAAAAACAGCCCCGAATACCTCCATTAAATAAGCATGATAGATATTTTCAAACACGGATGCTCCTAGTGAATCTGCAGTGTATTTCTTGTCCCAATTTCTAAGCAATTGAGAATTTGCTGAATCGTCTAGATGTGGTTCGAAAAGGGGTAGGAATAGCTCAGCCTGAAGGGAGTAGACATCCATGTGCATTTTCTTCATGTCAGCTACGGATATCTTTTGCTTGTTTGTGAGCAATGCTTTTATTCGATCGGAGCGGTAGTTGCCCATGGTAATGGTATGTGGATTTACACTGCCATATTCACTTAGATCTTCATTTGCAGTTACGATATAGCCGTTTTCCGGGTTGTACAACTGAGGAAGTTGATCAAAAGAATAAAAGCCGCTCCAGTCGTTATCGCTTTCCCAACCGGGTATGGGTGTAAAACCTGAGTAATTTTTATTTCTCTTCGGTAACAGCCCTGACATTTGATATCCGATGTTTCCCGCAGTATCGGCAATGACCCAATTGAACGACATTTCCAGTCTGCCCAGGCAGTTCATAGCGTCTTTTGTATTGTTGATCTCAGTAAGTAGCAATCCCTGCTTCAGAGATTGCGCTCCGCCGGTCGATGCGCTCCAGGAAACAGAAAGGTAGCGTCCATCTTTATTCGGATTACCGAGCAATACGCCGTGTTCGTTTTCATAAAATGTGACGAACTGTTCACCATTTTTCTTACGCTCTATGCGCTCTTCTCGAATAGTAAATACGTGATGTTTACCATCCTTTAGATATTTTCCCCCTTTGCAGTCTTCCATCCAATAATCCATGGCGTCCATGAATGTATAGGTTGCACCCCAAGAAACATTTTTGTTTCTTCCTATAAGTACTGCGCTGATACCGGGCATGGTGGCTCCCATTATAAAGTTGTCATCCGATTCCAAGGCAATTTCGTACCAAACTGCAGGAAGCCGATTGACCTCCAAGTGCGGGTCATTTGCTAGAATAGGGCATCCCGATGCTGATCTGTCCCCATTCACGACCCAATTATTTGATGCCATCAATGGATTTGCCGAGCTGTGCCATTTTACAGAGTCAGGGATGATCTTACTTGGAAGGGTTATTTCCGAAATGACCTCTTCGTCATAATTTCCAAGAATACCGGGAAAAAGCTCTCCAAGAAGCTTTTTGGGAATTTTGTTCTGAACCAATTCTATAAAAAGCAGCTCTATTTCACCTTGTGATTGAGCAAGGGTTAAAAAACCAGCCATTCGAGTCATCATAATAATATCTTGGATTTCCCAATGGAATGATTTAAAGCCAATCAATTTGGTAAGCTCCCATGGTTTTTTTTCAGCAAATCTTTGATTAATGCCGTCACAGTAAGCTTGAAGCTGTTCTTTTTCGGTTGGCGTGAATTTTTCAATTTCCGCTGCTGTATTTCCACAGAAATTGAATCGTCTGAAAAATGTGTCAATTTCAAACATCTCATCTGTATCTTGAAGCTTGAGGCAGGCTTCACCTTTGCCCAGAGTTTGCATGAGCATGAGCTGGATTCCGCGATCCATGGCGTGGCAGTAGCCTAAACCAAAAAGGAGATCATTCAAATCTTTCCCAACTACTTTAGGAATACCGTTTTCATCCCGGATGATTGAAATATGGGGCTTTCCCTTAATGCGCATAGAGGTCTTGAATAGATTATTGAACTTAGTAAATCTTCTTCAGTCTATTGCAAAAAAGTTGTTTTGTTTAGCTTTGATTCTACAACAACAATACCTATCTCCTGATTTGTATTCTTTTTGAAACAGATCGTGAGTCATCACTTACGGTAAGTACGTATGTTCCACTGGACAAGTCCGGATAATGAAAATAGGATGCTCGTTTGGGACTGTCTTCTATTGAGATTGTGTTCCCTTCAAGTGTGGAGAGTTTAATTTGCAAACTCGGGCTACTGGTAGTAAAATGGACGCAAAATTCACCTTTACTGGGATTCGGGTACACATTGTATTGAAACCGAATAACAGGATTCTCCACCTTTTCTATTTTACTTACTGGGCATCGTGAGGAAGAAGCCCCTAATTTGTATTGAACTTGCTCTTGATGTATTATGGTATTGTTGTTAAATTCGTATATGGTTGGCTGGGTTTGTGGATGTATTAATTGATTTGAAAATTGCCCTAAGGTCGGTATCGAAAAAAATATAACGAGTGCAATTACTACCGAGTAATCTATTGAATTCATGTGTTTTGTGACTTGTAAGGATTATTTATTTTGCCGCAAAACTGAAGTAAAAATGAATTGAATTGATTGAATTCCGATTCAATGTTTTTTAAAAATAACAGGTCTAAAATTGCCAAGAATTGGCAAGTTTGACGAGTACTCAATAGTAAATCTGGGCGAAACCCTTAAAAACTTTCGGACATTTTTTTACAAAAAAACCAACCATTCCTTTGAGGGGAGTGATGATGTTGATTCCTGTTATACGAAATAAAATAGGTTTGAACGACTACTGATTCAAAATGCCAAGTTGATCCTTCCAAGGACCGACATCCTCTCCGAATTTTTTAGCCATGATCCGGGCAATTTGAGAAAGGTGGGCCATATCATGCACTACCCAAGTAGCAAGTAATTCCTTAAGCGTGACAACACCTAATTCAGGATGTGTTGCGGTTGAATTCAGATCGTCACTAGAAATGTTGTACGCCTGAACGATATCGATATTAATTTCTCTCAGATACTTTAATTGAAAGATTAGCTCTCTAATTGATTTACTTTCCATTTTAGCGAAATGCTCCTCAACATCGTCTGTGGGTTCAAACTCTTTTGTTGGAAAGTTTGACATGATCATTTCCAATCTAGGAGTCCAGGTGGTGCGCTCACCATAGATCAGATGACTCACCACTTTATGAACACTCCATTTCTCACCTTCCTCTACAGAATAAATCCAATCCTTACTTAACCCATCAAGTAAAGCCTCTATGGTAAGAGGAGTTCGTTCAAGAACTTCTATTGATTTTTCTATATCAAAATTCAAAACTCAACAAGTATTTGTTTTAAGCCGGCAAAGTGTGGTATATGGAATGATATGACAGGTACTGTTTGTTGTGGAATGTAAGGTCCTGTGTGGGAATTCCGTGAATTAAGCAAGCATTTTAGTCCCCACGAACCTCGGCAAATGCTACGATTCTTCTTGAATGGCCAAATGCCTAATGTCTTAATCAATTCTTTTGATGTCAAAACAGTTTTGCTAATTATCAATCGTTTATCCGCATTGCAATTGAAAGAGAATACTCTGTTCTAAGCAATAATGCACGGAAAGATAGAAAATAATTCAGTTTTAGCTCGATACAATTCGCTCTAATAATTGTCAAAAATACAATTAAGACGGGTTCAGTTCGTAAGCTATTCTTCTTCTTCTTCTTTGTTCTCGCAAAAAGGAAGCTCAATTTGAATAATTGATGACGGTTTACCTTTGGTCTTTTTCACTTGGACCGTTCCTGCGTATTGTTGAACCAGGTTCATGAGCAGGTGCATGTCATTATTTGTATCATTCAACGCCTCTTTTACGTCGAATTTATCATCCGGAAGGTCCAAACTAATTTTCGCTGAAGCAGATAAATCAATTTTCAGTTCGATTGGATACTCGCCCGCATGCGCCAGCAGGTAGGCCAGCAGATTAGTTGTTGCTAGGTACAGGATTTTAATTTGATCTTCGCTCAAAAGACGTTGCCTTGATTCGCTTTTTACGTTGACTGTAATGGGGTTTAACGATTTAACGGGTAAATCGTCAACATATGCCTTAAGGCTATTCACAAAGTCTTCACTTGCCACAGGGTTTGCGGAAAGCTCGCTGGTGATGCGTTTTGCATTACCGATGATATGTTCAAAGTTTTTTCTAACCGATTTGATCAACATTTGCATTTCACTGTCCCTAAGAGCGGTGATTTTATCATCAAGGGATTTCAGTATGTATTGCAATCCAGCCAGAGTTGTAGTTATTTCTTTATTAATCACATTACTTAGCTCTTTACCTTCAGTTTTTCTTGTGCTAAAGACAGAAAGTAGCAACTTTTTTTCGGTTGTCTTTCTTGCAGTGATGTCTAGCTGTATGATTAAGAATTGATCGTTTTCGATGGGTATAATGTTGTTATCTACCCAGTATTCCGAACCGTCTTTTGCATGCAGCTTGGTGTCCTGTCGCCAGCTCGATCCTTTGGTGAGCGTCTTTCTAATTTTCAATAATGATTCCTTAGTATAGTCGCTCGCACTGAGCATTTCTGATCCTAAAATTTCCTTTTTGGTATGCTTCGAAAAATCACAAAACTCTGTATTGACGCTTGTTATGATCTCATTTTTATTGGCAATCATAACTCTAGCTAGTCGATTCATTCCATCACCGGTTAAGGTTATTTCCTCAATTGTTTTGCTAAGGGTTATATTTTCTCTTTCCAATCGAGACTTTTCGTTCAAAGCAAATTCGAGTTCTTCACTTATCATATTTAAACCATAACCAATAAAGTCTATCGCGTCACGTTCTTCAGATACATGGTATTTTCGTTGGAAATTTAATGCAGCGAGCTGATTGATTAGATTTAAAATTTGTTCAATCCGGTCGTCTTCAACAGCATCATATGCCGACAACCATTGAATTGCCTGTGCTTCGGTTGAGAACAGACGGATAGGGTAGAATCTGTGCTGGTATTGAGCTAGAAACTTACCTAAAAGTGAATTGAATTCATCCGAAGCAGAAAAGGCAAGTGCTTTCGTATTTTGAATCATTTCTTCCGCGTAAATGAATGCCCGAGAATTCTTATCCATTTGCGGGTTGTTAGAAAGGTCAAATAAGAGCAACAATTTGCCTTTAGGAGCGCTCAATTCGTCTAGCTTCCGGTATAGCTCATCAAAATCACTTAATCCGATGATTGAATTGTCTTTCCGTGTACGGATCATTACAATTCCATCCTCTCTGACGCGGATGATGAACTTATTTGCGATATGTCTGTTGGTTCGCAAAGGAACGTGGTTGTGGTTGAGACGCATATACGCATGCCTAGAACCTATAGTTTGTCAGAAAAGGCTTTGTTCGATGAATGAACATAAAACCCCGATAACTGTCAATTTAGCTTCCGAAGTTCAAGAGTAAGGTAGGCTGCTATCCCATTAAAAGCTGTTCATGTATCACACTATCAGCTAGTTATGTGTTTTTCTTGTTAAGTGTTTTCCCCGTATTTTAAAACGGAAAAATCAAAAGTCATGTGTTCAGCATCACGGGCATTACGAGCATTAAAATGTCTTCATTTGCCTCTGAATCTCCCCCTGGTACAATAATTCCTGCTCTATTGGGTGCGCTCATTTCGATCATGCATTCCTGAGCATCCATATTTGCTAGCATTTCTACTAGAAACCTGGAATTGAAACCTATTTCCATATCTTCTCCTTGATAATTGCACGTCAGACGCTCATTTGCTTCATTAGAGAAGTCAAGGTCTTCAGCTGATATTACCAGCTCGCTTCCAGTCATTTTGAGCCGTACTTGATTGGTTGTCTTATTGGCGAATATGGAAACCCTTTTAATCGAACTGAGTAACTCAGTTCGATCTATAGTTAATCTGTTTGGGTTTTCATTTGGAATAACTGCCGCATAATTGGGGTATTTACCGTCAATGAGTCGGCAAATTAATGTTGTTTGGTCAAATGCGAAGAAGGCATTGCTCTCATTGTATTCCATCGTCACATTAGATTTTGAAGCAGCCATAAGACCCTTCAGCAGATTCAACGGCTTTTTAGGTACAATAAATGAGAATTCCTTTTCTGCATTCACATCTGTTCTTTTATATCGAACCAATTTATGCGCATCTGTAGCAACAAAGGTGATGCCTTCTTTTTCCAATTCGAAGTATACTCCGCTCATAACAGGTCGAAGATCATCGTTTCCTGCTGCAAAGATGGTCTTGCTGATTGCTTTGGCCAGTACTTCAGCAGGAATTTCCGCCTTAGATGGTGATTCCATTGTTGGAACTTTAGGAAACTCACTGCCGCTGAAACCGCTCAATTTGTACTTTCCGTTATCCGATGAAATTTCTATTGCTGAAGTTTTGTCATCAATATCAAACGTGAGAGGTTGTTCAGGGAATGCCTTCAGTATATCCATCAGCATTCTTGCAGGTATGCAAATTGTACCATCCTCTTTTGATTGCACTTCAATTACTGAGGTCATAGTAGTTTCCAGGTCAGATGCCGAGATGGTGAGTGCTTTACCCTTAATTTCGAAAAGAAAATTGTCCAAAATGGGCAATGTATTGCTCGAGTTTAAAACACCTCCAATTCCCTGAAGGTTTTTGAGCAGATCAGAACTTGAAACTAAAAATTTCATTGACGTGTTAGATTACTTCGTTAGCCAACAAATATAACGGATAATGGCCGTTTCACTCATGCTAATTATTAACACTATTGACCTTGTTATTAACAACTATTTTATTCGAAAAATGAGATTGGTTTGAATACAGGGCCCCAGCTAAAGAATTGCAATTTGAGCAGCTCTGACGAACCTTCAATATGACCCCAATACCTGTCTTTATCCCAAAGAATTGGGTCGCCTTTGTAATCTGTCAGTCCGGGCGGTGCTGTTTTTCTGTGAACCATTACTTTTTTAACTGACTGATTGTTGTCTGTTACGGAGAGGCTGTAAAGCGGTGTTGACTTCATAACGGAGTCTGCTTCATGCATCGAAAGCTCCTTATTTAATCCCTCGTAGTTTAGGCGCATCATGAGTGATACATACCGCTGCGCTGCTTTGGTATTGAATTCACTAATTTCTTCGCCCGTATGATCATAAAGCTTTAGTGCTCCGGACGGTTCGATTTCAACTGTGTGTGAATTCTGCGGTTCTTCGAAGAATTGCAGATGTATCTTTGATATGGTTCCACGTCCGTACTTAAATACTGCTGTATTTCGCCATTCCGAAGCATCCGAAAAGAATCTACTTTCCAAATGACCGTACATGCCCGGTTTATAAACGATGTATGGATTGGATTTTACCAGTTGCCCTTCTACATTTTCGCTCATTACCATAAATGTACCTAGTTTATCGGGGGTTGAGTTGCCTACATAATAGGTTTTGAACGGTGTTTCAGCATTGTTTTTATAGAAATCTACTTTTTTACTTGATGCAGCGATTTGTTTGATGATGTTTGCTCTTGAGTTTTCATCTACTTCCTGCTTAATTTTAATTCTAAAAATAGTTTCCAGAATAAGGGAAACCGCGTCTTCTCGGGCATCAAACTTTCCTGAGTTTAACTTCCAAATAGCAGGGTCTGTTCTTCGTTGAACCAGAATGGAATTTCCATTTGCTTCAGAAATGCGAATTTGATCAATTTGACTTGTATCTTTTATTGCAAAAGTTGGCCGATCATTATCAACACTTGGGCGACAGCCTTCCAGCGTAGCAAGGGATAAGTATCCCATGGCAAACAGGAAAGCAGGTAGCCAAAAATACAGTAGTCTTTTTGCTGTCATGGTTTTGCGAATTTTCTCTTTCGAACAACGTATTGGATACTTCCAAAAATTAACAGAATGAGAATCGGAAGAGCGACATTAATAAACTTCAACGTATTTCGGGAGTTTTCATTGCTTACGATCTTCTCATTTAATGGTCTTTGTTTAAATTCTCTACCTCTCAAGGAAATTAAATTATCCTCCTCCATAAGATCATCAAAAGCGTTCTTGAAAAAATCAATATTGTCGTACATTGGAATTGGATTGGGTGCAGAGACGATTACCTCATGATCCGGGCTTAAAACATCTGTTTCTTCAATTTTTACCTTATTTACTTTTTTAGGGTGGATTCTATTCTCTATGATATCCCCATCGCCTATAACGAGCATTTTATTTGGTACACTTTCTTTCTTCAGAACAATGGAGTCCTTGTATGCCGGATCAAGAGAATTCCTAAAGAAACTTTTGAATCTGCCCTCCAGCATAACGGCCAAAGGTCGTTTCTCGACACCATTTCCGATGTATTTAGGCCTGTATGCCGGATCAATATAGGCCAATGCAACTCTTGCAGGGCTTTTAAATACTCTTGATTCCTGTGAAGATTCCAACAAGATTCTTTTCCGTATGGAAGTATCGCCTACGGGTTCTACAGAGCTGGCATATTTCATTTTAACAGGATTCAGATTAGAGGCTACGGGGTCTCGGTTTGAATTTCTTGCTAATACATAGAAGTTCCATTCGGCAGGTTGATTTTTTCTAAAGTCCCAAATAGGTCCGCAATTACTGGACAGCACGAGATCATTGTTTAATCGCGCGCCATAGTTAAATAACATATCACTGATGTTCAATTCATAGGGTAGGGCAAATGACTGTCCGGTCATGAAGAGGCTATCTTCTCTCATGTCCAAAGCATCTACAAGCCAAGCTACTTTCCCTCCATTCATTATGAACTGGTCAATAATAAACTTTTCGCCATTGGAGAAGGATGATTTAGGTTGAGCAATAACAATACTTTTGTAGTCTTTCAACGCCCGAAAGCTCGTTTTGCCAGTGGAGTCCGTTTTTGGGTTGAACAGCACTCTTCCGGCAGAATCTTTTAGTGAAAAATATTCGACATCGTAATACTCTTTCAAGTGCCCCCTGATCGATATAGTACTATTCTCAGGAAGTTCACCGTGACCTTGTAAAAAGCCTACTTTAGGATAAGCATCTCTTGTTAATTTTCTAAAAGTCTGTAGGAATTTGTATTCAAGCTGGTCGCTGGCAAGATTAAGTGTGAATGGATCAACAGATTCCATCCCTCCTGTAACAAATTGGATAGCGCTTGTTTTGTCCAATCCATAGTCAATGATTGCACCGGGCCAGAATGGTATATCGACCGGCTTGTTTTTAATAAGTACGGAATAGGATTTTTCCGACAACCCCGCTTTTTCAAGCTCAATTTTCAAATCTTCAGCAAGTTCTGGATCCTCTTCCGGATCAATAAACTCATACTTTACCTTTCCGCTGGAAAGATGATTGAACTCGATTAGCTTATCTTCTACATTACGACGGAGGTTCTCTACCTGAGCAGGAAAGTCATTTCCTGATAAGTAAACACGAACATACATGTTGTGATCGAGATCATCTTCAAGCAGTTGAACAAAACCGGGGGTAAGGGAGTGAGCACCATTTTCTGTCAGATCGATTCGGCTGTATTCGATGAATCCAACTAAGTTCAATAAAGCAATCGCGAGAACTATAGCACCTGCTTTCAATATGTCTTTCCAGAACACTACCATTTTCTACTTTTTAATACCAGCTGAGTCAAAACCAGAAAAATTGCAGTTAAGCTAATAAAGTAAGTCAAGTCACGGGTGTCTAATACACCCCTCTGAAGCGATTGGTAGTGCGAACTTATTCCAATACTTTGAACTGCTCCATCCCATGTTCCCCACCACGAATAACTTCCTATTGCGTCGAAGCCCTGATAAAAAATAAAAGACAAAGTAAGTGCCAATAAAAACGATACCACCTGATTGCTTGTACAGGACGAACAGAAAACCCCGATCGCCAGAAAAATAGCAGCGATAAGGTATAGTCCAATATAACCGCCGATTGTTCCACCGATATCAATATTCCCGACAGGATCGCCCATGTAAAACACCGAAACGTAATAAATCCAGGTGGGCATTAAGGAGATGAATATGATGAAAAAACCTGAAAGGTATTTTGCCAGGAGTATTTGAAAGTCCTTCAGTGGTTTCGTGTAGAGTAGCTCAATTGTTCCCGACCTTTTTTCTTCTGCGAATGTTCGCATGGTAATTGCTGGGATAATGAACAGGAATATTAATGGGGCATTATAAAAAAGTCCATTGAGCGTTGAAATACGCATTTCGAACACGTTTTCCGAACCGCTTACTACCCACATAAAAAGCCCCGTAGTCAGCAAGAACAACGAAATCGTTATATAGCCGATTAGGGAGTTCAGAAACGAGCGAATTTCCTTTATGAATAATGGGTACATGAATTGCTTAAATCAGGTCAAAAATAACTAAAACGCTTTTGACTCATCTCGTATTGTAAATACTTTTCATCTTGTGATTGTTAACTGATGATTTTGCGTCGTCTAAGAACTGACCATATTATTTTCAGATGCGTTTCATTATCGTCTGAGATCCATGAGCGCAGAAAATGTTTTGTCAATATCTTGATCTGAAACCAGAAAGGTAACTTCGTTGGTAGTTGAAATAATTTCAATTACATTGATTCCTAGCCAGGCGAGCTTTTTTAACAAGTAATAATACACTCCGGATATTTCTGTATTTTCTTTGGGTAAATTGATGGTAACAGTTGATAGGTTCTTCTTGTGACCCAATAGCTGTTCACCTTGAAAAAAAGCGATTAATTGTTCATGTAGATTTTTACTCGCAATGATAGTAGATTCTCTTATTCCATTAGAAAACGATATGAAACTGTCTGTTTCAGAAGATACTTGTTTGAAAAAGTTGGCCTGAGAAAGAAAAAGCGTTTCTGAATTCTTAAAGGTGTAATCGTTAATTCCACTTTTTACCGTGAAGTCTCCGAGTTTATTGAAGAACTTTTTTATTCCCAAATTTATTTTGTGATAATAACCAGGTTCCATTCTGTTAATGGCCATCACGATTGCTCCCTCGTTGATTTCACGACCTGATTTGTTGCACACTTCGGCTTGAATGTGTCTGGCAAGTGCGGATACGTTAATTAGTTTATCAGCGATTGCTTCCTCAAGAAAAGGGGATTGCTGGATGATTTCAGTTACGGTTTTTGCTATAGTTGACATGTTAAAATAAAAACATTATGTTAAAATAAAGTGTAAAAATAGTGAAATATTCCATTCTGTGAAATAAATAATAGTAATTCGCCGCTGAAAATGAATTAGCTCATGCATTTAGATATAGATAATTTGAACAGTCGCGAGACACCCTTTTACTATTACGATTTGGATTTCTTGGAAACCACGCTATCTGATTTAAGTATTGCTTCAATGCGTCCTAATTTTAATGTGCACTACGCAGTTAAGGCAAATGCAAATCGTCCAATCCTTGAATTAATTGCGAACCATGGATTTGGAGCAGATTGTGTAAGTGGAAATGAAATAAAAATTGCCCTGGAATCAGGATTTGCTAACGAGTCAATTGTTTTTGCCGGTGTTGGTAAAACAGATGATGAGATCACATATGCGCTGAACCAGGAAATACTTTGTTTCAATTGTGAGTCAATTCAGGAAATCGAAATCATCAATGAATTGGCATACAACTTGAATAAAACCGCACGGATCGCTATTCGGATCAATCCGAATATAAATGCAGAAACGCATGAAAAAATAACCACAGGTTTAATTGAAAATAAATTTGGAATATCTATGAACCGTCTTGGTGAAGTACTGGAAATAATAAAAAATTCGCCAAACATAGAGCTTAGCGGTGTGCATTTTCACATTGGATCCCAAATAACTAAAATGTATGTATTCAGAGAGCTGTGTGCCAGAATAAATGGGATCAATCGATGGTTTAACGAACTAGGAATACAATTGGAACACATAAATGTAGGGGGTGGACTCGGCATTGATTATGATGCACCCAGAATTAATCCGGTCCCTAATTTTCAATCGTATTTTGCATTGTTTGATAAATTTCTCCAACTTTTTCCTGGTCAGCAAGTGTATTTTGAACTGGGCAGAAGTGTAGTTGGTCAGAGTGGGATGTTGGTAACAAAAGTTCTTTATGTGAAAGAAGGAGAAACTCAGAATTTTTTAGTCTGCGATGCTGGAATGACGGAATTGCTTCGGCCGGCGCTTTATCAAGCCAAACATCACATTGAAAACATCAGCTCTATTTTCAGTAAGGTCGAGAATTATACTGTTGTTGGTCCAATTTGCGAAACTTCAGATTGTTTCGGTAAAAATATAGCTCTTCCATTAACCAGACGAGGTGATCTTCTGATAATGTATTCGGCTGGTGCATATGGAGAAGTGATGTCCAGTAACTACAACTTGAGAAATAAAGTGGATGCCTTATATCGGTCTACTAGGTGGAAAGAAATGGCTAATGAATATAATAGAGTGGAGGCGGAGGCCAGTTAATAGTTCCGGTTCAGCTAATTCCTCCACTAACAATAGAGGTGCTCCACGCTTTTGGTCTTGATGCAAATAAGGGTTTAGTTTTAGACCATATGCGTGTAAATAGTTCCGAATTCCTGTAGCTTTCCAGATGCTCCTGAGATTCCCATTTGCTGATGGTGAAAAATGTGTTTGCATTTTCTTTGTCTTGTAGAAGCGTCAAATGAAGGCAACCTTCAAAGTGTCGAATTTGTTTCTTTGACTGTTCGAAATTATTAAGAAACTCGGAAACGAATTCTTCTTTGAAAGTAAGCTGCACAATTCGTACGATCATCGGACTAATCAAACTCAATGGTTACTGTATCGTAGATTTTAAGGCCAAACAATTTGTTTGCTCCACCGCCTGCGCCTTCAACTCCTTTGTTGATGGCAATTTCCAGATGTTCGGATGACCCAAACAAGGCAATCTTTTCACCTTCGGGAACCTGAGAATATTTTCGACTTATTTTTGTTATTGCATAAGCCGAGCTTCGAAATAAAATGGTAAAGGACCTTCCTTTTCTTACTTGTTGAAAAAGAGATTTGGTGATATTGGTAATTACGTTGCCATAAGAGTCAATGTAAATTACTGTTCCCCTAATTACTGACTCCTCCACGATGGGTCGATACATCTGCTTCTGCTGAACTGACGATTTTCTAACCCCAATTATTTCTGGGGTTCCTCCTCGTGCAAGATGGCAGGCAGCCTTTGCAAATACGTCTTTTACAGGAAATGTTAAATCATCGCTGTCCTGAGAAATGTTGAGCTCGAAGATATTCTCCGGGATCATATCAAAAAGGATCGAGAAGATGCCATTATCTGCGCCAATAAAGTAATGACCATCACATTCAACCAACATATGACCTCTATCAACAGAAGCCTCAGGATCTACCCCTATTATATGTACTGTTCCTTTGGGAAACTCTTTGTACGAGTTTCTGAGCATAAATGCGCACTGAGCAATGTCAAAACGTGCTAAATGATGCGATATGTCAACAATTTTCGCTTCTTCAAGCTGGGAGTAGATGGCCCCTTTAACAGCTGCAACATAATGATCTCTAGTACCCATGTCTGTTGTTAAAGTGATTATAGCCATGTTGACAATTAAATTCTTTCTATTCCCGTTAAAAAGTGGTTATTTTTGTCAAAATTACTACAATAAATTAGATTTAAACGAAAGGCGCATTGCAGGAAAAAGAAATTAAGCTGAACGGTGTAAATCCTACCGAAATATTTGGGACTAAGGAAGAGAAGTTGAAGCTCTTGAAGAAGAAATTCCGGAAATTGAAAGTCATTGCCCGAGGCGAGTCGATTAAGGTAATGGGTAGTGAATCCGAAATTTTACTGTTTGAAAAGAAAATGAATCTGCTGCTTGCGCATTACCATAAGTACAATTCTTTGACAGAAAATAATGTAGAGAATCTTTTACTAGACAATGGTGACGAGTACTTGAATTCCAATGGAGCAGATGACGTATTAGTTTTTGGCAATAGTGGTATAAAGGTGAAGGCAAGAACTGCAAATCAAAGAAAACTTGTTGCCGAATCGGACAAGAATGATCTGGTTTTTGCCGTTGGTCCCGCAGGAACAGGAAAAACATACACTGCTGTTGCCCTGGCAGTTAGAGCATTTAAAAATAAGGAAGTAAAACGGATTATATTGACAAGGCCAGCTGTAGAAGCGGGTGAAAATCTGGGATTTTTACCCGGTGATCTACAGGAGAAACTTGATCCATACATGCAGCCTTTATACGACGCGCTGGGAGACATGATACCCATGGAAAAGCTTGCGGCTATGATTGAATCGCGTGTGATACAAATTGCACCATTGGCATTCATGAGAGGAAGGACATTGGATAAGGCTTTTGTCATTCTTGATGAGGCTCAAAACGCCACCACGAATCAGATGAAAATGTTTTTGACAAGAATGGGTAAAAATGCCAAGTTCGTGATAACGGGGGACATGAGTCAAATAGATCTTCCCAAAAATCAAAGATCGGGTTTGGTCGTTGCATTAGGTCTGTTGAATAAAATTAAAGGGGTATCGGTAATACACCTAGATAATAATGATGTGATCAGACATAAACTGGTCAAGGACATCATCAAAGCATTTGAAATAAACAAAGACAAACAATAATTAGCATTGAAAGCACTAAAAGAAGTACGATTTAATTTTAAAGGCCAAAACAGTTACTATAAGGGAAAGGTCAGGGACGTCTATTCCATAAATGATGATTTACTGATCATGATCGTCAGCGATCGGATCTCCGCATTTGATGTGGTGTTGCCACGGGCCATTCCATTCAAAGGACAAGTTCTGAATCAACTGGCGTCAAATTTCTTGGATGAAACTGCTGACATAGTGCCCAACTGGAAAATAGCAACGCCGGATCCTAATGTTACGGTAGGATACAAGTGTGATCCATTTAAAGTGGAAATGGTTATTCGTGGGTACTTAACCGGTCATGCTTGGAGAGAATACAGAGCAGGACGAAGAAAAATTTGTGGGGTAAGCATGCCTGAAGGTATGGTTGAAAATCAAAAGTTCGAAGAGCCTATTATCACGCCTACCACTAAAGCAGCCCATGGGCATGATGAGGACATCACAAGGGAAGAAATTTTGGCAAGAGGAATTGTTTCTGAAAAGGATTATTTGGAGCTGGAAGAGTACACGAGACAATTGTTTCGGAGAGGAACGGAATATGCTGCTAAAAGAGGATTGATTTTAGTCGATACCAAATACGAATTCGGTAAGAAGGACGATGCCATATATTTGATCGATGAAATTCATACTCCTGATTCATCCAGATATTTTTATTTAGATGGTTATGAGGAAAGACAATTGGCAAAAGAACCTCAAAAGCAGCTAAGTAAGGAATTCGTTCGGCAATGGTTGATAGAAAATGGATTTCAGGGTAAAGATGGCCAGTCAGTTCCCGAAATGACTGACGAGGTGGTCAATTCCATTACTGATAGATATATAGAACTCTACGAAAATATTTCCGGTGAGCTATTTGATAAAGTAGACAGTCTTGCCATTGATAGCAGGATCGAAAAGAATGTAAACTCATTTTTGGCGAAAATGGTTTTGTAACTATTGAATTGGCAGAGATTGGTTTTCGTTCTCCCTAAATCTGCTGGCCAATTCTGTTGATAATCGATGCAATTTCTTTGACCAAAGAATCTTTTTCAGCAGGGGTATTCTTATTGAAATATTGATTGAGCATCAATTGAGAATTCAATATTACTTCCTCATCGAATGGTGGTTCTAGATTTTCAATTATTGTCAACGCTTCAAACGCTTCTTGAAAGTCTCCATTAATTACCGTTTGCACAATTTCATCAATGTAATCGTTCACGTCCAGCCCCGAGTTCCATATCGCTGATAACGCCAGAATTCGACAGTTTTCATGCGGAGAAGACAATTGGTCTATTAATGGATCTATAGCACTGGTTGATTTTAATTCTTGAAGGAGCTTGGTGACAGCTTCTTTGACCGAACTGTTTTTTGAGTTGGCATAAACTTCAAACATGGCTGGTATGACTTTTTCCGTCCCTTTGCTTCGTGCTTTTTTTATCGCTTTTAGCACTGCTGAGTCATCTTCTGATTGCAGACCCTGAACGATTTGCGCTTCAATCTGATTGATTTTCGTACTGTTTGTTGACATATCCGGATTTATTCGCTGCAAATGTATGGGTTTAACATCAGAATACATTGATCAACGAACAGAATAGAAACAATGTGTAAAAAAGAAAGGGAAGCGTTTGCTTCCCTTGCCTAACCATAAAACTACTTTCTTACTA
>CAJWDP010000054.1 GCA_913030835.1 uncultured Flavobacteriales bacterium | reverse complement strand
GCTGGTAGTTAGGTAGAAAAAAGGGGAGCTTAGGATGCAAGCTCCCCTTTTTATTATACTTAAAACATATTTAGCTGATGATATTATGAGCTGTTTGGATAGTACTGTTAGGAGAAGAGCTAAAATCTACTGGGAGATCTTCTTTTGAACTTCTCTCAATTCCCTTTTTAGATTTGTGATCACAATCTCTCTATCAACCATCATATCATTCATCTTTTCAAGATCTTCAATTTTATTGTTCAATTCTTTAATGGTTGATTTGTATCGGTTGATTAGATTTTGTCTGGCAATGCCTAGCTTAATGGAGTTTTCTAAAACAGCCAGTTCGATATTGTCGAGATATAAATAATCTTGAACCCCCATTTCAATAAGATCGTATTCATGATCCGTGGAACTCTGTTCTGTCAGAATTAACAATGGAATATTCGGTTTATGTTCTTTAATCAATTTGATACCGGTCTTTTCCATATTATCGGGAAGGTTAGCTCCAAGGACAATAATGTCCACTGGTTGAAGAGACAAAACTCCCAGTCCGTCAACCAGCCTATCGACTAAAGTCACATTATAATTAATCGATGAGGATTGTCCAAGGCACTTGCCAATTGCATCTGTGTTCTGCTGTTTCCCCTCGATGATCAATATGTTCAGTGCCTTCGTTTTCATCAATTGTCTTAATCGGTTACTTTCAAACACGTTTCAGACCCCTTGCATCTTTAAGTTAACACTTATTATTCAAAATTGTAGATAAGGACGACCCTGAGGCCGTCCTTATGCATACTAAATAGAATAAGTTATGTTATGTGTTTGATCAGTTTAAATTGATACCCAAGTTTACGATTAAACGTAACTTTTAGCTACTCAGTCTTTTTTAGCGTTCATAGAAACTTTCCCAGCGTTTTATGGGCTTTTCCTATCGGGAAGGAGCAAATTGAATTCAAACGAATCTTTCGATTCGTGTATTGTTGTCCTGGGAAATGCGATTTTAGTTCAGGTGTAGTAGATTGAAATGGTTTGAAAAATGAATAATAATGACTAAAAAAGGTGAAAAAAAGCCGAAAAAATGGTGAAATCACTCAAAAACAATAGTTTTTTGGTAAAAAACGCCCATTTTTTCGATTTTAAAAAAGTAGATTCCGGATGTTGCATTGGGCAATGATACCTTGCAAATTTGTCCCTGCAACCGGCAAGAAACTACGTGCTTTCCCATAGAATCCATAATCAACAATGCTCCTTCGGTCTCAGCCCCTAAATCAATGAAAAACTGTCCTTTTGAAGGATTTGGATATATCCTTACGTCATCTATTACCGATGAAAGAACATCAACTGTGCTGAGTAAAAAGCAAGAGGATGTATCCTGACAGCCATTTTGACTCACCACTAAGGCGAAATACCCGCTGTAATTTGATAGTGATTGACTTGTTTCTCCGGAAACTAGGACTCCGGTTATACAATTGATCCATTGATAGGTAGCATTTGTATCATTGGCAGTTGCTGAACCAGCAGCTAATGTGATTGATGTATCTGGCAATGCAAATACGGTTACCTCTATGTGGTCCGTGTTGGAACAACCGGATAGGTTGGTTCCGATTACAGAATAAGTCGTGGTTCCGACTGCTTGTGTGAAAGGAATTCCATCTAAGACCCCGTTGTCCCACGCATATGTATCTGCATTTGAAGCGGATAGAACAATTGAATCATTTTGACAGAAGCTCTGGTTCATTCCCGCATATACATTGGGAATGGTGTCTACGAAAACAAGAATAGTATCTGTGTTTGAACAACCATTGGTGTCGGTTCCAGTCAAAACAAATTGACTTGTTCCAATAGTTGGTTCAAACGGATTATTATCAATTACTCCATTATCCCAGGAAAAAGATACGGCTCCTGATCCAGATAGTATAGCGGAATCTCCTTCACACAAGCTTACATCACTACCGGCATCGATTGTGGGCAAATCAAAAATTTCAAAAACAGTAGTGTCGGTAGCATCACAACCTAAACTATCGGAAAACGTGTACCAAACCTGATGAAAACCCACGCCCAAAGCATCCGGCTCAAAAGAAAAATTAATCCCGTCTCCAAAGTCCGTTATGCCGATTCCCGAGTACGTGCCTCCTGCTGGGGTTCCTCCATTTGAAATCTGGGGACCTGCATCAATGCAATAATTAGATGTGGTTACCAGAGATGCAGTGGGATTAAGGGTGATCTCAATAGAATCTGAAGTGGAATTGTTACATCCGTTAGCATCTGCATACAGATAGGATACCGAATGCACGCCGGGTCCTGCTATTGGTGGATTGAAGGAGAATGTCATCCCGTTTCCGTCATCGGTTACACCAGGTCCACTGTAAACCCCACCAGATGGAGTAGCTCCACCCATATTTGTTTGAATTGAATCGTTATTGCAAAAGTTTGGAAGACCCGATAATGAAACAGCAGGCAGTGATCTAACGAAAATAGGGGTTGAAAGGCAGGTCATTGAGGATTCATCTAGGCAGCCTGTTCCATCCTCACCACGAACAAAATAAGTGGTTGATGTCGTTGGTGCAACTGTAAATGAACCAGATGTAGTGTTTGCAACAGAGATTGTGCCGCAGTTTGAGCTGTATAAATGCCAGGCGGTAGCGTCGTTCAAAGTTCCTGCAACTTCAAGCGTAACTGAATCTCCGGCGCAAATTGAATCCGCGTCGGAAGTAAACGATGCAATAACAGGTTCTGTGCAAGGAATAATCGCCTGAACATGGATGTCATCGAACATCATTTCTTCATCGTCACCTCTAGAACCCATTGTTATTCTTAATTCCATAAACGAACCGGAAACGGAGAAGGATTGAGCAAATACTTGTGCGTTTTGGTCAACATTGATATCATCGCCCGTTTCCGTTATTCCATCGCTTGCCGCATCATACCAGAACTTGCCTGACGCTGACCCTTCAAGTCGATGAGCTTGCTGCCATCCGCCACCGCCATCGATTCTATAATCAACATCAAGGAAGTCGGAAGTTTCGTATATGCTTCCATCGGCACCGCTTCCTGCAGCAAATGTAATCTCAATGGTAATGTCGCTATATCCTGAAATGCTGAATGTGTTGGTCCTTATAAACGGGTCTCCAAAGAATCCAGCATCATCGGTATCCTCCAACGCAATAACATTACCTGTAAATCCTGAAATTGTATTTCCAACGGGTACGTTGTTGGGCAAGTCTCTAAGGATGTAATTGTCTGAGGATTGATTGAATGATACTGATGTTGAAGAACCATCATACAACGTGTATGTGTCAAAATCTATTCCCTCAAAATCCTGATAGTAAAGGGTGACCTGTGCGAAAACTACTGAATACGAAATAAGATTGAGTAAGAATAGTAAAGCAAGTTTCATGTTGGCAGAGTATTGATTATCGTAAAATACAAATACTTGCGATTATCAGTCGACATATATGATAAATTGCCTTTTTTCAAGGCTGGAATCCTTGGCCGATCTATCTGAATTAAACGTTATAATTACTAAATGCAGATGGCTACATCAAACCAATTTATATTTCCCCTTACTTTTTCTAATTCTGCAGGAAACTACTTTGTATTCAGGACACAGCGCTTCAGTATCGGTTACATCTGAGGTTATGTTATTCAACATGATCTCAGGGAAATGAAAAGTTGAGCTCAAAATGCCCGGTTTTACTTCATCGGTTACATAGGCTTTAATGTCTACTTTTCCTCTCGGCGATTCTACACAAACCAAATCTCCATCTTCAATTGCATTGTCCCTAGCGTCATCCGGATGGATCATTAAAACATCTTCCGTAAGCAATTCGGCATTTCCTGTTCTTCTGGTCATTGCACCACAATTATAATGCTCCAGCTCTCTATTGGTGGTTATTATGTATGGATAATCATTACCATGCTCCTCAATTTCCGGTGATTCTTTGAAATCAAAATAATAGAGCTTGCCTTTTCCTCTCTTGAACTCGGTTGTATGAATCATTTTGCTGTCCGTACCATCTTTAGCAACGGGCCATTGTTTGCCATTTTCACCTAGGTTGTCCCATGTTACTCCTGCAAAAAATGGAACGATCTCTGAAATCTCTTTCAGTACACCATCAGGAGTATAATCGGGTTGTTCATATCCCATCCTGTTCATTACATCAATGATAATCTGACCGTCTGTTTTGGTGCCCTCGATGGGTTCAACCACTTTTTGAACCTTTTGAATTCTTCGTTCTCCGTTCGTGAATGTCCCACTTTTTTCCAGGAAGGAAGCACCTGGTAGCAGAACGTCCGCCATTTTTGCTGTCTCTGTCATAAATAGCTCCTGAACCACCAGCATATCCAGACTGGCAAGTGCTTTTTTCACTTTTTGTGTGTTGGGATCAGTTTGAACTACATCTTCACCAATGATCCAAAGCGATTTCAGTTTTCCATCAATGGCAGCATTGAACATTTCTGGGATTTTGTATCCAATGTGTAACGGCAATTGGGCTTTGTAAAACGTGTTGTATTTTTCGTTCACTTCGGGGTCGGTTACATCCAGGTATCCGGCTCCTTGATGAGGTTGAGCACCCATATCTGCTGCTCCCTGAACATTGTTTTGGCCTCGCAATGGATTAACTCCAGCACCTTTTTTACCAATATTTCCTGTAATCATCGCCAGATCGGCCAATTGCATTACTGTAAACGTACCTTGCGATTGCTCGGTTACGCCTAAACCATGGAATTCCATAGCTGCATTTGCAGTAGCGTAAGCAATCGCAGCTGCTTTTACTTTTTCCTTTGGAACTCCGGTGATGCGTTCCATTTCGTCCACATCCAATTCCAAAACCTTTGCTTTCAATTCCTCGTGATCTTCACAACGGTTGTTCAGAAACTCCTGATCTTCAAGTCCCTCTTCAAAAATGTAGTACATCATCATATTGAGCAATGCGACGTTGGTTCCGGGCCTCAATTGAAGAAAATGTTGAGCGTATTTTGCCAATTCAATTTTTCTGGGATCAATAACGATCAGTGTTGCCCCTTTCATGGCAGTTTGCTTGATTCTTGCTCCAGTTACAGGATGAGCGTCTGTCGGGTTGGCTCCACATACTAGTATGCAGTCTGTGTGATCCAAATCCTCTATTGAATTGGTTGCAGCACCGGTGCCAAATGTGCGTTGCATACCCAAGGCTGTAGGAGAATGGCACACTCTTGCACAACAATCGATATTGTTTGTTCCAATTACCGCTCGAATGAATTTTTGCATGAGGTAGTTTTCCTCATTGGGTGTTCTTGCGGATGAAATACCTGCGATAGCATCAGGCCCATGATTCTCTTTTATTTCGGAAAACTTACTGACCATATAGTCGTATGCTTCTTCCCAGCTTACTTCCTCTAACTTTCCATTCTTTTTGATCATCGGGCTTCTCAGCCGTTCCGGATGGTTGTAGAATTTGAATGCATAACGACCTTTCAGACAGGTGTGCCCTTTGTTGGCCTCGGCTTCATAGGGTGCCTGAATACTAAGAATTTCTCCGCTTCGAGTGGCTACTTCCAAATTACAACCGACACCACAATACGTACAGATCGTTCTTGTTTTTTCTACAGAGGTTACCGATTTGGACTGAAAGACATCTGAAATTGCCGAGGTAGGACATGCCTGAGAACATGCGCCGCAAGAAACACAATCAGAGTCCATGAATGAATCGTCTATTCCTTTAATAATCTTGGAATCGAATCCTCTACCTGCCATGCTCAGAATGAATTCACCCTGAACTTCATCGCACGCACGAACACACCGATAGCAGTTGATGCATTTAGAGAAATCTGACGTCATGTAGGGATGACTCTTGTCTTTTTCATAATGCAGATGGTTTTCACCATCCGGATACCGTACATCTCGAATACCAACTTTTGCTGCTACATCTTGCAATTCGCAGTTACCATTCACTTCACAGGTCAGACAATCCAACGGATGATCTGTTAGTACCAGCTCAATAATGTTTTTTCTGAGTCGGTGAATATTATCTGAGTCGGTGTAAATGTATGTGTTGGCCATCACTGGGGAGTGGCACGAAGCCAATGTCTTGGTCTGCCCACCTTGCTCAAATGCAACATCAACGCTGCATACCCGACATGCCCCAAATGGATCAAGATTCGGTGCATCGCACAATGTTGGGATCGTTTCACTATTGATGTGCCTTCGAACAAACGACAAAATTGTTTCACCGTCATTTATTTCATAAGGCTGATCGTTGATGTATGCTATTTTGTTCATTAAATCTGTTTTTTATTGCTATCAGTTAGCAAAATAGTTCGATAATTCTTCATCGAAATAGGTAAGTGTGTTCTTTATCGGCAACGGGATTCCTCCTCCGTGAGCACACAGTGATCCAACTTCGAGGGTATGCAGCAAATCTTCTAATAGATACCGGTCTATTTTATGTTCGCCAGATATCGCCTTGGTCATCAATTCTTGTCCGCGCTTGGTTCCCAGCCTGCATGGAAAACACTTCCCACAGCTTTCATACGAAGCAAAATCAAAAAGGTGTTCCAAATACTGAATCATAGGAAAAGAATTGGGTATTGAAACCACCGACGCATGGCCAAGAAGAAAGCCATTGTCCGAGAATGACTCAAAATCAACCGTGAGGTCACCAAATTTTCCTTCAGGAACAATTCCTCCTAATGGCCCCCCAATGTGCAAAGCTTTAACCGGTTCTTTAAATCCTTTTCCAAGCTCATTTATCACGGCATTTAGACTGATGCCCATTTCGATTTCGTACACACCAGGACGATTAAAAAAGCTATCTAAACAGATCAATTTTGTACCGGTGGATTTCTCAGTACCGATATTGGCATAGGCTGTACCTCCTTCTCGAATGATGTAATGCAATGCGGCAAGTGTTTCAACATTATTTACAACCGTGGGTTTGTTAAATAAACCTTGAACAGCAGGGTAGGGTGGGCGCACCCGCACTTCAGGACGCTGGCCTTCAATGGAATTGATCAAAGCTGTTTCTTCGCCACAGATGTAGGAGCCTTGCGCCTTTATTACCTTTAAATCAAAATTGAATCCTGAACCTTGTATATTTTGACCGATCAAATCATTGTCTCGTAGTTCTTGTATTGCAGCTTCGATCGTTGCAACCGATTCCGGATATTCTGCCCGTATGTAAACAATTCCCCAGGAAGCTCCGGTTACGAACCCCGAGATCATCATGCCAAAAAGAACCGAGTGAGGCCTTTTTTCCAATAGGTAGCGGTCCGAATATGCTCCGGGATCACCTTCATCGGCATTACATATAATGAATTTTGTATCGTTCGACACATTTTTACAGAATTCCAATTTATTTCCCATTGGGAATCCTGCACCACCCCGTCCACGAATTCCGGAGGTTTTTATTTCCTCCAATATAGCTTCTGGATTTCGTGTCAGCGCTGCTTTGAAAGGAGCGTAATATTGCTCAATTCCCGGATATTCCTCTGTTAAAACCTGTGCTCCGACTGCTTCACAATGGTAATTGTCTTCCTTCGAAACCTGTTGGGAAACAATTTCTTCCAACGTATATATAGCACGGCCGGAATAATTCGTGTCCTTGTAGAAAAAAGCACTGTTTTCATGACATCGTCCAAGGCAGGTCATATGTCCGATTTCTTCCGGATCAAATTTTGCACTCAATTGTTCTATAACTTTTGGCTGCGTGCCGGCGCAAAGGCAGGCAGATCCGTTGCAGACATAAACCTTCTTCCCCTTGTTTTCGGGTCTTAGGAAATCATAAAATGTCGTAGTACCATAGGTTGTGGATTTACCAATCAAGAATTCTTCGGCGAGCTCTTCCAGCTGTTCTTTCGAAGGAGCGCCGGTATCCACTGCAAGCTTTCCCATTTTATCGAAAAGATTCTCTTCGACTCCCTTTCTTCCGGATAATTCACTTAAATTTTTCGACATCTTTTGGTTCTTATCTTTAGTTAATTTACAAAAAGTCTTGTTTACTCTGTATACAGGCGTGCAGGATTTGCATAACATGTTGCTCTTCCATCTCTGCAAAAACCGAACAAGGTTATGCCCAATTCTTTTGCATAGTCCACTGCCAAGCTCGATGGGGCGGATACCGCTGCCAATATCGGCGTTTTTGCTACAAAAGCTTTGGTAACAATTTCATAGGATACCCGTCCACTGACCAACAAATAATGCGCTTTTGAAAGTGAGTTGTTTAACAGTGTTGATCCAATTACTTTGTCTACCGCATTGTGTCTTCCCACGTCTTCTTTTAATGCAAGTAACTCTTCAGATTCTGTGAACAGTGCAGCAGCATGAGATCCGCCGGTTAAAGCGAAAACGCCTTGTTGCTCTTGCATTTTAGCAAACATATGCTGCAGCTTTACCAGAGTTATTTTTGTTTGTGTGCTGATTTTTTCGCCCGAAACAGCCAGGTCTCCCAATTCACGCTTTCCGCATATTCCGCAGGAAGAAACGGAAAGTAATGAGCGGCTGTTCTTATACCCCGTACCTAAATCCGTTTCATTGGCCTGAACGTTCACCGTAGTTATATGTCCTAGTTCGTTTCGTTCACCCAGCTGAAAATCGTACTTATCGTTATCTTTTCTGGCAATGTCCTCTGCATACAATAAACCACGCGCCAAATCAAGTTCGTCTCCGGGAGATTGCATGATGACAGTAAATGGTTCTTGATTGATATTGATCTGCAGCGCTTCCTCGACCATTAAATGATCTTTAACAGACTGCTGGTGTCCATGTTCACATTTTATTGCTTCGTATTGTAAGGTCATTACAATTGCTTATGACAAGCCGGTAACTTTTCCTTGTCCGTCAATATCCATTCCCTCTGATGCCGGAACAGCCGGTAGACCGGGCATTCTCATCATTTTTCCTAAAATGGGGATTAAAAATCCTGCTCCGGATGCGATCTCAAACTCCCGGACAGTTACATTGAACCCGGTGGGTCTGCCAATCAACTTATCGTTGTCTGAAAATGATTTTTGTGTTTTGGCCATGCATATCGGTAAATGCGTTAGTCCCAAAACTTCAATTTGTTTGAGGTCAGACTCAGCTTTCTTAGCATATTCAACGCCATCGGCACCGTATATTTCTTTCGCGATCGTTTCGATTTTTTCTTTCACGGATAAATTCCAGTCATACAATTGTTTAAAATCGTTATTGCCGGACTCGATTGACTCTACTACTGAACGAGCTAGGTCCTGGGTGCCGTTACCACCTTCTGCCCATCCATTCGATACCACAGCTTTAACCCCAAGCTCTGCACATTTTTGTTGAACAAGTTGTATTTCTTCTTCTGTGTCTGAAATGAAGCTGTTTATGGCAACGACAGGAGTAAGGCCGAACTTTTTACCATTCTCAATGTGTTTTTCCAAATTTGAAAATCCTTTGGAAACTTTATCTACACTGGGTGTATTGTATTCCTCTTTAGTAGCCCCACCGTGATGCCTTAGCGCTCTGATTGTTGCTACCAAAACCAAGGCTTTTGGTTTAAGTCCTGCATATCCACATTTGATATTCAGAAATTTTTCAGCACCCAGATCAGCTCCGAATCCTGCTTCAGTCACGACATAATCCGATAGTGACATACCCATTTTCGTAGCCAAAATGGTATTGGTTCCTTGTGCGATGTTTGCGAATGGCCCACCATGAATAATTGCGGCATTGCCTTCCAGGGTTTGAACCAGGTTAGGTTTGATTGCATCTTTCAGCAGTAATGCCATGGCTCCTTGTGCATTGACGTCTCTTGCGTAAATCGGCTTTTTATCAAATGTAAATCCAACAAAAATATTCCCCAGTTTTTCTTTTAGGTCGGTGATGTCCTTAGACATGCATAGTATCGCCATGATTTCAGAGGCAGCAGTAATGTTGAAACCTCCTTCTCTTGGTATTCCATTTGCAGTTCCTCCAAGTCCCACGACTACGTGCCTCAATGACCGATCATTCATGTCAATTACGCGTTTCCATAAGACCGTTCGAGGGTCGATATTTAGATTGCGCGTTTTGCTTTGAATGTTGTTGTCGATTAATGCGGCCAATAAATTGTTGGCTTTTTCAATTGCTGCGAAATCGCCGGTAAAATGCAGGTTGATGTCTTCCATAGGTACTACCTGAGAATAGCCCCCTCCGGCCGCTCCACCTTTAATTCCGAATACAGGACCCAAAGAAGGTTCTCTAAGAACAACTAAAGCGTTTTTTCCAATTTTGTTGAGACCTTCTGTCAAACCAATGGATACAGTAGTTTTACCCTCTCCGGCAGGCGTTGGTGTCATGGCCGTAACAAGAATCAAATTACTCTGCTGAATTTTCGACTCATCAATCAGTTCCAATGGTAGCTTGGCTTTGTATTTCCCATACATCTCGATCCGATCTTCACCAACGTCTATTTTATTCGCAATTGATGTAATGTGCTGCATTTCTGCTTCTTGGGCAATTTCCAGATCAGTTTTTACCTTGTTCTTAGTGTCCGATTCCATAGGTTCGTTTTTACTATAATCCCGTATCAATTTTTGGTAGGGACCATCAAAATACAAATTTGTATTCAACAATGTCATTAGGAATGAGAGTTATCACATATTGATACGCATTTGTATTAAATTGCAAGAGAATTGGTTGAGCGACAGAAAATACTACAGGATTCTTTTGGTAGAATCCACGATTACCTCAGAATATCTTTGATAGAACGGTGCAACCTGCGTTGTTTTTACTGTATGCCGGAAGAGGGGGTCTCGTTAAGACCTCGCTCCGAGTTTATGCGTAACGAAGAAGTATTGGAATTAGCCGAACAATTTGTCGGATTGGGTGTCAAGAAAATTCGTCTTACCGGTGGGGAGCCGCTGATACGAAAGGGTGTTGAAGACATCATTGAAGGATTGGCCAAATTGCCTGTAGAGCTCACATTGACAACAAATGCAGTGCGCGTAAATGAATATGTCCATGTGTTTAAGGATGCGGATATTAAGCAATTGAATGTAAGTCTGGATTCGTTAGATCGGGAACGATTCAGATCAATTACCAGAAGGGATTATTTTGATCAAGTGATGAACAATATAGAATTGTTGTTGATGGAGGGATTTAAGGTCAAGGTAAATGCTGTGCTGATGAGGGGGGAAAATGAAGATGAGATTCTGGATTTTGTCAGATGGACGGAGCAGACGGATATTCATATTCGTTTCATTGAGTTTATGCCATTCGATGGAAATAAATGGAATTGGGAAAAAAAGGTGTCATTTCAAGAAATACTGGATAAGGTAACCGGAGCTTACGGAGCTGATGGAGTTGTGCAGCTTCCAACCGAGAAGAATGCTACTGCAAGAAATTTCCGTCTGTTGAATGGAAAGGGGTCTTTTGGTGTGATCAGCACGCTAACCAATCCATTCTGTGATAGCTGTAATCGGATTCGGTTGACAGCTGACGGCAAAATCAAGAATTGTCTTTTTTCCAATCAGGAAGTAGACCTTTTGGGTCCGCTTCGCTCGGGTCAATCGGTTGAACCATTGATTCTGGAGGCCATTGAAAAAAAGAAACATGCCCGTGCAGGCATCGAAGATTTCTCGAAGTATGCAGGGCACAAGAACAGACCAATGATAACCATAGGAGGTTAGACATTCGCGTCCCTGTTATTAATTATCGTCTCCTTTTTTTGCGATCCTCTTCATTTTTGAATCGCATGTTAATGAATCGGGATAGCGTAACTTGATGTTTGTAAATTCCTGTTGCAGCTGTGTTGGTTACTTGAAAGTTATAGCCATAGGAAAGCTGATAGATGGCCGGACGTTCCATTTCGCCCAATTGCCAGAGATAACCGGAAGAAAATAAATTGAGCGGAAGAAATACAGATAGCTTAGGCTGTACGTACAGGTTGAAATTTCCGGTTGGGAAATACGATTGAATATTAACTCCAAGAATCCATCCGGCTAAGCCCATAGAATGACCGTGTCCTAGCTCGAGATCGACCCCGTGCAATCCGCTGTGCACAATGCCGAATTTGTATCCTGCATCCACTTTAACAAATTTGGTTTCCATATGGCAGATCAGGTAGCTGAGTCCAATGTCAGCAAAAGGCCTATCAGAAATTTGTCCGATACCAAGATCAATTCCGATAAATTGTTGGTCTGGTTTAATGTGAAAGAGGAGGTCCCTCATATTGGGTCCGGAAAAATCGGTAACTGAATTGGTGCCGTACTGGGAATGATAAAATGAGCTGACACCGGCACGTACAAAGTTTTCATCTAGAATGTTCTTTCGATGTCCAAGACCGGGAACACCAAAGTCGACCAATAGGTTCACGGCTATATCGAGCGCTTGTTTCGAGCCATACTCGCAATTCTCTCCGGTAAAAGATGAATTGAACGGACTGAATAATTTTAGCCGGAAGTTGAATCCATCGTGGCCGGTATGACCAGAAAATCCCGAATAGTAAGCATGGCTCATCGCCGCCAATTTTAATCCAAGAGAAGGTCGGATCAGTGCTTTTGGTTTTTGCCGGTTTAGTGTGCGGATTAAGGTGCGCTCATAGTCTGTTTTTCTTTCCAGAGGCTCAATGTAGATTCGAGAAAATTCAGGTCCGTTCAATCGTGCCAGATTCATGAAGCGAATTACGTTTTTCGACTTTCTACTCATGTAAAATGCAAACCTTGCCGTATTTGCTTTTCTCCAATCTTTCTTGCTCCATTCTGACTTCCTATTCTTGTCTATCCTCGATGTTTCTTGGCTATTTACTTGATGAACAGGACAAAACAATAGAATTGTCAATAGGGTAATAATTGGCGCAATACCGATCGTAATTTCTGACGGATATTGATTTGGATTCAACACAGTTAGCATGCTGATGAAATGTATTTACTCATCATTTGATTTTTTAAGTATTCGCCAGCTGAAACCAACGGACAAGAATTTCATGCTATTTCCTATGCCCGTTCCAAAATAACAATCTGCTTGCACGTTGTTGTTGATGAGGTAGCTAATACCCGCATCCCAATTGATGGTACTAAAACCATCCACAAAGCCGCCATACACCTCGGCAAAAGCTGAGAATTTGCTACCAAAGCTTCTCGATAGGAGAACGGATAATGGAATTTCTGCCGGACCGGATTCTCCGTGTGCCAGTCCAAGGGTATAGCCGACAGCATATTTATCAGACAATTGATACGACCCTATCAGCTTGTACAGTGCTCCGAACTGATTGTCCGATATTCCTTCGAAACCGAGAGGAATTGAGGTGTGTACTAAAAAGGCCAAAACTGTTTTTGAATCTTCTTTTTTAAACAATTGGATTTTCGTTCCAACCTGCAGATCGCTTAACCCTTGACTGGTTGAGGTCAAATTGTTAGTTATCTCGTAGTTTTCGAGAACTCTAAGCTCAATTTTACTTCCAATTCCAAATCGCATGGATACATTAGGTAATAGATAATTCGTAGGTGCGCCTGGCATTCCTAAATTCTCCCCAAGTAGGCCGTATTCCATCTGAAAGCAATGTTTTGGAACAGTGGTTGAATTGTCTGTTTGACTACTTGGTCGATCTGTTGCAATGGATTGCGCGTGACCATAGGTGAAAGGTAAAAGTGATAGCGTAAGTAGTACAATGGCCCTCATTGAATTGAAATTAGTAGTTGATTAAACTTAAACAAAAATGTCCAACTATTTGCCTTATGTCTTGCTTTGATGCTGGTCCACATGGTCTTGTAGCCTACTAATTTTATTTGAGATGAAAATCCAAATTGGAACTACAAAAAAGTCCCGCTCACTATAGCAGGACTTTTCCTTCTGTGGAGTCGGGGAGAATCGAACTCCCGTCCAAACAAAGAACAATTGAGCTTTCTACATGCTTATTCGGTGATTGGTTTTCGACAAAAAGCTGGCCACTGACAGCCCACTTAAAGCTTAGCTTCTTAAAATTCGCTACGGCAGTGAAGCGCTGCTTTTGCTAGTCCTGTTTTATGATACCCAATGCAATGAAGGCAAGACAATCTCCATTACCGGGCACTTGCTTCAAGCTACTTTACTTCACTTAAATAAGCACAATAGAACTGAGTTCCGATTATGCGGCAAGAGCATAGTTATTGTTGCCAATTAAAGGCTTGAGAATCGATATTAACGAGCCGTATTCACAGTGCTCGGCATGCTTACTGAATTATTTCAATTGCTGTCAAAACCAGTCGACCCCAAATGAGTTACAAAATTACTCATTTTACGCTAACCCATAAGCAATAATATTCCTGAGTGTAACGCAAAATTAAAATGGTGCAGATGACATTGCAATGGGGGCTTCAAAAAGTACGGTAATGAAATGCAACAATACTGCTATATTTTTTTAAAGAAGTAGGAAACTTTTATCTTTACGGCCCCAACATTTAGCGTAGATCAGTTTCATGAAGATAGGAGTACTAAAAGAAGGTAAAATACCACCGGATCGACGAGTTCCGCTGTCTCCGCAACAGTGTAAAATAGTCAATGATCAATTGGGCGTTGAGGTGTTGGTCCAGTCCAGTGATATCCGACGATTTTCTGATGAGGAATATGCAGCTATGGGACTACGTGTTGTGAATTCCGTTGAGGATTGTGATGTACTCATTGGGGTAAAAGAAGTGCCGATTGATCAGCTAATACCGAATAAGAAGTACTTGTTTTTTTCGCATACGTTTAAAGAGCAACCCTACAACCGGGATTTGTTGAAGGCAATCTTGAAAAAGAACATTCAATTGATCGACTGGGAAGTGATCACCAACGCAAGAGGTCAGCGTTTGATCGCTTTTGGTCGATATGCCGGAATTGTTGGGACATACAATGGATTTCTTGGGTATGGTTTAAAGTCATCTCGCTATACGATTAGACGAGCATTTCAATGTGAAGACAGAGTGGAAATGGAGGCCCAGTTGGTGGATGTTGATTTGCCGAATAATTTCAAAGTTGTAATTACCGGAACCGGAAGAGTAGGAGGAGGCGCAGTTGAAGTAATAGATAAAATAGGTATTCGCCGCGTAAGTCCGGAGGAATTTCTGTCACAAGAATTTGGTGAGCCTGTATATACTCAACTCGGAGTTGAACATTACAATAAGGCCAAGAATGGTGATCCATTTGACAAGAAATTGTTTTACAGTGATCCTTCACGGTTTGAATCTGATTTTAAAAAATTTGCATGTGTTGCAGATATGTATATCGCTTGTCACTATTGGGACAGTGCGGCTCCATTCATATTTACCAGAGAGGATGTGCGCAGTTCAGACTGGAAGATCAATATGGTTGCTGATATAAGCTGTGACATAGATTGTGCTGTAGCAAGCACGATCAGGCCGTCAACGATCGAGGATCCATTTTATGGATACGATCAAGATACAGGTCAAGAGGTGGACTTTATGAATGCTTCAGCCATTGGTGTTATGGCGGTGGATAATTTGCCGTGTGAATTACCCAAGGACGCCTCCGTGGACTTTGGAGAGATGTTTATTGAACATGTTCTTGAGCCGCTAAAAGGGAACGATCCTGAAAATATCATTTGGAGAGCCAGTGAAACGAAAGATGGACAGCTGACACCGCACTTTAACTATCTGCAGGATTACGTTAACGGACTTTGACCAATACTTGTAAGTAATCGGTACATTTTATTTCTAGCAATTTTTTAAATCAGCAATCGTCTGGATTGGATCACTGGATTTGAATACAAAGCTTCCAGCAACAAGCACATCCGCTCCAGCGTCTACAAGGGCTCTAGCATTGTCTGAGGTCACTCCACCGTCAATCTCAATTTTTGTAGCACAACCTTTTTCCACTATCATTGCTTTCAAGGCCCTTACTTTGTCGTATGTTTTCTCAATGAACTTTTGTCCGCCAAATCCAGGGTTTACAGACATTAGGCAAACCAGATCAATATCTTCTAGTAAAGGTTCAAGTAATTCTACGGGAGTGTGCGGATTCAGTGCAACGCCCGCCTTCATTTCTTCGGATTTGATGGCTTGTAGCGTTCTATGCAGGTGCGTGCATGCTTCGTAGTGAACCGTTAGCACATTGGCCCCACAATCTTTAAATAATTTAATGTATCGATCAGGATCTACAATCATTAAATGCACATCCAGTGGCTTCAAGGTGTGTTTGTTCATTGCCTTGATCACCGGTGTTCCAAAACTAATGTTAGGCACGAAAACGCCATCCATTACATCAACGTGATACCAGTCGCAAGAGCTGGCGTTAAGCATTTCACATTCTGCTTGGAGATTTCCAAAATCTGAAGCTAACAGGGATGGAGCAATAAGATGGCTCATAATTTAAAATCTAGTAAATGAATGACTTTTCTGGCGATAAAATTAGGATTCATTCTGATTCCATCCAGTAATTGTAAGCAGAAATTTCCACCGCTTGACAGAAATAGCCACAAAAAAACCGATTCGGTAGGAATCGGTTTTTCGAATAGCATATACTTATGCTATCCTAAATAGGTTTTGAGAATTTTGCTTCTTGACGTGTGTTTTAGCCTTCTAATGGCTTTTTCTTTGATCTGTCTAACACGTTCTCGGGTGAGGTCAAATCGTTCACCGATCTCTTCCAAAGTCATAGGGTGCTGACCGTTTAGCCCAAAGTACAAGCGAACCACATCTGCTTCTCTGGTGGTTAATGTTGACAGCGATCTTTCGATCTCTCTTCTGAGCGATTCTGTGATCAGGCCATTTTCAGGACTAGGGGAGTCACCACTTTGGAGTACTTCGTACATGTTGGAGCTTGATTCGTCTCCATCCTTTAGTGGAGCATCCATAGAAACGTGTCTTCCTGCATTCCTTAACGATTGTTTCACCTCTTGAGTTGTAAGGTCCAGCATGTCGGCTAGCTCATCAGCATTTGGCGGGCGCTCGAACTTTTGCTCCAATTGAGCAAATGCCTTATTGATTTTATTAATTGAACCAATTTTATTCAACGGAAGTCGTACAATTCTTGATTGCTCAGCTAGAGCTTGAAGAATGGACTGTCTGATCCACCAAACAGCATAGGAAATGAACTTAAAACCTCTGGTTTCGTCAAAACGTTGAGCGGCCTTGATCAGACCCAGATTTCCCTCATTAATGAGATCCGGTAATGTCAGTCCCTGATTTTGATATTGTTTGGATACCGAGACAACAAAACGAAGGTTGGCTTTTACCATTTTTTCTAAAGCAGCCTGATCCCCGTCTTTTATCTTTCTGGCCAGCTCTACCTCTTCCTCTGCAGAAATTAGATCGACACGACCTATCTCTTGAAGATATTTATCCAACGATGCGGTTTCCCGGTTGGTAACTTGTTTTGTAATCTTTAGTTGTCTCATTCAATATCTTTATATAGGTTGCAATAACGAATTCTAGCAGTAATGGTTACATATTTTACAGAGTTTTTACTAAAGTTCTAAGCAACGGTCATTCTACTCGGCTAACGGTTTGAGTAATGTTTGCTGCCCTCTTTTAAAAATCTATTAGCCAATAGGTTAAGGCTGTTTATCTAAACTGATAAAAGAAAAAGGTGACCTTCAAAGATCACCAGTTTCCTTTATCAAAAATCTATTACTCTGCGCTTTCCGTAGCTTGCTTTTCTCTCTTCTCCGGTTTAGGAAGAAGTACTTTTCGTGAAAGCTTTAATTTCTTAGTTTTCGGATCCTGGCTTAATACCTTGATCTTAATCACGTCACCCTCTTTCAGCGCATCTTCCACTTTTTCGAGTCTTCTCCATTCGATCTCAGAGATGTGCAACAATCCGTCTGTTCCCGGAACTACTTCAACAAAAGCTCCATAAGGCATAATGGATTTTACTTTTCCTTCGTAAACTTCACCTACCTCTGCTTTTGGAGGGAATGCTATGTTTTTCACTTCAGTAACAGCAGCTGTCATGTTTTCTGCATTATCTGATGAGATTTGTACCATTCCTTGTCCGTCTTCGAGTTCATCTATCGTTATTACGGTTTCTGTACGTTTCTGGATGTCCTGAATCACTTTACCACCTGGTCCGATGATCGCACCAATGCATTCGTTAGGAACAGTGAATGATTCCATTCTAGGAACTTGAGGTTTGTAGTCCTCGCGTGGTTCTGAAATGGTTTTATTCATTTCTCCCAAGATGTGCATTCTGCCTTCTTTGGCCTGATTTAGTGCTTCCTCCAGAATTTCATAGGATAGACCATCAACTTTTATGTCCATCTGACACGCCGTAACTCCATCTTTGGTTCCGGTCACTTTAAAGTCCATATCCCCAAGATGATCTTCATCACCCAAGATGTCGGATAGGATTGCATATTTACCTTGATCGTCTGCAATAAGTCCCATTGCTATTCCGGAAACAGGTTTTTGGATAGGCACTCCTGCGTCCATCAATGCGAGAGTTCCTGCACACACAGTAGCCATCGAAGATGATCCATTTGATTCTAGTATGTCTGAAACAATACGGATGGTATATGGACAATCATCAGTGGAAGGCAATACTTGTTTCAATGCTCTTAAAGCAAGGTTACCGTGTCCAACTTCTCTTCGGCTTACGCTAAACTTCATTCTAGCTTCTCCTGTAGAAAATGGTGGGAAATTGTAATGCAACAAAAAGTCCTGTTCACCTTGGAAGATAGCTCCGTCGATTAGCTGCTTGTCCATTTTATTACCTAAGGTAACCGTAGTTAGAGATTGCGTTTCACCTCTTGTGAAAATTGCAGATCCATGTGGGCAAGGCAGATAATCTACTTCGCTCCATATGGGGCGAATTTCATTCATGTCTCTACCGTCCAATCGAACTCGCTCATCAAGTACTACTCGTCTTACCGCTTCTTTTTGGGTTTTCTTGAAGTACTGATTGATTTGGAACGCCCATTCTTCTTTTACTTCTTCTGAAAGAGATTCCAATAGTTCTTCTTTAATGGCTCCAAAAAGTTCACTTCTCTTCACCTTATCAGCAAGACCTTGTTTTGCTACATCATAGCACTTGTTGTATGCAAAATCGTGAATTTGCTGTTTCAACTCGTCGTTGTGATCTTCATGTGAATATTCTCTTTTGGTGGCTGCCTTTTCAACATGGGAGGCCAAATCCAATTGCAGTTGACATTGTACTTTGATCGCTGCGTGAGCTGCTTTTATAGCTTCCAGCATTTCTGCTTCGGAAACTTCTTTCATCTCACCTTCAACCATCATGATGTTATCCATTGTTGCTGCAACCACAATATCAAGATCACATTCTTCCATCTGCGCGATGGTTGGGTTGAGTACTAATTTCCCATCAATTCTTCCAATTCTCACTTCAGACACCGGGCCATCGAAAGGTATATCGGATACTGCAAGAGCTGAAGATGCTGCCAAACATGCTAAAGCATCCGGCATGTCCACCTTATCGGAGGACACCATCTGAATCATAACCTGTGTTTCAGCGTGATAATCGTCCGGGAACAATGGTCTTAGAGCTCTGTCAACCAATCTCATGGTCAAAATTTCCATATCTGAAGGTCTTGCTTCTCTTTTTAAGAATCCACCTGGAAATCTTCCCGTTGCAGCATATTTTTCTCTAAAGTCTATGGTCAACGGCATAAAATCAACGTCCGATCGCACATCATGGTTGGATACCACTGTAGCCAATAAAACTGTTCCACCCATTCTAACTTCCACGGAACCATGTGCCTGCTTGGCCAATTTGCCGGTTGATACTGAAATGGTTCTGCCATCTCCTAGGTTAATACTTTTTTCAAATCCTAAATTCATAATATTAAATAATAAACAACAAGGGGGCTTTGCACTTGTGTGCAAAAGCCCCCCTTAAATACATATAGTTTTTTTCCGACGCTTCGGAAATATTATCTTCTCAGACCCAGCTCTTTGACAATCGCTCTGTACCGTTCGATGTCTGTTGCTTTCAAATAGTCTAATTGTCTTCTTCTTTTTCCAACCAGCTTGATCAGTGAACGTTGCGTATTGAAATCCTTTTTGTTGTTTTTCAAATGCTCCGTAAGATGTGCAATTCGGAATGTGAATAGTGCAATTTGACCCTCTGCGGTCCCGGTATCGGTATCCCCTTTACCGTACTGTTTAAAAAATTCTTTTTTCTTTTCTGATGTTAGATACATGCCAATACTATTAGTGATTCTTATGTAACTTTCGTTATATCGGGTGCAAATATAGACTTTTATTCGACACCTGCCACGTTTTTGTTGGAAATGGAATTATTAATCTTTCTCGATCCAAATGGTATTTATGTGACAGACGAATACCGAGGCTTCCATTCAGACTTAGTTCTGAAACAAACGAATGACCTGTTCAAGTTTTTCCTTTAGCTCTCTTCTGTCAACAATGAAGTCTAGAAACCCTTTTTCCAGGAGAAACTCTGATGTTTGAAAACCTTTCGGAAGGTCTTTTCCTATGGTTTCTTTGATGACTCTCGGTCCTGCAAACCCGATGAGCGCATTAGGCTCTGCGATATTGATGTCTCCTAGCATAGCAAATGATGCTGTGACTCCACCAGTTGTTGGATCTGTTAAATAGGATATGTATGGTAATTTTTTCTGAGACAATTGGGTCAGCTTTGCTGAGGTTTTCGCCATTTGCATCAATGAGAATCCGGCTTCCATCATTCTCGCTCCCCCTGATTTTGATATCATCATAAAAGGGCATTTCTTTTTGATGGCATAATCAATGGCAAGTGCAATTTTTTCTCCTACTACAGATCCCATGGAGCCACCAATGAACGAAAAGTCCATACAGCAAACTACGATGTATTTACCGGATGTTTTACCATAAGCGGTTCTACAAGCATCTACAAGACCAGTTTTATCCTGAGTAGCTTTTATCCGATCGGTGTATTTCTTCTTGTCTTCAAATTCGAGTGGGTCGGCTGCTGATATCTTTTCGTGAATCTCATCGTAATACCCATCATCATAAATAATATCGAAATATTCCAACGATCCTATTCGGGTATGATGACCTTCAGGGTCGACAAAGAAGTTTTTGGCCAACTCTTTACTTTCAATGATGTCCCCGGTTGATGTCTTTACCCAAAGTCCATCAGGAGTTTCCTTCTTCTCTTTTGTCGGCGTTGTAATGCTCTTTTTATCTCTTTTGAACCATGCCATAGCTTCTAATTTGTATAACTACAATTGCTTGAGATCAGTCTTAAGCGATATCAATGGAATTATCTAAATATACGTCTTGTATTGCATTTAGCAAGGATATTCCTTCATCCATTGGCTTTTGAAACGCCTTTCTTCCAGAAATTAAACCATGGCCGCCTGCTCTCTTATTGATCACTGCTGTTTCAACGGCTTGTTTCAGGTCGGATGTTCCACTTCCCGTAGATGCACCTCCGGAGTTGATGAGTCCGATCCTACCCATGTAACAGTTTGCAATTTGGTAACGTGTTAGGTCGATCGAATGATCTGTGGTTAGATCACTGTACACTTTGTCATGCGTTTTGCCAAAGGCAATTGACTTATATCCCCCGTTGCACTCGGGTAGTTTTTGTTTAATGATATCTGCTTGAATTGTAACGCCAAGATGATTTGCTTGACCGGTTAAATCAGCTGCAGTATGGTAGTCCGTTCCATCCTTCTTGAAAGCGCTATTTCTAGTGTAGCACCATAAAATGGTTGCCATTCCTAGCTCGTGCGCTCGTTCAAACGCTTCGGCAACTTCAACAATCTGTCTCTCACTTTCTTCCGAACCGAAATAAATGGTTGCACCGATTGCGGCCGCACCTAAATTCCAGGCTTCTTCAATGGAACCGAAAGAAATTTGATTGAAAGTATTCGGATACGACAGGAATTCGTTGTGATTGTATTTAACGATAAACGGTATTTTGTGCGCATATTTCCTTGAACATGTCGCTAGAACTCCGAAGGTCGATGCTACAGCGTTGCACCCCCCTTCTATGGCCAATTTTATAATATTTTCAGGATCAAAATAGATTGGG
>CAJWDP010000053.1 GCA_913030835.1 uncultured Flavobacteriales bacterium | reverse complement strand
CACCGGACCATTGTATTGACGTATTCCGTGAAATCCGGGTCCTGCGTACCCTTCAAGACAGCTAAAGCATCCGTAACCTCCGCCCTCTAAGCCCGAATATTCTACGTCAAATATGGTTTCGCTGTGTCCTTCATTCGCAACGCTAAATAGGTCTGCATAATCGGATATCAAGCTGTATGAACCTGATGTGATCACAGCTTCTAATTGGGTGGCTGCATCTGTAAACTTTTGCTGATACAAATAGGCTTTTCCGAGGATGGACTGGGCTGCCCCTTTAGTAGCTCTTCCTTTTATTGAGGAGGAAACAGGGAGCACGGCAATAGCATCCTGAAGATCAGATTCTATTTGGGCATACACTTCATCAGCGGGAGTTCTTGGTGTTTCAATTGCCTCTTCCGCACCCAATCTTTTGTCAATAACCAACGGTACATCTCCAAAAGTTTTAACCAAATCAAAATAGTATAAGGCTCGCAGGAATTTTGCTTCCGCAAGAATCAAATCCTTACCACTAAAATCAATTTTATCCTTATGTTCTAGAATGAAATTAGCTCTGCTGATACCGGCATAGTTCCACCGAAAAACACTTCTCAGTTCATTGCTAACACCACCATGCGTCATCATGTCGATCTGATGCAATCCTTCTGTATCGTTCACACTTTCACCACCGGCAATGGTATTATCAGATGCGATTTCTCCCAACCATACCGAATTGATGGTACATGCTTGCAACAGATCATAAGCACCAATCAGCGCCATTTCGTAGTCTGCAGGTGTATTGAAGTAATTTTCAGCATCCTGAGTGTATGCAGGATCTACATCAAGAAATTTCTTGCATCCCTGAACTGCGAACAAAGTCGCAAAAAGGGCAGCAATTAGACAAGGTATAATTAGTTTCTTCATTGGTTTTAAAATTTAACAATCAATCCACCCATAATTGTTCGGGCCTGTGGGTAAAATCCATAATCGACACCCGCAGATAGTGTACCTGCAGTTGGACCAATATCCGGATCGAATCCCTGATATCTGGTAAGTGTGACTAAATTGTTGGCCGAAACGTAAACTCTAAACGATTCGATTTTTATTTTCTCTGTGAATTTTTTAGGAATGGTATAACCGAGCTGCACGTTTCTTAAACGGATGAACGATCCATCCTCCACGTAAAAATCCGATAGTACCGTATTCCGAGTAGCTTCAGTCGTTACTCGAGGAACAGTGGTTGATGTTCCAGGACCGACCCAGCGGTCTATCATATATGCCATTTGGTTGGCATACGGTTGATTTCGCTCAAAATTTCGGATGATTTCTTGTCCATACGTTGCGTAGATGTTGGTAGAAAGGTCAAAACCTTTGTATCGCATGTTCAATGCAAGCCCCATGGTAAAGTCTGGAATGGCTGAACCTATCATTGTCTTGTCCGAATCATCGCTAAAGCTAATCATACCATCACCATTTTGGTCAACAAATATGAGGTCCCCTGGTTTGGCTCCTTCTTGAACCACTGGAGAAGCATCGATTTCTTCCTGCGACTGGAAAATTCCATTCGTTTGATATCCATGAAAATATCCGATTGGAAAGCCCTCTTCAAACCGAGTTGCAACAGTACCTCCCACGCCGAAGTAGGCACCGGGTAGGTAGTCTACACCATCAGGAACACTGGTAACTTTATTTTTGATCATGGTAAAGTTCAAATTGGCTCCAAGTACAAACTCCTTTGATGGATCTGTGTTGTATCCCAATTCAAATTCAACCCCTTGGTTAGAAACATCACCCGCATTAACGATCGGTGGATATCCTCCCGGACCATAGGATCCGATTATTGCCGAAACATCCGGTTGAAACAATAGATCAAAGGTGTTTTTGATGAAGTAATTCACAGTAAAATCAACTTTGCTGAATACAGTCATGTCAATTCCCGCATTGAATTGCCGTGTTGTTTCCCACTTTAGATCAGGGTTTCCGGCTCTTCCAATAGCTACACCAGTTGTGATCACATCATCAAAAACATAAACGCCCTCACCATTGAGTAGCGCTCGGTAGGCAAAATTGTCAATCTGATCATTTCCAGAAACACCGTAGCTCAGTCGAAGCTTAAGGAAATCAATTGACGATACATTGTAAAAATCTTCATCGGAAATTAGCCATGCAGCAGAGGCTGTTGGGAAAAAACCATATCGGTTGTTGGGACCGAATTTGCTTGAGCCGTCTCGTCTCAGAATAGCAGAGAACAAATATTTTGAATCGTATCCGTATTCAGCTCGCAAAAAACTCGACAGTAGTCGTTCCATAAATTCCCAGGAACCTGTTCCGTTCAGATATCCTCCTGGAGCAGTATTAGCAGAGATATCTGCGAATTCAATCGAGTTGTTCGGGATGTTGAAAGCGGTTCCGCTCAGTGCCTGACCTTTCCTGTGAAAGGCAGAAACTCCTGCGGTAGCTTTTACGTTGTGAACCTCGTTAAAGGTGTTTTCATAGTTTACGTAACCTTCATAGGTCAAGTCCAGATAGGTGGCCCTTTGTTCGGTGACGCTTGCCCCTCTTTCCACAAAAACACCATCGCCTATTTCGACCAAAGTTGGATCCAGATCCTCGTTTAAAGCGGTGTTGGCATATTTTCCTGTCCCATACCACGCCAGTGGTGAGAATACTTTCGAATCTACAATTGCATAGTTGTAATTGAATCGATTGGTAAATGAAAAATTGTCGTTAAATGAGTAAACCAGCTCCTCTTTTCCTACAAATTTATTGGCCCAGCTGTAATTATAGGTGTTTTCAATTTGGGCCACAGGATTGATGATGTCACTTACTTCTTCCAAATAACTGTAGTTGCCATCGGGCGTTTGAACAGGTTCGTTTGGAAAAGCATTGATTGTATTGTACAATACTGATCCGATTCCATTTTCTGGTAAGCCGGTTCGATAATCGTGAGAGAAAAGTAAAACTGAATTGAGCTTTAGTTTTTTTGCAAGATCTGTACTCAAATTCAAACGACCATTGTAACGCTTGAATTTTGCTTTTTCTCCACCAACAATCCCGTCTTGCGAATAAGAAGTAAGACCGATCGAATACTTTGTAGTTTGAGATCCACCACTAATGCTAACCCCGTAACTCTCCATCGGAGCAGATTGAAAAATGGTATCCTGCCAGTTTGTTCCGACTCCAAGAGCTGTATTGGTAAAAGGCATGGCATCGTTACCTGCAGCAAACATCTCATTTTTGATGATTGCATATTCCGTAGCATTCAACAAATCTAATTTTCTGGATGTTTGCTGAACCCCATAAAAGCTGTTGAATTCCACACGTGGTTTTGAATTCAGCTGTCCATTTTTTGTTTCTACGATAATTACGCCATTTGCTGCACGAACACCATAGATACCAGCAGTTGCATCTTTTAATACGTTAACCGATTTGATATCGGACGGATTTAGTGCGTTTAATCCGTCAGAGTCATATACAACTCCATCTACTAAAATCAGCGGATCGTTGTCTCCAAAGGTTGAAAGCCCCCTGATGCGTATGCTGGAGGATCCTCCCGGTGAACCTGAATTGGTATTGATTGAAACACCGGCAATTTGACCCTGTAATGCCTGATCCATTCGCGACAAATTCAATTTCTCGATGTCTTCTCCTTTTACCCGCGCAGTTGCTCCGGTCAATTCTTTGTATTTCGTGCTTCCATAACCTACAACAACCAATTCATCCAAAGCGGACGAAATGGGTTCAAGCATAATGTCAATTGATGTGCGGCCCGCAACCATCACTTCCTTGTCCTGAAAACCAAAAAATGTGAATTGCAAAACAAGGTTTGAATCTTTTTTTGTGGTGATTGTATATTTCCCTTCTTCATCAGTTGATGCACCGGTTGAGGTTCCTTTTACCATCACTGTTACTCCCGGAAACGGTTCTTCGTTTTCGTCTGTCACCTTTCCGTTTACCGTTATGGTTTGGGCTGTAGAAAGAAAGTTACAGGCGAAGACAAGAATTAAAACTGGTAGTATTTGTCTCATGTCATCTGCGGTTTCGTTGCTTTCAAAAGTAGTAAAATATGTTTATTGTACAAAATACAAGAAGTATTTTTATTTTTGCTCAAATAATTATACTATACTTAACTTGTCAATGTTATTTATTGTTCAATTTACTCACAAATTACAATGATTTAGAGTGAATGTAACGATGTCGTAACCGACAATTTAAATTTAAGATGATCGACGAATGAAAAATAAATTTCTATTATCCCTAGGTCTTCTTTCACTCGCATTCGTTCATTCGTGTGAAAGTTCCGAAAATACTGAGGCAATTGCCCAAGAAGAACAGGAATTCAATTATGGTCAGACAATTGACAGCATAATTGCCCGGATGACGATCGAACAAAAGGTGGGGCAAATGACACAGATCAATCTTGATGTTATCTCGGAAGGTGAAATCTTTGCTTTGAAAGAGCCCCATAGGCTCGATAGTAGTAAATTGGATTCAGCGATCAATCACTTTTATGTGGGATCAGTTCTTAATGTCGGTGGACATACCTACGATAGAAACCATTGGAAAGAAATAATCATTGAGCTACAAACCAAAGCGATCTCTGAAGGAAATCGCATACCTATTATATATGGCATAGATGCGATACATGGTGTAAACTATACCGCTGGTTCTACCTTATTCCCCCAACAAATTGGACAAGCTGCTACATGGAATCCGGAACTAGTAAAAACTGCGGCGTCTATAACTGCCTATGAGTGCCGTGCTTCAGGTATTCCATGGAATTTTTCACCTGTATTGGATTTGGCAAGACAGCCCCTATGGTCGAGATTTTTTGAGACCTATGGAGAGGATGTTTATTTGGCAAAGTCGATGAGCCGTGCTTGTATTGAAGGGTATCAGGGGGATGGACAACCTGGGCCAGAAAAAGTAGCCGCTTGTATGAAACACTTTTTGGGTTACAGCATGCCAATTTCCGGGAAAGATCGAACTCCCGCATGGATACCGAATATTCAGCTCAGGGAATACTTTCTTCCTACGTTTCAGGAGGCCATCAAAAAAGGGGCATTAACGGTAATGATCAACTCAGGAGAAGTAAATGGAATTCCGGTCCATGCGGATCAGAGCATACTCACTGATTTGCTTAGAGATGAGCTGGGTTTTAAAGGAATTGCAGTTACGGACTGGGAAGACATTATAAAATTGTACCGTGATCACAGAGTCGCAAAAGACATGAGGGAAGCCGTTAAATTGGCGATTAATGCCGGAATAGATATGAGTATGACGCCGAACGATTATTCGTTCAACAAAGCATTGATTGATCTGGTCCGAAATGGAGAGATTCCGGAGTCAAGATTGGATGAATCTTGCAGAAGGATTTTATGGGTGAAACAGCAGCTGGGACTTTTTGAGCAACCGATACCTGAGTTTGATTCCTACCAAAAATTTGGTTCTAAAGAGCATAGAAACGCAGCACTAAATACGGCCTTGGAGTCAATCACGCTGTTAAAGAATGATTCTGAATTGCTTCCAATGTCAAAGTCTGCTAATGTTTTGGTTTGTGGTCCTGCCGCGAATTCATTGAATGTGCAAAATGGAGCCTGGACCCACACCTGGCAGGGTGTTGATGAACAATACAATACGGCCGATGCCAAAACTATCTACCAGGCAATCGAAGAGGAATCGGAGGGTAGAGTGCTTTTTTCTCCGGGGTGTGGTCTATCTGAGAGGAATGGATTGGAAGTGGCTTTGAAACAAGCGAAGGAGGCAGATGTCGTGCTTGTGTGTTTGGGTGAAATTCCGAGCACAGAGAAACCCGGAGATATCGAAAGCTTAGACCTACCTAAATCTCAAATTGAATTGGTGACTGAGCTAAGCAAACTGGGTAAGCCCATAGTGGTAGCATTGGTTCTGAATAGGCCAATGATTGTTCGTGAAGTGGAGCCTTTGGCCGGATCTATTCTTCATTGTTATTTGCCCGGAGATGAGGGTGGCCGAGCGCTGGCTAAAATTCTGTTTGGAGAAGTTAATCCTTCAGGTAAATTGCCGTTCACTTACCCGAGGTACAGCGGCTCATTAGTGCCTTACGACCATAAGTATACTGAAACGTTAGACAAGGATTTTGGTAGAGATGCGTTCAACCCACAATGGGAATTTGGATTTGGATTGAGCTATTCAACTTTCTCCTATTCGAATCTGTCGGTGGCTAAAAAATCCTACGGAATAGGAGATACATTAGATGTTTCAGTAGATGTTACCAATACATCTGAAATTGAGGGTAGGGAGGTAGTTGAAATATTTGTAACCGATCGGGTTGCTTCAATAACCCCAAGTGTGAAAAGACTCAGAGGGTTTAGAAAGATTTTTGTTGAAGCGGGAGAAAAAGCAACTGTTGTAATTCAAATTCCTATTGATGAATTGGGTTTTGTCAATAAGGATGCGGTACATGTGGTTGAAGCGGGGGACTTTCAATTGTCAGTTGACAATTTAACAGCTGACTTTCGTGTTGAATGATTTGGATAACCGACAAATGCGTTTTATATTCGCTACACTAACCTAATTGTAAAAAGAACAATAACTTATTTTAAGGCTCTCAGGAGCATGGTTGCATAGAAGTCATGAATACTTACAAACTAGTAGCAGACAGCGGTTCTACGAAAACTGCATGGGCCTTAGTGAATGAGAGTACATCAGAGGTAGTCAACATTCGAACAAAGGGATTTAATCCGTATTTCCATTCTTCAGAGTTTATATTCGCTGAAATAGCAAAAGAGTTTTCGAAAGCGAATTTGAACTTTTTAGAAATAGTCGAAATCTTTTATTACGGTGCTGGCTGCTCATCACCGGATAAGAATAGAATAGTAGAAACAGCATTACGTGATTTGTTTCCCAATGCTGCAATCACTATTGGCCATGATCTAGTAGGCGCTGCTCGTGCGTGTTTAGGAAACGAAGATGGAATAGCTTGTATTATCGGAACAGGTTCCAACTCTTGTGTTTGGGAGGATGGACAAGTAGTAGATAATATTCCTTCGCATGGCTATGTATTTGGTGACGAGGGTAGTGGTGCTCTATTGGGTATACAGTTGGCTAAATTGTATTTGCAAAATGAGTTAAGTGAGGAAATTAAAATGGCATTCGAGAAGCGATTTGGGTTCAAGGAAAACGATATTTTAAATGCCACCTACAAAAAGAAAGATCCAAATGTATTTCTAGCCCAGTTTGCCTCTTTTTATGAGGAATTCCCAAGTGATCCGGTATTCAAGAAAATTCTCATCCAAAATTTCCGGAGCTTTTTCGTTACCCGCATTACTCCGTACAACAGCAAATTTAGAAACCTTGGTTTTGTTGGCTCCATTTCTCACCATTACGAAGAGGCACTCAAAGAAGTAGCGCAAGAGTTTGGTTACAAGATTAATAGGATTTGCAAATGTCCAATTGATGAATTAATCAAATTTCATGGTAAAGAAGTAAAGGTCATTACCGAATAGACTTATTTAATAAGAATGCGGTGGCATGGTCGCCCATCAATGCGCAAGATATATATCCCTTTTCTTAATTCTGGAGCCCTTACTTTTATTGTAGAATCCTGGCACGATCCTTTGATCATCATTCTGCCTTGTATATCAGTAAGCTCGTAATTTACGGGAATCGACACATCATGGATGTAAACATCAAAGCTACCATTGTTAGGATTGGGAAAAACTCGGATGACTCGTTCTGAATTGGATTCATTTGTTGAAACCGTTCCATACGTGTAGCAATCAGAAGTATCTGTGCAGCCCGCTCCGTTTGTGATCTCTACGGCAAAATTCCCGCTTAAAGCTGGGGAGAAAGATTGATTGGTTTCTCCGGGAATTGCCGCAAATAGATTGTTGCAATCTAGCCATTGGTAAGCTGCCCCTGCTTCGTTAGCTGTAAGCTGGGTTCCAGTTTGTGAAATTCCGCTGTCTATAGTGTCAACGGTGAGGTCCAATTGGATTAACGAATCACAACCCGCTGAGTTGGCTAGAATATGGGTTGCTGTAGTGTTGGAGCTACTGTAGGTTATTCCGTCTATCCATACCAAAGAATCACAAACGGTGTATGTATCTATGGTTGGAGTGCTTTCCTGAAACACCCTCACGTAATCAATGACCATAGAACTTTCGACAAACGCAGGGTCTATAGATCCTTGTATGGCAATATTTAGTAAAAGATATTGATCTGCAACAAACGGCCAGTTGGCCATGTCTTGAGGATCCGGTGCGTAAACATAATACAGATTGCTGTCCAAACTAAATTTGATAGACTCCTCATTCCATTCCATGGAATAGGTATGAAAGGTATTGGAAACATCCGTTGCCATTAGTCCGCCGTGATTGATCGTAGCACCAAAAGAGGAGGGGGTGTGCAATGCGCTCTGTATATAATCCTGATTGTCACCCCAATGCTCCATAATATCGATTTCACCACAAGCCGGCCAATAGGTTGTGCCATTGGCAGCTGACCAATATCCTCCGGGTTCGATGATGTTTTTACCCAGCATCCAGATCGCAGGCCATGTTCCCACACCGGTAGGCAGCTTCGCTCGAACTTCAACCCTTCCGTTAGTAAACGCAAATTTTGAGTTCAACCGGGCAGAGGTGTAATTTTTAGTTTGACCCTGATCTGTGAAAACTTCCTTTTTTGCAACAATATGCAGGTGTCCCGTATCCACATATGAATTTACCGTTCTATCCGTGTAGTGCTGAATTTCACCATTGTACCAGCTAACTCCGTCTGGTAGCTGGGTTTGATGATGCCATTTGGTTCCGTCGATGGGTCCGCTTGTATTGAATTCATCTGACCAGACGAGCTGATCGTAAACCGGAGCGCAGGGACTGCTTCCGATGGTTCCATCGTAATTGAAGTCGTCAATGTATGCAACCACAAGATCAAAATTGTTTTCTCCATTTACCTGAATCAAAACCCGGTTGAAATCTATTCGGTAAATTGGGTCCAATGAACCCGGATCATAGTTGATAAACGGATCATTTGCAAAATCAAATGTAACCGTTTGCCACTGGTCGGTTACAATGGGCTTGATGATCTCTGACTGCGTTACCCATGGAGAGCCCAAAGTTCCATCCTGAAGTTTGAGTGCTACTTGATTTGGCTGACTTCCGGTAATTCCGCTGGATGGTACATAGATTTTAAATGTGAAGGTTCGATGAACAGATAGGTCGAAATTGGCTGCGACATCAAAACGGACATTCGCATACTGACCTCCATAATCGTCGTATTTCAATACAGTGGACGATGGATTGATCAGGTCAATGTTTGGGTTCGAGAATGCGGGATCCATGCCACAATCGTCACCAGCCCAGGTTGAAATGGTGCCCGTTCCTTCAAAGTTGTCTTGCACCGACTGGGCATAACCCATTCCCACCAAGCAGGTAAAAAAGAGTAGGGTGGCTACCGTTTTTTGTTTCAACATATGCATGAACTCGTGTTTCGTCAAATATAATGAAAATATCTTATTGTTTAGAATACAATAAGATGGTGGTTGTACTGCCTAATTTGTTTGAATTGTCTCTATGGAAAAAATAAAAAATTGATTAAAAATGAATAAAACTGACCAAAAAAACATCATAAATGACGTTTTTAGAGTAAAAAAATCGAATATTTCACAAATATTGGAATGATCATGCGGTCAATTTTTTGAATCATAATCTAATGCCAATTATTTACACATCTTGGGCTCGAATATTCTTTTACTCCATGCGTACACCAATAACGCAGACATCATCGATCTGCTCCAAATCCCCCTTCCATTTTTCGAAAGATTCGGCGATAAATATTCTCTGGTCACCCATTGATCTGTCCTGAGCTGAGAGCAGTAGCTTTTTGAAATTGGCTGATTTAAGCTTTTTGCCTTTCTCACCTCCAAATTGGTCCGAAAAACCATCAGAAAAAATGTAGATGGTATCGCCGGTATTTAGTTCAGTAGTATGCGTGGTGTACGACGTGTTCGTCGCATACACTCCTATTGGTTGTTTGTCACCCTTAATTTCTTCTATTTCATTAGCACCTTTTCGGCAGATCCAAACGGGGTTGTAAGCACCAGCATAGCTGAGCTTATTACCATTTAACGAGCAGAAGGCAATGTCCATACCATCCAAAACATCCTCATCCGATTTTTCAAATTGTTCGATTACGATCTCTCTGGTTTTATTTAGAATCTGCCCTGGGTCTGTTAGCTGATACTCTCTCACCGATCGATTCAACGCATTGTGACAGACTACAGAGATCATTGCACCCGGAACCCCATGCCCTGTGCAATCTGCAACGGCAAAAAGAATGATGGAGCCTACATTTTCGAGCCAGTAGAAATCGCCTGCAATGATGTCTTTGGGTTGGTAAAAAATAAAACTATCATTTAAAAATTCCTTTACAACTCTATCTGTAGGAAGTATGGCTTTTTGAATTCTATATGCGGAATTTATCGAATCTGTTATTTCTTTATTCTTTTCCTCAAGGATATCCCGCTGCAGAATTATCTTTTCATTCTTTTGAATGATCAGGCGGTTCGTTTTTCTCTTGTTCAAAATATGGTAAACAGCTAGTAAAAGTACTACCACAGAAAGGGCGAGTGATATGATTAAGATGAGCCTTTTTTGTTTCTCCTTTTCTATCTTCCTGGAATGGTTCACTTTTAAGGCTTGTTCTTTGGCGAAGAATTTTAGACTATCTATCACTCGTTTCTTCTCAAAATCAAAGTTCAGCCGCAACTGTGTTACTTCCTCGATGTTGCTTTCATTTAGAATGGAATCTTCCTGATCTTCCATTAACTTGTTATAGATTAACGCCTGTTCAAAATCTCTCAATCCTTCATAAGCATTCGAAAGACACATGAAGCACATTTGTTTAGAGTAATAGCCAGATGCATTCTCTGCTAATTCAAGAGACCTTGTACAATTTTCAATCGCTTGCCGGTACTTTTTTTGTTTGTTAAAAACTATTCCGATATTGGTGTAAATGGATGTAAGACCTTGTAAATCATTGCCTTCTGAAGTGCTCACTAAGGCTTTTTCGTAATACATTAGAGCACTATCCAATTCATTCATAATGTCATAAATTGCTCCTAAGTCGAGCAGAACTGTGGTCAGAAAGTAAGGGCTTTTTTGAGCCATTGGTACCTCTTTAAGAGGAAGTAGATTTTCGATTGCTTTTTCGTATTCCTGCAATTCGCGAAGTACAAATGAATAATTTAATTGCAGTTCCGAAAGTCTTTGCGTGTCACTGATTTCTTCGCAAATACGAATTCCTTCCTCCAGCATTATTTTCCCTTGATCGTAATTTTCAAGCTCAAGGTAAACCTGGGCGATGTTGCTCTTTGCCCCGGCAATATCTCTTTGGATTTGAAACTTTTCATAATACTCAAGGGAATTCAAATAATGCTCTAAAGAAATATTGTATTCTCCTTTATCAAAATAACATGCCCCAAGCGTATTATTGGAATATGCTGTCCATTTTTTATCCGGGATTCTTTGAACAAAATCATACAGGATCAATGCATACTGAATGGCGGTATCAGTATTGATGTACATATACTCCCACACCACATCTTCCAGAGCAAGAGCCCTTGCTGTGTCTTCGAGTTCCTCATTATGAAAGTCCAGCAGTCTGTCACCTATAGGCAATTGTGACCTAACGGTTGAATATATAATAAACAAGAACAGTATTGAAATTAAAAATTTCAAGATTTCGGTTTTGTTTAAATATAGCACCAATTGAGGTTAAATCACAATGCAGGATAGCTTCTAGAGTAGGGGGTTGCTTGGTTTGTTGGCTCGCTAATTCGTTTCTAAAGCAATTTTAATGAATTTGGACACGTGTGTTTGGTCAATAAAATAAATTTCTATATTTGTTATTGTAAAAAATACAATAAGTAGATTATGAGAATAAAAAAACGTACATTAAACGAATTAAGGCAAACAAAGGATTGCCACTATGTAGTTCCAAATTATGATAGAGAAAACTTAAGTACAACTGTAGCTCAAGATTACATACAAAAGATGAAGGAAGACGATCGTTTATCTCAAATAAGTATCGTAAACTTTGTGCAGTACCTTGCAAAGAACAATCTCCGAATTGTAAAGGATTCATAGAAAAATTCCTGTGTCTGTACCAATTGGTATCGTTGGATGGATACAAAATAGAGTATGATACAGGTAAATAGGCAATTATGAGTACAAGCATATTCAGAGGCTTTGGGTCTTACATTCCGGAAATTGAGGTTACAAATGATGATTTTAATTCCAATCAGTTTTATGATGAGCATAAAAACAAACTAGCCGATGAGCCTGCTCTGATTGCAAGAAAGTTTCAAAAAATTACAGGAATCCAAAAAAGAAGGTACGCTGAAGAACATATGCTGACCTCTCACATGGGAATCCAAGCCGCGGAAATTGCGATCAAAAAAAGTGGATTGAATAAAGAGGGCATTGATCATATCATTGTCGCCCATAATTTCGGTGACATCGATTATGGTGATCATCAGTCGGTGATCATGCCCAGCTTGGCAGCGAAGATTAAGCAAGGAATTGGTATTCGAAATCCCAAGGCAGTAGCCTACGATCTGATTTTTGGCTGTCCCGGTTGGGTTCAAGGAGTTATTCAGGCACACAGTTTTATTCTATCCGGAATGGCTTCAAATGCTTTGATTGTGGGGTGTGAAATGTTATCAAGAGTTTTGGATCCTCACGACAGAGATTCAATGATCTTTTCGGATGGGGCAGCCGCATGTGTATTAAGTCGTGAGGAAGAATCCGGTTCTTCAGGAATTTTATCATTGTCGGCAGTTTCGCATTCTGAAGAAGAAACCGACTACTTGTTTTGTGGTGTCTCAAATAAACCCGGCGATAGCAAAACAAAATACATCAAGATGAAAGGTAGAAAAATCTATGAGTATGCCTTGAGTCAAGTGCCTTTAGCAATGAAGGATGCGTTTGATAAATCCGGCCGATCAATCGCGGACCTGAAAAAAATATTTATCCATCAAGCCAACGAAAAAATGGATGAAGCGATCGTGGAGCGCTTTTACAGCTTATATGGTATTGATCAAGTCCCCGAAAACATTATGCCCATGAGCATTCATGAATTGGGAAACAGCTCCGTTGCAACCGTTCCCACTTTGATCGATCTGGTACTTCAAGGAAAGATAGAAAATCATCAAATCAGTGATGGTGATTTGGTTTTGATTGCCTCTGTGGGTGCCGGCATGAATATCAATGCCATTACGTATCAATTTTAAAGGAAACGTGGGAAAAAAAATCAATTTTTTTGTTCTGAGTATAGTCGTACTCATTGTATTGATCGGTTCAAATTCCTATTCCGGTATGTCTTCCGGGATTGATGCGGGTGATACTGCGTGGATGCTTGTAGCCAGTGCCTTTGTGCTGTTGATGACTCCGGGTCTTTCTTTCTTTTATGGCGGTATGATCGATAAGAAAAATGTCATTTCCACGATGTTACAGAGTTTTATTGCTCTCGGGGTGGTGAGCGTAATCTGGGTCCTGATCGGTTTCAGTCTAGCTTTTGGAGATAGTATCGGTGGTATTATTGGTAATCCGACCACGTTTTTCAATTTTAATGAAGTTGGTTTAGCACCCAATCCTGATTTTTCGGAAACAATACCTTTTCTATTGTTTGCTATGTTCCAGCTGAAGTTTGCCATCATTACACCGGCTTTGATCACAGGAAGTTTTGCCGGTAGAGTAAGATTTAGAAGTTACATCCTGTTTATGGTATTTTTTTGCTTGTTTATCTATTGTCCTCTGGCCCATATGACGTGGCATCCGGAAGGACTTTTTCGTACATGGGGAGTGCTTGACTTTGCCGGGGGTACGGTGGTACACATGTCAGCAGGGTTTGCAGCTCTTGCAGGTGCAGTTTTTTTGGGTAAACGAAAAAAATTGGGAAATGAGCATGGTAACATCCCTTTTGTCATTTTAGGAACAGGGCTACTTTGGTTTGGTTGGTTTGGTTTTAACTCCGGTTCTGCCTTGGGAGCCAATTCAGACGCGGTAATAGCTTTTGCTAACACTAACATTGCTTCTGCAACGGCAATGATTACCTGGATATTCTATGATCGCATGCGAAACAGAAAAATGTCTGCCATTGGGGCGTGTATAGGAGCGGTAGTCGGACTGGTTGCAATTACACCTGCTGCTGGATTTGTCACGTTGGGCCAATCTATGTTTATTGGATTTCTTGCTGCTCTTATTTCTAGTTTTGCAATTCACCTGAAAAACAGAAGCAAGATTGATGACACGTTGGATGTATTTCCAAGTCACGGCATTGGGGGAGTGGTAGGAATGATCTGTACTGCGATTTTCGCAAAAAATGTGGGTTTAATTCATGGGGAATACATTACGTTTTTATACCACATGCTGGCACTGGTTATGGCAAGTGTTTTTTCATTCGGTGGTAGTTTGTTGTTATACAAATTGGTTGATCTGATGCTAAATATGAGGGTTCGAGATGATCAGGAGGAAAGGGGATTGGACCTGAGCCAGCACGGGGAGAACATTTAATCCCAATAGGAATTTTTTTAATCTCAATATAGTTTACAATACTTGTTTCATGTAGTCTTCTATGTCAGATATGTGGTGCAGCAGTGCACGTGTTGAAATCTGAATTTCCTTGATCAAAAATGCAAGAGACGTGAGAAGGAGTAACAATCCAGCTCCAAATACCCAAACAGCAATTTCTTGGTAATCAATGTAGATAAGAAACATGGTCATAACGCATAAAAACAAACTGGTTATCCCGAAGATCTGCATCCACTTCGTTAGAAACAAGCGAAGCTTCAAATTTCGTATCTGGCGAAGGATCGAATTATCCGGATTCTCCTTGTACTTTGCGTAAAGATTGCGTATCACAGCTGTATAGGCTAAAAACCGGTTGGTGTAAGCCAGCATGATCAGTGAAATTGCGGAAAATAACAATGCCGGGGTTGTCAGGTTTAATGCTTCCATAGAGCAAAAGTAGAGCATATTCTTTAACTTATTGTATAAAATACAATATGTTTTTTATATTAGCTCCATGAAAATTGGAATAAATGGATTCGGAAGAATAGGACGACTCGCTTGTCGGGTTGCAATGAATAATCCTTCAGTAGAAGTAGTAGGAATCAATGACTTATTGGATATTGATTACATCGCATATTTATTGAAGCACGATTCAGTGCATGGACGATTCGATGGAACAGTTGGCATTGACAAGGATCATTTGGTAGTTAATGGAAAACGGATCAGAGTTACAAATGAGCGAGATCCTGAGCAATTGCGTTGGGATCAAATTGGGGCGGCAGTAATTCTAGAGTGCACGGGTGTTTTTTTGACCACCGAATCTGCAAATAAACATTTAAAAGCCGGAGCAAAAAAAGTGGTATTGTCTGCTCCTGCCAAAGATGATACGCCAACATTTGTAATAGGAGTCAATGATGAACAACTAAAATCAGAATATGATATAGTTTCTAACGCATCATGTACAACCAATTGCCTTGCCCCCATAGTGAAAGTGTTAAAGGACAACTTTGGTGTTGAAGAGGGGTTGATGACTACGATTCACGCAGTTACAGCCAATCAAAAGACAGTTGATACTACCTCTGAAAAGAACTGGCGATTAGGGAGGTCGGCATATGATAACATCATACCGTCAACAACGGGAGCAGCAAAAGCCGTCGGAAAAGTTATCCCGGAAATTCAAGGCAAATTAACCGGAATGGCATTTAGAGTTCCTGTTTCGAATGTATCGGTTGTAGATTTGACGGTGAAATTGACGAGGCCAACCACTTATGAGGAGATCAATCTGGCCATGAAAACAGCATCAGAAAATGAGCTCAATGGTATTCTAGGATACGAAAGCGGCGATGTTGTTTCGACGGATTTTATTTCGGATAGCCGCACATCCATCTACGACGCAAAAGCAGGAATTGCCATGAGTGATAAATTTTATAAGCTGGTCGCCTGGTACGACAATGAATGGGGCTATTCCAATAAAATAGTCGATCTTGCTTTGAAACTTCATGAAATAAGTAAGGGATGAGTACTATTTACCTATAAGCTCAGTGGGTAAATTTTTCCATTGAAGGAGGATACTTAAAACTGATTGTTTAAACTACCGTCAGTCCATTTTTTAACATATGGTAAATTGCAATCCTAGCTTGTATAATAATTTAGGCATGTCACCAAATCTAAACCTCTTAGTCTTGGTGAAGCAATTCATACTTATTAGAATAAAATCAAAAGTTGGAAGTACTTTTCAAAAATATCAGGGCAAAGATCAAGCTTACGGATGAAGCCAAAGGATTCTTGAATGAGATTTCTACTGAGCGAATTGTCAATAAAAATGAAATTCTGATTAAGGAAGGAAAGGCAGTAAACCATGTATATTTTGTTTTAAGCGGTTGCTTTCGCGCATATATGATTGACAAAACAGGAAAACAACATACACTTCAATTCGCAATACGTGATTGGTGGATAAGTGATTGGAATGCTGTATTCATGGGAGAAAATGCCAAGTTGACCGTAGAGGCTATCGTAGATTCAAACGTAGTGGAGTTTAAACATGATCAGCTCATGGAAATTTACCGACGATTTCCGGAATTCGAGTCGTACCAGAGAAAAAATCTGGAAAGACATGTGGTTAGCTTAAATGAGCGAATCTTAGGCCTTCTTCAATTGCCCGCTATTGAGCGCTACAATTTATTTCTCCAGACATATCCCGGGGTGTATCAAATTGCCAAAGACAGTCATATCGCTTCATTTCTTGGCATCACTCCGCAAAGTTTAAGCCGACTGAAAACAGGTGAGTAGACATAAAACCGTTTGATGAGTGTTGTAATTATGACAGTAGTTGATTCAATTATCAGCAGAGTGCTTCAAATACTTTGCTTCTAAGTAAAACGTGCCAAATGGTATCAGTGATGCCAGAAAAACCACAATGCTAAAGCCCAATTTCCATTTGTAACGAACGGCAGTGATCAACCCTAAGGCACAGTACAATAGAAACAAGATGCCATGTGCAAGGCCTATGTAATAGTTGGGTTCAGCAATTTCATACGCATATTTTAACGGCATGGTAACTCCAAACAGCAAATAGCTTATTCCTTCTGCAATGGCGATGTAACGGAATGCTTTCAACAATGACATATTACTACGTTTTTTAAGAAATATTTCAAATGGTGTAATAAGGGTAATGTTCTAATATAAAATTAGTTATGAAGTTATCTTTAGCCGTTGTCCTTGCTTTCAATGGTATTTCTTAGATTGCCAATTTCTATACTAAACAAAGGCATAATTAATCAAAGGCATAATTAATGTTTTTTCAGCATTTAAATTCATTTGCAAATCAATACCGATACTTACATTTTTTGAAGAAATACCTTTAAATCCAATTTTGCTTGCAACGCCTATCGTGGAAAAGGATGTCCTGGACCCTCCACCTATGCCAATCCAAGGTTGTGTTCCACTAGAGGATGAAAATTGACCCCAAAAAACATTAATTCCGGCTTGATATTGAATCCTAAATTGTTTTTCTCCTTTATATTTACCCATCATTATACTTAATTGGTTTTGAGAAGGATCATTGAAACCAATTAATGTTCCAAATTTATTATGTCCTAAATAATCTATAGAGTAAATAAACTTATTTTTTAAAATATTAACCTCTAAACCCATTACGGAACCCCCACCATAATTAAGGCTAAATGAAGGTCCGATTTTAGGGTTAATACCGAAACCGTCTATTTTTTGTACATCTTGACTAAATAATTGATTATTGAATTGGAGTAAGAGAACTACCAATACTAGTTTCTTAATGAAGTTCATAGACGGATTATTAACGTAAGTAACGGCAGAGGCTAGGAACCGTGCGGCTCATTTACCCAAATTTGTTTCTCGAAGTTAAACTATTTTTTCACTTTTAATAATCTCCCGAAGCCACGACCACGTATGGTTTTTAGCCAATGTTATAACCACTCCTTCCATCTCGAACTTATCTCTACTTTGCATTCTGTTCTTTATTCTCCAAAAAGGGGTTTTCAACAGGCAATTGTTGACCTTAACCTTGATTTAGTATGCTTAACATTGGGTTCATTTTTTGGTATTTCACTTGTAATCTTAATGTAAAAAATAAGAGAAATTAGAATGTGATTTTTGTCCAAAACAATTGCGATGAAGCGGAAAGTAGATTTAGTCGTTATATCGGATGTTCACTTAGGAACCTATGGATGCCACGCTAAAGAACTATTGCACTACCTGGAATCGATAAATCCAAATAAAGTAGTTCTGAATGGGGATATTATAGACGGTTGGCACTTTTCCAAGAGATACTTTCCCAAATGGCATATGAAGGTTGTTCAGCATTTAATCAACTGGATAAGCGAACAGAAAGAGGTCATTTACATTACAGGTAATCACGATGAGATACTTCGAAAGTTCGTAGGTTTCCAAATGAATAATTTCAGGATCGAAAATAAAGCTGTGCTAGATCTGGGAGGTTACAAGCACTGGTTCTTTCACGGTGATGTTTTCGATGTTACCATGCAACATTCCAAGTGGCTTGCTAAGCTTGGAGGTGTGGGATACAACATACTTATACTTCTAAACAGCTTGGTGAACTGGTTTTCAGAAAAGATAGGGAGAGGGAAGGTCTCCTTCTCCAAGAAAATCAAAAATAGTGTTAAAGGTGCCGTGAAGCATATAAATAACTTCGAGGGTACGGCTGCAGAAATTGCGGCCACAAAAGGTTACTCGCATGTAATCTGCGGACACATTCATCAGCCTGTTAAGAAGGATATTACTACCAAAGAAGGAACCGTTATCTACCTTAATTCGGGAGATTGGATTGAGAATCTCACATCACTAGAATACAACGAAGGCGAATGGACCATTTTCAATTATCTGGAAAGTGACCTTCATTTAGACGGAAAGATTTCAGACGAAGTTTTGGCTGATCTAAACGACTATCTGATCTTCCAGAAACTACTTCTAGAGTTTAACCTACAGACCAAATAACCATGACACTCATCACAACTTCAGACATTCAAAACGCGACCAATCTTCACGGAACTGGTGGAGAATTCCTTGCGAAAAGAGTAATGAAACAACTCAAGCTTGACAAGATCAACGATCTATATAACCGACTTGAAGGCACATCGGGTTCAGAATTCCTAAATAAGATTTTTGATTTGCTCAACATTCAGGTCGAGATTCCAGATGAAGAGCTGGCAAGAATTCCGAGGACAGGTTCGTTTATTGTGGTTGCCAATCATCCTTATGGGGGTCTTGATGGACTTATTCTTCTAAAGATGATTCAATCAGTTCGACCAGACTTCAAGATCATAGCGAATCATTTACTTAAGAAGCTTGATCCGTTATCGGATTCGTTTCTTGCCGTGAACCCTTTTGAAAGAAGAAGGTCTGATGTGAGAAGCTATGCAGGAATAAAAAGAACCAAAGAACATTTGGCTGCAGATGGTGGAGTGGGAATCTTCCCAGCAGGCGAGGTATCAACCTTCCAGTTGAAACAGCAAACAATATCAGATAAGGATTGGGAAAAAAGTGCTTTGAAGCTTATTAGAAAAGCAAAAGTACCTGTTGTCCCAATTTACTTCCATGGTGCGAACAGCAGTATGTTTCAGCTTTTGAGTATGCTCCATGAGAATCTTCAAACAGCTCAGCTCCCATTGGAGCTACTTAAAAAGAAAAACAAAGTGATTAAGATGCGCATCGGAAAACCGATAAGCGTAGAAAAGCAATGGGAATTTGAAGACACAAACGAATTTGGAAGATACCTTAGAGCTAAGACCTATTATCTCGGCAAACCATTTAAAGTAAGCTCATTCTTTAGAGACAAAAACCTAAGACTTAATGCGCCGGCTCCAGTGGCACCTCCTATACCACATGCCGACATGATAATAGAGCTGAACGGTTTACCAAACGAAGACTTGTTGTTCAAATTCAAGGGATTCGAGGTGTATTGTAGCAGAGCATCCCGAATCCCAAAAATATTGCGAGAGCTAGGACGATTGCGCGAAGTATCCTTTCGCGCAATCGATGAAGGAACGAATAAACCATTTGACTTGGATGAATACGACCTGTACTACAGGCATCTGTTCATTTGGGACTCAGAGCAAGAAAACATTGTGGGTGCATACAGAATTGGTCATGGACCAGATATCCATCATCAGTTCGGAAAAAGAGGTTTCTACGTTCACTCTTTATTTAGAATTAAGGACGAATTCGGTGGGTTTCTGAAGCACTCAATGGAGCTTGGAAGATCTTTTGTTGTTCCAGAATATCAAAAGAACCCCTATGCCTTGTTCATATTGTGGAAAGGGATACTCTACTATCTGATGAAACACGAAGAGCTCAAGTACATCATTGGTCCAGTCAGTATATCAAATCAGTACAGCCAAGTTTCTAAATCCTTGATGATTGATTTTATACAGGAGAAGTATTATGATAAGGCGAAAGCCGCATTCATTTCTCCAAGAAACAGGTTTAGATATAAGTCTTCAAAGAATGAGATTCCTCTGAAACCTAGGTCGATCAAAGAGCTAGAGTCCATTATAGAAGAAATGGAGCCAGCACATTTTAAACTTCCAATTCTACTTAAGAAGTACCTAAAGCAAAATGCAAGAATCATTGGCTTCAATGTCGATCCAAAGTTTAACAATGCGCTTGATGGGCTGATGTACCTGAATGTTGATCACGTAAACCTTGAAACTGTGCAAATGCTGGCCAAGGAATTAGAAGACCCTTCTGTTTTGGAAAGGTTCGGATACATTCCCCATTAGTGCTCTCAGTTGGTGTCACTCTGAAAAAATCAGTGTTTTTCGGTAGCAACTATATGGGATTGTTTTTCTTTAATACGGTAAGTCTATCTGCTATTTGTTTTGGCCGGGTAAGCAATTTCATTTTCGTTTTGCTGATGTACCTATTAATGATCGCTAACTTTTGCTTAACCATTGGTTGTTATTGATTTAATAAAGAAACAATTTATGTGTCGTATACTAGTTATATGAGTGTTCAATATTTCAACAGTGAGTATAAAAATTTGTCTGATAAGCAATATTCCGATGAGAAATTCAGATTACAAGTTGAGCTATTAAAACTGCAGGAATGGGTAGTTGAAAACAAAAAAAGAGTAGCCATTATATTGGAAGGTAGAGACGCAGCTGGGAAGGGTTCAACAATTAAACGATTTATTGAACATTTAATGCCGAAACATTTCAGGGTTTATGAGCTTGGGGCTCCCTCTGATGAAGAAAATAGAACATGGCTAAAAACCCATGAAAAAGCTTTGCCAAAAAAAGGAGAAATTGTCTTTTTTGATCGATCATGGTACTCCAGAGCAATGATTCAACCTACAATGGGATATTGCACAAAAAATCAGTACAAATATTTTATAAAGCACGTTAACGAATGGGAAAAATCATTAATAAATGAAGGGTTAATACTCGTTAAATTCTATTTATCTGTAAATAAACCAACCCAAAAAATGAGATTTCATTTAAGAGAAAAACACAAGTTAAAATACTGGAAACTTTCAGAAAATGATTTAAAAACCCTCAAAAAATGGGAAGAATACACATTCTACAAGAATCAGATGTTTGAAAAAACATCGACTATAGTATCCCCTTGGGTAATTATAAACTCCAACAATAAAATGGTTGCCAGATTAAATGCTATGCGATATGTTTTAAGTAAAATAGACTATAAAGGCAAAAACGAATTAAAAAAAGTTGCCTGGTTGATGGATGTTAACAATAGAAATATAAAGTTATTTGGAGTAAACTTTAAGGACCTAGACGACAATCAATATGCTCTTTTAAGTAAGTTAAAACAATTAGAAACTACAAAAGATATTAAAATCTAATGCGGTCAAAGTTTCGCACAAAGTAGTGAACGTATTGAATTAACTTTTACGCGTTATTGAGATATCGTTGCCTGTGCACTTCACTTAGCACATTCATTTGGTCTAGTTACCACGACAGGATTACTAAATTGATCCTTTGTGCCCGACGT
>CAJWDP010000052.1 GCA_913030835.1 uncultured Flavobacteriales bacterium | reverse complement strand
TGCATTTGGATATCCAGAAAAATAAGATCCGGTTCCAGCTCTTTGATCATTTTAGCTCCGGATACTACGCCATCGGCTTCTCCTACAATTAGTACCTGGGGACAATATGCTTCAACGTCCGACCGAATCGCTAGTCGTGCATCAGATAGATCATCTACTATAATCGCTTTCATTTTCATAAAAGTAAGTATTCATTTAAAAGAGTTCATTCAGTTTCATTCTAAGTACCACTTTGGTGCCCATGGCAATGCCATCATCATAGAGGTCAATGATTTCAAATCCTTTTTTAACCTCATTTTGATTGAGTAGACTCAAACGCTCTTGTGTTACCTCTAGCGCAGCTGATTTATGCTGCTGCTCTATTTGAGCTTTACTTTTTTTAGCATGTTCTCTGCCGTTTCCATTATCTGAAATGCTGCAGGTCAGAATTTCATCTTGTAACAAGAACTCCACGTGCAGTTTGGGCTTTCTTTCCAATTCTTTGAATCCGTGTATGATGGCATTTTCTGCAAATGGCTGAAGTAATATTGCGGGAATCAGTACATTGTCCGGATCAATATTTTCACCAATATTGATGATAAATTCGATTGGCTCCTCTCTTCCAAAATTTTCCAGCTCAAGGTAATTTTCCAATGCACTTATTTCATCGCGAACCGAAATGAGCTGGCTTCTTGAGTTTTCCAGGGTTTGCCGCATCAGTTTTGAAAATTTCGCAAGGTAGTATCGGGCAGATTTTTGGTCTTTTCTCAGGATTAAAGCCTGTACGGAGTTTAAGGAATTGAATATAAAATGGGGATTCATTTGAAGTCTCAGTGCTTTTTGCTCCAATTCGAGCATGGACCGTTCCATCTCAATCGTTTCCTTTTCCAATCTCACTTTTTTCTTAATTGCGCGTATGCGAAGGGTGATAAGCAAGGAAAGTGTCAAAATGCCGATGCCGATGGATCCAATGAGAAACCAAAGTGTCTGCCAGAATGGAGGATTGATCGAAAATGAAAAAGAAATTGGATCGTTTGTCCATACATTGTCCTCATTAACTGCTTTCACTTTGAAATTGTAGTTACCAGGAGATAAATTGGAATAGGTCGCATCATTCTTTGTTGCCAATGGACTCCAGTCGGGATCGAACCCTTCCAACTGAAATTGGTATTTAACTCCTCCTGGATTTTTTTGATTGATCCCTTTGAAGTTGAATGAGATGTGATTTTGGTCATACTTCAATGTTAACTGGTCATTCACAAGGTACCATGACCCAAGTTTGTCATTAATTCCCTCGTACTCTGATAGATCTTTGTAGAATAAAGAAACCCCGGTTAAACTGAGGTTGGGTGCAATTAAATTCTTTTTGGATTGTTCAGGATTATATTTCATCAGTCCGTTTATTGTGCCAAACCACAAATTGCCATCCGAATCAATTGACGACGCATTTCGAGTGGTTTCTACCCCTTTAAATCCCTGCTCTTTTCCATAGTGTTTTTTATCTCTGACTATATTGTTTTCTCCAAGCTCAATTCGGTCCACTCCCTTTTCAGAACCGACCCAGGCATTGCCTTTTTGGTCAAATTCAATTAAGTAGGTGTTGTCGCTGGTTAACCCGCTTTCTGTATTGATTACGTCGAATGTGATGATCCCTTCCCGAGCACTAGCTATCTCTACGCCTTTGCCTTCTGTCCCGATCCAAAGATCACCATCAGGGCTTACTTTTAAACTTTTTACTTGAGCCTCGCTTAGTCCACTATTTGTTCCAAAGTTGGTAATTTCATCGTTGAGCAAATAGCCAATTCCATTTGATCGTGACCCGAACCATATTCTACCCAATTTGTCCTGTTCCAGGTCTGTAACAGCTGCTTTTCTGCCAAGGTTCAGTTCACTTGTCCAAATTTTTGCTTCATATAAGTATTCATTAGGATTAATAGGTTTAAGACGCACAATTCCGTCGGCCGTGCTAATCCATATGTTAAGTAATTCATCTTGAAGAATATCGGTGATCCAGTAATTCGGAATTCCATCGCTTCTGATGAACTTTTTAAATACTGCCCCATCGTAGCAAAAAACACTGTTGCCATCGGTCCCGATCCATATGTTGCCTAGATGATCCTCTTCGAGTACCCGGGCTTTTCCTCCTGAATACCCATTGCTTGAATGGAAGTAAATGGTGGTATCCTCATTTTTCATGGCAAGGCCTGTACTATAGCTGGTCCATATGTCTCCATTTTGTGCAGTCATTACATCGTACACGTAATCCTCTCCTAACCAGTCTTCCTTTGTGATATGTTCGAATTCCTGACCAAAATATTTATTAACTCCGGCACCAGATGTAGCAAACCAAAAATTGCCCCAACTGTCTTTCATGATCATGCGGGTATGGTTATTGCTCAAACCGTTTTCTACCGTGATTGATTTGGATTGCTTTGTCTTGAGATTGTATTGAAGGATGCCTTTTTCATGTGATGTTAGCCAAATTACATCTTCGTCTAGGAACATGTCATTTAGCTTTTCGACTTCATTCGTTACCATTGAGAATTTACCTTCCTTGAATAGATTTAATCCTCCTCCGAACGTTGAAACGAAAACACCTGTTTCGTTGCCGACAATGTGTCGCGTAGATAAATGTGATAATCCTTGGCTTCGCCCATAAAGTAGTGAAGTGTCCTTTGTCATGTGCAATACTCCTCTGTCACTGCAGGCCCATATGGTTCCGTCAATGTGTTCGTATAGGTCATAAATGTACTTTCCAACTAATTTTTCATTTATGCTGGACCAATTCTTGAATTTACCGTCTTTGTACAGGTAAATTCCTTCGGATGTTCCTATCCATAGATTGCCAATAGCATCTCTCTGAAAGCAACTTACTTTCATATTTGGGCTTTCATTGATTCTTATATTTTCAAATGAAATCCCATTATATATGCTTATCCCGTCATTTGTGCCGATCCATATGTTTCCGGATTTGTCTTCATACAAGGCCGAAATATAATTGTTGATCAGATTGTGTTGAGTGGAAAATGTTTTGAATTTCTGACCATCAAATCGACTAATTCCTCCACCTCGGGTTCCCATCCAGATATATCCCCTTGAGTCTTCCAGCATGGCATATACCTGAGATTGCGCCAATCCATCTCCAACTGAATAGGTGGTAATGCTCAATTGACCCCAATTAGTCAAAGGGAAAATCAAAACGGAGAAAAACATCAACCTACGCATGCAATTTCAAATATAAGGACGAGGCTGCACTTAATCGGAATAGTATAACGCTTAATAATGTATAATTCGTATTGCTGAATATGTTTTTACCTTTAAAATGCTCAAACATTGCTATGCTGAGAATTATAAAAAAATGGAAGAACTGGATCTGGCGTAAAAGGTATTATTTTTTCGTAGTCCTTATTGCAAATGCTTTGGTTTGGGCGTTTTGCTTGCCCGATCAACTGTTTAATGAGCCCACATGTACTGTGCTGAAGGATAAAAATGGGGCAATATTAGGTGCGAGAATCGCTGACGACGGGCAATGGCGATTTCCACCGAGTAGTTCGGTTCCAAAAAAGTTTAGAGCAGCTATTATTGAATTTGAAGATCGTCAATTCAATACGCACTGGGGAATCAGTATGCGAGCATTTATTCGTGCTGTAAAACAGAACTTGTCAGAAGGTCGTGTCGTTAGTGGAGGCAGTACAATTACTATGCAAACGATCAGACTATCTCGAAAAGGAAAATCAAGGTCGTACTGGGAGAAGCTGATCGAAGTGTACATGGCTACCCGACTTGAGTGGCGTTTTAATAAAGAAGAAATTATACGTTTATATGCTTCCAACGCGCCTATGGGTGGAAATGTGGTAGGCGTTGAAGCTGCTGCCTGGCGTTATTTTGGCCGCTCTGCTGACGATCTTAGCTGGGCAGAATCCAGTTTGCTTGCTGTATTACCAAATGCTCCAAGCTTGATGCATCCGGGTAAGAACAGGGAAAAACTAAAAGCGAAGAGAGATCGATTACTCAGACGTTTATTGGAAAATGGAGAGTTGGATGAAGTAGACTATGAGCTGGCTTTGGAGGAACCATTGCCTCTGAAACCACCTAACCTGCCGCAATTAGCACCCCATTTAATGAACCGGTTCATAAGTAAAGGCTGGAAAGGTAAATCAATACAGTCCACAATTGATAAGGACATTCAAAAGCATGTGATCAATACCGTTAATGTACATCATCGCAGGCTAATGGAAAATGGTATCCACAATGCTGCGGTTCTTGTTCTTGATCTTGAAAATAAAACCGTTGAATCCTACGTAGGAAATGTAAAGAACAAGGACCCCGAACATGGCAGCCATGTGGATGTAATTCAGGCCCCAAGAAGCACGGGTAGTATTCTCAAACCCTATTTGTATGCAGGAATGCTAAACGAAGGATCAATTCTACCAGATATGTTGGTTGAAGATGTTCCAATGATTCTATCAGGATATGCACCAAAAAATTACAACGAACAGTTTGATGGTGCAGTACCGGCCAGACGCGCATTGTCCAGATCATTGAATGTGCCAATTGTGAAGATGCTGCAAGAGTACGGAGTTCCAAAATTTCACAATCAATTGAAAAAGATGGGTTTGACGACCATCCACAGACCATCTTCGGATTACGGTTTGGCGTTAATTTTAGGAGGGGCGGAGGCCAAGCTATGGGATCTATGCGTAGCCTATGGAAATATGGGCACGATCTTAAATGATTATGCCATTGGCTTTCCGAATGAGCCGGTTGGCTTTTCGAGTTTGCAAGATCGAGAAGAAAAAGGATCGTTTGATTATTTCCTTGAGCCAAGTGCTGTTTGGGAAACGTTTAATGCGATGCTTGAGGTTGCTCGACCCGATGATGATGCAAATTGGCAAACCTTCGAAACCAGTCAGCGCATTGCCTGGAAAACAGGAACGAGTTTTGGATTCAGAGACGCCTGGGCAATCGGGGTTACCCGCAAATACGTGGTTGGTGTATGGGTTGGTAACGCTGACGGAGAAGGACGACCCGGGCTGGTGGGTGTAAAAGCTGCAGCACCTATTTTGTTTGATGTGTTCGATCGGCTCCCGAAGGCGGAGTGGTTTCCAAAACCGTTCGATAATATGTCCACCGCGATGATTTGCAGAGAAAGCGGACACAGGGCTTCTCAAATTTGTGAAAATGTGGATACGGTATTGGTACCTTCTACCTGCCTCAAAACGACAGTATGCCCGTATCATCAAACCATTTATCTTGATAAAACCGGAAGTTATAGGGTTCATGGAGGTTGTGAAATGGTGCACGAAATGGTGCCGGCAACGAGGCTGGTACTGCAACCGATCGTCGAATCGTACTACAAGACAAAACATCCCAAATTTAAATCTTTACCGCCATTTCGTTCTGATTGTGATTCTGAACAGGACAATCCAATTGCGCTGATTTATCCAAAAAAGCAGAGTACGATTTATGTCCCTCTTACATTTGACGAGAAGAAGGGCAATACAATCTTTGAAGCGAAACACCGGGAAAGCAAAGCCACCTTATTTTGGCATCTCGATGATCAATATCTCGGAGAAACTAACGGTATTCATCAACAGGTATGTCAGCCTAAGCCCGGAGAGCATACGTTAACTATAATTGACCACTCCGGAAGGTCAATTACTCGCCAGTTCCTCGTGATTGGAAAAGAGTAGTATCAACCTTTTTGCCCGAGATCAACAACACCAAAGGAAGAACAAAATGAGGTGTTCGGATCATGAATTCGTGTAAATACTGTTCCAGTGAATTCTCAAAAAATTCGAAATGAAAGTTGGTTGTAATTCGAGCTAATGCTGTCGCAAAACCCCAAGCAATACCGTAGAACAATGCTGGTTTAGTTATCGAAGGAATAAAAATGGCTATAGCAAAAAGAAAATCCAACACACCAAAGCCGATTAGAAGAAATTTTGCCAATTCCTCTTGCATTCCAAAACCCTTGATCATCATGTCCACAAAATGTCCGGGTTGCGGATAATACCCTACAGCAAAAAGCCCATGCCCGATGAAGGTTATACCAATAGCAATTTTCATTAATAGAATGAAATGATTCGAATTGTGTATTCTCGTTGATGTGACGAGAAAGAGCGGGGCAGACAGTCGGGCAGAATATTCAAGTAGCTGACCGATGCGAAAATTTTTATCATAAAATTCAGCGAGGCAAATTAGGCAGAGTACACCTGTTCCGAGATAAATAAACCACTTCCAAAATCTGAATTTGCTGGAAATGAATACGGTAGCAACAGCCGCGCCCAAACATAGAACTCCCATTAGGTTATCAGCCGCAACAATAGCTCCTTCTGCCATTTTGGAAGTATAGATTTCCTGACGGCTGGTTCCGTAGAACCATTCAAGTATCCGCCCAAATCGTTGAGGATCCAGTAAAACGTTGTTGATTTTTGTGTGCCAACGAAGACATTCCCACGCCTGACTTATAAAAATAGCGGCCGCAGAAACTCGCAATAGTATTATGATGTTGCGTTGTTGCAATTGATCAAGCTAAGTAGTAATTTTACTTTTTTGCAATAAATAGTCTATTTGCAGATAAACCGGGTAGAAGCAAATTTATGAAACGAATTGGACTTGTTGTGTTGATGGTCTCTATGGTAGTGAGTGTCTTCGCTACCAACAGAAGGTACCGAATTGCGGTGAATGACGATCCAGCAACAGCTATGACGATAGGTTGGGAGCAAACCGGAGGGTCGGGCGCAATGGTGCATTATGGGCCAGTAGATTTTGGTACGGCTTTCGCATCTTATCCCTTCACTCATGGTATTGATCGGCAAGTTTCCGCTAAGGGAATGGACAACTGTTTTGCTCGATTAACCGGATTATTGCCCGATACGGAATACTATTTTGTGATCAATGACTCGGATGGTACGAGCCAACGCATGTGGTTCAAGACACTGCCTTATAACAGTAATGATCCCATTTCGCTTATCGCTGGCGGAGATTCCAGAATTTACCTGGACAATTCAGCTCGGGAGAATGCCAATGAACTGGTTGCTAAGCTCAAGCCGGATGCAATTATGTTTGCGGGCGATTTTACCTGGCTAGATCTTGACCTTGAATGGGAAGCATGGTTTGACGATTGGCAGCTAACTATTGCATCAGATGGCCGAATGAGTCCAATAATAGTCGCGCGAGGCAATCATGAATATCTAGGTCAGGAATTGTATGATCTATTTGATACACCTTCCAGTGATGAATATTACGCAATAAACTTGGGGGGTGACCTCCTTAGGTTGTATTCGTTGAATACCGAAGTAGCTATGGGAGGAACTCAGCGAAGCTGGTTGGAGGCCGATCTGATTGCTACTGGAGATAATGTGGATTGGAAGTTCGCTCAGTACCATCAGCCCATGCGGCCTCATGTTTCTTCTGAACCCGAAGGAAATGACCAGTACAACAATTGGGCGCAGCTTTTCTATGACTATGGCGTGAGGCTTGTTTTAGACTGCGACAGTCACGATACTAAGATTACTTGGCCGGTGGAACCATCCACGAGCGCTACCAGCGAGGAAGGTTTTGAAAGAGAAGACATTAACGGTACGATTTATATTGGCGAAGGAGGGTGGGGTGTTCCTCTTCGAACGAACGACGATAGTAAATCATGGACAAGGGATGCAGGAAGTTTTAATTCTTTTCATTGGATCATTGTAGAGCGCGATACGGTTCAGATCAGGACCATCAATACGGATAATGCTGCTTCTGTTGGAGAAGTACTCAACTCTGATCGGTTTACTCCACCAGCAAATTTGGACATTTGGAATCCATCGAACGGTCCCGTCGCGTATCTGGTCAACAACAAATATCTGGGCCGACCAATGGTTGATGTGACCTACCCGTATCATCATCAGTATTTTGGGGCTCCTCAGTTGGTAACCATTACTGCTGATGCAGTGGATACAAATGGGTCGGTTGATTATGTGGAATTTTTTATCAACGATACACCGATAGGAACCGATAATAGTTTCCCTTATTCCTTGGATTGGACGATGCCTTCTGATGGATCCTATATCATTACGGCTTGGGCTTTTGACAATGAAGGCATACATAACATTTCAGACGATATTAAAATATTCGTTGGTGACATGGACATTACTTCCCAAATTCAGGCATCTGATGATGATGCAGAAGAATACAAGAGTGATGGTTCTGTGGATTTAACCAGTGCAGACTTGGAATTTTGTGTTGAAGAATGGCCATGGCCTTTGTCAGATGAAGACCAGTGGTTGGGTTTGCGTTTTCAGGGGATTGATATTCCGAATGGTGCTATTGTGAACAGCGCTTATATCGAGTTTACTGCTGACGAGTCACAAAGCAGCGGTGCAAGCATGACAATTTATGGCCAGGATGACGATAATCCATCTAGCTTTTCGGGTAGCTCAAATGACATTTCCAGCCGGACAAGAACCGGCGCGAGTGTGACATGGTCGCCCAACGGTTGGAGCTCTGAGGAAATTGGACCAGATACCCAAACGGATGATCTGTCTTCAATCATTCAGGAGATCATTGATAGACCGGGTTGGGTGCCGGGTAACAGTATGGGATTTATTTTTGAAGGAACAGGTACACGATCTGCTTACTCATTTGACACTTCTCCTTCTAAATCTGCGAAGCTCTATATTAACGTCTCCGGGCCTTTGACGGTAACAGAAGATGATCACCTGGATATTGAAATATATCCCAATCCCGCTAGCAATTATCTATTTGTCAGTGCACACAATGGTAAGGACGATATGGTGGTTAATTTGTTTACCATAAATGGGCGTTTAGTGCAGAGTGAGGTTTTATCGGACAAAATCAATTGCCTTTCTTTAAGCTCTTCCTTTCAACCGGGTACCTACATAGTTGAGGTGATACAAAACAATGAACGAGCGGTAAAGAAAATCATTATTCAGAATTAGATGAAAGCAAAATTTAACATGGTTTGCCTATTTATGGCAATAGCAATAGTTACCATTTCCCAGGAGCAGACGGATCGGTCTGGTTTGATTCCCGCTCTAAAGCCCTTTTACCATGGAGTAGCTTCCGGTGATCCATTATCGGACAGAGTAATCCTATGGACCAGAGTGACACCGGACTCTACGGTTTCATCCTCAGATTCGATACAGGTCAACTGGCGGGTAGCTACAGATACGGCGATGAGTACCATTGTTGCAAGTGGCTCGGGCTATACCAATGAAGGAAAAGACTGGACCTTTAAGGTGGATGCCTCAGGTTTGTCGCCCGATGGTTGTTATTACTATGACTTTTATGCATTGAACCGGTATTCAATCGCGGGTAGGACCTTTACTGCACCTGTTGGGGATGTGGATAGTTTGCGATTTGCAGTGGTATCTTGTTCTAACTATGAACACGGATACTTTAACGCATATGCCAGATTGGTTCAGCGTAATGATTTTAGCGCTGTTTTGCACTTAGGGGATTACATCTATGAATACGGTGCCGGAGGATACTCAGCTAATATTGCGGGTCGGGATAATGAGCCGGTGAATGAGATCATTACTTTAACTGACTACAGAGTGAGGCATTCCCACTACAAATTAGACAATGATCTTCGTTCCTTACATCAGCAGTATCCATTTATTACTGTATGGGATGATCATGAGTCGGCGAACGATTCCTATAAGGATGGTGCTGAAAATCATACCGAAGGAGCTGAAGGACTTTGGGTGGACAGAAAAGCTTATTCTCAACAAGCCTATCACGAGTGGATGCCCATACGAACGGTTCCCGGAAGTGGTAGTATCTATCGGTCAATTGAATACGGTGATTTGGCCAAATTTTATTTTTGTGATACACGTCTTGAAGGTCGCACAGAACAGTCTGCCGGAAGTAATGATTCTACCAGAACAATATTGGGCAGCACACAATACAGCTGGTTGACCAACGAATTGGACAATTCTACCGCACAGTGGAATATTTTGGGGCAGCAGGTTATGATGGCACCGTTAGAATTGTTTGGAAGCCCGTTAAATAACGATCAGTGGGATGGTTACAATTGGGAAAGAACTCAGCTTCAGAATCACATCATCAACAACAGTATTGATAATTTTGTGGTGTTAACGGGCGATATTCATACCTCGTGGGCAAATGATCTGCCTGGTTCGGGATATGATGCCAGCACCGGCTCCGGATCTGTTGGTGTTGAATTTGTTGTTACCTCTGTAACTAGTCCGGGTTTTCCGTTTTCTGTTCCAGCATCTACCATTCAGTTTGAGAATGATCACATGAAATACATTGATCTCACCGAGAATGGTTATATGATCCTCGATATCAACAAACAAAGGACACAAGCCGACTGGTATTACCTTACGGACATCACAACTCAAACTACAAGCGATTACTACGCCGATGGCTGGTACGTAAATGATGGTGAGCGCCATTTAAATCAAGCATCGGGTTTTAGTTCGGCGAGTTTGGGGTACAATTGTATAAATGCCCCTGAAGATCCGGATGTGCCGTTAAGCGATGGTATTGAGTCTGAAATAGCTGTGTTTGGAGTATATCCAAATCCATTTAATGATCAGTTTGTTGTACAGTATTATCTGTTTGAAAATACTCAAGTTCGGATGTCAATCCTTAATTCTCTTGGACAATTGGTGTACAAGGATGAAATTCAAACGGCGATCAAAGGATTGAATTATATGAACCTGAGTGCATCCGGCTTAGAGCCAGGTGTTTATCATCTAATCTTACAAACTACAAACCAAAGAGTTAGTAAAAGTATTGTAAAGTTTTAGTAGAGGTAAATTATCTGTGATTCAATACGGATAAATACAATGCTGAGATTCATATTTCCCTGTGATTTTCAGCATAAATTAATGGTCTGATTGTTGATACTTCTCCAAATTATTCAATGAAATACTATATTTATTCTATCTAAACACGCATCATGAAAATAGGCTTGAGATTAACGATTTTGTTCTTTACGATTGCATTTTTGTCGATCTCAGTTATTGGCTATTTGTCCTATCATCAAGCTAAAAATTCACTCGAAAAAGAATCATTCAATCGGTTGACTGCAGTGCGTGAAATGAAAGCTGCGCAGATTGAAGATTACTTTCATGAAATAAGAAGCCAGGTGGTTACCTTTTCCGAGAATCACTCTGTTATTGGAGCCATGAAAGAATTCAAAAGCGGGTTTGAAAAAATTGATTCTGAAATCCCGCATTCAGATGAAGCGGAAGAAGAGCTGAAAACATACTATGAAACGGAGTTTCTGCCAGAGCTCAATCCAAATGTGAAACAAGTTGCCATTCTTGAAGATTTTTGGCCTACCGATGAAAGAACGAAAAGGCTTCAGCAAGCTTATATTTCTTCCAATCCGAACCCGCCCGATAACAAGCATTTCTTGACTTCACTTCCAGACAGCTCATCCTATAATACGGCACATGAGCATTACCATCCCATTTTCCGCAATTTTTTGGAGAAATTTGGTTTCCATGACCTGTTTTTGATTGACGATGAATCGGGTGATATAGTGTATTCTGTTTTCAAAGAAGTAGATTTTTCAACTTCCTTGTTGACCGGGCCATTCCGAACAACTAATTTTTCCAGAGTATATAGAGCAGCAATCGGCTCTGATCAAAAGAATTTTATATCGATTGTAGACTTTGAACCGTATAAACCTTCACACAACCAACCCTCTTCTTTTATTGCTTCTCCGATTTACGACAAAGACGAGCGCATTGGGGTGCTGGTTTTTCAAATGCCGATTGATAAGATCAACAACATTATGACAAGCCGGGAGGATTGGTCAAAGGTTGGGCTAGGGGAGAGTGGAGAAACCTACATTGTGGGACATGATCTGACACTGCGTAATCAATCTAGATTTCTCATCGAAGACCGAAAACATTATTTAAAGATGATAGAGGAAATTGGGGTTTCGGAAGATACGATTGCAATGATTCGGAACTTCAACAGTACGGTAGGGTTGCAAACAGTACGAACGGAAGGAACGATGCATGCGCAGAGTGGGGAAACGGATACTCGAATCTATGAGGATTATCGGGGTGTAAGTGTTTTGTCAGCGTACAAACCATTGGCGATTGAAGGGTTGGATTGGGTGATACTGAGTGATATTGATGAAGACGAAGCTTTTGCTGCCGTAGGCCACTTACGTGATTCAATCGTATTTGTATTCGTCATTCTGATTCTGGTAATCATTATCGTATCGTTTTTGTTTTCAAGTGGGATTACGAAACCGATAAAAGCCTTAACAAAAAGCTCGAAAGAATTGGCGGGAGGAAATTTGGATGCTAAAATTCGTGTGAAACGGGCAGATGAAATTGGCGTGTTGGCATTGAGCTTCAAAAGTATGCGTGATTCTATACACGACCTTGTGCAGGACTTGAAAGATATTAATGCCAACCTCGAAAATAAAGTAGCAGAACGAACCAAGGAATTGAAGTTACAGAAAGATTTGATGGAGGAAAAGAACAATGAGATCGTGGATTCCATTAATTATGCGGAACGACTTCAGCAGGCTATTTTACCTACTATCAATAAGATGGAGGAAAAGTTCGAAGATATCTTTGTTTTGTATAAGCCAAAGGACATTGTCTCAGGAGATTTTTACTGGATGGCTTCGAAAGGGAGCAAAGTTCTTATTGCTGCAGTGGATTGCACCGGGCACGGTGTTCCCGGCGCATTGGTAAGTGTGGTTGGTTCGAATGGTCTTCACCGATGTATTAAAGAATTTGATCTTTCTAAACCCGCTGATATTTTGGATCGTCTGACAGACATTGTTATCGAGACATTTGAGGCGGATGGAACAGGAGTAAAAGACGGTATGGATATCGCATTGTGTTCATTGGATAGAGAAACGAATCTGGTTGAGTTTGCAGGAGCCAATAATCCGTTATGGATCTCCAAGAAAAACTCCAATGATGTGGAAGGAATAATTGAGATCAAGGGTGACAAACAACCGGTGGGAGCATACGAGCACCGAAAGCCTTTTACCAATCACTCCATACAACTTGAAAAGGGGGATTCAATTTACCTATTTACCGATGGTTTTGCAGACCAGTTTGGTGGTGAGCGCGGTAAGAAATTCAAGTACAAGCCATTTCGGGAGCTCATAGCCAAAAGCAGCAATTTACCTATGGAGCAGCAACGAACTAGTCTGGACTATTCTTTTGAAAAATGGAAAGGAGAGTTTGAGCAAGTAGACGATATATGTCTTATTGGGGTTAGGATTTAGTGGATGAGCAAGTAGGGTAGAGCTGTCCATTCTAAAAAATAGAAAAGTCCGCTTGAGAGCGGACTTTTAGGAATTGTGATCAGATTATTCAGGGTTAAAGCTTACTCAATGTGCATGTGTTGTTTTTTTATTTCAAAATGTTTTGGGATAGAGAAGAATCCACCGTAGTTGATTTTATGGATTTCGTTGCTGCATCGAATTCCCATGCAGCGATCAGTGCAGATTCAGAACCAATTCTGTACAATTCGTATTCTGTGTCAGCCGTTGGAGCTTCACCATCTTTGAATGAATAACGAAGAGGTAGCTGATTCAAATTGACGAATCCATTTTTGATTCCGATAGATTCAATGCTGCCGTCCGCATTCACTCGAACCAAGGAATACATGGATTTTTCCAATTCATAATCCATGGTAATATTGAAGTAGATTTGGCCCTCTGCATAGGTTGCATTTGCCTTTTCAATGTTGTAAACGGTTTTTTTATTTTCGTTTTCTTCATTGATTGGAGAGCTTGCTAAAATTGAGGCGTTGATCAGGCCGATTGCGAAAAGTGTTACTAGGATATATTTTTTCATGTCGTTTCGAATTTTGTATATCCAAATGTACGTTCGCATGAAAGAAACAATACACGGTTATTTCCGAAACGGAACATTTAACTTCCGAAATAATCAATTCTCCGAGTGACGCACTATGTTGATATGCGCCTAACCTTTATGGCATGGGGTTGGAAAGCACATCCATCAATGCTTCTTTCCTTCGAACAGAAACATCTACGTGCGAGTCGTCAGAGAGGATGAGGTATCCGCCTTTACCCTTCACATATTTTTTGATCTGGTTGAGGTTGATCATATTTGATTTATGTACACGAAAGAAATTACATTCTTCCAAAAGGTCTTCAAATTCCTTTAACGGTTTGGATACGACTACTTTTTGTCCATTTAACATGTGAAATTTGCAGTAGGCTCGGTCAGCTTCACATCTTAATATTTCCCTAATTTCATAGAAATCAATTCCATCCGATGTTGGAAGAGCGATTTTCTCAAAGTCAAATCCTTCATTTTTCCGGTTGTCTTTCAGCACTTCGATCTTCTTCTTCAGTAAGGATCCATCTTGCGCAGCATTCATATTGATGATTGCTTTCTCAACTGCTGTTTTGAGTTCATTTATGTTGATTGGCTTTAGGAGATAGTCCAATGCCGCAAATTTGATGGCTTTAATTGCATAATCGGCATGAGCAGTAGTGAAAATTACCTGAAAATTCGGGTTTGGCATTTCTTCCAAAAGGCTAAATCCATTTCCTCCTGGCATTTCAATATCCAAAAATACAAGATCGGGTTGGTGTTCTTGAATTGCTTTTTTTGCAGCAGATGCCGATTCAGCTTTGCCCACGACAGCAACATCATGGCAGAACTGGTCGATCATTCTGGCAAGACCCTCTCGATTTTTTTCTTCATCGTCTACTATTATGGCTTTAAGCATGCTGTAGTTTTTTGTTGGTTTCCATTTTTTACTATCTGTTTACCCATCATCCAAATCCCATTCTGAGATCAAAGGCATCGTAACGACTACCTTGGTTCCTTCAGGCGCTCCATCAGGCAATACGAGATCCATTACTTTCGCATTGAACCCTTTTCCCACTTTACTATTGAGCATTTCCATTCTAACACTGGTCAATGACATGCCTTTCGATTCGTGACTTCCGATTTTCAATTGCTTTAGTTCCTTTGCTTTCTCTCGCCCTACACCATCGTCAATGATCTCGCAGTTCAATACTTGTTTTGTTCGGGTAAAATTGATTTGAATATGTCCTTTTCCCTCTTTGTTTCCTATTCCATGAACGATTGAATTTTCGATATACGGTTGCAAAAGCATGGGGGGTACTAAAATGTCTTCGGTGTCAATGTCATCAGCCACATCTATGTTAAAAAACAGCTCGCCTCTGAATCGATCCATTTCGAGATTAAGGTAGGTGGTTAAAAATCCAACTTCTTCGTTTAAACGAATAAATTCTTTATCAGAGTTGTTTAAAGAGGTCCGCACCAGTTCAGAAAATTTTGCAATGCTTTCAATGGCCAGCTCTTTGTTTTCTTCCATTACATGAAATTGTATAGAATTCATGATGTTGAAGATGAAATGCGGATTCATTTGCGAGATCAATGATCTCAATTTGTACTGTAACGCCTCTTGCTCTTTTAGGCGCAATTCAGACTTAGCTAGCTCTCTTGATTTAATGAGTCCGTTAATTCTTGCTCTGAGAACGGCAGGAATAATTGGCTTCTCTACATAATCACTAGCGCCAAGCTCGAAACATTCAATTAGCGTATTATTGTCTCCTTCACCGGTAATCATAACCACCGGTATATTTGCCCATTCGGGATTACTCTTGATTGATTTTAACAAATCAATACCATTTATTTCAGGCATATTGATATCCAGTAGGATAAGATCAAATTCTTCTGTTTCCAGCCGTTGAATAGCAAATTTTGGTTTGGGAACAAAAGAAACTTTGTGTCCGAATGCAGTTACCAGTTCAGAGATCTGCTGAATTACCATTCTATCGTCATCTATAACCAATACCTTGCTCATAGTAAGCTGTTTAATTCGCTGTTCAGTTGATTTTCATCCCCGTCATAAATTGCATCAGAAATGGCTTTTTCTTTATTCAATAGATCAATATTATGCTGATCTGAATAGGCCATTAGGTCATTTAATTTTTCAAGCAGCTTCTCAGACTCAAAAATGGCAATGCTTTGCATATCTTTTATATGGTTCAGAATATGTTCTTTGTGTTCTTCTGGAATGTTTATATGACTATTTGGAGAGATCTGATCTTGATCGTCTGTGCCTGAACCAAAATCCAATTCGATATTTGGTGATCTACCAAATCGGTTGAGCACTGATAGCAATTTATTCAAGTCGAGTGGTTTTGTCAGGTAGTCAAGAACACCGGTTTCATATGCCTTCTTTCTGGTTTCCGCAAATGCATCTGCGGAATAGCCGATAATAGGAATATGGGCTGTTTTGTCATTGTCCTTAATTCTCTTGATCGTTTCAATGCCATCCATGCCGGGCATGTGCATATCCATCAAAATAGTACTTGGCATGTGCTTTTCAGCAAATTCTATTCCCTCTAAACCATTGTTTGCAATGATTAATTCGACATTGATCTGCTCCATCAATGCGCCAACGAGGTCCTGATTCAGCACATTGTCTTCAACGAGAAGTACTTTGAAGTTTTCATCAAATTGAATGTCGTTGTAATTTTGAAATTTTTGCTGGCGGAGCTTCTCAACGGTCTTTCCGACCACTAAAGGCAAGGTTACTTTAAACACAGATCCTTTTTCTTTGGTGCTTTTGACCGTTATGATTCCCTCCATCAACTTCACAATACTCTTAGAAATTGCAAGTCCTAAGCCGGAACCACCAAATTCGCGTGTTACTGAAGTGTCTTCTTGTTCAAAAGGTTCGAAAATGCTTTCGAGTCGAGTTGAATCAATGCCAATACCCTCGTCCTCCACAAGGAACACAAGGTTTTGGGATTGTTTTTGAGCATGAATTTTAACCACCTTATCTCGTTCTGTAAACTTAATTGCATTGGCAGTCAAATTCATCAATACTTGCATGAGTTTTGTCCGATCACCATAGATAAATTTGGGCAGGCTGTCATCGATGGTGTAGTTAAATTTTAATCCTTTTTCTTTCGCTGCTGATTTGTTGAGGTGGTATACATTTTTGATGATCTGTTCCAGTTCAAAGTCCTCATTATCCAACTCTAGTTTTCCAGATTCAATTTTGCTTAGATCAAGAATGTCATTGATGATGGCGGAAAGATTCTTGCTGCTCATTTCAATGTTTTCCATGTAGCTGATTGATTTCGCTGAGAACCCTTCTTTTTCAGAGATACCCTTCATAATCTGGCTAAACCCAAGTATTGCATTCAATGGAGAGCGAATTTCATGGCTCATATTAGCTAAGAAGTTCGTTTTTGCATTACTGGCACTTTCAGCAAGGTCTTTTGATCTTTCCAGCTCCTTTTCAATGATCCTCCTTTCAAATATTTCGTTTCTCAACTCTTCGGTACGTCTTTCGACTGCACCTTCCAGATTCTCTGTAAACTGTTTGATTTCATCTTTGCTTTGGTGATGCTCAATTGAAATTTTAAGAATGTTGTTTATTGTATTTACAGAATCGACTTCTTTGATTGTGATTTCTTTTTCAGTATTGAAAATCAGCAAGATGATACCACGAATACCAAGATGCCGAGATACCGTAGGGAAGGCGTATCCAATTTTTGAATATTTTTCAGAAGTCTGATTTTCACCCAATGTAAATCTGGCATAATCTCCTTTCGTGTTTTCTTTTATCAGGTCTTTTGGATACAATCCTTCAAATTCCAGATTCTCAAAAAATGCTTCTTCATTACCTGAATTACAGCCCAATAAACTAAACCTTTTTTCTATTCTATTGTAGGAATATACAGCTGCAAGTACATCACCGGATCGGACCTCTTCCAGTGCAAGTAAAGCCTGATGAACGACTAGGTTGTACTCGACTCCTTTAGCCACATTTTCTAATAAGCCTTGTTGCACCTGTTTGTTCCTGTCTTGCAACTTCTTGGACGTTATGTTTCGAACAATATCACGAGAACCTAAATATTCCTCATCTTCATTAAATACCGCTGTTGAACTTACTTCAATGTATTTTGTTTCGCCCTTTTTGTCAATGACTCTGCTGATGTAATTTGCATTAGGGTCATGCGGTGTTACTTTCGAATAGAAATTCTCAACATTCTCTTTGTCTTCAGGATGCATTAGATCCGTGAGTTTGATTTTTAGTAACTCTTTTTGACTGTACCCAAACAATTTTTGGGCAGCATTATTTGCAAGAGAAATAACCCCGTCTTTGTTCAATGAAATAACCGCGTCTTTCAGGTTGTCAACAAGATCTGTGTATTTGTCATTTGATATCTTGAGGTCGCTTTCAAAACGTATTTTATTCAATACATTATTTGCCTGCTGAAGATATCTGAATATAATATCCAGCTTCTCTTTAGATGGTTTTTCGTTAAGTGTAAAAGAGATAATGCTACCAACTTCAGGACCGAACATAATTGGTAGCAATACAAATACCTCGATATTTAAGATTTTGATAATCTTAGGAGCTAATTTTTTTAGTGATTTTTTACTGGTATGTTCTGCAATGAACTTCTCTTTGTTTTCCTGGGAATCAATAATCAGAGGTTCTTTATTTTCGAGAAGCTGTAAGTAAAATGAGTTGGTTTTAACGTCTGGTACAACGGTCTTAATTTTGACCTTTGCGAGATTCTCCAATGTGTCCCTATTCTTGGAATTTAGATATTCAGCCTCAATAGTAAGCTTGTTTTCTCTAGAGTCGTAACTGTACAATCGGCTAGCAGAAGGTTGAATCAATTCTGCTATTCCATCTAGAATTTTTTTGTTTAGTTGAGCGAAGCTCTTGCCCTGGTCACCGGCTTTTAATAGACTCTGGGTAAAAAGTATCTCTTTGTACGACCTTTGGAAATCTTCTTCTGCCTTAATTCGTGCTGAAATATCTCGGGCCTGATATTGAATCACTTCATTACCCTCATATTCACCGATTTTCGCGCTAACTTCAACCGGTAGGAGATCGCCTGATTTTTTGCGGTACTTGTGCTCGAATGTAACCTTCCCATGTTTTTCCAATTCCTCTTCAATCCAATCTTTTTGCATTCGATCAAAAGCAGTGTTTACAATTTCGATTGAATTACCAATCAATTCATCCGTGGTATAACCCAATATTTCCGCAGCTTTGTTATTGACCTGCTTTACTATGGAAGATTTTCTGTTTACAATGTAAATTCCGTCATTGTTGTTCTCAAACAAGTTTCGAAATTTTTGCTCGCTTTTTTTGACTGAAATTTCTGCTTTTTTCATAGCAGTAATATCACTGATAACCGCCATTCCGCCAATTTGAATAAACTCTTCATCGTACAACGGAGTTGCGTTTACGGAAAGGTACATGTCTGTATCCTTGATATATATTTCGCTGTTTCTACTTGTGATTCCCTGTTTGATTGCCCTTGTCAGAGGCAGGTGCTCCTCACTAATACGAGTTACTGTATCGATATTGTATAGCTCATATTCCTCGCTCCAACTGGGTTTGTTGTCTTTTGATGAGCCGATTCCCAGAAGTTCTGTTGCTTTCTCGTTCCAAATCAGTATGTTCAGGTCATTGTCGGCTACAAGTACGGCTTCTGTAGATTGTTGAATAACGTTATTTAACAAATTGGTTCTGGAGAATATATGATTTTCCGACGCCTTATTTTCCTCAATTTCAGAGTAATGGTAATGATAGCACTCATCATCTTGAAATCGCACAATCTTTGCACTCACGTTACGGTGGATATGACTTCCATCTTTATGAATAAGCGTTTGCTGGAAATCTGAAGTGCCTTTTTTTTGTATTTCATCACCGATACTATGTATCAACTGATCAGAGACTTCTTTTTCGATTTTGCTAATAGGCTTGTTCATCAATTCCCCTCGGGTATAGCCGATTTGTTTGATAAAGGCATCGTTTAATTCAAGGATGCGATCTCTGGTTTTATTGATTATAAGCACTGGGTCCCTGTCCTTTAAGAATAGTTCTGTAAACGTTGCTTCCAGCTGCGTAGCATCAGGGATTCCCAATTGTATAAACAGCTGAGTGGTGATTTCTTTTCCACTAGAAATACGATCTACAAATACCGTTGCTTTCCCGTGTTGCTTGAAATTCCAGTGTAATTGTAGCTGCCCAATTTCGTTTGAATCTAAGTGATCCTGTAGTTTTTGATGATTGAGCTTGCTTGTTCTAGAAATGCGCTCGAATACATCAACAAAGTCGGCTCCAATTGCACCTTCTTCTTGAAATTTACTTAAAAATTGAGATCCGGTCTTGTTTACATAGGTAATATGATTTCTGCGATCCAGAAGAATTACCGGAAAGGGCACAGCATCAATATTTGCTGTATCAATTTGTTTAAATGGTGCTGTAGTTGGCTGCTCCAAGTTAGTTTCACGATTAGCCACGTTACATAAAATATGTAAGGGCAATTCATCCCCTTATACTGAAATTCTTGCATATTGTTCCAATGAAAATCGTATTCTTCAACGATTTAGTGAATGTAGCTGATTCGATTCGTGATGTAAAAGGTAGGCATGAGCGCTAATTGAAATTATGTCCTGTTTGGAAATTAAACTAGGCATTTGGGAAAGTGACTATTGCCTATATTTAATAAGATGTCGAAGTTTGCATTGTTCGTAAAGTATAATTTAAGAATGACACGAAACCTACTATTAGTTTTATTTGTTGCGATCAGTTTTTTGCCACTGCGATCTTTAGCTCAGTCTCCTGTGGCCGGACTTAGTGCTTCAGTGAACGTTGGCTGTTCACCACTGAGTGTATCATTTGACAACCAATCGACCGGTGCAGTTTCTTATTCATGGGATTTTGGTAATGGCGCTATTTCTACGGTTGAAAATCCTACGGTCGTCTACTTGGCTCCAGGTTCTTATACAGTATTGTTAATTGCAACGTCAACTGCAGGTTTAACAGATACGATCGTTATGAGCAATTATATTGAGGTATTGGCAGATCCCGTTGCTAATTATTCCTTGTCGCAGACGGGAAGCTGTGCCACCAATAATTTGGTTAGCTTTTCCAATTCTTCGGCTAATGCTTCAGATTATTTATGGGATTTTGGTGATGGCGGATCATCAACCTTAGCTTCTCCAACTCATACGTACACAGACGCTGGGACCTATACAGTTACATTAATCGCCTCGAATTCCGTAGGTTGCTCAGACGTGAATCAAATGGTAAACATCATTACCATAGATCCGTCTCCTGAAGTTGAATTTTCGGTTGATCAAAATTTTTCCTGTGATTCTAATTATGCTTATCAATTTGAGGATCTTACACCAGGTGCTGTTACTAGCATATGGGATTTTGGAGATGGTGCATCCTCAATTTTGTCTAACCCATCTCATACCTACGGGGCATCCGGAATTTTTGACGTATCTCTAATATCAACCAATTCTTCAGGGTGCATGGACACTCTTTCGAAAATTGGTTTTGTTGAAAATTTTGGTTCATCATCTGTTTCTTTCTACTGGGAGGAGTTGAATTCTGGAAATGGAGATAGCATAATTTGTTTAGGAGATGAAATTCAATTTTTCCCAGATTCCAACATCCAGGCTATTTCGTTTTTGTGGGACTTTGGAAATGGTATAACCGATACTGCGAATAATCCGGTGGTCCAATACAACACTGTAGGTTCGTATGACATCAATCTTCAGATAATTAATTATCAAGGTTGTGCAGCAAATAGAACGATTCCTAACTCTGTTTTTGTAGCCGAGCTTCCAAATCCTGAAATTGTTCCTTCAATGGATACTGTGTGCGCAGGAACTGTGGTTCATTTTACTAATAATAGTACGAATACAACGGCCCATTGGTGGGTATTCGGGGCGGGTGCACCTGGACCTTCAATATCTGCACTTGCTGAGCCGGATAGAGCTTATCACAATACAGGTGTAAGATTGACAAAATACCTTGCAAAAAGTGAATTTGGTTGCAGAAAAGAAATCATTATCCCCATTACTGTTCAAGACCATACTACAGATTTCACTGTTGATGAGCCCATGGGCTGCGCACCGTTTGAAACAAGTTTCACGAAAAATGATTCAAATGCTGTAGCATGGGAATGGGAATTTGGTGATGGTAATACTTCAAACATACCAAACCCTTTACATACGTATCAGTTTAGTGGGGAATTCGATGTGTCGCTAGTCTCAACAGGAAGCAATGGATGTAAAGACACGGCCAAGATTAATTCCTTCGTAACGGTAACAGCAGATACTGTAAGCATTTTCCTATCTGATACTATTTCTGGATGTACGCCTTATCCAGTTGACTTTTCAAATAACATTATTGGTTCGAATAGCTGGCATTGGGATTTTGGCGACGGAACGACTTCGAATCTGCCTAATCCGACCCACACCTACACGGAAGGAGGAAATTATACCGTAAGTTTAACCACGGAGTCCTCCGGAGGATGTTACATGTTTGTGGAGAATTATTCAACATTGTTTCTAGAGGAATTTAATGCAGGATTTGCGGCTTATGCTGCGGATTGTGAAGATATGCTCGTAATGTTAGTCGATACATCAACCCAATCGACTGCGGTATCTTGGTTTTGGAATTTTGGAGATGGCACAGGCACAGAATGGCCTGGTGATTCAATGGTCATTCATCAGTATTTTGACACAATTAGCTACAATGTTTCATTAACCGTTACGTCAGCTTCTGGATGCGTAAGCACATTGATGGTCAATAACTACGTTGATTTTGAAAATTGCACGATCATGGGTGGTGCAATGATCGATCAACTCGATAACCCGCCTATGGACGGATCGGGCTTCACTCCGACCGACTCATTAGAAATTGAACCTCCAATTTGTGCCCCGGTAACCGTCTACTTCATAAGCCCTTTTATGGACGCAACAAGCTGGGAGTGGGACTTGGGAGATGGTACTTTTTCTACTGACGAACACGTGTACCACTATTACTCGGAAGCAGGAATATATGACGTTAAGATGATTGCTCAATCGCCTTCAGGACCAG
>CAJWDP010000051.1 GCA_913030835.1 uncultured Flavobacteriales bacterium | reverse complement strand
ACCTAGTAATCAACACCATTGACACCTCCGTAATTGATAGCGTGCATACGCTTACTGCCCAGGTTGCTGGTGCCTCATACCAATGGGTAAACTGTGATAGCAACTATCTTGCAATTCCCGGAGAAACGAACCAGTCGTTTACAGCAACAGAGAATGGAAATTACGCCGTTATTATTACGGAAAACGGATGTTCAGACACCTCAGCCTGTTTCACCATATTTTCCATTGGTATAGAGGAAAGTAATTTCCTCAACAATATACTGGTATCCCCAAATCCAACTTCAGGAAGGTTCATTGTTGATCTGGGACGAAATCATGAGAACTTAACGGTTCGAATTGTAAATATCTTCGGACAAGTCATCTATACAGAAGCTATAACTAATGAGCAACGTTTCGAGCTTGAGATTGATGGCGCCTCGGGATATTACCTTCTTCAAGTCTTAGGAAATCAATTCGAAACAAAGCAGATTAAAATAGTCAAGCAGTAGATTATTTGTATAATTTTAGATACAGACCTATTGCTGTGAAAAAAATAATTATTACCGGAGGCACCGGATTTATCGGATTAAGCTTAGCCCAACATTTAGCTGAATTAGGATTTCACCCTATACTGATTGCGAGAAAACAGCCAAAGACTAAAATCACATTTGACTTTGTTCCTTGGGATGCAGTTCATCTCGGTGAGTGGATGCATGAGCTAAATGGAGCTTTTGCAATTGTAAACCTGGCCGGAAGAAGCGTCGATTGTATCAAATCGCCCGAAAATTGCGATGTCATTTTACGATCAAGAGTGGATTCCACCCGAATAATTGGCAAAGCACTGAATACCATCGATGACCCACCAAAAGTATGGGTACAAATGTCAACTGCCCATATTTATGGGGACCCTCCAAGTCAAATTTGCAATGAATCTTCGTCAACAGGATATGGACTAGCACCATTTGTTGGTAAAGCATGGGAGGCTGCTTTTTTGGAATCATTACCAACAGGAATTAGAGGTGTGCGATTGAGGACCAGTTTTGTTATTGGCAAAAACGGTGGAGCAATGCTCAGCCTTAAACGAATTGCCAAACTTGGTTTTGGCGGAAAAGCTGGAACCGGAAAACAAGGAATTAGCTGGATTCATGAATACGACATGAATGAAATCATTCATCAAGCCATCATTAACAGCGATTACAATGATTTCTACATATCAAGTGCTCCCAATCCAGTATCCAACAAAGAATTTATGTATAAGCTTAGGAGAAAGTTAAAAATACCGATTGGTATTCCCGCTCCGGCATTTATTACAAGGCTTGGAGCAAAAATTGTATTTAAAACAGATCCGGAACTGGTACTTTATGGCAGGTACGTGCAATCAGAGCGATTGGAAAAAAAAGGGTTCAAATTCAAATATCCCGATTTGAAGGCAGCTTTTGATGAACTTCTATGAAAATTGAAATAACCCGAAGAGCTGCAGTTATTCAATCGTAATAAAAATTAATTATAACCTATGATTTCCGGTTTAGTATTACCTTACATACTATTCCTTAGCACTTATACGTATTGCATCAACCCATCCACCATATTGATATTTTATGATAACTTGCACTAAAATTGCAATCGATGCGGAACATAATTATACTAATACTGTCGATTTACGGGTCATTTGGTGTATCGCAGGAAGCAAAAGATCTTTTCAGAGCAAGTGACGTCCAATTTTATTGGTTAGGTGTTGACTTTTCTCATGTTAAACTCATTGGTGATTTTGCAGAATTCAATAGTGCAGGTGATAAAAGTGCAGTCGAAATCAGAAATAGATATTTTCCAAAATGGAACAATCTGATTTTAGCAGAACCAAGTAAATATGACATTAAAGGCATGCTAAGAAAAGGAGAGCTGGTGTATGAAATTGGAATGATTTCGAACCTTAATGCCAGCGCGCCGATTGAGGATATGGAAGCATATAACAATCCGAAATATTCCAGGAATGACATTGCAAAATGGGTTGAGTCCTATCCAACGGATGAGGTTTCCGCTTCAGCAAATAAAGCAATTGGGATTGTTTTCATTGCTGAAGCATTGAATAAATCTTCAGTAGAAGCATATTACCATTTTGTTGCAATGAATTTAAAAACTAAAGAAATTCTAATTCACGACAGGCTCAGAGGAGAGCCTGCAGGATTTGGACTACGAAATTATTGGGCAGGTTCAATTTACAAAGTGATTAAAACTATTGAAAAAACCAAGTATAAAAGCTGGAAAGCTAAATACAAGTGAGTTTTACTTAAATACAACACCAAAGGATGGCGGATACCAGCAATTTTTTCCAATTGACCTATTACTCTGCTGCAGTAGAAGATCTGGATGCAGATGAAGTAATTTCAATTCTTCAGAAATCCAGAGTGAATAATGCAGCGAATGATATCACAGGCTGCTTATTGTATCACAATAGTGAATTCCTGCAAATTCTTGAGGGCAAAGAAGAGTCGGTTCGAAATTTATTTAAAAAAATTCAACAAGATAAGCGGCATGAAGCGGTGCTACAATTGGCTGAAAACACAACCTCAAAACGATTGTTTGGACAATGGAGTATGGCTTTTCACGATATCAACTCCCCGGAAGAAATAGCTAAATTCGATAATCGTGAATTGTTCATTAGCAACTTCAAAGGGTTTTCAGAACTAGTAGACCAACAAGGACCAAGCTTCGATATATTTTGGGGCATGGCAAAACATCTTATCGACAGCTAAATTAGTTAGCGAACAAACGATGATTTAAAGGATCAATTCACCGACAACTTTACGATGGCAGCTTTTCCCCTATCGTCTCTTAAAGCGAGTATATAAATACCTGATGACAAATCCGAAGTTGCAATTGTGAATTGAGTACTTTGAACCCTCTCAGACTTCAATAACTTTCCTTGCAAATCACTGATTCTGTACAATTCAACTGCATGGGTCGCATCAACCGTTACATCGATCGAAGCCGGGTTTGGATAGACCTTGATTTCTAAAGATTCTTCAGCTTCGTCGACTCCAACAAAAGCACAACTAGATATGTAATCTGAAGCCCAATAAAATGCACCCAACAAAGCCGGGATTGCACAATCACTATGATTACTTGGACCAATATTCGATGAGGAAACATTTGGTGCTCCATTTGCATTCATATAGCTATCTGCCTCCAACGCATTGGTATAATGAACCTGTTCATCAAGTGTGCAGTAGTACATCCTTACCGGCCTTTGAGGCACCCAATTGTAATTGTCGTTATCTCGTAAAGCGATCCAAAGCGCATGATTGGAATCAGCATTAAAGTTTTGCAGCACGGTATCTTCGATCAAATCCTCAAGTTGATTTGGAAGCAGTGGATTTAGGTCACCCATATCCAATGAATAATTATTTCCATCAAAAAATGGCGGAACAATTGTATCATAGGGAAATTTCAACACATCAGCATATGTATTATATAAATTGCCATAAGCGAGTTGATAGCTGGCTAGCAAATACACTATGTAACCAGGGTTGGAATACGGATCATTGGACAACAACAATTCACTTTGGCTCCCTGACATATCATAGGGTCCGCTTGCAGGAGCTGAAGCTACTACGTTAAATTCAGAAAGCAAACCATTCTCCTCAATGTACTTATGGGTTGCCATCGCGGCATGACCGCCTTGCGAATATCCTGTGATAAATACTTCTCCATTATCCTGAATACCCATTGAATCGGATAGGTATTCTCTTACAGCACGCAGCATATCTATAGACGCCGTTGCCTCTGTTTCACCATGAACATAAGGGTGAAGGCCTGGACTATCTCCCATTCCAAGATAATCCGGACAACACATAATGAACCCTTTCGAAGCAAAAAGTTTGCCCACAATAGCCTCATAATTGTTCCTAGAAGGTACTTCATCCTTGTTTAAAGAGGTTCCATGACAATACAAACCCAATGCAAATGTATCGCAAGGAGCATTGTTTGGAATTCCAAAGCCCCCGGATGCAATTGTTGGAGCCCCCGAAGCATCTGTGGTATTGTAAACTATCTTATAATAATCAACAGAATAATTGGGAGTAATACCAGGGATAATAGACAAGCTTCCGGTACTTGTAGTTCCTAAAAAATCAGAGGAAATATAGTACTGTCCGGAACAGGCAAAAACCATAAGTATCAGAGACAAAGAATAAAGTAGTTTCATAAGTCGAATTTATTTTGAGGTAATTTACTAATTTTTCTGAGTTGCCTTTTTAATGTATCGTGAAAATCACCATTCCCGACAATTAGCAAATTGAAATATTTTCTACACCGTTCATGCGTTGACCATATAACCGTTACATTAGCCTTGAGAATTATTATTTACTTAGTTTAATTTTCAATTACATTCCAAAGAATTGAGCAAAAAACTGTATACTAAATTCAGCACTGACGTTGACCTTTCCGATGCAGACCACATCATAATTGGCTCCGGAATGGGAGGTCTTACAGCTGCAGTTTGGTTGGCAAAAGCAGGAAAAAAGGTCATTGTGCTGGAAAGGCATTATGTACCTGGCGGTTTCACTCATTGCTTCAAACGCAAACATGGATTTAAATGGGATGTTGGTGTTCACTATGTAGGAAACGTCGGCAAAAAAGGCGCCCTCAGAAAATTATTCGATTTTCTGACCAACCATCAACTTGACTGGGAATCCATGGGGGAAGTTTATGATGTTGCACACATTGATGGCAGTCAATATGAATTTAAATCTGGAGTTGAAAATTTTAAGAAGCAATTAAAAGTCTATTTCCCCAACGAATCTGATGCAATTGACAGATACTTGAAAATTATTGCCAAGTCGAATAAGCGAGCAAGTGCATTCTTCTTTGAGAAATCCTTCAAGCCTTTTCTCAGCAATTCTATTGGAAGAATAATCCGAAGACGGTTTAGAAAATACTCCGAACCGACGACCTGGGAGGTATTGAGCGCTTTAACACAAAACAAACGTTTGTTGTCTGTCCTGTGTGCACAGTGTGGGAACTACGGTCTCACTCCAAAAAAAAGTAGCTTTGCGGCGCATGCTCTAGTTGTCGGGCATTTTTTGGATGGCGGCTACTATCCAAAAGGAGGAAGTGAACAAATCGGACTTAAAACAATAGAAACGCTTAATTCGCTTGGGGGTAAAGTCTACATTAATGCTGAAGTACAAGAGATTGTAACTGAAAACAACCGAGTCAGTGGGATTCGCATTCAAGACACTACGTATTCCTGCAAAAGCGTTATTAGCAATGCCGGAGTAAGTACAACATTCAATAAATTATTAAATGAAAGTGACCAAAGAACCTGTGGATATCAGCCAAATGAAATGAATCCTTCAACCGGACATCTTTGTCTTTATGTAGGTCTGGATAGATCGGATGAAGAATTGAAGCTTCCAAAACACAACATCTGGTGCTTCAGCCATGATGATTTTGACAGTAGTTTCGAAAAGATGGAGATTGGCAATGTTTCGGATGAGTTTGCCTATATCTCTTTCCCTTCCGCAAAGGATCCTGAATGGCAGAAAATAAACCCGGGTACTGCAACAATTCAAGCAATTTCTGCCGGAAATTTTGAATGGTTTGCTCAATATGAACAACAACCCTGGATGAAGCGAAGTGAGGAATACATGAATAAAAAAGAACAGTTTAAGAATGCCATGATAGGTAAACTCACAAGCCTATTCCCACAGATCAAAGATCATATACAGGTAACTGAAGTTTCAACACCACTATCAACAAAGCATTTCACCAATCATCAGCAAGGAGAAATCTATGGCTTAGAGCATTCACCCAAACGTTTCGAACTGCCCTTTTTAAGACCCGAAACTCAAATAAAAGGTCTAAGACTCGTTGGTCAGGACATAACCATTGTAGGCGTCGCCGGAGCAATGATGTCTGGAATGCTTGGCGCAATTACGATCCTGAAATTCAAAACATTCAAGTGCTTTCGGCAAATGAAAAAATAGTTGGCGTACAGAATGCTATCCAAAAACAATTCGACTTAGCCGTTATTTTCATTATTTGGAATAAGAAAAAATGAAGTTCGTGTAAATCCTTCCGGTAGAATAGAAAATTGTTTTATGAATAATTATCTTTGTCTTCGTACCACATTCAATCTTAATTACCATGACCAAATCAATTATACTTTTCGGACTTATCATCGTTGGCCAGCTTTGTTATGCGCAACCAACCATTGAGGGAACGTATCTTCCGGTTCGAAACACAAGTATCAAACAAGTTTGGGACACAGCAGCATTGACAATGCCCGTTCCTACAACCGGCCCTAATCAGGTCTGGGATTACTCGGGCGCGTTTTCCAACATCGTGGACACATTTGACTTAGCTGTTTATGAGCCAGCTGCTACTCCTTATTTTAGTGATTTTCCTGATGCTACGCATTCTTCTTTTCTAACATCACCCTTTGAATTGGCAGATTCGCTTTGGTTGTATTTCATTGTTGATACAAATGGAATACAAAATTTGGGTTACTATTCCGACAAATCAACGGTACAAGGCCTAATTGAGTCATCGCCAACAGAATTTGTGATGCCAATGGAATTGGATTATCTAGATACTCATATGGATACCAGTCGCTATGAAGGATTTGTTACTTACCAAGGAATTCCAGCAAAATTTGTCCGCGTTATGCACAAGACTATGATCGCTGAAGGATACGGAACATTGATAACTCCAGATGGAACTTATTCTGACGTGATGTTAGGAAAAGAGGCAATCTATGAGTTCGATTCCATTTTTGTCGATTTAACCGGGACCGGAGTATACAATTTGTTTAGTGTGATGAGCTCTGATTGGCATAGGTTTCACTTTTTAAGGAATAACACATTCGCAAGCACCCACTTGATGCAAATCAATACAAATATGGCAGAAACTGTTGTAAGATACGGTTGGTACACGTTGCCGGTGGATTTCGGCTCTATTGAAGGAACAGTTTATGATACCACAGGTCTTCCTGTTACGGATGGTGAAATGTATCTTTATCGAGAACATTCAAATTTTACCAAGAACGATATTCTTGCAACGACTGTTATTAATTTTGATGGAACCTATACGTTTGATTCCATTCCATACGGAGAATATAGAATCGCTGCGAGACCAGACCTTTCTGGGATTTACAATCACGCATTCACTTCCTACTACGGTGACACAACAGATTGGGTAAATTGTGAAACAGTAATTACTTCAGGTGACACATCGGGCGTAAATATCAACCTACTTTATGCTGAACCGCAAAGCACTCCTGTTACCATAACTGGAAATGTAGCCTTAAACAGTTTACTTAAAAATAACGATCCTATTCCGGGCATTGATATCATTGTTGATAAGGACCCTGAAGATGAGCCAGTTATAGAAACAACAACAGATGCTCTAGGGAATTTTGCATTCCCATATCTCGATGATGGAGACTATACGATATGGGTGGACATACCGGGATTGAACATGGCTGGAACGTATAACCTGACCGTTGCAGGAGGTCTGGTAGTAAGTAATCTTGATTTTGAAGTAGGGTCAGATTCAATATACCCCAGTAGTATGGTTAGCTCGATTGCACCTGTTCAGGCTCACAAAGGAAATGTTCAGGTTTATCCCAACCCGTTTACAAACAATACAACGGTTAACATTGAACTAGAAGAAGAAGCTGTTATTTGCATAGAGATTTTGGATGTATCCGGAAAACTGATAGCTTCTCTAGTGCAGGATCAAAGTGCTATTGGCAGAAAAAAATTCACAATTGACCAAATTAAAAATGCTGGATTATACTTTGTGAAAATCTCTATTAATGACCGAACAGAGGTCATTAGAATCGCTAAGAATTAATTGAATCATCGGTATTGTGAAAGGGCTCTTGTTGAGCCCTTTTTTTATATTTGCTCACTGATGGGGGCAAGAATTCATTTCACCATATTTGTTGTGGCAATACTTCTGTTTTTCACTCTAAAAGTGAATGCTCAGCGGTATCACTTTGAAAATTACACAACCGAAAATGGGCTAACCAACTCCGCTGTACTGTCGATTGCACAATTGAAGAATGGAGAGATTTGGCTTGGAACGAATGATGGCGGAATCAACATCTACAATGGCACTGAATTCAAAACATTAAATAAATCCAGTGGATTGATCGATGACGTGGTCTACGATCTATACGTAGATGAAACAGAGTCCGTTTACATCTGTACAAATAACGGGTTGTGTAAATACGATAATGGGGCGATCGACTCCATTCCATTTGGCGACTCGCTTGTACCTGATCGAATATTCCAAATGTATCAGGATCGCCATGGCCAAAAATTGTTGGCAACGGCCAAAGGATTGGCTCAGCTTGTTAATGACACTATTTACCACTACCCTACTGAGAATCAAATTTTGAACAATGCATCATGCATTAGCATTAATGAGGATGCTGATGGAGACCTGTGGGTTTCCACGTTGGGCAGCAGTGCATTCAAAATATCCTCGAATAACGAAGTTCAATCCTTTAGTGATGGTAATAATTGGAAATATAATTTTAGCACCTTTCACCCTGAAGAGGGGGTGGTGTGGTTTCTCGCACATAAGGGCCTGTTTGAGCTGAAAGATGGTTTCATAAGTGAAAAAAAGCTGAAGGTATTCGGTAATAAGTCACCCTACTTTCATTCGTGTATTCGAGACAAAAATGGAACGATATGGCTGGGAACAAAAAAGGGCCTGGTACGCATTGAAAATGGCAGGGAAAAATTGTTCACGACAAAAAATGGTTTAGCCAATGATGAAGTTTGGAAAATCTTTGAAGACATTGAAGAGAACATTTGGATTACCACCAAACAAAACGGCGTATCCAAATTCAGCTCTGAGCTCTTTGAATTGATCGACGTCAATTTTGGACTCCCAGATAATTATGTTCAAACAATCTTTGTTGATTCAAAAGGAAATGAGTGGGTAGGAACAAAAAAGGGTTCTGTTTTCTTAAATCGAGACACCTCATTTACATTGGATCATGGCTCATCTAAAAGCCGTAAAATTTGTGACATCAAAGAGGACAATGGTAATGTATATTTTGTATCCCATGCAGGTATGCAATGTTTTAATCAAAACGGCATATCGGATTATCGTATGGATTCAGACTCACTTTTTACCGCATATTGCTTGGTCATTGACGAAAACGGGCCTCTGTTAGGGGGAATTTTGGGACTGGGGCGAATTCGAAACGAAAAGATCATTCTAGCCAATGACGAATTTAACTTTCCAAACACCACGGTGCACACAATCTTAAAAGACACTGACGACACCTATTGGTTTGGAACAGATGAGGGGTTATTGCAATACAAAGACAGTACACTCACCAGATACGGGAAAAAGTTTGGGATTGCCAACAACAAGGTCAGATCCATCATTCAAGGACCTGAGGGAAATATTTGGGTAGGGTCAAGTGATGGACTATTTGCCATAAGAAACGAAAACATTCGGCATTTTACCGTGGAAGAGGGGTTGTCCTCCAATACAGTATATTCAATGATCTTCGACAGAGAAGGATTTTTATGGATTGGTCATCAAAAGGGTATCGATAAATTGCTAATCAATGATTCAAAAATCGATTCCATTCGACACTACAGTTCAGGCAGAGGATTCATGGCCAATACTTGTAACAACAATGCCATTGCACTTTCTGCAAACGGAAATATTTTAATCGGAACGGACCAAGGTGTTCTTAAGTACAACAAAGAATTTGATCAGTTCAACGACTTCGAAACATTGACTACGATTACAGATATTAAACTTTTCTCTCAACCGACAGACTGGTCGATGTATTGCGATTCTCTCAATAAAAAAGGACTGCCAATTAATCCTACATTGAGTTTTACTGAGAATTATTTCACATTTGACTTTATTGGAATCAGCCACATCAACTCGAAAGCGATTAAGTACAAATATCGTCTCGAAGGATTCGACGAAGAGTGGATATTAGCAAAAAACAAGCGTTCTGCTGTTTACTCTAATTTGCCTTTTGGATCCTACAATTTTCAAGTTGTGTCGTCGAACGATGAAGGAATATGGAATAAAGAACCTGTCAAGTTTTCCTTTACAATTACCCCCCCGTTTTGGAGAACCTGGTGGTTCTATTCTCTTTGTGCGCTAGCTGCACTTTTCGTGGCTATTTCTTACTATCAAATACGCACATCTAACATAAAAATCAGAAAGAGAAACGAAAAGATCAAACGGCAAAACGCGATTATTGAAGAAAAGAATGTCGAAATTTTAGACAGTATCACCTACGCCAAAAGAATTCAGGAAGCCATTTTACCTTCCGACATTATCCTAAACGAGTTACCCGACTCTTTCGTCTACTATAAACCGAAAGATATCGTTTCCGGAGATTTTTACTGGATGAAGAAGGTAGATGAAATTTTATTGATTGCGGCTGTCGATTGCACGGGACATGGTGTACCCGGAGGATTTGTTAGCATGGTCGGACATAGCGGGCTAAACCGAGCAGTGAGTGAATACCAATTAAAACGGCCTGGGGCTATATTGGAAAAATTATCTGAATTGGTGACTGAAACCTTTGATGATGGAACAGAAAAGGGAATAAAAGATGGCATGGATGTGGCTATCTGTTCTATTAATAGGGAAAGTCTTGTGTTGAATTTCTCAGGAGCCAACAATCCCTTGTATTTGATTAGAACGTCTACTAATCCCTTAATCGATATTCATGGTGAAAGTGTACCTGCAAAAGTTTTGGGCAATCTTCACGAAATCAAAGGGAATCGCCGACCTGTAGGGTCATCTGAATTAAAAGAAGAGTTCATTAATCACGAAATACAACTGGAGCGGGGAGACCGAGTTTATATCTTCACGGATGGATTTCCGGATCAATTTGGCGGGACAAAAGGAAAAAAATTGATGTACAAACCGTTTAAGAAAATTCTAAGCTCATACGAAAACACGCCCATGAGGGAGCAAAGAGAACTTTTAAACAATGAATTCGAGAGTTGGCGTGGTGCAATCGAACAGATAGACGACATTTGTATTATCGGGTTTCAGGTTTAACTGTTCCTACCCACTGACAAATTAATTAAAGCCATCGAAACATTTCTTGAAACATTCCTTTTCCCCATTTCGAATTGCTGAATTTATCCTCAATCTCCTGCTTTAATTCATCCATTGTATAGACTTTGTTCTTTCCGATTTTACAGTGCAAATCTTCCTCCTCAGGCTGAATTAGCTCGATCTCTTTTGCAAAATAAATGATACCACCATCCTCCGTTGCTAAACCAAGTATTGTTCCTGGTAATCCACAAAAACCTTCCGGTCCTGTGGGTGTTTCGAGTTCCACAGCAAACCACGCGTAAATCCTGGTCGAGTCATTTTTTTCATAAACCGCCTTCCTGCAGTGATACTTATTGATGTACCGTTTGCTTTCGGTTACCTTCCATTGCCTTTTCGAAATTGAATCTTCCAAATAAATGTTCTGTCCATACATGGCCAAAACTGTCAGCTTCTCATCTGTTTTAGTGTTCTGATATACGCTATTCTTGGTTGTCGTCCAGCTCATTTTTTCTGGAACATCACTTTCAATTGGTCTGAAAACAGAAGCAGTATCATTGAAGAGCAGCTCAAACTTATCAATCTTAGATCTTGAACCTTCCGGCAACCAATCCATCATACGCTTATTGTTCGCATATTTCTTTTTCAAATTGGTTTTGCGCTCAAACACGATGCGACCAGAGGTTATCTGTGCCGTTATACTACCGCAAATCGAAACGGTAAACACACCTGCTATAATAATATGTTTAATGCCAGCCTTTAAAATCTTCTTCTTTGGTTTTGTTATTATTGAAACGAAGGGTTGCCTTGAGCAAAAAGTACCTTGAAATAATAACCGTTTTATAATCTGTAATTGAATTTGCACTCACTTGACGCGCAGCACTTATATTCTGATTAAGAATATCATTCCCTGTCATCGAAATGACCAGGTTTTCAGTTTTGAGGAATGATTTACTCAGCTCTGCATTCCAAACAACATATTCCAGATCATAGAATCCATCTCCCGGTTGATTGTTGATGTTGTACGAAACATCAGATGACAGCGTAAATCCATGCTTTAATTTCCAGTCAAACGACGCTGTATAAGTTTGTGTGGAAAAAGGAGTATTGGAAACACTGCTCACCGAACTTACCGGATTGTTGTAGGACAAGCCACATCTTAGATCTATTTCCAATGAGTCCCACTCAAACATCAACCTTGTTCCTCCTGCAGCGATCAGATTCGTTGTTTGATTTTTGAGGTCATTGATATAATTGTAATATCTATTGTAGGATAGATTGACATCTGGCCGAAATTGGATGATGCTCTTGTAAATTGGCATTCCCGCCCCTGCATACAGCGATGAATTAATGTTTCCGTCCACATTAACAGTTCTTGAGTATGCCCGTCCTAATCGATCGTAGCTCGTGGAGTCAGTAAACCCATCATCCGTATACGTGAAGTTTGCATTTATCCATACATGCTTTCGTGACATCGCCTGCCATGAAGAAAATCGGATGGATGCATTGTGAACGTAGTTAGGACGAATATTCGGATTTCCTTCCTTAATATTATTCGGATTTGAATTGTCCGGAACGGGCTGCAGATCATTGATGGATGGCTGTTGTGATCTAGTTTCGTATTTCACCGTAAAACGCTTGCTCATACTTGGTTTGAAACGATACATTGCCCTTGGCAGCACATTGTTGATGTCTTGATTAATTGTAATTCCTGTGATTTCATTTACATTATGGATCCGAATGTTTCTCAAACGGGCTCCAATGTGGAAGTAATGTTTTTTATCCTGATAGATCCAACGAATTCCCAATCGATTCTGCGTTCTTGTGTTCTCAAAAACATTGGACAAACTATCTACAAACAACGAATACGATTCTCCCGAGTATGCACTGGTGATCCTACTCTGGTTCGATAATCCATATTCCAGCATGTAGTCCAGTTCCAATTTATTTCTTTTACCGATGGGTTCTGTATACGTCACATTTCCAAAATGGCTCTGTCCTGAATTGTCATTGTCCTTTGCCTGATCCGTTGTATCTGACAAACCTACAGTTGGAGCAAACACATTGGTGGAGTATAAGTTACCCTCTGTACTGCTAGAAGAAGTGAATAGGTCATACTGTAGCTCTAGCCTTCTATTCTCTTTTCTGAATTTTTTATCCAATCGAATTTTAGCATCCAATTCCTGCCCCTCCGATTCATTTGAATTCAATACGTTTGTGGTTAAGTAATTCAGCTGTTCTTCATTGATGAATTGACTGATGTCAGAATTACTTTCTGAGGCTTTATCGAACTGACCTGAACCGGAAATTTCCAGTGTTGTCAAAGAGTCAATAGGAAGTGTGAGGTCAACATTCAACCGATGCGATTGCTGAGCAGATTGATTGCGTGTAGAATCATTTGTATTATACGTGGTATCCTTTAGGAAAAATTGAGACTCACTAACTGATTCCGCAACCAAATCTGACTTGTAGAAAGAGTAATTGAATTTTAGTTTGACATTCTTTTTCTTTCCAAACTTATCGGAAAAGTAAACCCCCGTTCTAAGTGTTTCTGGTATCCCGTTCTGGTTCGATGCAGCACCTTGCGACCATCGGTTTCCTGAAGACTCATTGTCCAATCCGAACTTCATGGCATCCTGCCATCCAAAAGAGGATTTTGGTGTATTGGTTGTTAAAGCAAATACGGATAGTTTCTGGCTACCATTAAACTTGTTGAACAACAATTCTCCCTCGTAAAACGGATTGCCTCCTATGGCATCGTTGATCGGCGTAAGGGCCAGGTCGCTTGCACCTCCAATCCTACCAAAATAACCTGACTTATAAGCATCCTTCAATTTGAGATCAAGAACCTGTATTTTATCCTCCTCCCCTTCTCCTTTGTTGTCGTTTTCAGTTTCGTAGACCTCTACAGACTCCACTGCCTTCGCCCCTAGATTCTTGGTGGCAATCGTTGGGTCAGACCCAAAAAATTCATCTCCGTCAACCAACACTTTGCTAATGTCCTGACCTTGAGATTTAATCTGCCCCTGATCGTCAATTTCGATCCCCGGCAATTTCTTCAGCAAGTCTTCTACCACTGCATTCTGACCTACATTGAATGAATCAGCCACAAATACAAGTGTATCTCCTTTGTAATAGATCGGATCTTTATAAGCATAAATGATAATTTCATTCAGCTGTTCGGCTTTTGAAGGCATTACGATGTCTTTGATCGTGATATCGAAATTGGTTTTACTTCCGAATAAGAAATAGACCTTATCATCGTACTTTGGATGGTCAATTGTAATCATCAAAGTATCTACTTCAAATCCCGTTAGTTCGAAAGCTCCCTGTTCATTTGAACGAGTAAAACCAATCAAAACCGAATCCGCTATCCTGGTAGCCATGATCAGGGCATTTGGCAATGGTTGTATTCCACTGGTATCGTTCACCACTCCCTTAATGGTCATGATCTGACCATACCCGTTTGATAAAACCGATATGAACACAAGAATTAGGAAAAATCGAATGGCCTTCACACAGCAAAACTTATAACCAACAATATTGCAATTTTTCAGCGTAGGCTTGAATTAATTTTGGTTTAATGGTCAATACCCAAGATGAGTGGCGATTTTCAACTTCAACACATCCATCTTCCAGATTTTAACAAGTCAATGCTTAACAATATATACTATAACACAATTGATGGTAAAAGGTTTAATGTAGCCTTGAATAGTAGTATAAAATTCATCCGCACGAAATCATAAAATCAATAAATTGTATATTCAATGACTTAAATCGATAACTAAATTGAGGATATGAAAAAGGTGTTCATTCTCTTGGCGTTTCTATCATTCGCATTACATGTAAAATCTACTACTCACACAGTTCATGTTTGGGATGGATATTTTCAATTCCTTCCAAATACGATTACCATCGATCTTGGAGATACGATACAATGGCTTCCATTGCCTGGAACAGGAGCTCCCATGATGGTTCACACCATCACCTCAGATACAATTCCTGCTGGAGCGGCAGGATTCGATTACACATGGCAGTCCCCGGCCGATACTTTTTTCCGCTATGTACCAACTGTTGCAGGAATCTATGAATACGTATGCACGCCGCATGAATCTTACAATATGGTTGGCACTTTCACTGTTGTTGATCCTTCCGTATTTGTAGAGGAGTCCGCCACACTTGAACCAATCCAAATTTTTCCAAACCCTGCGAAAAGCAAAATTCATTTAAATGGATTAAATGCCCGTTCGCAAAGCTATACGATCCATTCTCTAACTGGTCAACGTGTTGATTCGGGCACAATCCTAAATGAGGTAGACGTTTCTCATCTTGTCAGGGGAACCTATATCATTGAATTACTGGGGGAAAAACCAAAACGAATTAAATTTCAGAAACTCTAGTATTTAGTTAAGGATTATTTGAAATACTGCTCCTCAACACTTTTGGTCACTTCGGATTGAACATCTCCCGTATGGGCAGTCGTTTTATTTTCAATTAATAGAATGCTACATTCCTCTGTTGCTGAAACCTTGTGATTCACTCCTTTCGGCACAATGAATAATTCTCCCTGCTTTAAGTAAAAGGGATTCTCTCCTTCCAGCTCAAACAAAAGCTCCCCTTCTATCACATAAAACAATTCATCCTCCAGTTTATGATTGTGCCATGGGATTTTATCTCCCTTTATCTTAGCCAACTTAACAAATACGTCATTTACCTCCCCAATTATTCTCGGCGAGAAATAATCTTGTATTTCGTTTAATTTGTCTTTCAAATTCATAATTCACATGTTACATCTTGGACCTTCCTGTTCTCGCATTTTTACCGTTACGGCAATCTACCATCATAAATAACAGCATTTTCCACAAGCATCGTGTCCTCCATATTGGATCGATAAATACACTTGACCTGTTTCGCACCTTCTAGACTCATCGGTACGATCATCTTGTCACATATCACCCGATCCAATACCAAACTTGAGTCACCAAATTCAATTTTCTCACAATACATGGGCAGCAAAGTCATATTGATTATTTCCAATTCATGTTGTTTTTTGTATCCAACTACCTTTAGTGGATGAGCAACATAAAACTGATCCTTCAATTTACGTTTTGTCTTATTAAAAACAGAAGGATATAACCCGGGGGTTGCAATCGGTTCATGCAAAAGATGGCCAATTTTAGCATTTAAAGGGTAGCAATCGCTTAGATATGTTGTCAGCTCTCCATCATTCAGTAAAGACCAAAGGGATTCTTTATACAACCGAACAAACTCTGGACTTTTTCTTAAAATTTGATAGATCGGAGAAGGATATATCGAGGACTCAACAAAATAGTCATGAGGGTGATCGAAAGGAAGAAATCGATAGGAAAATGGATCCCATGCAACAGGTTCTATCTTCTTAGAATCGGGATTGTAATACAAACGTGCATTGTGGCATGTCATGGAATGATGTGCGTAAAATACATCGTTAATTGCCACAAAATCGGCCCATTTTTGAATATCCAGTACATTTTCCATTTCAATCTTTTCCTGGTACAGATGGTTTAACCCTCTTACTGCTAAACGGTAGTGTCGCATTTTAATCGAATCATCTGAAATACCTTTCATGCCGTATGCTCTCAACCTGGGAAATCCGCTCGGATTATACCTTCCTTCATTTTCAATACAATCATTTTCAAACTTCAATATGATGCCTCTTCCCTCCTTTTGTCTCTCCAGCATTTTTGAGTGAAATGCTTCCTGAAAAATCCAGACTCCGGATTGTTTATCATTGACTATTGTACGCACAAACTCAAACCTATTACTCAAAATACGTTGACTCCTGGCGAAATCGTAGTACATCATACCATACAATCCATTTTCATGGAACGGTCGTATTAAAGAAAACTTTTTACATCCCTTAATTAGACCGCCACCTTTGATATTGATCCTAAATGTTGCATTAGCCAATCCGTACTGATAGTTATCACGAGTATCTCCTCGGAGCTTGACCTTGCAATCAAAAGTTGTGTCATTGTGCCGTATCGAACCTTCCCTCCAAGGATTGGAGTTGTTTCCAAGACGGTCATTTTGATTCATTCGTTCTTCTAAATCTCCTTGAAGCAAGAGCCAGGTCGAATCACTTAAAATTAGCTGAATTTCATCAAGAACAATCTCTTTCCCGATTCGATTTTCATCCGTGTCGACACTGCCTGAACCAAACATTCGATCTTGAATTGCCGGAATTGACGTGTGTTTGATATAACTTTTTAAGTTTCGGTCATTGCTGATGTAATTGTAGGTTGAAATCAGAGGGTAAATTGCCAGCAATAGTAGAGTCAGAACCAACCAATTCAATACTTTTCTTATTCTCTTTTTAGCACCCATCGTCATCTTAACGGAATCGATCAAAGTTAACCAATTGATGACCAACAGTGGACATCAATAAAAAACTTAAATTTAAGATTCCTAAAAAAGTCAATAATGAGGTTACTACTTTTATTTTTTATTCTTTGTCCAGTGCTTGTTACCGGACAGAATATCGAGGGATATTGGACTGGAAGTATCGATGTCCAGGGGATCAGCCTAAGATTGGCGTTCACCATCAATGTTTCCGGTGATACTTTGTTAACAACAATGGACAGCCCAGACCAAGAAGTATTCGGAATTCCCGTTCAATCTACCTATACAAATGACGACACATTACGATTTGAAATGCCGAATGCATCAATCAAATATGAAGGTGTTTTGGACAGTTCAGGAAGGTACATTGGCATGTTTAACCAAGGGGGGATGGCCTTTCCACTGAATTTGGAAAAAACGGAAGAAAAACAACTAGGGAACAAAAGACCGCAAGAACCCAAAAAACCATACCCGTATTCTGAAGAAATGGTTGTTTTTCTCAATGAAACTGACGGTATAAATCTAGCCGGAACGCTCACGATTCCAAAAGAACAAGCCAGCTGTCCTGCAGTAGTTTTAATTAGTGGTAGTGGCGCACAGAACAGAGACGAAGCAATTCTTGGGCACAAACCCTTTTTGGTGCTAGCGGATCATTTAACTCGAAACGGAATCGCCGTCCTAAGGTATGACGATCGAGGTACTGCAGAATCTGAGGGAGATTTTACCTCATCAACTGCATATGATTTTTCGAAAGACGCAGAAACTGCATTCAACTATCTTAAATCCAGAAAGGAAATAGATTCCAATCGTATTGGATTGATTGGGCACAGTGAGGGCGGAATGGTCGCTCCAATGGTCGCTGCGCGAAACAGTGAAATTAATTTTCTGGTACTATTAGCGGGAACCGGTGTACGGGGAGACCAGGTCATACTACAGCAGTCTTTTCTTATCGGCAAGGCAAGCGGTATTCCTGAAGAAGAATTAGCAAAGGGAAGAGAGATCAACAAAGGCGCTTTCGATCTTGTCCTGGATGAAACCATCGATGATTCATTGGATACCAAGTTAACCCAGTACTTTTATAGTCAGGACACATCAATTACCGACGAGGGAATCACAGTTGAGCAAATGGTAAATAAAAATGTAAGAACATTAAATAATCCACAGATCAAGTATTTTATTCGATACGATCCTGCGCCCGCATTAAAAAAAGTAACCTGTCCTGTCCTGGCTCTTAATGGAGAACGGGACTTGCAAGTCGACCCCAATCAAAACATCATTGCGATACGATCTGCGTTGGAAGAAGGGGGAAATAGAAAGGTCACAACAAAGGTATTTCCTCGATTGAATCATTTGTTTCAGGAATGTAAAACGGGGAACATTAATGAATACGGGGCAATTGAACAAACCATTTCTCCTGATGTCTTAGAGGAGATTTCTAATTGGATCAAAGCAATCGAACACTAGAATTCTAGTAAAATAAACGCGATAGTCGCACCTACTTTTGAAAGTGTACCTTGAGATGACAAATAAATTTAATTTTAAAAGCTGCCAACTTCATCAATCACTTACGTATAAAAATGGATAGAAAACGTTTCTTGCAATCAATTCTAGGAGCATCAGCTTTAACCGCTATGCCCTATGCTTCCCTCGCTAACAAAGACTACTCAATTGTTCAATTGCTGGAAAGTGTATCAGCAAAAACCACCGGTTCGCTTTTCGGATTTCGGGTGGATCCGATAGATAAAGTGCGAGTCGGGATAATTGGACTGGGCAATCGGGGCAACACCCTATTGGAAATGTTTCAATGGTTGGTGGAAAATGACAGAGCTGAAATTGTTGGTTTAGCCGACATCAATGAAAAAAAGGTAATCGCCGCAAAAGAAAAACTATCCGTTTGGCAAAAGACTGCTCCCCAAACTTTTTCAAAAGGGAAAAACAACTGGAAAAATCTTGCAAAGCAGGATGACGTGGATTTGTTGGTCATAGCGACACCATGGGAGCTTCACACGCCCATGGCAATTTACGGGATGAATCAAGGAAAGCATGTTGCATGTGAAGTGCCTATAGCTTATACCATACAAGATTGCTGGGATTTGGTCCAAACAGCCGAGGAAACAAAGAAACATTGTGTGATGCTTGAAAATTGCTGTTACAATGAAGAGGAGCTATTTGTTTTGAACATGGTCGAGAACGGTGTTTTTGGAGATTTAACACATGTTGAAGGGGCTTACTTACATGACTTAAGGGCTCTGATGCTAAGTGAGGATTACTATGAAGACCAATGGCGATTGAAACATCACATTTCAAGAGATGGAAATTTTTATACCACTCATGGCTTAGGGCCCTTAAGCTATTATCTTAAAATTGGCAGAGGTGACACTTACTCCCACTTGACCTCTATGAGCTCCAGAGAATTGAATTTGAGTCGAACTGCTCAACAACAAAATTCAAAATTCACACAGTTCAAATGTGGAGATATGAACACCACACTGATCAAGACAGCTTTGGGTAAAACCATTATGTTGCAGTTTGATGTGCATACAGGAAGGCCTTATTCCAGAATTAATAAGGTCGTTGGAACAAAAGCTGTTCACGATGGATATCCGAGCAGACTGTATATCGATGGCGAAGAACCTGAATTTTGGGGACACAATTGGCTAAACAATGAAGAATACAATGAGTACAAAACAAAATACAATCACCCTTTATTCAATCAACTGAAAGAAATCAGCGAAAACTTTAAGCAAGGCCACGGCGGAATGGATTTTGTTATGATTTACCGTCTAATTACCTGCCTGAATTTAGGCCTTCCATTGGATATAAATCTGTATGACGGTGTAATGTGGAGTGCCATTACCCCACTATCGGAACTATCGGTCGCAGAGAAAAGCAAATCAATTCCAATTCCTGATTTTACATCAGGACAGTGGAAAGCGACAAACTCACTTGAGATAATGAGGTCTTTTTAATAAAATATGTAATTGTTAATCAACAATTTAAATTAATTCATATTAATTATTAATTGATATTCGAGTTGAGTCCAAAAAAGTAAATATTATTACCCTCTATATCTAGTAGTTGTGACAACATATTGTTGTTCGAAATTGAATAATAACTACCTTATGGTGGGTTATATGCAATTACATCGAATCATTTTGGCAAGAATATTTTTTTTCACTTTTCTTTTGATACAGGCTTTCTGTGTAGCCGCACAAGTCAATACCGACAGTTTATGGTCGGTATGGAATAACGAAGATCAGTCCGACTCCAGCAGATTAAAAGCCATTCAAGTATTAATTAAACAAGTGTATCTAAGTACAGATCCTAGTCTTGCCGACTCTCTTGCGTTGATCCAGTACAATTTTGCTGTTGAGTGCAACCAAAAAAAGCAAATGGCTGCTGCCATAAATTCAAGAGGTGTTGCTGCGCTCTACCTTGGAAAATATGAGGTTAGCAAACAATTTTTTCAAGAAAGTCTAGAAATCGCAAGAGAAATAGGCGATAAATTCGCAGAAGCAAGTGCATTAAACAATCTTGCACTCGCCTTCTATAGCGAGGGTGATATTGATCAAGCTATTTACTGTTTCACAAAAAAATCGGTCATCACAGAAGAAATTGGTGATGACAATGGTTCCGCTCAAACCTATATCAATTTAGGAGTTTTATTCACCTCTCAGGGAAACATTCCAAAAGCCATTGATTTTTACCACAAGGGGCTTAGAGCCTATGAAGTGCTCTATGACAGCGCAAACATTTCAATAGCTCTAAGTAACATCGGCTCCATTTACTACGAACAAAATGATTACGAAAATGCTTTGGAATACTTTCTGAAAAGTGAAGAGATCTCAAGTGCAGAGAATGATTTGCGGAATGCATCAATTGCCTGTAACAATATAGGCGAAACATACACCGCACTCAGCCATTTCGATAAAGCCCTGAAGTTTTTGACAAAAAGTCTGCAAATCAAAGAACAACTGGGTTTGAAGAAAGGAGCAGGTACCACCTATCAAAGTCTTGGAAAAATGTATCAAAAGCAAGGTGACAATGCACGGGCTATGAAATATTGTGTGCAAAGCAAGAACATTTTCGAGGAAATAGGTTTCGATGAAGGCTTGGCAAATTCCCACATTTTGATGAGCGAATTGCATATGTCTAACAACAATTTCAGTAAAGCCATCAATTCCGGGAAAATCGCACTGAATATTGCATCCAGATCCAAAAACATCGGCCAGATAAAAGATGCCTCAAAATCTCTTTACCTGAGCTACAAAGAAATCGGTCAGACCTCCAAGGCATTGACCATGCACGAATTGTACGTAGCCAACAGAGACAGCCTTTACAGTGAAGAAAATCAAAAAGAGATCATACGTCAGGAATACAAAGCAAATTACGCAAAACAAGCACTGGCTGACAGCCTTGACTACATTCGGAAAAAGCAAGTAAGAGAATGGGAACACCAAATCGTTCTCAACAAAGAACAAAACAAGAAAAATTTCCTTTATGCTGGAATCGTCTTTCTAATCCTTATCGGGTTTCTCGCTTTCTATGGGTATTGGAGAAAGAAAAGAGCAAATCAAATTATATCTTCACAAAAAGCAGAAGTCGAGTTACAAAAATTGGTCCTCGGAGAGAAAAACAAGAAAATTCTGGATTCGATCACCTATGCTAAACGCATACAAGCGGCGATTTTACCACCGAAAACAATACTACAAAATAGCTTGAAAGATTGTTTTGTTCTTTACAAACCTAAAGACATCGTAGCCGGTGATTTCTATTGGATGGAACAAAAAAACGGTAAGATTCTCTTTGCCGTAGCGGATTGTACAGGACATGGGGTCCCCGGTGCTTTGGTATCTGTGGTCTGCAACAACGGTTTAAATCGGTCGGTTCGAGAACATGGCTTAACGGATCCCGGGAAAATTCTGGATAAAACGGTTGAAATCGTCATAGAAGAATTTAAAAAGAGTGAAGAGGTGATCAAAGACGGAATGGACATCGCGCTGTGCTCCTTAGAAAATAACACATTGCAATTCGCCGGAGCTTACAATCCGCTCTGGATTATCAGAAAAAATGACAATTCCATAACTGAGTTAAAAGGTCAAAAGCAACCCATTGGCAGATTTCATAACATAGAACCTTTTAAAACAGCTACGATCCAACTAGAGCCGGGGGACTGCGTCTACCTTTTTAGCGATGGATTTGCCGATCAATTCGGCGGTAAGAAAGGAAAGAAAATAAAACCGAGCGGATTCAAACGCATGCTGTTGGATATTTCAGGCAAAGATATGCAGGAACAAAAATCGCTACTTAATGACAACTTTGAGTCTTGGAGAGGCGAGATTGAACAAATTGACGATGTGTGTGTGATGGGATATAGACACACAGGTTAAGACAAGATAAAATCCTAAGGAATCATTCGAAACACAATTCGCTCAATTGCTTTCTATATTCATCTTATGAGAACGCTACTTTGCATCTTTGTGCTCTTCCCCTCCACACGAACTTCCAGTGGCAAAACAATTTTCAACACTGGAAAGACAAGGCTCCACAAGTGGATGATCTACTCGTACTGGGC
>CAJWDP010000050.1 GCA_913030835.1 uncultured Flavobacteriales bacterium | reverse complement strand
ATAATCGATACAAAGTGGGTTGTAGAGTACTACAGGATTCGATACACTCATTTCAAATCTTATTTTGTTGCAATGCGCAAGTCTCATCCGGGAACAAGTGGCTCTTTTTCGTTCAAATTCAGTCATTTGAAGGATGTTGTTGTCTATTTTTTTTCATTTAACTGGAAAGATTTAAAGTCAATTTTAAAATCAGATCCCGTACTCAGAGGAATTTACTTGTTCCCAACACAGGTGCCAGTTTCTATTCTACTCATGCTTCAAAATGACCGTACAAGTGAGGTCCTTTTTTCATGGCACATGACAGCAGTAATATTATGGATTTTAACATCAAATAAATTGCTAAAGATCTTTGGTGAACCAGACCGTTACTTGGAATTTTTCGGTCATCTTCCGATCTACCTCGGAATCGGTTTTTTGCTCAATAAATTCTCTGGAGAATCGATTGAATTTTGGTTGATCATTACTTCTGTTTTTGTTTTGCCACTTTACATCAGACGTCTTTTGTTCAACATTTTAAAATCTTCGGCATTTTATATTTACTCTTCGATAACAAAAAAGCAGGGCTATCAGCGTCCGGGAATAAAAACGGTAGAAAAACTAGAATTTAAAGGCTTGAGAGGTAAAGTGGCTCTACCGATTACTTTCTCCAATGCGTGGAAAGTTGCATATAAATTTGATTGCAGCGTCATATTTCCTCCCATGTTTACGGATCCCGAGAAAACCAAATTTATTTGTGACTATCCTTATCCCAATTGGGAAAATATAGATGATACAATTCGTGAATATCAGATTGATTATTTTGTGGTGCACAAAACAAGTTTGTCGGACCAGCTGGTAGATCAGATTTCAGAATATTCTTCTTTTGAAAAAGAAATAGAGGAGTATAGTTTATATCGGATAGAGAAAACAGCCCAAAAATAAGTTGCAATACTATTTTTGTTTCTACTTTCACGTACGGATCAAAGTATATAAGCTGTTGCTCTTGGCTGATAGCATCTAATGAATGCCTCGAAAAAAATAATAGTAGTTGTTGAATCGCTTAATTTGGGTGGGTCCGAACGCCAGGCCATTTATTTAGCAAAAGGATTGCAATCCAGTAACTATGAAGTCAGCATATTAGCTTTAGGTATATCCGGAAATGCTGCGAATTGGATTGATTCCCTTGGTATTCCCCATAAGCATATGAACTTACCACTATATACACATGCTGCGCATATCATTAAGTCCAATAAAAAAGAACTTCGTAAACATTTTAAGATAGAAAGTCCATATGCCCTAATTCCGTTTACGTATTGGCCCAATTTTTATTGTAACTGGGTATTTGCCAGATCCAGGGTGAAAAAGTGTTATTGGAATCAGAGGGATATGGGAATTCGATTTGGGAAGTTCAAGGGTTTGTCCAAAATAATCAACAAATCTTCCCACCTTATAGGTAACTCTGAAGCTTGTATAAAATCGTTGATCGATTATTATAACATCCAAGAAAAGCCTTACAGCGTAATTTACAATGGACTTGATTCTAAGTTTTTTTCAATTAACTATACGGTTTCTGAAGTAGGAATAAAGCACGCGGTAATGGTCGCCAATATTCAACGAAACAAGGATCATGAAACGTTAATTCGATCTTGGCAAATAATCAAAAATGAATTGGGAAAAGAATGTCCGGTTCTGCATCTTGCCGGAGAGAAAAGAGATACATTTGATGATTTGTTTAACCTTGTAAGGAAATATGAATTAGAGGATGTTGTTCAATTCAAAGGAATGGTTGACAATGTTGCAGAATTAATTGAGCAAATGGATTTCGCTGTTTTTAGCTCTAATGCTGAGGGCAATCCCAACGGATTATTGGAATGCATTGCAGGTGGGCTTCCAGCGATCGCAACGAACATTCCTGCTACAAGAGAAATACTAGGAGACAAATACCACTATCTCATAGCTGAGAATAAACCGGATGAATTTGCAACTAAAGTGATAAGTCTGATTAAGGAGTGCAGTGAAATGGAACAAATCAGTATAGCGAATCGAAGTAAAATCCTGACTAATTACAGTATGAAAGCAATGATCGATTCTTACATTAAACTTGTCGAGTCTTGATATGATTGAATCAGAACTCATATCGGTTGTTATGCCTGCTTATAATTCAGAGCCATACATTGGCCATGCCATCACATCTATTCTTGAGCAGACATATAAAAATATTGAGCTGATCATTGCAGATGACGGCTCTACAGATGGAACTCGAAAAATTATTGACGCGTTTGCCGAAAGTGATTCAAGAATTATTACGGCACACAACAGTGCAAATATTGGGTACCTTAAGACATGCAATAAGCTGAAAGGGTTGGCCAAAGGAGTGTATTTAACTTTTCAAGATTCTGATGATTACTCGGCGCCGAATAGAATTGAAATCTTGCATGATTTTCTTGTCAAGAATAAAGATGTAGATGTTGTAGGGAGCAATTTTTCCAAAGTTCTTGAGGACGGTTCAATAGTCTGGGAGTCGGATTACCCTTTGGAACATGAGAAGATTGTTGGAGCGATGCCGAATGAGTTTCATTTCTGTTGCGCAACATTTCTGTTGCGTAAAAAGGTAATTGAAAAAGTTGGAGGTTATCATGAATACTTTGACCGTGTGGGTGCGGAAGATTTTTACTGGCTGTATCTTATTTCCGAGCACTTCAGAATCAACTCGATCCGGGACAGTTTATACTTTTATCGATTCAACCCAAATTCAGTAAGCTCGACTGTGGAAAGCAAAAAGAAATTGTTTTCAGTGGATCTTGCCAGGTTTCTGATTCGGCAAAGAATGGATAATGGCTCTGATGCATTGGAGCGAGCTGCTCCGGGAGAATTAGAACAGGAAATCAGTAGACTTAATGAGCCTTACGAAATAGATAAACTCCTGTTCAAAAAAGAGCAGGTAAAGCGACTTCTATGGAACGGAAAGTACAATTCTGCTTATAAACTGGCCTTTGGCGTATTGATTCGAAACCCTTTTCAGAGTAAGAATTTCTACAAAGATTTATACATATATTTGCCCCGATGGATAAAAGGCTGAAGAATAAGAATATTTTAGTAACAGGTGGAGCAGGATTTATCGGCTCTAATCTTTGCGAGTATTTGGTTGATGACAATAAGGTGGTATGCCTAGATAATTTGTCTACCGGGCATATGCGAAATATTGATTCACTATTGGATCACTCCAATTTCAGCTTTGTAGAAGCTGATATAACCAATTTTGAAGCTTGTTTGGAAGTAACGAAAGATGTGGATGTTGTATTTCATCAGGCTGCTTTGGGTTCCGTCCCAAGGTCCATTAAGGAACCGAGGAATACGAATGCAGCAAACATTACTGGTTTTTTGAATATGATAGAAGCCTCTCGTCAAAACGGGGTAAAAAGATTCGTGTACGCTGCAAGTTCTTCAACCTATGGTGATTCCGTGTCATTACCAAAAATAGAAGAAGAAATTGGGTCGCCATTATCACCTTATGCGGTAACCAAGTACGTAAATGAATTGTATGCCGAAGTATATTCAAAATTGTATGGTATAGAGACCATTGGACTTCGATATTTCAATGTATTTGGGAGAAGACAAGACCCAGAAGGTGCGTATGCCGCTGTAATCCCTAAATTCATAGACTTACTGCTTAGAGGAATTCCGCCGACGATTAACGGCGATGGTGAACAGACCAGAGATTTTACCCATATTGACAATGTTATTCTAGCTAATGTGCTGAGCGCAACCACGACTAATCCTGAAGCTTTAAATACGGTCTACAACGTTGCATGTGGCAGCTATGTTTCTCTCAATACACTTTTCGAGGAAATTAGAGCCATTTTATCCGAACATGATGCGAAAGTTGCTCATATGGAAGTAAATTATGGGCCAGAAAGAGTTGGTGATATTAAATCTTCATTGGCTTCGATTGATAAAGCAAAACACAAACTGAATTATCAACCACTGGTTCAATTGAAAGAAGGATTGAACCGTTCCGTGGAATATTATATGGATTTACTAAAAGTTGAATAAATGTGCGGTATAGCAGGTCAACTGCATCTCAAGAAACCACCTGAACTTGAGAAACTGGAACGGCATTCCAGGTGCTTCAAAAGCAGAGGTCCGGACAATTATGGAGCTGGAGTATTCCAAAATGTAGGTTTTTGTCATCGCCGTCTTAGTATAATCGATCTCGACGTAAGAAGTAATCAACCCATGAAAGTTGGGTCCAATGTTATTGTTTACAACGGTGAGATCTATAATTTCCAAGAGTTGAAAAAGGAGCTAATTCAACTTGGGAAAAAGTTCCAGACTTCTTCAGACACAGAAGTCTTATTAATTGCCTACGAGGAATGGGGGATCAGCAAGACACTTCGGAAATTGGAAGGGATGTATGCATTTGCACTTTACGATGCACTTGCTGAAAAACTGTACATGGCGAGAGATATTTATGGGCAAAAACCCCTCTATTGGTATAAGGATTCCACGCAATTACTGTTTTCTTCGGATATACGCTTTATAAGTCAGCAAACATCCGGCTTAACAATCGATAATGAGTCTTTGGATTTCTATTTTCAGGAACTGGCCATGCCACAGCCAAATACTATTTGGAAACAAATCAAGCAGGTGGAACCTGGACATTATTATGAAGTAGATGTCAGTAATTTAAATTTAAGTAGAAACTGTTTTCACGATTTTGATTTTACCCGAACAGATGTAGATTGGGATCAGGCGTTATTAAGTGTGGAAAACACTTTGCAAAATTCGATTAAAAAAAGATTGGTAGCGGATGTTCCGGTTGCATGTTTTTTAAGTGGAGGAATAGATTCAGGACTGATTGTGAGCTTATTGGCGAAAAATTCGACGGATCGTATAAATACTTTTTCTGTTGGTTTCAAGGAAGATGATTTCAATGAACTGCCTTATGCTAAAAAATTGGCTGAACGGTATGGAACGAACCATATGGAACTGCTGATTGAGCCGAAAATTGAAGAAGACATACATTCTGTGCTTTCTGATTTGGGGGAACCATTTGGCGATAGTTCTTTAATTCCCTCTTACTTGATAACAAGAGAAATGGCTGGTCATTACAAAGTGGCGTTGTCAGGCGATGGAGGTGATGAATTATTTGGGTATCCCAGCTATGCCGATTTCTTCGAACTAGAAACTTTTTTAAATAAGGTTCCTAAGCAGTATCGGAATATAAAAATCAGTGGAAGCAAGGTTTTCTCAAGACTGGGGATTGGTTCCAATCTAGGACGTTTCAAAGCACACATGGAGAATCAGGAGAATGGGGAGTATTTGAAAAGAGAAATGGTATTTGGGTCAAGTGAAATGAATAGGCTTTTCCAGAACCCAACAGGGTCGTATACACAAGCATATTTGGAAGAATGCTGGAACTCATGGAATGCAAATTCCATAACGGACCGTGTGATTGCTGGCTCTTTAAAGAGCAGATTGTTGAATGATTATCTGACTAAAGTAGATCGCTCGTCAATGATGAATTCGTTGGAGGTTAGATCACCTTTTTTGGACAAAGAGCTGGCATCATTGGTTTTCAGTATTCCAAATTCAATAAAGTTTAGAGGAAATCAACCAAAAGCAGTTTTAAAGGAGTTGGCAAAACGTTATATAGATCCGGAGATTCACAAAAGGAGAAAGAGTGGTTTTGGAATCCCAATAAATCACTGGCTCAAAAAGGAGCTCAGGCCAATGTTGGATCAATATCTATCAACTGAAAATCTAAAAAAACACAATCTTTTTAATCAAGAGTTTGTCGATCGAGTTGTCAAAGATCATGTATCAGGTTCGGTAGATAACAGACATAAACTTTGGTGCTTACTTTCGTTTCAGATCTGGTTTGAAAATAATGCATAGAAAAAAAGAAATATTAATCATGATCACCCAAAAATACCCTTTTGGTTATGGTGAAGTATATCTTGATAGAGAGCTACAATATTTTTCAGAAGCATTCGATGAAATATTACTTTATCCATTGAGAAAGGTTGCCAATGAAAGACCGGTTCCAAGTAATGTTCAAATAAACGAGTTGTTTTGTTCCAGGAGCAATAAGGTGAATAAGGGATATGCAATTAAAAAACTGTTTGCAGCCAATAAAATTTTATCAAATGAAATAAAGTTCGCGGCGAGGGGCAATGAGTATGTGAAAAAGAACAAAAAGGAATTTTTAGCACAGGTGTTGATGGCATATGAACTTGCTGATACATTTTACGATTCCTTTAAAGAAAAAATTCGTGATACATCAGCCAAATTTTACTCAGTTTGGCTAGATGAAGGGGCTTTGATCATGTCCATGTTAAAAAACGATGGAAGACTCGATTCTTTCGTATTGCGATTGCATGGCTATGATCTCTATGATAGCAGGAGAGAAGGAGGATATATGCCATTTCGAGTGTATTGTTTCAATCAGGTTTCAAAGGTATTTGTAGTTTCAAAAAATGGAGCTGAGTACACTAGGGGTTTAAACATTTGTCCGGAAAAAGTGATGGCAAATTATTCAGGATTACATGATCATGGTCTAACAGCGGAATTTGACGGGGTTATAAGAGTCATTTCCTGTTCAAATTTGCTTCAGTTGAAACGGATCCATCTAATTATAAAAGCGCTAAAAGAAATAGACTTTCCGATTATTTGGAAGCATTTTGGAGATGGGGAGCAGCGCACAGAATTAACAAGGTTAGCTAAAGAGTTACCCGATCATATCAAATGGTCTTTTGAGGGCCACGTTTCCCATGACAACCTGATGAAGGTATATACTGATGAGCATTGGACTTGTTTTTTGCATATGTCAGAGAGTGAGGGCTTGCCGCTGGCATTGGCAGAAGCAATGAGTTTTGGAATTCCTGTAATTGCTTGCGATGTGGGAGGAGTGAGTGAAATTGTTTCGGAAAAGGAAGGTTATTTGCTTCCTAAGATGGTTGAGCCAGAAAATGTCAGCAGCATAATTAAGGAAATTTCGACCGACCACATGTTGCAAAAACAGCTATCAATAAACGCAAGAGAGAAATATTTAAAGCATTTTAATGCTCAAAAAAATTATTCAAGCTTTGTCCAGTTGTTAAGGGAGTTTGGATAAAATCGAAACTCAAGATTTTGGCTTGATCCAGCCAGATAAAAGCAAGTTTTACGAACTTTCAAACAATTGATGGGCTATCTGTATTAAGTTTGCAGCAGTACATGTGTGGAATTGTTGGAGGAATAGCACTGGAGAATGGTGGAGCACCGAATTTTGAGGTGGTTCAAGCTATGTGTGATTCACTTACACATCGTGGGCCTGATGGAGAAGGGCTTCTTACCTCAATGCAATTTGAGTTGAATAATGCAAAGAATGTACAGGAAATCAAATCAGACCGAAATTTATGGCTGGGTCATAGGAGGTTGTCTATTATAGATTTATCTACTGATGCAAGTCAGCCTATGGTGGATACATCTGGGAAGTACGCAATTGTCTTCAATGGAGAAATCTACAATCACGCGAAGCTTCGCAAAGAACTCGAGTCAAAGGGAATCCGCTTTAAAACAAGCCACTCAGATACGGAAGTTTTATTGAATGGTCTCATTTTCGAAGGGAAGAACTTTCTCGATAAGGTGAATGGAATGTTTGCCTTCTGTTTTATGGATACTGCAAATGATTATTTCCTTTTCGCCAGGGATCGATTAGGAATTAAGCCGTTTTACTATAGCGTTATCAATGGTGTCTTTTATTTTGCGAGCGAAGTAAAGGCCCTAAGAAAAGTTCCCGGTTTTATATCAGAAATAGATGAAACTGCTTTGTTGGATTACTTTGTGTTTTCCTCCGTTAAGGCACCAAGAACAATTTACAAGAACACCTCAAAACTTTGTCCGGGTCATTTGATTGAAATGAAGGCAGGCAGAATTGGTTCGGAAAGGCCATTTTGGGATTTAAAAGCCATCAGCAAGAGAAAAACTAACCTCCAATCCGAAACCGATGCATTGCTCAATTATTTTGATCAATCTGCTCAGCGCAGAATGATCGCTGACGTTGAGGTAGGGGTCCTGCTTTCGGGTGGTGTCGATTCCACAGCAAACCTCGGAATGCTTACAAAGCATTCGAACCAACCAATAAGTGCATTTTCTATCGGCTTTAAACCGGAGCCGGGTTACCAGAACGAGTTCAAATTTGCTAGAATAGCAGCCAATCATTTTGGTGCGGATTATCATGAAATACAAGTTTCCTATGAGGATTTTATACGTGATCTTTCCGAGTCAATTGGTTTCCAGGACATGCCTATTGCTGACTCGGCCAACGCTCTTATTTATAGAATCGCTCGGACCGCCAAGGAAAAGGGTATTACCGTTTTATTGGGTGGTGAAGGAAGTGACGAACTAATGATTGGTTACAGTTATTGGTCATTTGCATCGAAATACCAGAAATTACTGAAGGAATCAAAATCCAAAACCCGTTTGGTTTCATCCATTCATCAATTGCCTTTGATCAATAAGAAAAGAGCGATCTACAAGAACTGGTATCGAAAGACATTGGATGGTTATACACACTTTTCTGGAGGTACGGAAACACGCAGTGTAGAGATCGCTCGCAGTTTACTTGATCCCGATGCACAGCGCCGCGTGAAAGATTACAATCCGTTGGATCAAATTCAGCAAATGTACAAGGACTTCATTCAGAACGATGAATTTGATTACTTTGATTGGATGACCTACTTGGATTTGAACCATAGGTTACCCGAGCTGCTGTTGGCCAGATTGGATCGAATGACTATGGGCGCATCTGTCGAAGGACGCGTACCATTCTTAGATCACGAGTTGGCAGAATTCTGCTTTTCAATGCCCAACGAGTTTAAATTTCAAAATGGGATTGAAAAGTACCTCTTGAAGAAGTCATTTGAAGGAATTGTGCCGAATGAAATTTTATACAGGCCTAAGGAAGGCTTCCTGCTGCCACTAAATGAGATAATCAACAGTAAAAAGACTAAGATGAATAGACTGGTGTCTGAAGCAAGACAACGATTTGGCCTCATCAATGAAAATGCGAGTATTGAAGCATCTAATAGTGGACATCAAAATTATAATCTGTTAAATATGGCGATTTGGATGAATGAGCATGAAAATTAACCTGAGCTCAATATCTAAGAAAAATCGCACCGATATAAGAGGATACTTTTAACTTTATGCAGACATGAAACGTGTATTAATCATTGTTGGTACAAGACCAAATTTTATTAAGGTAACGCAGTTCAAGCGCGTTGCTGAAGATTTTGATGATCTTGAAGTGAGAATTGTTCATACTGGCCAGCACTTTGACAAGAACATGTCTGAGGTCTTCTTCACGCAATTTGGATTGCAGCCCGACTATTTTTTGACTATTGGAGAAGGATCACCGAATACCCAAATGGCAAAGATTATGTTGGGTCTTGAAGATTTGATACAGAATCAGTACAGGCCAGATCTGTTGGTTGTACCTGGTGACGTCAATTCAACCTTTGCCGCTGCGCTTACTGCAAACAAAATGGGCATCAAACTAGCACATCTTGAATCAGGTTTAAGATCGTTTGACCGGGATATGCCGGAGGAAATCAACCGTATTCTGACGGATGAAATTGCAGACCATTATTTCATCACAGAGCAGAGCGGAGTAGATAACCTCAAAAAGGAAGAAAAAAATGGGCAACTCCATTTAGTCGGGAATACCATGATCGACACATTGGTCGCTTACGAAGATAAGATTGAAGCCTCGAACATAATGAATGAATTGAAATTGGTCGGATCTAGTTTTGCTTTGATGACCATTCACCGCCCTTCAAATGTCGACTCCTTGGAAGGATTGCAAAAATTATACGATCTCATCTTCAATCTGTCAGAAAAATACAAGGTAGTTTTCCCGATTCATCCTCGAACCACTGCCAGAATAAAAGACTTCAATCTGGAAGAACAATTCAATTCACTGCAGAATTTAATTTTGCTTGGACCATTAGGCTATTTTGAATTTCAAAAACTAGTAAAGCAGGCATCCTTTATCCTGACTGATTCTGGCGGTATTCAAGAAGAAAGTACGTTTAGAAGGGTTCCCTGTCTCACATTAAGAGAAAATACAGAAAGGCCCATTACGGTAGATATGGGAACCAATACATTGGTGAGCTTTGATGTTGAAGATTTACTGAGTTACATTGGAAAAATAGAAGCTAAGACGTACAAAATGGGTGAGGTACCACCACTTTGGGACGGGGACTCAACGCGAAGAATTCTAGAGGTCATCAGTACAATTTGATCTATTTTTTAACATACAATGATCCACCAACTGGAGTATACAAAAGCCAGGTTGCGGGAGTATGCGCCTATCTTAGAGATTCCCATCAAATTGATGTGAAATTAGTTGCGCTGATCTCGATTAGGTCATTTTGGGCAAATCGAAGAAAGATAAGGACAATGTACCCAAATGCAATGGTGCTTCCCATGTTTCCAAAGCATCGTAATTGGAGAAAGAATAGAATTCTTTTGCAACTTTTCGTAGGGAATAAAAGCGGTTCTACCATAATTTGCAGAGGCATTTTTAGTAATAAGTTGGCGAGAACATCAGGTCAGTATAAATCTGTTGTCTTTGATGGGAGAGGGGCTTACGCTGCCGAATTTCGAGAATATTTGGGTCGCGAACATGTGACGGATGATGTCGCCGATCTCGAGCGGGAAGCTGTGCATGAATCGGATATATGTTTGGCGGTCTCTAATGCATTAGTGGATCATTGGAAAAAAGAATATAATTACGAAAACGACAACCATGTAATTGTTCCGTGCACATTGAATGAAACAGAATTTTCTCTACACGAAGAGAAAATCCGAGCTTCTCGAAAGAAGTATGGATTTACTGATCAAGATGTCGTGTACATCTATTCAGGATCAATTGCCGGTTGGCAATCAGGGAAAATGATGGATGAATATTGTTTTCAAGTACTTGCCGCTAATACAAATGCCCATTTCGTATTTCTTTCGAAGTTTGATTTGACTCAATTTGAATCTTACAATCGGTTCGAGGATCGGATCAAACAATTTTGGGTTTCACCGGAGGAAGTCAGGAATTTGTTGTTGTGCGGAGATTATGGGATTTTAATTCGGGAACAATCGATAACAAACAAAGTAGCCAGCCCCACCAAATTTGCAGAGTATTTGCTGGCAGGATTGAAAGTGATTATTTCTCCAAATCTCGGTGACTATTCAGACTTGGTAAAAGAAGAGAATTTGGGAGAAATATTTAAAGAGGAAAAAGGAACATTAATACACGATAAATTAACTTTCGAGGAAAAAAAGAAATTAAATCGGTTTGCAATCGATAACTTTACGAAGTCGGTTTTTAAGAATGAATATCGAAAGATCATAAGACCAAATGAGTAAGAAAATTGTAGTTACTGGAGGGGCTGGATTTATTGGATCCGCTTTAATCAAGCATCTTATAGAGGATGGGCATGAAATATTTGTGATAGACAATTTGTCCTTTGGTAATAGAGATTTTGTGGATGTTGACAATGATCATTTTTTTGAATGCGATATTCTAGATCGAGGTAGGATACATTCACTCCTGGCTGATGTGAATCCAGATTGGGTAATCCATTTGGCTGCCATTCATTTTATTCCATATTGTAATGAGCACCCTTTTGAAGCCGCTGATATCAATATTAGAGGTACGATCAATGTGATTGATGCTTGCAAGCAATTGGAAAATCTAAAGCGCTTCTTTTTCGCTTCCACGGCGGCGGTGTATCCGATCAGCGATGACGCAGTGCATGAAGAACACCCACTTTGTCCACTCGATATTTATGGATTAACAAAGCTATCAGGTGAGCGATTGTCTCGTGAATTTCATTTGGAAACGGGCGTTTCGACCATTGTTTGCAGATTTTTTAATGCCTTTGGTCCAAACGAAACCAACCCTCATTTGATTCCTGAAATACAGAAACAGATCAACTTAGGAATGCGAACCATTCAATTGGGCAACCTTGACCCCAAAAGGGACTTTATACATACATATGATATGGCCAGGGCAGTCATTGCTTTAATGAATTCCAATATCGACCATGATATCTTTAATTTAGGAAGGGGAATTGAATATTCGGTAAGAGAGATTGTTGAATCTTTTGAAAGAGAATTGGGAGAATCTATTACGATTGAGCAAGATCCGGAACGTATTAGAAAAACAGATCGAATGCATCTGCTTGCCGACGTAAGTAAACTGAAAAGTGCCATTGGTTGGGAGCCCGAGTGGGGCATTGATCAGGGGGTGAAAACATTGATCAATAAATGAATAGATTGAAAGTTGTTTTCTGCACTGATGGTATATTTCCGCATCAAGTTGGTGGAATGCAAAGGCACTCCAAATTATTGGCGGAGGCCTTGTCCAAATATGATTTGGAATTATTTGTAATTCATCCACATGAGGGCACGCAAGTATTTGATGATAAATATGGGATTCGAGAATTTCCTATCCCAGGGATCGACAAACGAAAGAACTACTTAAAAGAATCTAAGGCGTATTCAAAGCGCGTTTATTACGTGATTAAGGAACTTCCTGATGATACCATTATCTATAATCAAGGTTTTGCAGTTTGGTATGGTCTGGATGAATTGTCACATCGTGTAATTACCAATCCTCATGGCCTAGAGCCTTTCCAGGGCATAACGAGACAAGACAAACTTAAATCGATTCCGTTCCAGCATGTTTTCAAGCGCATTTTCAGAAAATCCAGATTAACTGTTTCACTAGGTGGTCATTTAACCACTATTTTACAGGAAATGTTACCTGAGGAATGTATTACTGTTTTGCCGAATGCAGTTGTACATAAACAACCCAGTGAATTCAGGAAAAAACCCGATTCTCAAGAAAAAATTTGCCTGTTCTTTTTGGCGAGATTTGCAAAAAATAAAGGAATTCATATCCTCATGAAGGCCATCGATGAGCTCAATAAAGAAGGGTTGGAAGAAAAACTGCATTTTAAGTTAGGGGGTACAGGACCATTGTATCAAGAATACAAGAACAGCACGCAACTCAAGAATGTTGAATTGCTTGGTTTTGTAAGTGATGATGAATTGGTTCAATTGTATAGAGAAGCAGATGTGTTTGTTTTTCCAACGTTATTTGAGGGTATGCCCACTGTAGTATTGGAAGCGATGAGTAATTATTTACCAATTATCGTGAGCGATACAGGCGCTACCGGCGAATTGGTTACGGCAGACAACGGTTTCATCATAAGGCCGGATAATGTGCAGGATCTCAAATCGGCAATAGTTAGCTATTTAAATTTAAGTGCCGAAGAAAAAAATAAAATGTCTGTTTCTTCATTTGAAAGATGTATGAAGAATTTTACTTGGGAAAGTACTGCAAAGAAACATTTCCAAGTGTTCAATCAAATACACCAAGAGCTTATAGAAACATCGGTCAACAGTTGATTCGATTTTGATTGATTTTGTCTGCTGTTAAGTAAAACGAAGTTGTTTTTAATTCACCAACTTATTCCTACCTTCGTGATGATACATGTTGAAGTCAACATGGTTAGACAGGAAACTAACGTGAATTCATGGGAGTAATAAAAGAAATTATCTTGGAAGGTCTTAATGGACTTTCATTCGGAACAATTAAGCTGTATCTATTTCAACTTTTGTTGTGCGGATTTTTGGGTATTTGTTCAGGGTTCTTGTATAAAAGAAAATACAAGGAAAAAGTTGTCTTTCCTCTAGTTTCGTTGGCATTGTCGTTGGGGATAGTCGTACCATTCATTAAGTATTCAACCCCTTTAGCAATCCTATCATTGGGTGTGCTGATTCTTCTATCCAAAGGCTTAAAAGTTAGAAAATCTGAATTGCCCTATCTTTTTTTGACGTTTTTGACTGTCTTGGCTGTTTCTGCTGGCTTTTTCGTTTTTGCTTCGATTGGTTATATCATAGGAGCAATCTATCTTATATTAAGTCCTGCTGTTGAAGACTCAGAGTAATATAGCCAACATTTTTGTGGTTTTAGCTTTGGGAATGGTCCTGATTTTAAGTGCATTCGGAACGCCTAAACGATTTGATTTTAATCTGGACTGGAATGTTCAACCTTGCGCATTAGACGATTTGGGAAGTGTTTCTTTCCCTTCAATTGCCGGTATTGTTACGGATAATGGAATTGATCCGTTGGATTATGCAAACGGAATGTCGAATCCGTTGTTTTCATCTTCCTTCTTTTCGCCACTTTCCATTCCCACATCTTCCCATTGGAGCCCGCCTTTAATGCAAGATAAAATTGCTGAAACCTACCTGGCGAGAGGAGTAAGCAATTCTCGATTAAGTGGAAGGTTAACAGGTAAGACTGTATTCAAAGATTCATCCATTCTATTGCCGGTCGTATCTATAATAGCGGATGTGCGGGGATTTTTTAGTCCATCAGATGGAATTTATGTGCAGGGAAAGGACTGGTATAATAGCGGCAAAGAAAACCTATTTAAAAGTTGGTTTATGCGAAAAGGCAATTATTCCAGACGTGGAGCACTTGCTTCACGAGATGCCTATTTGCAACTTTTTGACAGCTCAAAAAATGAGCTTTACGCTGGGGCTGTTAGTGTTCGTATTCATGGGAATGCAACGAGGTCATTTCCTCAGAAATCATTGAGAATCAGTTCAGGAAAAGATCAGTTAGTAGATTTTTGGGGTAATCGTGTAGAGTCATATATCCTAAGAAATGGGGGGAATACATGGGAAACTACTATGATGGGTGATTTGTTATGTCAAAATATTGCTGCAAAAAGTAAATTATCCCATCAGAAAGGCCAACCGTGTGTCGTATTGATCAACGGTTACTATTGGGGAATTCATAATCTAAGAGATCGAATTAAAGCGGACAATTTAGCCATAAAACATGCATGTCTGCCGGAAGAAATTTCCATTTGGGAAGGATGGAGTTTTGATAAAGGAAACCCAAAAAGGGGAGAGAAATTACAAGGCATTTTATCGAAGGCAAAAGTCAATGAGCCAATTGAATTTTCAGAATTTAATAAAGAGTTAGACCTTAAGGAATTTGCCCGGTACATATTGCTGGAAGTATTCTTTGGTAACGGGGACTGGCCAAATAATAACTTTTACATGTATAAAGTAAGAAAAGGGAAGTGGCATCCCGTATTAACGGACCTCGACTTTTGCCTTGGTTACAATGATATCGTTCAACCGGAAAGTAATGGTTTTGATCGGATGATGGGCACAGGGAGCTCTTGTAAATATCTATTCGGGGCCCTATTGAATCACAAAGAATTCCTGGAAATTATGGTGAAAGAGCATGGTAAACTTTCAAAAATGGGTTTGTTTGACATAGGGCATTTTAGAAATGAACTACAAAAGCTGGTAGCTCAACTATCACCTGAGATCCCTAGACATAACAGACGATGGAGGAAAATTGAATCGAAGGAAAAATGGATGGAAAACATCAAAAAAATGGAGGATTTTTACCTTGCCCGATTGAAGTATTTCGACATTCATTTCAAAGAATTGATTGAAACCCCCGACCTATAGACTGCAATTATGTTTGAGGTTAATTGTATTTTAACGCGTTATGAGAAATAAGAAGTTGCTGATTATATTGTTTCTTGGATTTCTTATCGTTTTGGCTTTTTTGTCATTAGATTTTGTTGCCCCACGATTGGGATTCAATAGCGGGATGCAGATGGCCAGAACGGTGGCAGGAAATTATTTGGATTCAGACGCATCCCTTGCGGAAGAGATTCGAATATTGATCGACGAATCGGACCTGAATCATCTGAAGCAAAAAAGAAATAAGGCTATAGAACGTGGAATGTTATTTGTCGATCCTGACAGCTACGTTCCGGCTAAGGTTTTGGCAGGAGATGACACACTAATGGGTGAAATTCGACTGAAAGGTCATATGCTTGATCATGTGAAAGGTGACAAATGGTCGTACAGGATTAAATTAAAAGATGGATTTCGCTTCGACCGCATGAAACGGTTTTCTCTGCAACACCCTGGCACCAGAAACTATGTTCACGAATGGGTATTCCATCAGTTGCTTAGAAGAGAAGGAATTATCGCGTTAAACTATAAATTCATCACGTTAAAAATCAATGAAAACGATTTAGGGCTATATGCGGTGGAAGAACATTTCGCGGAAGAATTGCTGCTTTCTAATAATCGACCGCGTGGCGCACTCGTGCGGTTTAGCCCTGAGCTCTATTGGAAGGGTAGAGAAGTTCGTGATATTGATGGATATTCTGTTTGGGAGGAATATTCGAATTACCAGTGTGCATTTGTTGAACCATACGATAGAGGAAGAGTATTCAAGGATACAACCTTGTTGAAGAACTTTGGAAAAATAAATAAGAAGCTGACCGATTTTCGAAAAGGCAAACTGAAGACAAGTGATGTTTTTGATGTTGAAAAGATGGCAAAATATCATGCGATTATTGATTTGTTGGGAGGGCATCACAGTCTGGATTGGAGTGATGTGAAATATTATTTTAACGATTCGACTGGGAAAATAGAACCGGTAGGATACGAGAGTTTTAGCGTGCACAAAACGGTAAAACTGTGTGGGATGTTCAATTTTGTCAATGACCCAGTGGCAGGCAATGAGCTCCATAAACTAATTTTTTCCGATCCGGATTTTTTTGCCGTATATATCAAGAAGGTTAAGGAGGTAATTGACCCGAACTATCTAGATGGTTTTTTTGCTGATATAGAAGAAGATCTTACTCAAAACTTGACCATATTAAACGCTGAGTTTCCTTACAAGCAATTTGATGCGTCGGCGTATTACAGAAATCAAAGCATAATTTCAAAATACCTTGACATTCCTCAAGGTATGCATGGGTACTTTTCGAAGGTTGACAGCCTGGGAATTGAGCTGGGTTTAGGATCCATTAACACTTTGCCGATAGAAATAGTTGGGATAGAAATTGACGGTAAATATCAGGACATCAATCCGATTATAATGCCTTCAAAAGAAATAAATAAGTTGACTCGATATGAGCGTTATTTCACGCCACTCAAAAATAAAATTAGAAAGAGATTTGTTCAGGGTAGCGAAATTGTTCTTCATTGGAGGTTGTTGGGTGCAGATGAGGTGAAACAAACAGAACTATTTAGTAGTCATTATACCTACAGTCCCGAGGAAAGATTGGCAGAATCCTTCAATCATGAAATGGAGACTTCAGACAGCACAAATCTTGAAGTAGTATTTTTTGAGGCTGGAACACATGTGATAAACAAACCGCTCCATATAGCGGGCCGAAAAAATGTACGGTTCTCGCAAGGCACAGAATTATTCTTTGTAGGCGAAGGGAAGTTGATTGTAGAATGCCCATTGTATCTAATGGGCACAGAAGAATCTCCTATCAGAATAAAGTCCGATAATAATGGCAATAAGCGATTGGACATCAAATTGGAAGACAATGAAAGAGTGATTATGGATCATGTTGTTTTTGACACTAAAGGTGGAGGTTGCATTCAGAATGGCGGTAGTTTCGTCTTGACAAACTCCATAGTCAGTTCTGATTCGAAGCTGGACTTTAAGAACGCAATAGTAAAGATGGACAACGTTTTATTTACAGAATGTAGGAGCTCCGCTGTTCAATTTGCTGGTTGTGAGTTGGTTCTAAACCAGATTGGACAGTCTAATTGTAAAGAGCATATCTTGGATGTAAATTCGAGCTCTGTCCTGTTTAAATCCGCACTCAAATCCGAAGATTCGCAGGAGCTTGTTTCGCAAGTTTCGGGTCAATTGATTACGGAAGGGGACTGCGAACGTTTTTGTAATTATTCAGAATCAGTGCTCGCGAGTACCGTAGATGCTAAGTAGTAAAGTATATTAATTTGATTGAAAGGAATACTGGGTCTTGAGAGTTACTGAACTAATAAGAATTGATCTTGAGTTATATGTGTTACTTGCTGCTTGGGTTTTCCTGAGCAGTATCTTCAATCCTTTAGCGTATTTGCTTGTTCCCATTGTCGTTGCATTCATACATCGGGGTAAGTTTTTTGAGGTAATTATCAGTTTACTTTTTGTACTTATTTTGTCGGATAGCGCGAATGCAAGTTTGGCCTGGGTTAAATCGTTCAAAACGTTTTTTATTTTGACCCTGGGTTTGGTTTATGCTTTTAAGTGGAACCAGAACCGATATCATTCGGGATTAATTCGGTATTTCATTCCGTTTCTTGCATTTGCTGTCTATTGCATCAGCTATTCTCCCATTCCGCTAGAAAGTTTTCAAAAGACGCTTTCCTATTTCCTTATTTTTCTGATTGTCCCATCTCTAACGTTAGAATTAATTAAAAGTGAGGGGAAAGAGTCCGTTTTTCGGATCGTTGTGTTTGGGTTTTTGATTCTATTGATCGGTTATTTTTCAGATTTTTTTGGTTTTTTATCCGGGGTCGACAAAGAAAAGGTAGGTAGGATAAGTGGTCTTTTTGGGAACCCAAACGGATTGGGAATTTTTGTAGTAAACTTTTTGTGTTTAGCGGTGGCTGTAAAATCAATTTGTGGAAAGTTCGGGGGTAAGTATTTCTATACCTTTCTTATTGGATTTACGATTTTTCTAACAGTAAAAACGGGATCTAGAGGAGCGCTGATGTCAATGATGGCTTTATTAATTTGTGTCGAGTTTTTTAAGCTTTCTACTTGGCTTGGACTAATGTTTATATTGATTTTTATTTTCCTGTATCAATACATATCAGAATTTATAATACGAATTTTGATTGCTGTAGGTTTGCAGGAAGAGTTAAGGCTAGAAAATATTGCAGAGGGATCAGGGAGACTAATTGTTTGGGCATTTGCCTGGGAGAATATACAAGAATCATTTTTTGCAGGTAAAGGATTTGGATTCGATCGATTTTTAACAAGAGCCAATTATATATTGTTGTCTAGAAAGGGGCATGAAGGAGGTGTTCACAATTCATACCTGATGATTTGGTTAAATACAGGGATTATTGGTTTAACCTTGTGGTTAAGGGGTATGGTACTGATAATTATTGCGGGAGCTAAGAATACTAAAGCAGCTTGGCCAATTCTAATTTCACTCTTTTTATCAGCATTTTTTGAAGGTTGGTTGGTTGGGTCATTGAACCCTTATACATCAATGCTTCTTATTACCTTTACTATAATGGCTGCTCCAAATCTTATTGGTAAAGAGGAAATGGAAAAAATAGATGCAAAACAAGATTTGAAAGTAGCAGCGACTTAAATGGCAAGAATACAAATTAATGGATGCAGCGCAGAAATTGGACAACAGTAGCACTATGATTAGACTTTTACTAATACTAGTTTGGTGTTTTATGCTTCTTTGTCCCGTTTCAAGTTTATACGGACAGATTAATGACGCAAATTCACTGAATGATCACAAAAGGGATAATTACTCTTTTATTGTTGGCGGTCATTACTATGGAAATTCTTCCAACAAAACAGGAATACCAGCTAACACCATAGTCGCTAACTTAGGTGTTTTTAACGATTCTGAAATCGATTTTCAAATGGTCGTTGGTGATGTTTTTTTGGATATTAAAAACGACTATAAACGCTATACTGAAACCTTTTTTAGCCGTTTACAAAAACCGTTATTTATCGCCGTTGGTAATCATGATGTATCAGATAAGTTTTTTGAAGATAATATAGGGCCAACCTGTTTTAGTTTTAACTATGGTGGTGATGTTCATATCGTATTAAATACTGAAAAAGACGATGGTTCAATAATCGACGAACAACTCACAGTTTTACGTAAAGGGTGCTCTTCTGAAGCTAACAATATTTTCATCTATTCTCACCGACCAATTTGGTTTGAAGAAAATCCAGAAATGAAAGACATTTTTAAGAACAATTCTAGATCTAAGTTTGGCGTGAACTATCAATCAGAGGTAGAGCCCATACTTAAGCTCATACCGAAAAACAGAAATGTATATTGGTTCAGTGGTTCTTTGGGAGGAAGTGCTCCGGCTTCCTTTTTTTATCATAGTGAAGACAATATCCACTTTATCCAGACGGCCATTCGGGGACTTAAACGAGATGCTGTTCTCAAAGTAAGTTCAATAAAAGGTGAAATAAAGTTCAGTACAATTTCATTAACAGATGAAGAACTAGATGAACTCGAATCGTTTAATTTAGAGTTTTGGAGGTCTGCTCATCCAAAAGAGGACTTCAACCCAAGGCTGATAAAAATGTATGTGCTCAATGCTGTTTTTCACCGATTTTTTTGGTACGGATTTATGAGCGCCATGGTTATTGTATTGGCATTCCTATATTGGAAAAGAAGGAAAAGGAATTACAAAAAGTTGAATGGATAATAATAAATCCATAGTTTTTTTGCACTCCGAATTGGCGGGCTATTTTTTGAGCTGCATTCGTGCATTGCGTCGTCAATTTGAAGGGAGGATATGTGTAATCCATTGGCCTGTTAATCCAGAAGCGCCATTTGAATTTGATTTCCCCTCTGGAGTGGAGTTTGTCGAGAAAAGTGTTGTTAATGATTTGATCAGGTATGTAGGTGGCTTGAACCCTACGACCGTAGTATCGTCTGGCTGGATGGACAAAGACTATGTAAAGGTTTGTAAGTTGTTTAAAGGAAGATGCAATACGATTCTTACGTTGGATAATCACTGGACGGGAAGCATCAAACAAAGAATAGCGTGTTTGTTGTCGCCATTTTTTATCGCGAATAAGTTTAGTCATGCATGGGTTCCAGGCAAGATTCAGGAAAAATTTGCAAGAAAGCTCGGCATCAAAAATGTGCTTTTGGATTACTATTGTTGTGATGTATCTTGGTATAATGATCTATACAATCGCTGTAAAGATGAAAAAGAACGTCTCTTTCCCAAAAAGTTCCTGTATGTTGGACGGTACGTCGAACACAAAGGGATTTTTGAAATGTGGGAAGCGTTTACTCAGGCTATTGGTAAAGAAAAGGATTGGGAGCTATGGTGTTTAGGTGCGGGTGATCAATTTGATGAAAAAACGGAGCACCCTCAGATAAAACATTTTGGTTTTGTTCAGCCTGATCAAATGGCAAAATTTATCAAGGATACTTCTATTTTTATTCTTCCCAGCAAATTTGAACCTTGGGGTGTTGTTGTGCATGAATATGCTACCGCTGGGTTTCCGATGATTTTAGCTGATGGTGTCGGAGCAGCTGAGAAGTACGTTGTAGACGGTGTAAATGGCCATACCTTTAAAAGGGGTAATACGGAAAGTTTAAAGTTAGCCTTTGAGCAAATGATGCGATTAACCGATAAGGAATATGTGAAAATGTCTCGTGAGAGTTCAAGATTAGGAAATGAATTTACGCCAGCAGACTGGGCAAAGAAGTTAATAGAGGTTGATTTATGTGTGGGATAGCTGGGGTGTTTGGTGTGGGAAACGAACAGGATGCGAAAAGCATTGTGTCTAACATGATAGGCAAGCTGAAGCACAGAGGTCCAGATGCAGAAGGTATGTATTCTGATGAATTAATTGCTTTAGGGCATCGGCGTCTGGCGATTATTGATTTGTCGGATGATTCCAACCAACCATTTTATAGCGATGATGGCCGTTATGTGTTGGTTTTCAATGGTGAGATCTACAATTACAAGCAGCTTCGAGATGAACTGACCTACCCGTTTAGAACAAATTCGGATACCGAAGTTGTGTTGGCATCCTATCAAAAATGGGGCGCTGAGTGTTGCGCTAAATTCAATGGAATGTTCGCGTTTGCAGTCTGGGATACAAAAGAGAAAACACTTTTTATGGCTAGGGATAGAGTGGGTATTAAGCCGCTTTATTTCTATAATTCGAAAGATCGATTTGTTTTTTCAAGTGAAATAAGGTCTTTATTGTCGAGTGAAATTGTTCCCAAAAAGATAAATTCAGATGCGTTACTCGATTATTTAAGGTATCAAACGGTTCATGCGCCTCAGACAATTATAGATGGAGTAGAGATACTGCCGGCTGGTCACTATCTAACTATTTCACAAGATGAAGTTGCAACGGGTCAGTATTGGAATTTGTTGGACAATCACATACGTCATGATCCCAGATTAAGTGCTGATGAATTTAAGTTTGAAATAAGAAATAGGCTAAAACGATCCGTTGAGAGAAGATTGGTTTCTGATGTGCCGTTTGGTGCATTTTTGTCCGGGGGAATTGATTCTAGCATTGTAGTTGGTATGATGCGCGAGTCAGGTATTAATGAACTGAAAACGTTTAGTGTTACATTCGAAGAAGAGGAGTTTAGTGAAGCAAAATATGCAAGGCTTATTGCTGAAAAATTTGAAACCGATCACCACGAGATAAAACAGACGCCTGAAGATTTCTTGCGAGAACTACCAAATGCACTCTCCTCTATGGACCACCCCAGTGGGGACGGTCCGAATACTTATGTGGTTTCTAAGGCGACAAAAGAGGCCGGAGTAACAATGGCTTTGTCCGGATTGGGAGGTGACGAATTATTTGCAGGTTACGATATTTTCAAAAGATCGTATGAACTGGAAAGTAAAAAGTACCTAAACAGCTTTCCTAAGCTGTTCAGACAATTAGGTGGGGCTGCATACAAGACGCTCAGACCGACAGTAGCAGCTCAAAAAGTGAATGAGATCTTGAAAGGAGACCATATTCATTTTGAATATACCTATCCTGTTTCGAGACAAGTGATGCTGGACCATGAATTGATCAATTTAGTTCATCGAGATCTGCTTCCTGAAAATGCAGTGTTCCGTCACATCAATGCTCAATTGGGAGTGGGTTCAAGTGGAATTAAGTTGCCTGTGCTAAGTAAAGTTTCCTACTCAGAAATTACAACATATATGGAAAACGTACTCTTAAGAGATTCCGATCAAATGAGCATGGCACACGCATTGGAAATAAGGGTTCCTTTTTTGGATCACGAGTTGCTGGAGTATGTATTTGCCATACCAGACGCAATTAAGTACCCTCACTATCCAAAGAAATTGTTGGTAGAATCTGTAGGTGACCTTCTGCCCAATGAAGTGGTCCACAGGCCTAAAATGGGATTCACCTTTCCTTGGGAGAAATGGATGAAGAACGAAATGAAGACCTATTGTGAGGAAAGAATTATGTCTTTTGCTGATCGGGAGCAAATAAGGGGTTCGAAAATTAAATCCTATTGGAATCTGTTTTTACGGGGTTCAGGAAAAATACAATGGTCGAAAATTTGGTTTATTGTAGTATTGGAGAATTGGTTATCTGAAAATGAAGTCAGGTAAAATCAACATATTGATACTGGTAGATTGGTTTACTCCGGGTTTCAGAGCAGGGGGTCCGATTCGGTCGGTCTCTAATGTGGTAAAATCGTTTCAGAATGAGTTCAATTTCTGGATATTAACATCCAATAAGGACCTAGGGATGGAAATGCCATATGACCTTGATTCGGACGTTTGGCTAGATTGTGAGGGTCATTTCGTTTATTATTCATCAGTTCCACCTTCTAAAGAAATGATTCAGGCTACTGTTGGAGATAAAAGTATCCATCTCGTATATTTCAATTCTATGTTTTCACCATCCTATACGATCAGACCACTCCGAACAATCAGGAACATGGAAGTAGGCCCAAGGATAGTCGTAGCCCCGCGGGGTATGCTTAGCGAACAGGCGTTAGCCATTAAGAGTGCAAAGAAAAAACTGTTTTTAACTGTGGCCAAACTTGCTGGTTGGTATTCGGGATTAAGATGGCATTCAACATCGGTAGA
>CAJWDP010000049.1 GCA_913030835.1 uncultured Flavobacteriales bacterium | reverse complement strand
GTGATGTAACCAGTTCTGCCATCTATCTTAGCTCCGACAGTATTTTCTGGACAAAGATTGCAGATATTGACCCGCTTGCCCTATCCATGATATCCAAGAGATTGCCAAATCCAGTTCCTGCACGATACATCAAGCTCGAACACACCATGGTAGAAGCCAATTACAAAAAGGCGGAGATCTGGGAAATCAGAGCATACGATCGTTTCGGACCGTTCGGATCATTTCCCCCTCCAGAACCCAATCCAAATTCGTTGTCCAACATGTTTGGCATCAACGGAATCTGGGGCTGGGGACATGGGGTCTATTCCGATCTGCTTTCTCCGACTGAAGGCCCGTTCCAACACGCCCGTTTATCTGCACATGCGCGAAACTATCACAACCTGAGCTGGGATGTTAATGATCCCGATGATGTACCTGATTTCAGTGGCATGCCGGGAAGTCTGGCTCAATGGTGGCTGGATTGGGACCGTGAATATTTGATCTGGGATTCTGCAGGTCTTGATGTGTATGCCAGCATACAGTTTAACAATGATACTCAGCCTGACAGCACATGGGATGATCCCTACCAAGCGGCTTACAACTATGGGTATGCTTTTGCATCCCATTTTGGACCAGGGTCAGGCAATGGACTTGTAAAAAGAATGGAGGTGGGGAATGAACCCTGGCACTATGATGCTGCATTTTACAGAGAGGTACTTCAGGGAATGGCTGAGGGTGCAAAAGCAGCTGATCCCGATCTTCAGGTATTTCCATGCGCACTTCAGGCAGCTGATTCTACAGCTGAATCGGCCTTCTTCATGAATTATGCAGGAGCACGATTGGTGGATTCCGTTGCTCCATTTATCGATGGACTTAATGGCCATTATTACAGCTATTACAATGATTCGAATGGAACTCGCCGAGCAACTTACCCGGAGGACTATCTCTCTTTCATGAGATCGGTTGTAAACGACATCCGATTCCGAGACGCCAATTTTCCGGGGAAAATGATGGTGGTTTCTGAATGGGGCTGGGACAGCGACGGCGCAGGAGAAAGTTGCACCCATAATGAGTGTGTTTCCGAATTCGCGCAGGCTGTTTATGGTGTCCGCTATGCACTTATGCTGAATCGGTTAGGCATCGACAACATGACCTGGTTTTTCTATGCAAACACAGATGCCGCCTCCTCATTATATACCCGTTCCGGGCTTACCGGTTCTAGCGCTACCTCATTTGCTGAAAAGAGAGCATTTACTGCTTTCGAAGCCCTGCTGCATCACTTGGGTGACCAGTATTTTTTAGATACCATACAGGAAAACGATGATCATTGGATCTATCTTTTCGGAGATTCATCAGGAACCGCTAGCTATCTTGTTGGATGGAAACCCTTAGATGAATCCGATGGAAGCACTACTTCTGCAACCATATCGATTCCCTACCCTGCTGATTCAGCCTGGACAATTTCCGGCTTATCACCAACAGGAACAGTCACTTCAACCCCGAGCTACTCGGCGGGGAGTATGATCTTACCATTATCCGGGACTCCCTTGGTTGTTCGTCTGCTAAACTCCCCTACTGCCATTTCTTTGCAAGAACCGGACAATGAACTATTCGCATATCCCAATCCTACAAAAGGAACTGTGAGAATCCATGAAATTTCTGATGTGAATGCCATACTTGTTCTCAAAGATTGCTTCGGAAAACAAATAAGATCCTGGAAAGGTATCCAATCTGAACTTAACATTTCAGACCTGTCACAAGGCACTTATCTTTTGCATGTCCAATACAAAACAACGACCTCGGTATTAAAAATTATCAAAGTCCAATAAGTGGGTTTTCAAGACGAAATAACTATATGCAAATACAATCATTCCCTTAAAGGGGAACTTGAATACTGAACCACTAGCTCGTTCATCCTGACTAACTGCAGCTCCATTTCCTCTGCCAGCTTAATTTGATTTCTAGCTCTTTCGAGATTGTGATTCTTTCGACTTGTTTTAAAATAAATGTCTCCATTCAAATGATCATGTAAAAATCGAATGCCCTGCTCCATAGTTATAATATAGGGTGAATATGCCAGCCAATTGAGCTCTTCTTGACATAGAAAATTCTTTGCTTTTGTTAAGTACCCTTTTGTAAATGATTCATAAAATGACAGGTTGAATTGAACTCTATCCAATTCCTTTTCGTCTTCTGCAGCGGTATTCGCTCCTGTGCGTATCGCATCGCCGAAATCATTTAAAACAAAACCAGGCATAACCGTATCCAGGTCAATCAGTGCTACCGGCTCTTCGGTTTTTTTATCAAAAAGAATATTGTTGAATTTCGTATCGTTGTGGCAAATCCGTATGGGTAATTTCCCCTCCTCTTTTAAAGACTCATAAACGCCAAAGTACTTTTGTCTCTTTTCAAAAAATGAGCTTTCCTTAAAAACCTCAGCAGACTTTCCAGATTTATCCCTTTGTAAGTCAACCATAAATTGGTCATAGATCCATTTCGTATTATGGAAGTCTTTGATTGTGATCTTCAAATTATCTACAGGATAATCAGCAAGTAAATGATGGAACTTAGCAATTGCTAGGCCTGCTTTATACATTTGTTCAGTCGACGTTACCTTTTCATAGCTGACCGTATTATCAATAAATTCAAAAGCTCTCCAACATCCATCATTCTTACCATCCAGGAACAGGTTGTGATTCTTCGTTCTTACAATTTGCAATGTTCTTTCCTTGTCTTCTAATTTGGGTCTGAGATAATTGGAGACTTCATGAATGTTGTGCATTAATCCCAGTGGATCCCTAAAAACCGAGGTATTGATCTTCTGAAGGATATAGCTTTTTCTTGATTCATGTTCGCAAGAAAAATTCAGCTTGTACGTATCATTAATATGTCCATTTTGTATCGGGTGTCCATTTACAAAATACCCCTCGAAATCAAATTCTCTGATAATGTCTTTTAAGTGATCCATAGCTCTTTCGGGTACGATTTACCTAACAGAAATTGATCTAACCCGACCTTGTCCTCGTTGTGGGTTAAACCAAACCATTGTTCATCAGTACTAACGACTTTTACTTTTTCTTTATCGGCTTTAATCATCCCATTAATTACCGCAGGCAGAAAAAACTCTTTGTTCGATCCAGCTGAATGATCCTCCAAAAAGATCAAAAATCTTTTCTCGAGTTCGTTGAATATATCAGCATGTAAGCCCCATAAATTCATGGAAACAATTGTTCTTGAATGCTGATGATCTGAATACTTCAATTCTAGCCGCTCTTGAATTTCAATTAAAAAATTGCTGTTATCTGTCGTGCATATTCCTCTGTTAACACTACCATGTTTCGAAAGTGTCTTCCCTAATTCATATCCTATCATCAGCTGATGATTTTGCTGCAGATATAACTGTTCTAGGAGCAATTTGAATACCGTTTTTCCGTAATAATCATCTGCATTCATTAGTGCGAATGGCTCACGGATCAGCTCCTTACAAGCTAACAAAGCATGTCCCGTTCCCCAAGGTTTGGTTCTTGTGGTTTGTTTTGTTTTTTCATGAGAGTTGATCATTTGATACGCAAAATCAACTTGAATATAGCGGGACAATCTATTTTCGAGGTTTTCAAAATAGTTTTGGTATTCTTTTTTGATGATAAAGACCACTCTTTTAAAACCCGTTTCTATTGCATCATAAATAGCGTATTCAAATAAGAAGGCATGGGAAGGACCCACTTTCTCAAATTGTTTTAACCCACCGTACCTGGTAGAGTTGCCTGCTGCCATAATAACAAGAGTTGGTGTCATTAGAAAATTAACTTATAATACAATATTGTAATGTCGTTTTCATAATCAGTAGTTGTTTCAGCTGCATACGTCCGAAAAGGTTCTTAACATGAAAGTGAGTAACAATATGACGTAAACCCCAATTTTCGTAAGATGAATATAGAAAACGATTTGATTTTTTGATTAAACCATGCTCCTGTTTAACTTAGGGTCATGAAAAACTTAATCCTACTAGGTGTCTTGTGCATTAGCAGCTTCTGTATTGCTCAAAGTCCACAACAATTTACGTATCAATCGGTCATTCGGGATGCTTCGGATAATTTAGTTCTTAACAGCTCCATTGGCATTCGCATCAGTATTCGTCAGGCTTCCGCTTCCGGAACCATTGTCTTCCAGGAAGAACATACGCCTACCACCAATTCCAACGGTCTCGCATCATTAGAGATCGGATCCGGCACCCTTGTAACCGGCAATTTCAGCACAATAGACTGGGGTTCCGGACCCTATTTTCTTGAAACCGAAGTGGACCCATTAGGTGGATCCAGCTATACCATTAACGGCACATCTCAGCTATTGAGCGTTCCGTATTCCTTGTATGCCAGCAAGGCAGATTCGGTTGCCAACGATCAGATCAATGATGCAGATGCGGACCCAACGAATGAGCTCCAAGATCTATCTCTAAGTGGAACGAATTTGTCTATATCCAATGGAAATTCAGTCGATCTGTCTGCCATTCAAGATGGCACAGGATCGGACGACCAAACACTTTCGTTATCCGGTACGGACCTTTCCATCGAATCGGGCAATACGGTTGATCTTTCCGGACTGCAAGACGGCGTTAACGATGCAGACTCAGATCCAACGAATGAGCTTCAGGCAGTCTCTTTTTCTAACGACACGTTGTATTTATCCGATGGAGGTCAGGTCTATCTGGGAGCATACGGGATCGATCTCATAGATGATGCAGACAATGATCCGAATAACGAGATCGAGCTGCCGGCAACAGCCAATCCAGGTGACTTGCTGGAATTCGATGGAACCAGCTGGGTAGCGGCAGCTCCTGCGGGTTCCAATGGACCGGGAGCCGTTATGTACATTTATAATGGGCAGACCTGTCCGTCAGGATGGACCACGCAACAGGTCAATGTGGCCATATTTGGCGGAGTAGCCGTGGATGCATGCTGGACAGATACACCCTGCGTTGTGATGTATATCTACGATGGACAAACCTGTCCAACAGGATGGACACTTCAACCCATTGGTGCAGCCGTAGTCAACGGATCTACCTTGCCGGTTGATGCATGTTTCAAATGTTACTAGTATTTATTGCCCAGGCTGCATACTAATTCCACTCCATTAGCAGTTATTGATTACAAAACCGCTCGATGTACAGAACCATTCAACTACTTGGAATTTGTGTGTTATTGGCTATTCAGCCCGCATGCCGCAAAGTAAATAATGATTGCAATCTGTCTGCTTATCCAAATGCACCGGATCAGAGCTGGTTCAGGTTTCAATCCGGGTCGCAAGAGGAGTCGCATGGACACTTTATACTGACCTGCTCAGATGGTGGATTTTTACAGATTGGTGAAACCGGTTCCTTAAATTCTTCAGCCAAAATTCTGGTGGTCAAAACGAATAGTGAAGGCGCACTGCTCTGGAAAAAGGAGTTTTCCAATGGCAGCCATAATCTTGGAAATTCGGCTTTGGAAATTTCCGACGGCTATCTGGTCTGTGGTTCCCAGAATCGAAACAGTTCCATTATAAAACTGGATAAATCGAATGGTTCGGTGATCTTTGAAAAGAGCCATGATAATGGGGGTGCGGATGCCTTTGAGCACGTCGCCGAATATGCGAATGGTTTTATTGCCGTGGGCTATGTGAATGCTGCAGACGATCTCAATACGTTCTATACAGAAGGAGAGGGATACATTACCTTGCTAACCTCAGCGGGTGATAAAATAAGTGGAGAAAACATTAGTAGCCAGCTGTCTCACGCATACAGAATCCAATCGTACAACAATGAGTTCTTTTTGTCCGGACTTACCGACGGTGCATGCAGCTACGGATTGATGAAGCTGGACAGCATGGGTAACGGGCTATGGACCAAAACTTTTGGAGGTGACAATTCGGACCACTGTTTTGGAATGGATATCGGATCTGACGGCTCGATCTTCCTTACCGGACATACGCTATCCGGAACGGTGAATTGGGATACTTACACCATGAAAATCGACAACAACGGGAATCAGCTGTGGGAGTCTAAACAAGGAAATCCAAGAGGATTTGACCCCAAATACATACACGACGAAGCCTGGGGAATCAAAGCCACAATTGATGGAGGTTGCGTTGTTGTAGCCGGCACCGGGGATGAGTACGGAAACTACAAACGAAAGTGCGGAAAAGACGGTGACAATTCAAACACGTGGCACGTCTACCTCGTAAAATTCGACGCCTTAGGAAATCTTGAATGGCAAAAGACTTACGGTAGTCCGGACCGAGAGGATTGGGCAGGAGAGGATGTTGCATTAACATCAGACGGTGGTGTTGTTGTTGCGGTGGATAACGGACAATTCGGTTTCCTAAAGATCAGACCTCTATAACCCAAGCTCTCGTTTTCTTTTGATGAATACCTCCTTTCTAGTACTCACTTGAGCGCACAATCAATCATTTATTGCAAATAATAAAGAAGGTGTTAAAATTTATTCCAATACGGATTAAAGATACCGTTCACCCCTTATCTTTACCCCCGTTATGAGGGTATTCAAATTCGGTGGGGCGTCTGTAAAAGACCCAAATGCAGTGCGAAATGTGAAGCGGGTGCTGGATCTTTTTCCGGAAGAAGAGCTCGTCGTGGTCATTTCTGCCATGGGAAAAACAACCAATGCGCTGGAATCGCTGATCGCTGCGCACATTGAACAAACCGGGCAGAAGCAGGCTATCTTGAATGACATCCGTTCATTTCATCATGAAATCCTAAGCGATCTGTTCTCTTCAAGTGACCATGCCATCCATTCGGAAACAGAAAATTGCTTGAACGAAATCGAAAAAATCCTGAACGAGGAACCCATGGACCATTATGATTTTATTTACGATCAGGTGGTTAGCTTTGGTGAGATCCTTTCTACAAAAATTGTATCTGCCTTTCTCCAAGATCAAGGAGTTGATAATGTTTGGCTTGATGCAAGGAAGCTGGTGTGCACCGACAACACGTATCGGGAGGCAAAAGTAAACTGGAACGTTACTCAGGAGCGCATCAACTCCGCTATATCTCAATCAGAAGGAAACAAAAAGATCCATCTGACTCAAGGATTTATCGGCCATACTTCTGAGGGCCTGACCACCACTCTGGGCCGAGAAGGATCGGATTTTACCGCGGGAATTTTTGCCTATTGCTTGGATGCGGAAGATGTAACGATCTGGAAAGATGTTCCCGGAATGCTGAACGCAGACCCCAAGTGGTTCGAAGAAACTGAAAAACTCGATGAGATCTCCTACCGAGAAGCGATCGAGCTCGCTTACTACGGGGCCTCTGTGATCCATCCGAAAACGATCAAACCGCTTCAGAACAAACAAATACCGTTGCTGGTCAAGTCGTTTCTGGACCCCGAATCTGAAGGAACGATAATTCAAGCATCCAATCGAAGTGACGGTCTCATCACTTCCTACATTTTTAAGCGCGACCAGATTCTTATTTCGATCTCTCCCAAAGATTTTTCCTTCATTGTGGAGCACAATCTGCGCGACATATTTAATGCGTTTCATGAGCATAGGGTAAAGATCAACCTGATGCAGAATTCTGCCATCAGCTTTTCGGCTTGTGCCGGTGGTGATCAAGTACGGATCGATGCACTGATCAACGACCTTTCTGCAGATTTTGCGGTAAAGTACAACAGCGGTGTGGAGCTCCTAACCATTCGTCACTACGATCAGGAAACCATCGATCGATTGACAGGAGGAAAAGAAATTCTGGTCATTCAACGGTCGCGTCAAACCGCGCGAGTGGTTATGAAATAATGGGCTGTATCAGCTGCCGAAATCGGCAAGAATTTTTTCGACAAGAAACTCCGCCATTTTTTGCTTTGCTTCGTGTGTCCAGCCTGCAATGTGAGGCGACAAGATGACTTTATCTGAGGCAAGCAGCTTTTGCATACTATCGGGCAAGTGATCAACCTTTTCGAAAGAGGTGCTCTCTTGCTCCAACACATCCAAACAAGCCCCTTTTACCTTGCCGGATTGTAATGCATCGACCAAATCCGCTGTATTTACCACAGGCCCCCTTGCCGTGTTCAAAAGATAAATGGAACGAGAAAGGCCACTCAGAAAATCTGCGTTGATCATTCCTCTAGTTTCCTCCGTTAACGGCACGTGCAAGCTGATGACATCCGATTGCATTTTCAGCTCTTCCAAAGAAACTTCACTGACCGAGTTATTGCCGAAATCCGACTTGTACTTGTCGTAAGCCAACAGCTTTACGCCGAATCCGGACAATCGTTGAGCAAATGCTTCACCCATATAGCCATATCCGATGATTCCAACGGTTCTACCCATTAGCTCGTGCCCTCGATTCTCTTCCCTTCGCCACAGCCCTTCCCGAACTTCTGAATCTGCTCGTTTTAGGTTATTGAACAGCATGAGCAGCATGCCCAATGCGTGCTCCGCCAATGCATCCCGATTCCCTTCCGGTGATCGATAGACCTCAATTCCATGCGCTTCACAATACATCCGATCGATGTTCTCCAAACCGGCACCCGGGCGACCGATGAACTTCAGCGACTTGGCGTGTTGAAGAAGATCTTCGTCCATTTTGATCCTGCTTCTTAAAACGATGCCATTGTATTCGGAAATCGTCTCTTTCAATGCTGACCTCGAGCTATCAGAAAACAGGTCTACCTTCCAGCCTTGTTCTTCAAAAACAGAACGAAACAGGTCGTGTACGTCATCCAGCAGCGCAATTTTCATACCTGCAAATGTACTGAATTCAGTGCCTTACTGAAACCAAAGTGAACTCGTCTTTCTTTTACTGAACAATAAATTTTACCTGAGTTTGCCCGATGTTGGTCCTAACCGAACACCAGTACATGCCGCTTTGAAAGGTTGATGTATTTATTTCAATGTGGTTCCTGGAGACGTTACTTTGCTGATCGACCAGCTGGCCACTGAGGTCGTAAATACGCACCTCAAAGATCTTTCCGATCAATCCCTCTGTATCAACCGTGATCATGTCGGTTGCCGGGTTAGGATAAAGAGAAACAGCGGGGCTGATTTCGCCAATTTCAGTAGGAGCAGAAGAACATGCGTTGCCGCAGTTGGAACTGAACGTAACTCCGGCATCAATGTTATAGTCTGCAGCAGTCCAATTGGTGGTAGCCCATGCTGGGTCATCTACTTCTATACAGGTTAGGTCTGAATTGTATAGAGCATTTAGAAATACAATGTTTATGTTATTTCCATTTTTCACGTTAAGACATTCGAGTTGGTTTTCTTCGCAAGCTAGGTGAGTTAAATCAGTATGCCGGCTTAGATCCAAACTTGTCAACTGATTACCTCTGCATGTAAAAATCTGTAAATCTGTGTTTTGGCTTAAATCAAGAGTTGTAAGCTGATTGTAATCACAACCTAACGCTATTAAATTAGTGTTCTGTGTTAGATCAAGACTTGTGAGTTGATTGCCACAAGTTAAGCTTATTAAAGCGGTATTCTGGGTTACATCCAAACTTGTAAATTGGTTGTTCTCAGCATACAGAGATGCTAAAACAGTATTCTGGGTTACATCCAAACTTGTCAGCTGATTCCAAGCACAAGCTAGGTAAGTTAAGGCGGTATTCTGGGTTACATCCAAACTTGTCAGCTGATTCTCATCACAAAATAGCCAAGTTAAAGCAGTATTCTGGGTTACATCCAAACTTGTTAGCTGATTAAAAGAACAATACAAATGAGTTAACCCAGTATTCTGGGTTACATCAAAACTCATCAGTTGATTATCAGAACAATCCAGCCAGGTTAAAGCCGTATTCTGAGTTACATCTAAACTTGTTAGCTGATTATAATAACAATGCAAATGAGTTAACCCCGTATTCTGGGTTACATCAAGACTCATCATTTGATTATCAGAACAATCCAACACTTCCAACGCAGTAAAATCCTCGATTCCGGTTAGATCGCTAATACTTTCATTCACAATGTATAATTCATTAACAGAATTAATATTAGCAGTAGTCACAGAATCATCATTAACAATTCCGTTACCCATGCCATTATTTTCTAAATAAGCTTCAAAATTATCATCTGGAACATAGGTTTGTTGCGCACCGGCAAAAAATGGCAATAGTGTAAATAGTAGTAGTGTATTTTTCATGGTTTTTCTTTTAAAGTATTTCGGAAATCAATGATCAACTCATCTAGGACTAAACATGAATAATAGTGAGGCAATCATTCTTGATGTTCTGTTAATAATCATTGGTGAAATTCAACAATATCCGCAGTCACGGTGCAAGTTCTCGTCTGCACGAAGAAGTAAAATCCGTTTTTCCAGTTGACCGATATATTCGCAAGGGCTTGATTTTTACTTAAGGGATACTTCTTGACAAGATCTTGTTTCGCTTCATCAACTATGGCAGACTTTGATAGACCACCAATTCCGTAGAATCTAACAGAAGTTGATTTTCCAAAGACACCTTGTTCCACATAGTTGAAATTGGCCTGACTTAGGGACACAGAATTATTCATGTATCCACTATGGAAAGCGCAGCTGGCGAATACAACTGTTACGATGCCAAAGAATATTGATTTGTATGTGTTTTTCATAAAAGAGGTTGTTAAAAGATGATTAAAAATTTAGGAGGACACAGTTCATATACTGTCTGTCTAATACACTTGATTTTCCAAGAAGCATACGAATGCCAGTCCGTGATCAACCAGACCGAGATGTGGTCTTAGCTATTTTCTAAAATGTATTTACTACCCGAAAAAGATGGGCATGCATGCAAAAAATATCAAAAAGGATGTTACTAAAAACAATACCAAAATTTGTATTTCGAATTTCATCAAGTTGTTAATCCATTTGTTTTTCATTTTCTATTTACTTAGTTGAAAGGTGTATAATCGAGTGTTACTTTTATTGGGGCACAAGTACTATTCTATCAAACTGTACTGCATATTGACTTAGCTGGGATGCCCCTCCATACATAATCTGTAAAACACCGGTACCATCCCCTGTGAAGGTCTGTTCCCCAGTTGGTTCAAATCGAAACGAATACATTTCCTGATAAATGGAAGCAGTGCCATTATACAATGACAATGCTGTATTTACAATTGAGTTCGTAAAGGCTGTCGTCTCAAAAACAACAGCAGATCCCATTTCGTTTACTTCCCAACGGATTATTCCTGTTTTCGTAATTCCGTTGTAGGTAACTGCATAATTTCCTTTGTTCTTTTTATCAAATACAAAGCCACCAGCGTTAAATTCGCTACCTGCCAGTATGTTTGGAATTAATAATGAGTCAGGAGATATTGATGGATCGATCGATTGTGATATAATTCGATAATCAAGCTCCGCAATTTTCCAGCTGCCAACTTTATACAAGGATCTTTCAATTTTACGCTCTTTACTACAAGCTGCAAAAAGCAACACAACTGCGGCGACAAAGCATATAGAAATTGATTTTTTCATTTTATTTAGTTTATGGTTGATGCTTCAAAATTAGCCAGGCTAGTAGTTGCAAACACTATCTATTCATATAGTTCTAGTGACTACACAAATGTTCAGTTTGCTCTTAGTGAACAATAAATTTTATCTGGGAATTCCCTTTAACCGACCTAACCGAACACCAATACATTCCGCTTTGATAGTTGGCCACGTTTATTTCAAATTCGTTGTTTGCAACGTTACTTTGCTGGTCGACCAGCTGGCCACTGAGGTCGTAAATGCTGTAATGAAATGTTTGTCCGTTCAAACCGGTTATTCTTATTTTCCCGGATCCGCTCATTGGATTCGGAAATACCGATAATTCCAACGGAGTCGTAAAGTATTCGTCTTCCACACCAACGGAAGCACAAGGAGATGCTGTACAAAGTGTAACCGTAGAAGCTATTGTGCCCATGTTTATATCACAGGGCCAAGTTCCACCAGGGGTGTCGTCACATACGTCTACAGTTCCGGTTATAGCATCCAAATTATTGAAACACAATTCGACACAATATTTTCCGCCTGTTCCAGCGGCAGTGCCTAGATAATGAGTCCAGCTGATTGCTGTTATCTCGCCATCATTAAATAATGTGTCTCCGTCAAGACCGGTATTCAGCGAACCGACAGAAACAAAGGCAGTACTATGATTGGTGAATTTACCTATAATATGCATGGTATCCATTACAGCAATTATTCCATGATTGGAAGTAACAGACGGCGAAGGGGGGCATACCAAAAAATTAGCTTCTACCGTACCCATATTCACAAAGTTGGCATCGCCTATCACAACGGAGTCTCCGGATAATGTTCCTGTATTGGTAAAGTGCACATTACCGTGAATAAAACGTTCGGCAATGATATTCCCATTGTTCACATCATTTGTACCGTCGCCTGCGGCAAAAGTTTCAACATCAACCGTTCCATCGATCAGGAAGCTTGCATGCAGAGCAAAAATAGAATCGCCCGTAACAGACGAACCACTTTTCACCCAAAATAAATTGGCTCCGAACTCTACCCATAAATTGAAACAGGTTATCTCGTTGTCTATGATTATCGTATCCTCAAGTAACGGAGCTCCTGTTGGCGACCAAATTGCAGGATCATCCCAGCTTCCATCGGCAATGGTTGTTTTGATAGCCCCAAGGGTCGGTTGTGCGAGAACCAGAGTCAATACAAGGGCAAAAATGTAGTTGAGTGCTTTCATGATATCAGATGTTTGATTTTCATGTAAAGCTAGGGAGTGTTCCCGGTGCATTCACCCCCTTATTGTACAGTTTTGACAACTAAACAATTGTATAGGCAGTTTGATCCAGCCGGATTTTTTTCGCCGGCTAAAAGGCCAAAACAAACCCTCCGTTAGCCATAGAGCTTCCTATTCCTACTTCCCCATATACTCCTAAATTGGATTTGAAGTAGTACCGTATACCTGCAAACACTCTGTGCTTCAGCTCGAATGATCTTCCGTAGTAATCCGTATCGGAAAAGTGACCTCCCAATCCTGCTCCGGCATACACGTCCATTTTAGGAACGTTGAACTCAAAATGATATGTACCTCGGCCCATCAAAATAAGTCTGGAGCCATCCGCAACTTTGTCATTGTACTCTCCTGTATAAACGGAGTACTCTGCGGATAACCCTGCCCCAAAGCGACCAATTCCGATCATATCAGTAATTCCACGTTCATAATTGATCAAAAAGGGACCTATAGCAAAACCATCGTCTGCATGACTAACGAATAAATCCGTTCCTATACCCACACTCATATAATTTCCTTTGTTTTCAAAGTCCTGCGCCCGGCTAAATCCAATAATCAACAGACACAACAGCGTAATCCCTAATTTTTTCATGCTATCGATATTTATTATTTACAAAAATACAAACTGCTGGTTGGCTCATCCCTGTTGATTTATATAGTATCAACACTGTACATTTGAATAACCATCACTTTCGCAGCAACCCCATTTCACCCGCTTTCCTCACCAGCCCCGCAGTGCCCTTGACCTCAAGCAAAGCCATCAGTTTTCTTTTGTGATACACCACCGTACTGGAGCTAATGAATAATTTTTCTGCTATTTCTTCCTGTGTGTGCTCTTCGGCTATCAGAATCAGTATTTCCTTTTCCCGATCGGTAAGCTGGTCTGCTACACTCTCCTTCTTATGCTGCTCTTTGAGCGGGATCAGATTTTCGAGAACTGCCCTTTTTGCACGTTCACCAAAATGAGTCTCTCCCGAAGCAACGGTGCGAATTGCAGACAGTAGTTCTTTCTTGTCGGCATCTTTCGGAAGGTAACCGCGAGCTCCGAGCTCAATAATTTCCGAAATTGTTTTACCATCATAGTGCATGGACAGCGCCAGAAAATAAATATCAGGATGATTGGTCCCAATTTCTTTCAGTAATTCCTGCCCGCTCATACCGGGCATGCTCAAATCGCTGATCAGCACATCGATTTGTTCTTCACGAATCGTCTTAAGCGCCAGTAATCCTGTCTCGACTGCACCGACCAGCTCAATGTCTTTTTCTTTTTTGAGCAGTACTGACAGCCCGTTCAGAAACATGGTGTGATCGTCTACCAATAAAACTCTGATCATAGCACTGATTTTGATGTTGCAGTTGGGAACTGGATCTGAAAAGTACTTCCCTTACCTGGAGCAGCTTCTATCATCAGCTCCCCTCCAATTGCTTTTATTCTCTGTTCTATACTTTTCATTCCTATCCCTGTGCGTTCTATCGTATTCGGGTCAAACCCCTTTCCGTTGTCTTCCACCCGAATCACTCCTCCTTCATCATCAAGTATAATGCCAATTGACAGTTCTGACGCATAGGCGTGCTTTACGCAATTGTTCGTGAGCTCCTGAATGATTCGATAACAGTTGTGTTTGGTCATTTCATCCAGTTCGTTAATGCCTTTCTCCGGGAAAAGGTCGTAACGCACCTTGATCTCAGTATTCAGCAGCAGGTTGTCTACAAAATTGCAGATCGCCTCAACCAGGTTCTCCCCTTCCACATCTACCGACATTAAATTGTGGGAAATACTTCGTACTTCTCGACATGCCCGACGCACATCTTCTGAAAGATCACCGACATCATTATTCGATTCACTGCTATTCAGCTCATCGATCTTCATTTTAATCATAGATAGGGAGCCTCCTATACCGTCGTGCAATTCCTTTGCAATTCGTTTTCTTTCCTCGTCCTGACCTTGTGCTATTGCCTGTTGCTCACGGATCTGTTTCTCTTTGAACGCGAGCTCAGCTCTTGCTCTCAACTTGTTTTTATTGTTTCGTATAATAACTACAATCAAGAACCCCATAAGAAATAGAGCCCCTAAAGAGAGATAAATTATTTTTTGTTTTTCCGCAATCCTTGTTTCATATAGCTCCTGTTTGTGACTTTGTCTTTCCTCCTCAAGCTCTTTATCCTGAAGCAATTTATCGATCTCTCTTTGTTTTTTTTCAGAATCGTATCTAGCAGTCATTTCCGCAATGGCATCAGCCTGACTTAATTCCGTATTTTTTCTAAGTTCAATTATAGACTCAGACAAGTAGTTGTAGGCATCCTCGTATTTTTTTTGATCGGAATAGATCAGCGCAAGAGCGTGCGTAGCTCTTTGAATAAGTGGAGAATTATTGATTTCGTAAGCAACGTCGAGGGAGTATTTAATCTTTGCTACGCCCAGATCAGGTTTTCGTAGCTTATAATCCAGGAAACCGATTTCACCCATCAAGAATCCATCGTATTCCTTTGTACCATCAATTGCATTCAGACTTCGAGCCTCCTCCAAATGGTGCTTAGCTTGTTCCCAATTATTTAAATAGGTTTTTGCCGTAGCAGCAGAAATCAGTACTTCGACCAGCTCTTTATTGTCTTTTAACAATCTACAACTTTCCAGAGCTTTTTCTTGCCACTCTGAAGCTTTTGCATATTCCTTTCTGACAACATAATACTGACCCATTGTAGTTTCAACATGCAGACTCAGCCTTGGGTTATTTGCATCTTGCGAAAGTTGTAAAGCTTTATCCAGGTACTCTTTTGCTTCCTTAAATAAGTTCAATTCCAGATACACAAAAGCGACTGCATTGGTCGCTTCAGCAATGTCTACTTGAGTTCTACCCAATGTGAGCAGATTCAATGCTTCCAAACGATACTTGAGCATTTCATCATAATCTCTTAAAAACCAATAATTGATGGAGACAACACTACAATTTTTAACCATGCTTGTCGTATCTCTTAATTCTTGATACAGCTCATATGACAGCAAAAAATTATCAATTGCTCTGTACCGTTGCATGCTATCCTCGAAGTACATTCCGATTTGATAATGCGCCCTTGCCTTTTCTTCAAGAGAATTTGCTTGTTCCAATTGGTTATTCAGGCTATCCAGCAAGGTTGACTGACTCCAGTACGTCATTCCGAACAACAACACCAAGAAAAGGGTCAGCAATATTTTCATTGGACCATTACCATTTGTATTTAAAGATACAATTAACCGAAGAAATCCGATCAGAAATACATCAACCACCCCATCAAGAAGTAGAGGAGTAAGCCAAAAACATCATTGGCTGTGGTGATGAACGGACCCGTTGCTAATGCAGGATCGATTTTGAATTTGTTGAGCACCAATGGAACCAATGTACCAAACAGTCCTGCATAAATGAAAACGCTGATCATTGCTAACGTCATTGTCAATGCCAGGTTCACATCCTGATGCATGACCATGGTATAGGCCACCATTATAATGGAGCAAATGAGTCCATTGAATACAGCAACAACAAACTCTTTGACTAATTTTTTTCCGGTAGATTCAAAACCCAGTGTGTTCTGAGCCAGTGCCTGTACAATTATTGCTGAAGATTGAACACCAACATTTCCCCCCATTGCCAGAATTACGGGAATAAAGGAAGCCATTACGGGAAATGCTTTCAGCTGATCTTCAAATCCAACAATTACCTGAGCGCCCAATAGCCCTCCGGCCAGTCCGATGAGCAGCCATGGTAAACGAGCTCTGGTCAGCATCCAAACCGAATCGGAAGATTCTACCTTTTCTGATATCCCCGAAGCCATCTGGTAATCCTTCTCCGCCTCCTCACGAATCACATCAACCACATCGTCAATCGTGATCCTACCCAAAAGAATACCCTCATCATTCACCACGGGTAAAACAACCAAATCGTATTTGTCCATGATCGATGCTACTTCTTCGCTATCCACATCTGCCTTAACAGAGAGCACATCGCCCTGATACAATTTACTGATCAACGTCTGGTCATCGGCAAATAAGATCCTTTTCAAGGACAATGTTCCAATGAGCACACCTCCATCTGAAATGACATAAATCGTGTACACCTGACTTACATCCTCAGTTTGCTTGCGCATCTCCTGAATGGCGTATCCGACGGTCCAATTTTCGTTCACAGTAATGAACTCCTTCGCCATCAGACCCCCTGCAGTGTTCTCCTCATAGGTCAGCAGGTCGGCAATATCACTCGCCTGCTCTTCGTCTTCGAGTTCAGAAAGGACTTTTTCCTTACGGTGCTCCGGTAGATCCTGGATAACATCAGTCGCATCATCCGACTCCATATTGTCCAGGCTTTCCGCAATTTCTTTTGCTGATAACGAGGCCAGAAACTCCTCTCTGGTGTCTTCTTCCAGCTCGGCCAGCACATCGGATGCCGTTTCTTCATCCAACTGCTCGTAGATGATCTTTACCTCGTCTAAATCAAACTCCTCAAGTAATTCTGCTACATCTGCAGGATGCAGATCTGCTATGGATTCGGATACAAAAGTTACGTTTCCTGAAGCAATTGCTTCAGAAAGGTCTGAAATGAATTCTTTGGTTAATTCGAATTTCACGCCTCTCCCCTTTCATTTTGTAATCCACTGAATTGTTGCTCGCAAATATGGCTAAATCCATTGAGAGATAAAAATAAATTATCGGTTTGCACTTGCCCATTGGGTCAGCTCAATAAACTGATCAATAGACAAAACTTCCGGACGAGCATTGAAAATTTCGTTTTTCAGCTGCTCCGGATTCATCAAGGAACGCAATGAATTTCGCAGTGTTTTGCGACGTTGATTGAAGGCCTGCTTAACCACTAATTTGAACAGCCGTTCATCGCAAGGGAGCTGCTCAACATTATTGCGTGTTAATCGAATAACACCCGATTTAACTTTGGGCGGAGGATCAAAAACGTGTTCATGAACCGTAAATAAATACTCAATATCGTAATAGGCCTGAATAAGAACGCTGATTATTCCATATTTTTTCGTGCCCGGTTTTTCTGCTATTCTCTCGGCCACTTCTTTCTGAAACATCCCAACCACTTCCGGAATCTGATGTTTGTACTCCACCACCCTGAATAAAATCTGGGAGGAAATGTTATACGGAAAATTACCAACAACGGCAAACGGCTGCTCACCCATAATCCCCTTCAGGTCGGCCTTCAGAAAATCAAGGTCGTGCACCTTCAGATCAGCGTAATGCTGGTTCAAATAGGCTATGGATTCTACATCCACTTCCATACATTGGGTATGAATATCTTCACGAGCCAGTAGAAATTTAGTCAATGCACCAGTTCCCGGTCCTATTTCCAACGCATTTAGATAATTTCCGGAAGGATTCAGCGCCGATGCGATTCGTTCAGAAATCGAATCGTCTTTTAGAAAATGTTGTCCAAGATGTTTCTTCGGCCTAACCAAGATCGATGGTTTCAAGCAACGTTCGGAATGCAACAAATTTGCCTTCGTACCGATCGTTGTGTTCTTTCTGGAGCGTAGGGGCGCATTGCACCTGATAGTTGTGCAGCTTCTTCATCGTTTCGCACAAATATTGAATATTGTAGGAAGTACCTTCATCCTTTTCTCCGATCACCTTACTCCATCTTCTTTCCAGAAAATACCCGGTAGCCATCACATCGGGGATGTGTATCTCCTTCATCCATTTCACCCAGTCCTCTTCTATGTCCGGATCGACTTTAACCGTAACACTATAGATAATATTGCCCATAACTCTGCTATTCGAGGTTAAAGCTACTCAATCTCCTTGAAATCTTTTGATTTAGAAGACCCACCCGTTATCTTTCGGTATCTTTTTCGGGCTTCAACCACAAACATACTACCCGTATAATTGATCAGAATCTCCTTGTAATATTCGGCGGCTTTGTTTTCATCTTTAAACACTTTTTCCTGCATTTCGGCCAGCAAGAACAAGGCGTTATCGGCAAGTATATCTTCTCCGTATTTGGAAACAATTTCCATTAAATATCCCGCTGCCTGCTCGTGGTTGTGCTGACGAGAATCTATTTCGTACTTCTTCATTAAGATTTCATCGTTTAACGTATGGTACGGCAATGTTGAATTGATCGAATCGAATTTATTCAAGGCCTCGTCAAATCGATGCTGTGCGATGAGAAGGTCTGCTTCTGCGAACATCCTCATGGTATTGGCCGTTGTATCCAGCGCAAGATTGTCCGTAATGAGCAAGGACAGTTCCATCGCATCATTTGCAATCAATTTTTGAGTGGAGGCCTTAAGGACATCCAACTGAGATTGTGCCAATGCAAAGTTTGCAGTATAATAGAATATCTTGGCGTTCTTGAATTTCGCTTCATGAGAAAGCACATCCTCTTTGAAGGCTTTATCTACCTGAGAATAGAGTAATGACGCATCCCAGATATCACCTTTAATCAGCAGGACATCCGCTAATAACAGCTTACACTCTCCTTCGAGCTTGGGAACCCGAACCGCTAATCCTATGGCTTCTTTCAGGATGGCAACAGCGCTATCGAAACGACTCAAGTAAAACCCTTGCAAATGACCGAGCTCCATCATCGTGTTGATGGAGTGCGTTGCTCTTCCCACTTCATCCAGCGTAAACAAATATTTCTGTTCTAATGAAAGCAGATCCTCCTCCGTATAGTCGGGAGCATTCGTGATTTTCTTCTTAAGGGTATTTAACGTTCGGTAATTGGCTGATCTGTAAAAGCTGTTGTCTTTACCCAAATCAATGATGTATTTGAATGCCTTAATCGCCAGGTCATATTCTTCATTATTATCGCAAGTTTCACCGAAATCAAATACTCTGCTTCCATTCAACCTCAACTTTTTATCCAATGCTTTCACTTGTGTAAAAGCCGAATTAAAATCTCCCTTTTGCTCAAACAGCCAGATCAGCATTTCATTGTAGATCGCCTGATTTGGATGCTTTTGTGTAAGCCGGATCAGCTCAACTCTTAAAAGGTCCGCTTCTTTCTTGTTCTCCTTAAAATCAATGCTTCTGGATAATGCACTCTGCACCTGCGCCTGGTAGCCGGGGTTGACTTCCAGCATGCTCAAAAACTCCTTTATCATCAATTCGGGCTGACCATTAGCGCCGTATAGCTCTCCGATCCGGATATTGTACGCAACAGGGTTCGCATTTAGTTTTTTCGCTTTTTCATAGGTTCTTATCGCGAGGTCAACTCTTCCCCTAACCTGGAACTCATTGGCCAGCTGAGCCACCTGACTGAACCTGTTCGATGCATTGATGTTCTTGATTGCCTGTTCATAATGCTGTTCTGCTTTGGACTCCAAATTCTGCTTTAGTAGCAGATCACCATAAAGCAAATGTGTTTTGATCTGCTCGTTTTTTTTCTTTAGCTCCTTCTTGATTAGCTTTTCGGCTTCTTTAAAATTTTTCACTTCCAACAAACAAGAAAAATACTTCTCAAAATCACCAAAGCTTTTCGTATCCTGCCACAATTTAAAATAGTAAAGGGACGCTTTTTCATAGTCTTCCTGATTGTAATAATGTATCGCCATGCCTCGATAGTCGGTTCCACCAGTTTGGGCCGCATATGGCAGAGCTAAGGCAATAAAGACTATGAATAATAGGTTTTTCAATTTACCGGATCTTGTTTAAACTGTCTACGATGCTTTGCATGTAAGGATACACAGTATCTTGTACACTCATCAGCGTCTCAAAGTTCGAGTGCAACTTTTCTGCCACAATTTTGATCTCGTTTACACTCGTTGTTTCCATTTCAAGATATAATGCAGCTGTATCGGAATTGGTAATGTCCTCATTCTCGAGATCGTCTCTTAAATTTTCAAGCTGCGTCTTTGTAAATGCAATTTCTTTGAGGAGATTTTCTTTCCCTGCTTCGAATCCTCTGCTCCGTTTCACTCCTTTGTAAAGATTCGCCATTCTACCGAATCGCTGATCCACCGTAGAATCAGCGATGTACTTTTCTTTGATCACCGCCATCACCTTTCCGTATTCGTCGATCATCTCTCTTACCTGAACAGCATCAAGCCCCTCTAGCAGCTGCTCACACTCTTCTACATCCTGTTGCAGCTTGGTTACTGTGGAGATTTCCTTTTGATAGGGATTAGAGCAGGATACAATCAGCAGCGCCAGCAGCATGGTGACCAAAACCGTATGCCCCATCCACTTTTTACTATTTTTTACCATTGCTATCATTTGGTAATTGTATCAAACCCGGTGAAAGGCCTTAACACTTCAGGTATCCGAATACCATCCTCCGTCTGGTTGTTTTCAAGCAAAGCAGCAAGAATACGCGGTAATGCAAGTGCACTTCCGTTCAATGTATGGGCCAATCTGGTTTTTCCTTCACCGGATTTAAACCTCATTTTGAGCCTATTCGCTTGAAAACTCTCAAAGTTAGATATAGAACTCACTTCCAACCATTTTTGTTGTGCAGCGGAAAACACCTCCATGTCATAGGTAAGGGCGGATGTGAATCCGAGGTCTCCTCCGCAAAGTCGAACGACCCTGTATGGAAGTCCTAAATTTCTCAGCAGTCCTTTTACATGCTCTACCATCACGTCCAAGGTCTCGTAGGATTGATCAGGATGCACGGCTTGCACAATTTCCACCTTATCAAATTGATGCAGTCGGTTCAGCCCTCTTACATCCTTACCATATGATCCTGCCTCTCTCCTAAAACAAGGTGTGTATCCCGTTAATTTAATCGGGAAGTCTGTTTCTTTCAGGATCACATTCCTCAGCATATTTGTGATTGGCACTTCCGCGGTAGGAATCAGGTATAGATCATCCTCCTTAATATGGTACATCTGTCCTTCTTTATCCGGCAGTTGTCCCGTCCCATATCCTGAAGCTTCATTCACCACCAAAGGGGGTAAAACCTCCTCATAACCTGCTTTTGTGGCCGCATCCAGAAAATAGTTGATCAACGCTCTTTGAAGCATCGCACCTTTACCCCGGTAAACAGGGAATCCGGCTCCGGTGATCTTCACGCCTAGCTCAAAGTCGATCAGGTTGTACTCTTTTGCCAGCTCCCAATGTGGCTTTGCATTTGTTGGAAGATTCGGCAAATCGGCTTCCTCAAATACAAGCTCGTTGTCCTCGTCTGTTTTTCCTTTAGGAACTGATTCATTCGGCATATTGGGAATTTGATACAATGTATCGTTCAATTCTGCTTCTGCCGCACTCATTTTTTCTTTTAGTGGTTGCAGCGCGTCTTTCAGCTCCCCTGTACGTTGCTTCAGGGCATTCGCCTCTTCCTTTTTTCCTTCCTGAAAGAGCTTGCCGATACTTTTTGAGATCTGATTCAGTTCGGCTTGGAGATCGTCCATTTCTTTTTGAACCGATCGTCTGACTTTATCCGATTCAATCGCTTTATCGATCAGCTTTTCCGCGGACAGGTTCCTAACCGCCATTCTTTCGATGATCTCGTCTCTGTTTTCTCTTATAAATCCTAGCTCTAGCATGGTTTGATTTTGGTTGGCTTATCGCCTTATGGACAGGCAAAAATAAAAAACTCCCACTGTAAACAGTGAGAGTTTTCATTCAATGTGTATTTCTACCCTTTACGCTTCGAATGGAATAACTGAAACGTAGGATTTGTTGTCTTTTTTCTTCTTGAATTCAACCGTCCCGTTTACCAAGGCAAACAAGGTGTGGTCTTTTCCTAAACCAACGTTTGCTCCAGGTCTGTGCTTTGTTCCTCTTTGTCTTACGATGATGTTGCCTGCAACACATCCCTGACCTCCGAAAATTTTAACGCCCAGCCGTTTCGATTCTGATTCTCTACCGTTCTTTGAACTACCGACTCCTTTTTTATGTGCCATGATCTAAGGTATTAGTGTGTTCTTAATCTATTTATTTGCTAAGCGCCTCGATCAGGTCAGCTTTCTTCATCGAAGAAATTCCTGTAATTCCTGCAGCCTTAGCCATTTCTTTTAATTCCGCTACTGTTTTTCCACTCAGGTCGTTTGATTCTGCCGCAGCCGCCGGTTTCTCTTCTTTCACCGGTGCAGCAGTTTCTTTTTTGGCAGCAGCTTTACCACCGCTGTTCTTTGCTCCTTTCGCAAGAATTGAATCGATTTCAATTTGCGTCAGAAACTGTCTGTGACCATTTTTCTTTTTGTAGCCTTTTCTTCTTTTCTTTTTGAAGACAATTACCTTATCTCCTTTCAGGTGCTGTAGGATCTTCGCAGTAACCTTTGCACCATCTATAGCCGGGGCGCCAACATTCACTTTTCCATTGTCGTCGATAAGAAGAACATCGTGAAAATCCACTTTATCTCCTTCTTTACCGTCCAGACGATGAACGTACAACTGCTGGTCTTTTTCTACCTTAAACTGTTGCCCTGCTATCTCAACGATTGCATACATCTCTTACTTGGTTTTAATTTAATTTCCCTAAAAACGGGCTGCAAATGTACACAAATTGATATTAAATACAAACGATTTCATCCGGATAATTATGGATAATTCCTGCAGTATTTATGATGAACGGTACTTCATGTAACACAATTATTCGGTATATTCGCACGAATTCTATTTAAAACTAGGTGAATATGAAGAATTTACGCATACTACTAATTGCCACTTGTGCCACTGTTATTTCACTGGGATGCGGCGATGTGCAAACCAGCAACGGCAATCAACCGGACACTTCGGAATCTGCCACTTTAGCCAATGCAGTCGCGAATCTGGAAATAGACGGAATGGCCTGTGAAGTGATGTGTGGAGGGAAAATAAAAGAAACCTTAGCCGGAATGACGGGCGTTGTGTCGTGTGATCTTGACTTTGATAAGAAGCTAGCTACGGTTAAGTTCGACAACAATTCAACAAGCAAGAATGACATGATCAGTGTCATACAAGAGTTGAATGAAGGTCAGTTTAAAGTGCTGTCTTCTGATGAGAAAACACTGAATAATTCGGAGGATGAGGAAGTATTCAACTCGAATAGCTCCGAACAATCTGTTGAGGTGATCTCAGCCGGAAATTTTAAATTTCCCAATATCCTTGACGCATTGACCGAAATTCTGTAAAGAATTAAAAGCACTGTAAAATGAGGCCCTTTTCACAAGATGAAAAAGGCCTTTTTTATTTGGGCGAATCAAATTGGAAATAAACGTTATGGATAAAAATGATTGCATCGATACCCTCGTTTCTACCTCTTTGGACCTTCAACGTCAAACCAGTTTTCAGCGATCGGCAATTCTGAAGGAAATTTGCACTTCTCTTGCGGTAATTCGATAAGGAAAGTTTCTACAAAGAAACTTATAAAACTTACCACTTATTTTGCCATGTTTTAATTTTTTATGCAAAAATCTTCTGTAATTGCAATTTTTTGTATTATGTAATGTTTTCATTTTTGCTTACTATCGCCCCAAAAACCACAAACACATGGTTTGTTATTTTTTTGATTTGCTCCTTCTCTGAGTCCTTTTTCGTATGCTTTTTGGGTTTCTTGCTGTACTATTTTTTCAAATTTTTTTGATAGAGCTTCTTGGGCTTCTGCGAAACCTTTATTGTATCCACGCTCGTAATGAATATTTTCTGACATTTGCTCTATCATATCGTCGTTCATATTATCTCATATTTTCTTGAATTTGTCAAGAGTATTTTTTTATAGCATGAACAATCGCCATTGCTCCGTCTTGATTTTTTGTCATTATTGCTTCACCTGTTGTGAGTAGTATTTTCCAAAATTTATCTCTTCGTTTTACATAAACAACATTAGATGGATTAATGTAATAATGTTCGTTATTTGAGTCTTCTATTGTTATCATTATTTAAAGGGGTTGTTATCGTCTTTATCGGATTCCGTAGGGCGATACAAGTCATCTTGAAATTCTTCTATTTTTTTATTATGCAACGCTTGCTTTAAACCTGCTTCGTAGCCTTGGTTGTATGATTCCATATGATCTTCTTCTTGTGCAAGATACATTGGATGGTCGGGGTCAGTATAGTTATATTTCGTGTGACCTTGCATATTTTCATCTCTTTCTTCTTGGGTAAACCATTGATATTCTGTATTGAACATATCGTCTACATTGCTTGGGTGAAAACCTGCTCCGACTAATAGTCCCTTGAATTGCTCTGCCAACTCATTGAGGTTTGATCCATCATAACCTTCTTCAGATTCTACGCTAAAAGTTTTGTCGTGTATTGTAAGTGATAATTTCATTTATTTTCTTTATCTATTTTTTCTTTAACTGCTCTCTCGCAAAGTTCGTTAAATGTAATACCTTGTTCATGTGCGAAAACCATATACTTTAACAATTCTTCGTCATCAAAGTCAAGCTCAATCGTTTTATATTTAACTTTTGT
>CAJWDP010000048.1 GCA_913030835.1 uncultured Flavobacteriales bacterium | reverse complement strand
TTACAGCACGCTCTGTTAGAATTTGAAGATGTACATGACAAAACCATCCGCCGCTATCACTCTCTTTTCCAATTCGAGCAAATTCTTGACCAGCCTCAATTTGATCTCCTACAGCAATACTGTGAGGCGTCTTTAGGTGCCCATAAAACGAATAAAAAGTTACCTTATTAACACGATGCTTTAAAATGACATAACCACCGTAATTTCCTAATTGTGTTTCTTTACCAATTTTATAGACCTCTGCATTTAAAGGAGCGTACATAGGGATATCATAAGGCACAACAATGTCTAATCCCAAATGGTAATAACGTTTCTCTTGAATGATATTCGGATATAATCTCAGTAAATTTTTTCGCTCCTCCAAATACCTTCCGATACCCCATTGTGCAGAAGACGCATATAACTCTTCAAAAATCATTTGATCAAAAACTTCAAAATCAGTCAAATTATATTCCAAGGTTTTTGGATTATTTGAAGAGAAGTCAAAAACATAAGGTTCTCCTTTTAAATAATCCCCAAACAAAGGGAAAATATCGGTGTTTTGAAGATTGAGTGGATAGTACATGCAATTACTAATGCGCTAAACAATGATAACCATTATTGAGAACCCCCACAAAAAAAGGCCTTCAAAACTGAAGACCTTGTTTATCGATGTGGGCCCTACTGGATTCGAACCAGTGACCCCCTGCTTGTAAGGCAGGTGCTCTGAACCAACTGAGCTAATCGCCCTCTCTTTTGAGGACTGCAAATATAGATGTTTTGGCAATTTTGCCAAATAATTTCATTAAAAAACGAGGAGGGAATCGGCAACTACAAAGGTGCTGCCTCCTATATAGATCGTGTCGTTTGGTTGAGCTTCGGCTTGTGCCGCTCGAATGGCAGCCTTCACGGTACGGTGAAAAGCTCCTTGTAAATCGTGTTTTGCAGCCATTTCCTGTAGCTCAGCGGCATCCATACTCCGGTGATTGGTGGAGGTACAGAAATAATAACACGCTTTTTTCGGCAGCAACTCTAAAATTTCGCCATGTGCTTTGTCTTTCACCGTTCCAAAAACAATATGGACCTTGCCCTCTGTTTGTTCCAGCTCTTGCACTGCGTATCGGATGCCATCTTCATTGTGTGCGCAGTCCAAAATGGTCAACGGGTTGCTTTCAACGATCTGCCATCGTCCCAATAACCCCGTCGTTGCGGCTACATGTTTGATTCCGTTACTGAAATCCGTTGTCCAGCCGACCTGTTCAAGTAGTTTGCATGCAATATGGGCAATGGACAGATTTGTCTTTTGATACCCCGGTTTTAAATCGCTTTCTGCCCGAAAATCAATGTGTTGGTCCGTGAAATAAATAGGGGCACTCAGCTCTTTAGCTTTTGTTTGAAAGATATGTTGTAGAGAAGGGTCTATGGCACCGATAAGAACGGGTGTTTCCTTCTTAATGATCCCGGCTTTTTCATGGGCGATGGATTCGAGCGAATTCCCCAGTAGGTCCATGTGATCCATTCCGATTGTGGTAATAACGGATAGGATGGGTTGTATCACATTCGTGGAGTCCAAACGACCGCCCAGTCCGGTTTCAATAATAGCAAGATCAACCGATTGCTCGCAGAAGTATTCAAAGGCGAGGGCGGTGGTCCATTCGAAAAAGGAAAGCTCGTTCTTCTCGCAATAATCCGTGTGGGTGGAAACAAAATCGACGACTTTTTCTTTAGAAATGTATTCGCCGTTTATTTTGATCCGCTCTCGGAAATCAAGCAGGTGAGGAGAGGAGTAGATTCCCACTTTATGCCCGGAGGCCTGCAGTGCAGCAGCAATGATGTGCGCAACAGAACCTTTTCCGTTGGTGCCGGCAAGGTGAATGCATTGCAGCTTTTTCTGTGGATCTCCCAATCGTTTGCAAAAGGAAACGATGTTGCCAATGTCGGCTTTGTATGCAGATTTGCCTTGTTGTTGATAGTTGGGAAGCTGACTGAAAAGGTAGTCAACAGTATGCTCGTAGGTCATCCACTGGTAAATGTGATGGTAATGGTGATGTATTCTAGCTTATAGCCCGAAGTAACGGGTTCAAACTTATATTGGTTGGCAAGCTTTCTTGCTGTATCCCAATGGTATTTGTGAGCTGATGTGGTTCTGGGATCGTTATGCAGCACTTCGGTCCGTGCGGCATCTACGCTACCGTTTTTCTTTACGAAGATCTTTACCAGCACTTTGCCAATGTCGTCGATTTCATTTTCTGCTTTTGGTTTACTAACGAGCTTCCTTCCCGAGCCCATAGCGCCTGTTCCGGGCCCAATATTAGGTCCTGTGCCTGTACCGCTTCCGCTGTTCCCGTCACTGTCTGATCCTGTTCCTGTGTTTCCGGTTCCATTTCCGAAGACATTACTAAAATCGTTGGTTGGGTTTTGCGTAGTTTCTTCGGTTTCATTGTCCGAGGTGCCATCCGAAACCGGATCGCTGGAAGACTCTACAGGAGACTCCGGATCATCGTAGGTTTCAACAGGATCTTCGGGCTGATCTTTCGTACTGCTCGTTTCTTCAGAATTGGTTTCGCTAACGGCTCCTTCTGACGAACCCCCTCCGGAAAAGTCAAGCTCAACCATTTCCAGCTGCTCACTGGAAAACGGGGGGTCTGCCTTCACGAAACTCATTAAAAGTAACATCAACATGATGAGCATCAAAAATATCAAAGCGATCAGCATAGCTGTCCTTTTGTATTCTTTATTTGCTGTCGATTCCATTGTTTTAATTCGTTCTGTAGATCAATACGATCGTCCATTTGTTTTGTTTCACCACGTCAATTACTTGAGCCGGCCATATATATGCTACATCTTCGGCGGCTTTTAGTTCAACGACATGGTCTTCTCCCATGTTTTCAGCTATAGCTTCCGTTAATTTTGCAGCGTTGATCTCGCTCGTATTTCTGTTCACATAAGTAAACTCCCGATCGTTCACATACACTCTCGTCGTTTCGTTTTCCTTTTTGATGGCAACGATCACGTTGTCCGATGGTACGTTGTTCTGGTTCTTCCCCTTCGGCACCTTTACTTCAATCCCGGTCGATGCCATGGTCGACAGAATAACGAAAAAGATCAGCAGAAGAAAGACAAGGTCTGTCATGGAAGACATTGCCCCTTCTGATTTAATGGTATTGTGTCTTTTTATTGCCATGGTTCAATTATTTACCAGGTTCTTCCAGTATATCCAGGAATGAAATGGAGGTGTTTTCCATTTTGTGAATGACCTGCCCCATTTTACTAACGAGAAAATTATACGTCGCGTATGCGATGATTCCAACGATCAAACCGGCAACCGTAGTAACCATGGCTTCCATCATACCGCCTGACATTTTATTCAGATCTACTCCATAGGCTCTCATATCGTTAAACGTACGCATCATTCCGATTACGGTTCCCAGGAAACCAAGCATCGGTGCTGCACCGGCAATGGTAGCTAATACAGATATTCGATTTTCTAGTTTATGCACTTCCAGGTCCGCAACATTTTCGATAGATGCTTTAATGTCGGAAACAGGTTTGCCTATTCTCATAATACCTTTTTCTACCATTCTAGCCATGGGATTATCTGTAGTAGTGCAAAGGTTTTTAGCTCCATCCAGATTTCCATCCGTCATGTATCCTCTAATTTGTACCATGAAGGTTTTTTCTTCTTTTAGTGCTTTTCTGATGTTGAGGTATCGTTCTATGAAAATGTATATAGCCATCACCGATAAAAACAACAACAAAGAGACTACAATTACACTGGTCATACTGTAATGACCATCTTCACCATTTTCTCCCGGGGTCCATCCCCAAACGAGATCCCAAAGGGACTGTGTATTGTTACTGGTAGAATCGCTTAATCCCGGCAATGTCGCGGGCGTTTCCTGTAAAAAATAAATCAATCGAGCAATCATCTTATTTTATTTATTAGTGTGTTTGTTCTATCTGGACGGTGTTTGAATCGGTAGGAAGGTCCATCATACCCGTGGATTTCATACCAATAAATACTAGCCCACCTGCAACGAATCCGATCAATGCCAACCAGGCTATTTTTCGTAAATACCAGAAGAACGAAATTTTTTCCATACCCATAGCAACAACTCCTGCTGCAGAACCAATGATCAGCATTGACCCACCGGTTCCTGCAGAATAAGCTATGAAATGCCAAACGGAATTGTCTTCCATAAACTCATTCGGATTAAACATTCCCATACTTGCTGCTACCAAGGGTACATTGTCTATAACTGCAGAACCCGCTCCAAGTAACAAAACAAATAAATCTTGGCTCATTGCAGCCTGAACATCCTGTCCGAAAAGGAAGATCATTCCGAGTGATTCAAGGGCCGCTACAGTCATTAAAATTCCTAAAAAGAATAGGATAGAAGGCATTTCAATTTTTGAAAGGGCTCTGAATGTAGGACTTTGCATATGACCGGAATGAGGATCTGCGGCTGCATTTTTATCGGTTATGCTAAATTGTCTTGCACTGATGAATTCAGCAACTAAAGCAACAATTCCAAGTGAAAGCATCATACCAACGTAAGGCGGCAGGTGTGTTACGGTTTTGAAGACAGGAACACTGACGATTAACAGGAGTCCCAAGTACAACATAAGTGGGCCTCTTTTGTTGAGTTCACCGGTATCTTCTGAAGATTCAAAGTTCCCTTTGAATGCCGGCAACAGACTTGCCAGGAATGTTGGCACAACCATACATACCAACGAAGGAAGGATTAAGAATTCAATCAGTTTCAATGTGGTTACTCGCTTTCCGATCCAAAGCATTGTTGTGGTTACGTCCCCAATTGGAGACCAAGCTCCTCCCGCGTTGGCTGCGATAATGATCAAGCTGGCAAACCAGATTCGGTCTTTGTTTTCAGGCAGTAGCTTTCTAAGAATGGTTACCAGAACAATTGTAGCTGTTAGGTTATCAATTATTGCCGAAAGAATAAATGCCAGAATACACATGATCCATAGAAGCACCCGTTTCTTATTGGTGCGAATGAACTTTTTAATCGTCGCAAATCCATTGAAGTGATCAATGATCTCCACTATAGTCATGGCCCCGACCAGAAAGATGAGGATTTCACATGTTTTTCCAAAATGGTGGAGCAGTGTGCCTTCTAGCCGATGCATCCTATCATCATGACCTTCTCCTCCGATATCAAGGAGTGAGCTGTTGTGGGAATCAAACCAGGTATCAAATCCATCGATCCCAATGGCCACCAATGCCCACGCAACTGCCATCATAAGCAATGCAGGAACGAGTTTGTCGATCTTTAAACTGTGCTCTAAAGTAATGGCCAGATAACCCAGAATAAAAACGACGACGATTGCTGTTTCCATAATTTAAATGAGTTGTTTTAGTGCAATTTCGAAAGCTGTTTTAGCAATGTTTATTTTTTCGCTGTTTACAGAGTGGGATGCTTCCAATGCTACTTTGATTGTGTTTGAAGTATCTTGAAAAATCTCACTATCCATCAATTTCTGAAGGTCATTTTCCATCAGGTAGGCGAAAACCCGAGCCATACCACAATTTGAAATGAAATCCGGTATGATACTGATGTGCTCATCTGTATAGTCGGCAATTGGTCCGAAAAATATTTCGGGATCAGCAAAAGGAACGTTCGCCCCTGCTGCAATTACCTCTATGCCGGTATTAATCATCCGATCAACCTGATCTCTAGTGATCAATCTGGAGGCTGCACAAGGCAAGAATACTTCTGCCTTCAGGTCCCAGATCTTGTCGTTCACTTCCTCAAAAGATAGCATGTTATCTGCTACCAACTTGTTGCCCTCCTTCTTTAGAAAAAGCTTTCGGATTTCTTCAAGCGAAAAACCATCCTGATTGATCAGCCCTCCGACTCTGTCGATTATTCCTACTACTTTCGCACCGTCTTGCGCGGCGTAATAGGCTGCAGCTGAACCAACATTTCCCCATCCTTGAACTATGACCCTTTTGTCCTTAACCGTACCGCCATAAATGTTGTAAAAGTGTTTAACAGATTCGGCTACTCCATAGCCGGTAATCATATCAGCAACAACATATTTTCGATCTACATCGGGACTGTAGTTCGTGTCCTCAATTACTTTGAGTACACCCTGCCTTAGCTGTCCGATCCGGTTTATTTTTTGAGCTTCTCTTGGTTGAAAATGACCATTGAAAACCCCTTCCTGCGGATGCCATACACCGCAATCTTCCGTTATTGGAATCACCTCATGGATCTCATCCACATTCAGGTCGCCACCGGTTCCGTAATAGTGCTTTAACAAAGGAGTTACGGCAGCATACCATCTTCTCAAAACCCCCTCTTTTCGTGGGTCATTTGGATCAAAGTTAATTCCCGATTTTGCTCCACCTATAGGTGGACCAGCAATGGTGAATTTTACTTCCATTGTTTTTGCAAGAGATTCAACTTCCCTCTTGTCCAAACCGACACGCATTCTTGTACCCCCACCGGCAGCACCTCCCCTCAATGAATTGATAACCACCCATCCTTCTGCTTCTGTTTCAGAGTCTTGCCATTCAAATACGATCTCCGGCCTTTTATTTTCAAATCGTTCAAGAAGATCTTTCATCACTACATTTTTGTTTACTGTTTCTTCTGCGTACACGTTGGCTAATTTAAGTAACAAAAGTAGAAAAATCTAAGCCTTAAGAAATACGGGAAAAATAAATTAATGAACATGTGCAAAATGCAACATCCCTAGCCGTAGATGCAACCGCCTATGCTATCTTTGCAGGCCCCTGTTACCGCGGATATGGAGTTCGTTTGATGGGTCAGTCTTAGAAAGCCCAGAAGACCAAAGATCAGTGCTTCCTTGAAATTGATCGTGTTATCATCCGGTACTATTAGCTCACAACTGGTTTTAGATTGTAATCGACTCAATAAGAAATGATTGTGAGCTCCACCTCCGGAAACAAGGCACGTGCCATTGTTCAAATAGTTGCCAATTTGCAGAGCAATGTGTTCCACCACGGTTGCCAGTGCGTCTGGTATTGAAATTTCAAATTTGTTCAGAATAGGAAGGTAAAATTCTAAGAATTGCTCTTTACCTAATGACTTTGGTGGCACTTTCGCAAGGAAATGAAAGTCATTCATTTCATCGAGCATTTCGATACATACGGTGCCGGATTCTGCCATATTTCCACCCATATCAAAGGGTTGTCCCACTTTATTCGCAAGGTGATTTAGCGCCATATTGCAAATGGAGACATCGTAACCGATTCGTGTTCTCGATTTGCGATGAGAAAGATTGGCAATTCCTCCCAGATTCAAACAATAGGAAAACTCATTGAATAATAAATCGTCCCCTATGGGCACTAGTGGAGCACCCTGACCTTGCAATGCAACGTCAACGGATCGGAAATCTGCTATGGTTTTTATTCCTGTACTAGCGTAGATATGAGCGGGATTGCCGATCTGTGTTGAATAACCCTGTTGAGGTTCATGAAATACGGTGTGACCATGACTTGCAATTGCATCCACCTTTTTGATGTCAAATTCGTAGATGAAATCATTGACACTGCTGCCCATTAATCTTCCCAAATCTGCATCTAGCCGGATTAGCTCAAGTGAGCTGGATTGATGTGCCTCATCGAGTCTGTCCTTTAATTCTTCGGAATAACTTATTGTTTTCGTATGTATGATCCGATAGGTAATTCGTTCCGATTGGATGAATTCCGAATAGCATAAATCAATGCCGTCCAGGGAAGTTCCGGACATTATGCCGATTAAATGGTATGCTTGCATAATAAAAGTTGCAAAAATTCCTTTTGCTTTGAAGATAATCATATAAATTTGAAGCCTCCTAGAAAATTGGAGATCGAGTTATGGATTTTGAATTAACGGAAGAACAAAAGGCAGTTAGAGAAGCTGCAAGGGATTTTGCTCAAAATATCTGCTTGCCCGGGGTAATTGATAGAGATAGAGAGATGAGATTTCCTGAAGAGCAGGTGAAGCAATTGGGAGAACTTGGTTTTATGGGAATGATGGTGGACCCGAAGTATGGTGGAGGGGGAATGGATACCGTGTCGTATGTTTTGGCAATGGAAGAGATATCCAAAGTTGACGCATCAACTTCCGTGTGCATGTCGGTCAATAACTCATTGGTATGCTGGGGGTTAGAAACCTTTGGAACAGAAGAGCAGAAGCAAAAGTATTTGGTTCCGTTGGCGAAAGGAGAAAAGATTGGAGCGTTTTGTTTAAGTGAACCGGAAGCAGGTTCGGATGCTACTTCGCAAAGAACAGTTGCGGAAGATAAAGGAGATCACTATTTACTCAATGGGACTAAAAATTGGATTACTAACGGAAGTACGGCTTCTGTTTATTTGGTGATTGCTCAAACACATCCTGAACTAGGACACAAAGGAATTAATGCTTTCATTGTCGAGAGGGGCATGGAAGGTTTTATTGTTGGTGCGAAAGAAGATAAGCTGGGAATTCGCGGTTCAGATACGCACACATTGTTGTTTAACGATGTGAAAGTGCCAAAAGAAAATCGAATTGGAGAAGATGGGTTCGGATTCAAATTTGCGATGAAGACGTTGGCCGGTGGGAGAATAGGAATAGCATCACAGGCACTGGGAATAGCTTCAGGTGCAATGGAGCTCTCTATTGCTTACGCCAAGGAGCGCAAAGCATTTGGTGTTGAAATTGCAAAACACCAGGCAATTCAGTTTAAAATTGCCGATATGGCGACGGAAATTGAGGCAGCCCGGAATTTGTGTCTAAAAGCTGCATTGGATAAGGATTCAGGCAGGAACTATGATCAGTCAGGTGCAATGGCAAAACTGTATGCTTCTAAAGTAGCTATGGAGCAGACGGTTGAGGCTGTTCAAATTCACGGAGGTTATGGCTATGTCAAAGAGTATCACGTTGAGCGGCTGATGCGAGATGCGAAGATCACACAGATTTACGAGGGAACATCGGAGATACAGAAAATCGTCATTTCAAGGAATATTCTTAGAGATTAGAGGGCGGGGAGTATAGTTTCCAGCTGAATTCCCCGACTTCCCTTGATCAGTATGGTCTTACCTTTTACAGGATTCTCCTGCAGATAACTAAGGGTTTGTTTTGCATCTTCAAAATGGATGAAGGATTGTTGTTCAACAAGTCCGAATTGACTGCCGACCAAAATAGAATCTAGATGCAATTCTTCCAAAAGATGAATAATTTTCGAATGTTCGGAATGGCTTTCATCACCCAGCTCAAGCATGTCTCCCAATACAACAAGCTTTTGTTCATCGTCTCTTTTGGAAAAATTTTTGATTGCTACTTCCACGCTGCTTGGGTTGGAGTTGTATGCGTCCAGAACAACTCTATTGTTGCTGGTTTTAATGAGTTGTGACCGGTGATTGCTCGGGACATAGTTTTCTAACCCTTTTTGAATGTCTTTTATCCCAAGGTTAAACTGGGCGCCAATACACGCCGCAGCAAGTGCATTTGATAAATTGTAATCACCAACAAGTTGAGTTTCAACGACAATTTTCTCTTGCTTTACGGTTAGCTCAAATCGAAGGAAGTCATCTGCATCAATTGATGAACCCGTTATTGGAGCGTTTCCTCCGTAATAGAGTGTTTTTACGTTTGGTTTTATTTCAACCAGTTTTGGATCTGCAGCATTGACGAAGAGAGTGCCGTCTGAACTTTCTATATAGTCGTACAGCTCTTTTTTTCCCTTTGTTACTCCTTCGATTCCTCCAAACCCTTCCAAGTGTGCTCTACCTATATTGGTGATTAAACCATAATCGGGTTGTGCTATTTCAGATAAAAATTGAATTTCTTTCTGATGGTTGGCTCCCATTTCAATGATAGCAATCTCATGATCTTTGTTGATCGAAAGGATGGAGAGAGGAACGCCAATGTGGTTGTTCAGATTCCCTTCAGTTGCAAACACATTATGCGTTGTACCCAATACGGATGCGATCAATTCTTTTGTGGTGGTTTTTCCGTTGCTACCGGTTAAGCCAATAACGGGTATTGACAGGTTCGTTCTGTGAATTTTGGCCAAATCCTGAAGGGCGAGTAGAGTGTCGTTTACCAAAATGGTTTTTCCTGCAACCTGCTTTGAAGGGTCGTCAATGACTGCCATTTTCGCACCCTTATTCAGAGCTTCATCTACGAATTGATTTCCGTCGAAATTGTCTCCTTTAAGAGCGAAGAAAAGACAATTGGCTTCAATTTTACGTGTATCTGTGCATACACCGGATGAGCTTAGATATTCGTCGTAAATGTTCAGCATAAAAAAATCCCGCCTTGAATCATCAAAACGGGAATTTAGTAATTATTCTAGTTTCTTATCAGTAGCCTAATCCTTTAGGAGAACCAACTCTATCCATTGCACATCGGAAACCAATGAAGGCAGCAGATACGTTCTTGTCCATGTATCTTCTCGTTCCTGGGTTCATCCAATACGCTCGATCTCTCCAAGAACCACCTTTATATACCATGGAATTATCAGAAATCAAGGAGGTAGGAGCCCCCAATTCTTTGATTCCCATCAATTTGGTTTGATCTCCTGATTGATACATGATCCAATCTTCATTTCTCTCCCCACTGTTTATTTGCTCAATTTGAGCCTCAGATTGATAACTAATTGAAGATTTGAGATCACCATCCAAATAGTCGATATTGTCAGATTGTCTGTAGTTTCTTCTATTCAGGTTTTCTTCATCCGTCACATCTCTAACTTTAAGATTACCCGGTGTGTTAACGATGTACTCTGCAATTCCCTTACGAAGCATTGGAGATATTTCAATTTGATACTCCCCAAATTTAGGGTCTGAAGTCACTAAAAGGTCGAAATCATCAAAAACCTGATCGTAAACTTCACGAATTTTTCTTGATGCCTCAACAGGCTGTCTTTCATTGTTCAGTTTGATGGCTATATCTACATATTCATTCACTGTTTTGAGCAGCTCTCGTTCAATCGAATCCAGTCGCTTGTGCGCAATTCTTTCTGCTTCAAATTCAGACAAATATGCTTTGATCCCATCTACATCGTAAATGGTCTCATCGTGCTTTTCATCTATTTGTCCCGCAGAATTCAATCGTTTCGTTTGGAATTTGTTTCCTCTGTAAGGTCTGAACTCGTCAAAATCTTTTGATGATAATGGTCGATATACGTCCAATACCCATTCCGATACATTTCCTGCCATGTTGTACAAACCATAATCGTTGGGCCAATAGGAGTAAACAGGAGCTGTAACATCGGCATTATCGTTCAGCTTTCCGGCAACACCCATATAGTCACCTCTTCCTCGAACAAAATTTGCCATCATGTCACCTTGCCATTTGTCATCCGGATTTCTTACCCAGTGACCATTCCATGGATAAATTCTACGCTCGACGATTCGTTCGTCAATCGTATTACCAATCAATCCATAAGCTGCATATTCCCATTCTGCTTCAGTTGGTAATCGGTAACGAGGTAAAAGGATTCCGTCAGACATTTTCACAATTCTAACACCCAAATTCTTTGTTTTGATCTTACCCCCTGAAACATCTCCACCACCTTTTGAAGGGTTCAAATCCGGAATCTGTCCTCTAGGATTATCCGAATCGTGGAATTGATTCGCGAAATACGCATCCGTAGTGAATGGATTGTTTTGCTGATTAGGGTTGGGTATAATGATTCCTTCCCGAATAAGGATCTGTTCGTTTACCCGGTCTGTTCTCCAAGCACAAAAATTAGTTGCCTGCAACCAATTTACACCCACCACTGGATAGTCCCGGTAAGAGGGGTGTCTCAGATAATATTCAACATATGGTTCGTTGTAAGCAAGCTTTTCTCTCCAACATAAAGTGTCGGGAAGCGCCTTCTTATACACCATTGGGAAATCTGTGTAGGTTCTTCCAACCCAATACAAATATTCACACCAATCAAAATTTTTGACTTCTGTCTCATCCATATAAAACGAGGAAACGGTAACGCGCCTGGGATAATTATCGCCGTTTTGAGGAGTTTCTTGTTCCACTCGCCCCATTGTGAAAGTTCCACCTTCAATTAGGATTAGACCCGGTCCGGTTTCTTGCTCCTCGTAAGGAACTTTTTGAAATCCACCGTAGGCAGGATTGTTATAATCCCATCCAGTAACTGAACTTTTCTCATAGCTGCATGAGGCTAAAAGCCCCGTCATTGCTAGGAAAAATGTGAATAGCTTAACCTTTGTATAACTCATCAGTACTAATTTTTCAATCTCAAATTTACCTCTATAACCGCTGAAATAAAAATAGGTTACAGTTTTTTTTATAAATCGTTCACGTTTTTTTCCAAAATTAAAGGTTTGGAATGCACATATAGCATACCTAAAACGTCATGAATTGTATGTTTGAGATTGGATATAACGGAATTATTGGTGCTTTGTTACAAGTGATTTATCCGGAAATACATTGAACAGATGGTTTATATTTAGGAATTAACCTTCGTTTTGATGCGATTGTCGCTTACATTTGTTCACAATTCAATACTAAATCCAGTATTGGAACGTTGTGCTTAACATAACTTAGCCGTTGACAATTATGAGTTACCACCGTTTTCATTGTTTATTTTTTGCACTCGTTGTGTCAATTAGCAGTTTAGCTCAGACAAAGAATTCAATCAATATTCAATGGGTTGCACCACAATCATCAGATCCGAATGCGCTTTTACAGTGCATAGGGTGTTTGGAAAATGATGAAACCGGGACGTTGATATACAGTAACCTGCAAAGAGTTCCGGAGAATATGCTGGTTGATAAAGCTGAAATAAGTGTGCTTGAGACAACTGAGCTAACAGAGGCTGAAAAAATCAAAATATTGAAGTATTCGGATGAAATCATGCAAAGACCAAAGCTGATGTTTAGTAACTCTTCTCAGAGAATGACACCTTATTTGGTTTATTCATTTGTTCCGATGATAAAGCAAAACGGACAGGTGCGAAAAATTGAGACGTTTAGCTTGAAGGTTTCGTATCGGCCTAAAAATGCACCAACCAGAAAATCAAGGTCCTTTGCTGCTTCCTCAGTTCTGTCATCCGGAGATTGGTATAAGATCGGCGTGGTTGCAGATGGAGTGTTCAAGATATCGCATTCATTTTTGGAAGATCTGGGTGTTGATCTTGCTACAATCAACCCTCAATCAATCAATATTTATGGGAATGGAGCCGGATTATTAGCAGAAAATAATTCCGAATTCAGATACGATGATTTAACTAAAAATGCGATTTCATTTGTAGGGGATGAAACGGATGGAACATTTGACGAGGATGATTTCATATTATTCTATGCTAAAGGGCCTCACCGCATTGAACAAAGTGGTCAGGATCTTATTCATCGATTCAATCACTTTTCAGATACCAGTTATTACTTCATTCGAATTGACGATTCCGACCCGCCCAAAAGATTGAGCGTTCAACCTCAATCGACAAATTTACCTTCCGAAACCGTTACTTCCTTCAACGACTACCTGTACAGCGAAAAGGAGCGGGTTAATTTTTGGGAATCCGGTAAGGAATGGTATGGGGACACATACAGCGCAATAAATGAAGCGTATTCTTATTCGTTTTCTCTGCCCAACATTACATCCGACTCGGTTAAAATTGTGACGCGTTTGGCCAGCAGGTCAGTAGGCGGAACGAATTTCACTGTATCTGCTTCTGGCACAAGTGAAACAGTTGGTTTTACCGCGATTCCTTCCTCATCGTACCAATATGCGACGGCCGGAACTTCCACACTTTTCCTGTCGAATGCACCGTCTACAATTAATGTTTCAGTTGGGTATGATTACGGAGGGTCTTTAACTGCGGAGGGGTATTTGGATGTGATTGAAGTCAATGCGCGCAGGTCATTGGCGATGGTGGGAACCTCAATGGAATTCAAAGACATCAATTCGGTTGGTATAGGGAATGTTTCCGAATTTCAATTGAGCGGCGCAACTCAGGTGATTGAAATTTGGGATGTAACAGATCATCATTCGGCTTCAAAAATTGATTTTACCGACTTATCTTCTGTAAAGACATTTGTTGTTGATACGGATACCCTAAGAACTTTTGTTGCTCTCACGGCCAATGCAGGAAGCACTCCGGTTCCTTTCGGAAAGGTAGAAAATCAAAATCTCCATGCGCTGGATTATGCAGATGTAATCCTCGTTACTCCGGCAAGTCTACTTGCACAGGCAAATGAGTTGGCAAATTTTCATAGATCCAAAGGAAATTCGGTTCACGTGGTCACACCAAATAATATCTTTAACGAGTTTTCTTCGGGAATGCGCGACGCAACAGCGATTCGCCATTTTCTCAGAATGTTTTATGTGAGGGCTGGATCTGACCCAAATCTGATTCCAAAGCACTTATTGCTTTTTGGGGATGGATCCTATGACAATAAAGGAATGCTGAATTCATTTGAGAACCTCATTCCCACTTATCAGAGTAATGCTCACCTTGTGAAAACCTCTACGTTCACTTCGGATGACTTTTTTGTAGTGTTGGACAATAATGCCGGATTTGCTGCTAGTGATTTATTGGACATGTCAGTCGGAAGACTACCCGTTTCTAATACTGTGGAGGCGGCAGCCATGGTTGAAAAAATTAAAAAGTATGCTGAAAGATCTTCCTCTCTCGGCAATGGAGGAGTTTCGTGTGGCAATCAAAATGCTTCCACTTTCGGAAATTGGAAAAATAAATTGATGATGGTTTCTGATGATGAGGACGGGGGAACTTATTTCTTGCATACTGAGGAGGTTGCAGGCAGAATAGAAAATGACTATCCCTGGATGAATATCAATAAGGTCCATTCTGATGCTTTTGTGCAGGAGTCAACACCCGGTGGAGAGCGGTATTACGATGTATACGATGAAATTAAGAGCGAGGTAGAGAGTGGAGTGTTGGGCGTTAATTACATCGGACACGGAGGAGAAGTAGGTTGGGCAACAGAACGTTTTCTGGACCTTTCTATGGTCCGGGGCTGGACTAACTTTTCAAGGTTGCCTTTTTTTATGACCGCTACATGCGAATTCAGTCGTTTCGATGATCCGGACAGAACTTCAGCAGGTGAGGAGCTGTTGCTGAATGCTGAGGGAGGCGCGATTGCGATGTTCACAACAACAAGGTTGGTCTATGCGGGCCCTAACCTTACGATCAATAAGAAGTTTTACGATACTGTTTTTAGAAGGGATGTGAATGGGAAAGGCCAATCCTTTGGCAGTATTTACGTGGGCACCAAAAATTCGTATGCAAATGCCAGCGGAACTGAAAACGGGCGTAAATTCAGTCTTCTAGGTGATCCGGTGCTGCAGCTTGCGTTACCCGAGTATAATATCGTGACTGATGCAATTAACGATAGTGCAATTGGCGTCTCTGAACTGGATACGCTAACGGCTCTTGGAAAAATAAAAATAGAAGGGCACATAGAGGATTGGTCCGGAGCAACAATGAATTCATTCAATGGAGTCGTATACTTAACGGTTTATGATAAGCCCCAGGAATTTTCAACGCTGGCTAATAATGCTTCAAGCGGATTATTCAATTTCGAAGAACAAAACAGCATCATTTACAAAGGAAAATCAACGGTGAACAATGGCTTATTCAGTTTTACTTTTGTTGCTCCAAAAGACCTCAATCTTCAATATGGTAAAGGCAAGCTTAGCTATTATGCTGAAAATGGAGAGGTGGATGCGACCGGATACAGTGATAGCCTGACGATTGGAGGGATCAATTTACTTGCTGAAGAGGACAATGTTGGCCCTCAAATTGACCTATATATGAATGACACAAATTTTGTGTTTGGAGGATTGACGAGTCAATCTCCGACTTTGTTGGCTTTCCTTAGTGATTCAAACGGAATCAACACCACGGGCAATTCGATTGGTCATGATCTCGTTGCGACTTTGGATGGAAATACAGCAAATGGTATTGTGCTGAACGATTATTATGAATCCGATCTAGATACCTACCAAAAAGGCTCAGTGGCATATAAACTGGAGGACCTCGAGGAAGGGGTGCACACCCTGGAACTTAAAGCTTGGGATGTGCACAACAATTCAAGCTCGGATCGAACGGAATTTGTGGTGGCTTTGTCAGAAGAAATGGCATTGGATCATGTGTTGAATTATCCAAACCCATTCACTACTTACACGGAGTTTATGTTAGAGCACAATCAGGTTTGTGCACACGTGGATGTGCAGATTCAAATATTTACGGTGTCTGGTCGATTGGTAAAAACATTGAACCGAAGCCTTCATGCGGATGGATTCAGAGTGAGTGGTATAGGTTGGAACGGCACCGATGAATACGGAGATAGACTTGCAAAGGGCACTTACTTTTACAGAGTAAAGGTAAATACCGACAATGGAGCTGCTGCTGAGAAATACGAACGGTTGGTGATTTTAAAGTAAGGGCAATAAAACAATGCACAAAACCGTATATTTGTAAGCAATTTTGGAAAAAATGACAAAACTTCTTTTTATCGTCGCCTGTATCGTGTCTTTGGTCGTTCGACCGTATGCTCAAAATCTCAACGCAAACAACACGGACTTTACGCTACAGTTGAATACAATTACCACTGCGGTGCCCTTTTTATTGATCGCACCTGATTCTAGATCTGGAGCGATGGGTGATGTAGGTGTTGCCATTTCGCCGGATGCGAATTCAGTGCATTGGAACTTGTCAAAGCTGGCATGGATCAACGATATGGATTACGTCAAGGAAAGGGGAGGCGACAAACAAGAATTTGGAATGTCGCTAGGCTATTCGCCTTGGCTGAAAGCATTGGTTCCGGACATCAATTTGGCCTACTTATCAGGGTTCAAAACAATAGGTAGAGATCAGGTGGTTGCAGCATCGTTGAGGTATTTTTCATTGGGGAATATCACTTTTACGAATGATGTAGGTGATGTGATTCGAGATTTTAAGCCTAACGAGTTTGCTTTTGATGTGGGTTACACTCGGATGCTTTCAGAGCGTTTCTCAGGTGGTATTGCTATTCGATATATTTTTTCAAACCTTACAGGAGGAATTACTACCCAAGGAGGAGGAACTACAAAGCCGGGTCAAAGTGTGGCGGCCGATATCAACGGATTCTGGAGGAGTAGAGCAATGGACATTGGGGGTAAGGAGTCCCATGTATCCGTAGGATTCAATGTGTCAAATATCGGGGCGAAAATGTCGTACACCAGCACACAGGTTCGTGATTTTATTCCTGCTAACCTAAGGTTGGGTTCTGCTTTGGACATAAACATTGACGAAATGAACTTGTTTACATTCAGTGTGGACTTAAATAAATTGCTGGTTCCTACACCACCGGTGATTAGTAGAGATAATTCTGGCCAACCGATGCAGGATATTGATGGGAATTACATAATTGAAGCCGGTCGTGACCCTAATGTTGGTGTGCCTGCCGGAATTTTTGGCTCCTTCACAGATGCTCCAGGGGTTTATTACGATGACAATTGGGATCTTCAGGAGATAGGAAAGTTCAAAGAAGAAATGCGAGAGGTAAATTTAGGTGCAGGGCTTGAGTATTGGTATGCGCATAGATTTGCTTTAAGAGGAGGATACTTTTACGAGCACTATACGAAAGGAAATAGGCAATACGCTGCATTGGGAGCGGGTATGAAGTACAAAACTTTGGAAATTGACCTATCCTACCTAATACCGACGGTTCAACAGCATCCATTGGCCAAAACACTTAGATTTACGCTTAAGTTCAATTTTGGTTCCGGTAATCAGGGTGATACAAAGGAAAGCTGATTCTATCGTTCAAAAACAATCTGAACCATCCCTTTTAAAGATCAATTGGATATACCCTCGTCTTTGAAGTGATCAGTTTGGTCACTTTCATAGTAGTACACGTAAACTTGAGCAGTATCTCGTAAAAAATCGATTTTCCCTACTTGAATTCTGTTTATTTTGAGTCCTGTTCTTTCTTCAAGATCATCCTTTAATAATTGGGAGTTTTGTGCCTTTATCAGATCGATCTTCTCATACGTAATTACTTTTCGGGATTCGTGCCTAAGTAACCACAGCCGCTCCAGTCCAAAAGTTGCCCCGATAATAGCCAAGTTGACAAATCCCAGCTCTGCATAGCTCATTTTATTGTTTGCCAAAGCATTGATCACAGATACACCGATCACAATAAACAGGTAGGTCATTTCCTTGATCGGGATGGGATCGGTTCGGTAGCGGATAATACCAAATATGGCAAACAGTCCCAGTGCCATTCCAAGGCCTAGATCAAACTTTTTTAGAGTGAAGCAGATTGAAAATATAATTATGCTCAACAAAAAATAGGAAAACAAATAGTCTTTTCGTTTTGCAATCGGATAGTAGAGCATTCGAACGATGATAAACAGTACTGAAAAATTCAAGGCAAACCGGAATACCAGCTTCCAGAAATCCTGATCAAATGCCTGAAGATCCAGCCAAGTTTTGGGCTGATCCTTCTTTGCTTTTTGCGCAACATCTTTGATATCGTTGCCCATTTCTTTGATGGCCTGTCCCTTTTGAATCAACTGATCCATAACATCCTCTGTGCCTCCTTGAACAAAGAGATCAGTGACCCAATTCGATATTTCTAGTACTATTTCCATTCTTTTGACAATTTATCCAGCGTTAGCAACTTCTCTTTGAAGTTATTGTGTTTCAATTGGTTTTTCAAAAATACACAGCCTATGCAATATTTGCTCATTCTGGTAGGTCTAATTTTTAGCCGCTTCAAATTGGCAACAAGCGGTGTGTCTCGACTGACTCGTTCCTGTTTGACCTCTGCTATTACAATACTCGGTAAATTTTTTGTCTTACCGTCCGAAGAAAACGACAATCCAACATCAATAGTTAATCTTTCTTTTAGCTCTTGGCTTACCAGGGTTATTCTGGAAAAAGAATTCCACAAGGCGGGAGTCAAGTTTGCGGGATACCCGAGTACGTCGTTTACAAAGTTTCTTTTCTCCGTATCCAGCTCTTCTTGAAAGTCCGGGATTAAAATTCGTTTTTTTATGGTCCTTCCTTTTCTTTTGTTCTTTACCTCGAGAAAACACAGATCACTACCCAAATATTTTCGCATCCTCACCTTGTAACGATTTCCTTTTCCGTTGTGATGATGTAAAAAGAAATCATATGCAGGAGTGTCAAAATAAAGTGTCTTGTATTCGCTAAAACGTTGATTGTCAATAGTTAAAACTTTATAGCTGTCGTTTGACATCTTCAATAGTTCCAGCAATTCGGGAATAGTGAATACAAATTTGGTATCCGTTCTGTTCAGCAATCGAACCTCATCCATTTCCTTCAATGAAATTGGCTCAAAGCGGTCTAACGTATTTAAAAGATCTGGATCCATTTCCGACAAAAGTAAGTACTTTATTTTGGAGGAGGATCAGCATTTTTACACACTTTAAATTCTAAGTATTAATTTTGCGGTTGGCACGAATAGGATTTAGTTTTTATTAAATCTTTGTTGCAACGCCTAAAAATGAAAAAAGAGGATACATATCAGCTAAAATTTGACACCTATTCCAGTATTGATGAGTTGGATCAGGAGGATCGTGATTTGTTGCTGAAAGCGTTAGAAGTTTCCGAACAGGCATATGCTCCTTATTCAGGATTTGAAGTAGGTGCTTCAGTTCTGTTGGAAAATGGTGAAGTGATAACTGGAACCAATCAGGAAAATGTGGCATTTCCTTCCGGAATTTGCGCAGAAAGGACTGCGTTTTATTACGCAGGAACTCATTATTCTTCGCAAAAGATCAAAAGTGTTGCGGTTACGGCAAAATCCAGGAATTTTGAGGTAAATTACCCCGTTAGCCCTTGTGGATCTTGCCGTCAGGCGATGTATGAATATGAGAGTAATCAAGGCACTCCAATTAAGGTGATCATGATGGGAGAGTCGGGCGAGGTCAGAATCGTACATTCTGTCGCTGATTTGCTCCCCTTTACTTTTCATGAAAAAGGATTAAAGAAGTATTAAATTTTATATTTGTTTTTCAATTTCAAATTATGGCAACAGCTTCTACAAAAAAGAAAACCGTGAGTAAGAAAACTACGAAGCCAAAGTATTCAAAAGAGCAGTACCTTAAATGGTATGAGGACATGCTCATAATGAGAAAAATAGAAGAGAAAACAGGGCAACTTTACATTCAGCAGAAATTCGGAGGTTTTTGTCACTTGTACATCGGACAAGAAGCAGTAGTAGCTGGGACAGCTTCTGCTTGTGAGCCGGGAGATAAACATATTACAGCGTACAGGGACCACGCTCACCCCATTGCGCTGGGTGTTCACCCCAAAGAAATGATGGCTGAGCTGTATGGGAAAACAACCGGGATGACGAAGGGAAAAGGAGGTTCAATGCACATGTTCAAAAAGGAAGTGAACCTCATGGGAGGACACGGAATTGTTGGTGCGCAAATCCCGATGGGAGCAGGTATTGCCTTCGCTGAAAAATACAAGAAGACGGGCAACGTTTGTTTTACATCTTTTGGAGATGGAGCCGCCAGGCAGGGGGCGTTGCACGAAACGTTTAATATGGCTATGAAATGGATGTTGCCGTGTATATTCATTATTGAGAACAATAATTATGCGATGGGAACTTCTGTGGAGCGAACGACCAATGTGATGGAATTGAGTGAAATCGGCAATTCCTATCGTATGCCGTCCGAGACCGTGGATGGAATGGAGGTCGAAGCCGTGCATGAGGCAATCGAGAGAGCTGCAAAACGGGCAAGGTCTGGAGGTGGCCCAACTCTATTGGATATCAGAACCTATAGGTACAAAGGTCATTCGATGTCTGACCCTCAAAAATACAGGACAAAACAAGAGGTGGAGGAGTACAAGAATGAGGATCCAATCGAAAAAGTATTGGAAACAATTCTTAAGAATAAGTTTGCTACGAAATCACAAATTGAAAAGATTCAGGAAAAAGTAAAGTCAATGGTTGACGAATCTGTTGAATTTGCAGAAAATGGTCCTGATCCAATTGCTGATGAATTGTACGAAGATGTATATTCGTCTGAGTATCCCTTTATAATCGAATAATAAAATGGCGGAAATAGTTAGAATGCCCAAATTGAGCGACACCATGGTAGAGGGTGTTGTAGCCGAGTGGCACAAAAATGTTGGAGAAGCTGTTTCATCCGGAGAATTGCTTGCGGAAATCGAAACGGATAAGGCGACAATGGAGTTTGAGTCATTTTATGACGGAGTTCTTCTTCATATTGGAGTTGAAAAAGGGGCAACCGCTCCGGTTAACGATATTTTAGCCATCATAGGGGAAAAAGGGGAGGATGTTAAGAAGATCCTTGCAGATGAAGAAAAGAACACGCCCAAAGAGGAGGCGAAAGAAGACACTGCGATAGAAACAAAGCCGGTTCAAGACACACCCCAGGTTCCATCACCTGAGCCAGTGAAAGTTGAACAGCCTATTGTTGTTAAAACAGAAAAGGTGGTTCAGGCTGCTTCTATTCCCGTGTCGGAAAATGGAAAAATTAAAGCGTCTCCGTTAGCAAAAAGGTTAGCAGAAGAGAGAGGAATCAATTTGTCATTCGTACAGGGAACTGGTGAAGGAGGACGAATAATAAAGCGAGACATTGACAATTATCAAGGTGGGACAGCTGCATTCACGGGAGTGGAATCTTACCATGAAGAACCCGTTTCTCAGATGAGAAAAGTGATTGCTCAGCGTTTGGGTGAAAGCAAATTTTCCGCACCTCACTTTTATTTAACCATCGAGGTGGATATGGAAAATGCGATTGCTGCGCGAACTAGCATCAACGCCTCTATTGCGCCAAACAAAATATCTTTCAACGATTTAGTGGTAAAAGCGGTGGCAGCCTCGTTAAAGAAGCATCCAAAAGTAAATTCATCCTGGTTGGGGGATCGTATTCGTTACAATGATCATGTACATATTGGTGTTGCAGTAGCTGTTGACGAAGGATTATTGGTTCCCGTAGTTCGATTTGCAGACGGCAAATCATTGACACAAATTGGAGCAGAGGTGAAAGACTATGCTGTTCGTGCGAAAAACAAAAAGCTGCAACCGGAAGATTGGGAAGGGAATACATTTACCATTTCTAACTTGGGTATGTTTGGAATTGAAGAATTCACGGCGATTATTAATCCTCCTGATGCTTGCATTCTTGCCGTAGGCGGAATTGTAGAAAAGCCCGTGGTGAAAAATGGTCAGATCGTGCCCGGTAATACCATGAAAGTAACCTTGTCCTGTGATCATCGAGTTGTTGATGGCGTTGTAGGGTCGGCATTCTTAAACACCTTTAAGGATTTTGTTGAAAATCCTGTTGTGTTTCTTGGAGCCCAAAATATTTAATTGGGTAAAATAGTTTAACAATATCATTGTCGATTTTAAGAGAATAATCATTCTTAGAATGTCTATTGTAAGTAGTTCAATTGGTTCATTTATTGATTGTATTGTGTTGGTTTTCTGACGAATTGGATAGTAAATGTAAAACTTACAATAAGTTTTTTTAACTTTACATTTCTGGTTCTAAATAAACCATGCGAAAACTACTACTCACTATATCACTGACTTTGGTTGCTTTGCCTTTTTTTACCCAAAGCATTACAACTAATGGAGTTGTTTTAACGGAAACAACTGCCGGCAATCCAAGCGTTTGTTGGGCCGGAGGGTTTGATTTGCTTTACCCAGCTGTTCAGTCTGGAAGCTGTATAGAAATGACTACCGGAGGTGGTAATTTTGAAAGCAGTGCTGTTTGGGCTTGTGATCCAATTAACCTGAACCAAACCTTTAAGGTGTCGTTCACTGCGAATTTTGGTTCGGATAACGGTGCAGGAGATGGTCTTGCCTTTGTTTTGCAATCGGAGGGAGTTCCGCAGGTAAAAGGAGGACAAGGAGGTGGAATTGGTTATTCCTATGGCAACGAAGTGGGTTGTCAAGGTGGGACCTGTCCTATTTCTCCTTCCCTAGCAATAGAGTTTGATACCTATGATCATTCCAGTGCACCTTTAACTCCGCCTATTAACGATGCGGCATGCGATCATCTTTCCATACAGAAGAATGGTCTGATGGATGCATTCAACTCCGTTCTGAATCCGGTTTGTCTTAACTCAAGTGGTTCGGTGATAGATGGGGCCGATCACACCGTATGTATTAGCTGGGATCCGGCTTTGCCTGCTTTGGAAATTTATTTTGATGGTGTTTCTGTTGCTGTATCAAATGTCAATATTGCTGCTCCGTTTGCCTATTTTTTCAACCCGTCCTCAGTTTACTGGGGTTTTACATCTGCCAAAGGCCCCGCTCCCCAACAGCAAAGTGTATGCAATGTTATCATGGAGACCAACATTTCTCCATGTAATTGTGCTGTAGCATTATCAGATGACCGATTAAGTTTGGAAGCAGAACCCATCTATGGACTAGAGACCGCTAGGGTAGGATTAACGCTAAAACATAACGGAGAGAATAAAAATTTGATACAAATAGAAAGATCGGCAGATGGAAAAAGCTTTGCACCTATATCAGATATGCACACTTGGGGTGAGCATTCAATCGATGGATTTAGTTTTATTGATTTTTCTCCATTCAAGGGGGAAAACTATTATCGCTTGAAAATGATGGATTCAAGAAATGATATTCGATACTCGAATATATCATTTGTTCGAATTGAATCTTTTGCAGATGATCTCTTCATATACCCTAATCCTGTTCTGGAAAAAGCCATTGTTTCTTTTTCGTCCAACGACAAAAGCGAAACGGCTCTCACTGTGTACAACCTATTCGGTGACATTGTAATGTACAACCAGTTCGACTCAGAAAAAGGATTAAACAAAATTGAACTTTCAACAATAGATTTCTCTGCAGGTGTTTACATACTTCAGATACACAATGGAAGAGAAAGTAAGTATCTTCGGCTAATTAAAGATTAATCAGGTCCATGAAGCATTGTTCTACCTCGGAAACGCCGGATTCAATCGAAATTGTTCCTAATTTCCTCAACCATTTTAAATCTTGATGAGTATGCTAAATTCGGTCTTTCGAAATACTATCGTGGCAATACTACTTGTATTTTGTAATTCAACCTTTTCACAGCTTTCAACGAATGGTGTAGCATTAACAGACCTTACTGCATCGCCCGGAACCTGTTCAGGAGGAGGTTTCCAAACTGTGAACTTTGCTACGGTTTCGGGATCTTGTATTAATCTTACTACCAATGGTATAACGTTCGAGAGTGGGGCGGTATGGGCTTGTGATCCGATCGATTTGAATCAAACTTTCAAGGTAACATTTACCGCAAATTTTGGAAGTGATGTAACCACGGGAGATGGTATTGCATTTTTATTGCAAACGGAAGGTGTTCCTAATGTTATCGGAGGTGAAGGAGGTGGAATAGGATATGCACTAGGGAATGGGGCCAATTGTAGCTCAAGTGCTCCTCCACCGGCACCCACTTGTGAAATTACTCCTTCATTAGCCATTGAATTTGACACTTATGATCATACTGCTTTTTCAATCAATGATGCGGTTTGTGACCATATGTCTATGCAAGTGAATGGAGACATGTCAGCTTCTGGAACAGTAAATGGTCCGACTTGTTTAATATCTGGTGGTACTTCAGTGAAGGATGGTTTAGATCATGACATTTGCATAACCTGGGATGCAAACCCACCCTTCGGTTCTTTACAAGTATATTTTGATGGAGTTTTGGTGGATACTTATGTTGGAGATATAAGAACCTTCTTCGGTTTATCTGCTTCAACAGTGCATTGGGGTATAACCAGTGCCAAAGGTCCTGCTCCTCAGGCTCAAAATGTATGCAATGTGAATATGGAAACAGGCATAGCTAGCCCTTCTTGCTCATGTGTAACGGAGGATGCTTCATTTACCTTGACTGATTTTTGTGAAAGTGCCTCTAATTCTGCTTCAGGTATTGCAACGCCAGGAGGCACGTTTGCGTTCAATCCTCTACCTGGTGATGGTGCTCTGGTCAATCCAGCAACCGGCGAAGTATTCAATGGTGTGGCGGGAACAACGTATACACTGGAATATACAACAGCTGGTTTGTGTCCGGGAACTTCAACACAAACGGTAACTGTATTGCCTTCCGATGATCCCTCTTTTTCTTTGACGGATTATTGTTTCAATGGTCCGAACGGTGCTACAGGCATAGCGACAGCAGGCGGAACATTCAGTTTTGATCCGGATTTAGGAGATGGTTCCAGTGTTGATCCATCAACTGGAGAGATTACTGCCGGGGTATCCGGAGAGACGTATACTTTGGAGTATCTCACCTCAGGTGTTTGTCCGGATAGCACCAGACAAACGGTAACTGTATTGGCATCCGATGATCCAGCTTTTACATTAACGGATTATTGTTTCAATGGTCCTAACGGTGCTACTGGAATAGCAACAGCGGGTGGAACGTTCAGTTTTGATCCGGATTTAGGAGATGGTTCCAGTGTTGATCCTTCAACGGGGGAGATCACTGCTGGGGTGTC
>CAJWDP010000047.1 GCA_913030835.1 uncultured Flavobacteriales bacterium | reverse complement strand
TTTGGTTTTTGATATACTTACCAAAAAAATCAATAGTTATTTCATTGATTATTTTTATTAATTCTTTTTTTTCTATTTTTCCTGATATTTTTAATTTTTCAGATAATGAAGTAAAGTGTGGAATATCTGTAAAATCTAGATGTTTAGCATTTTTTAGAACATATTTGAAATAATCATTATTACAGTTATTCAAAAAAATGTCTAATTTTTTATAATTTAGTGTATCAGTCCAACTGATTTGGCCAATATGAAGGAAAGGTTTATTAAAATTTTTATTTATATCTTCATCAAATAATGGTAAAAACCAAGCATCCAAAGTTAAACAAGCATCAATACGACGTTCTTTCATTGCTGATAAAGTACTTGTAGCGCCTCCATATGAATGTCCAAAAATTCCGATATTTTCAAGATCTAATCTTTCATAAAAAATAGACTCTTTATCTCTACTATTTAATTCTTCTAATTTATCAATCATAAAAGAAATATCTCCAACACGAAATTCTAATTGTTTATTTCTTATGTTTAACCAATCTTTAGGAGGCATACTGTCAATATGAGATTGGTTAAAAGCCACATCATCATTTGGGAAAATAGTGATATTAGCATCATATGTATGATCTGCAGAAATAACAATATATCCTCTACTTGCCAAAGCTTCTGCTTGGATTGTATTTTGGGTTCTCATACCACCTAGTCCATGAGAAAACAAAACAACTGGAAAAGACCCATTTATAATTGGTGCATTATAAAATGAATTTGATTTTATTTTTTTTATATTTGCTAATAAATATTCTGGGACCTCAAGTTCTTTTGATATATATTTTATTCTTTGTTCCATTTTATCAATGTAAAACATTTCATTTCTATTGGTTTCAACTTTTGCAGGATACCAAATTTGCACCATTAAACTTCTTTTACCACTCATATCATCCAAATACCATTCATTTCTACTCTCATCAATCCAATAATTTAATGCTCCTTCTAACTGGCATTGTGAACCATTAGCAAATGGACCATCAACACAGTCACTTTGATATTGGTTATAAAGTGGAAAAGTAATAGTCTCACCAGCATAATAAGGAGGATCTACATCCCAAGGCCAATCAGGATATAAATTAGTCCAATTACTAAGGGGCAATTCAGCACTTGTAGATGAAAACAACCATCCAGGATGATTATTAGTACCTAAAATCCCATAACCACTTGGAAAATTCCACCCTTGATTCATAGCAGAACAATCATTGGGATCAAGTGCTTGGAATCCTATCTGAATCTCAGAAACACCATCAGGCCCTCCAGTTCCACCACAATTAGTGGTATTAACAAAGTCTATTGTAAATGTTCCTTCCTCTATGTTAACATCAGTAAGTACTAAATCACATTGAGCAGGAATAGAAAACAGTAGCATAAAGGTAGCTACTAGGAGTATTGGAAATTTGCGCATTAAGAAAAAAGTGAATAGATAAGTGGAGCAACGATTTGCCTTAATAAATATGTGCGGAAGATGAGGGATTCGAACCCCCGGTACCTTTCGGTACGCCGGTTTTCAAGACCGGTACATTCGACCACTCTGTCACTTCACCGGGTCGTTTTCGCTCACTTTTGTACCGGAGCGGGGTGCAAATGTAAAAAAACCTTTTCATTCCCTGAGAATGATTTTACCTAAAAAATAACGCCTTTGGCTCATTCAATGAATACAATTGCTCGAAAGACATTACTTTTGTACCTAGATGAAAAGCTCGAAACCCCTTTTTCTATTCGCACTGCTGATGAGCTGCATGTGCTCAGGTGCTGCACAATCGCAACAACAAGACCAGCTTACGGCCTACTTCGATTACAAGAACTTTTTTGCTCCTGGACAAGGCAATTACATCGAAACCTACCTTTCCTTTACCGGACATTCCATCGACTACCAGCTGAATGAAAACGGAAAGTACCAAGGAGAAGTGCAGGTAACTCAGGTCTTCAAAAAGGAAGATTCGATCGTCGCATTCAAAAAATACAATCTGCGCAGCCCGGTGATCGGCAACGATAGCTTGATCCTGGATTTTGTGGACCAGAAACGATGGGTCCTCGAACCGGGCCTCTACAACTACGAGCTGGAGATCTCCGACCTGGTCAATAGTGACAAAGATTCCATCACCGCCAATCAGGTCATAGAAGTAGTAGCCACCAACGAAGAACGAATCTCTACTTCAGACATCGAGCTGCTTCAGTCCTTCCGGAAAAGTGATGCCTTTACCGAATGGAGCAAGTCGGGCTACGAAGTGGTTCCGTATGTGTCCACCTATTTCCCACCCTACATCGGTAAGATCGCCTACTACATGGAGATCTACGGTACCGAAATGGCCCTGGGCATGGACGCGCGCTACGTGGTCAATCAATACATTGAAAAAGCAGCCACGCTGACGAAAATGGAAGGATTCGCACGCTTTACGAAACAATCCACGGAAAAAGTAAACGTGGTATTCAGCTCGTTCAATATTGACGACCTTCCAACAGGAAGCTACAACCTGGTGATCGAGATTCGGGACAAAACCAACCATCTGGTAGCGGAAAAAAAGCTCTTCTTCGAACGTCTCAACCCGACCGGAACACCGGACATTTCTTCACTGAATCTGGTGGATTACGGCACCTCATTTGCTGCGAAATTTGAAACGGAAGACTCCATTACCGAGGCCATACGATGCCTCTCGCCGATCGCTACTGACCTGGACAACTCCGTGATCAAAACACAGCTGAAATCGCTCGATTTTGAAACGAAAAAGCAATTCTTCTACAACTTCTGGGACCGACAATACGGAGCCGAGGCGGAAGAGAAATGGATGGAATACCACGAGCAGGTGGTTCAGGTAGACAAGCTCTTTGGTACCAAGGTAAAGAAAGGATACGTTACCGATAGAGGACGGATCTATCTGAAATACGGAGCGCCGAACACCATGACCGATCGGCCCAACGAGCCTTCCTCCTACCCGTATCAGATCTGGCATTACTACAAGCTGGGCGAGTTCAGCAACAGAAGATTCATTTTTTACATGCCCGACCTGGTCACCAACGATTATGAGATCCTGCACTCGGATATGAGGGGAGAACGTCAGAACTACCGCTGGCAGATCGATCTGCAGAAGCGAACTAATCCTTTCGACAATCTGGACAACACCACTCCGTTGAACAGCTCACACGGTTCTCAAAGCAACGAGCTGTTTACAAATCCAAGATAGATTCGTTAACATTGGTTAAAGCGGTGCACTTCGAATCGCCCTTTCTCCTATATTTGGCAGTTCATGAAAGTGGCCGTAGTCATATTGAACTGGAACGGAGCTGATTTTCTACAGCAGTTCCTACCGAGCGTAGTAGCGCATTCCGACGGTGCAGAGCTGTGGGTCATTGACAATGCCTCCACCGACAATTCCGTTGCGTTTTTGCGTGAGCAGTACCCTTCCGTTCAAATCGTTCAGAACGAGCAAAACGGTGGATTTGCCAAAGGATACAACGATGGCTTGAAGTCCATTTCTGCAGAGCTGTATGTGCTGCTCAACTCCGACATTGAAGTAACTCCGGGATGGCTCGATCCGATTTGCTCCTTGATGGAACAACAGCCGGAAATTGCTGCTTGTCAGCCCAAAGTAAAGTCGTATGCCAACAAAGCCTATTTCGAGCACGCCGGCGCTGCAGGTGGATTCATGGACAAAGACGGCTACACATTTTGCCGCGGTAGGATCTTTGCCCATGCAGAAAAAGACGAGGGACAATACGATGATTCCTGCGAGATCTTCTGGTCCACCGGTGCGTGTATGTTCATCCGATCAGAGGATTTCCATCGGCAAAAGGGTTTCGATGAAGATTTCTTCGCGCACATGGAAGAGATCGATCTGTGCTGGCGATTGAAAAACGAAGGAAAAAAGATCTGGTACTGCTCAGAATCTACCGTGTACCACGTGGGAGGTGGAACACTGGATTATGCCAGCCCAAAGAAAACCTTCCTGAATTTCAGAAACAACCTGTTTACGATCACAAAAAATCGTCGTTCGGGATGGCTGTTCTGGCAGGTGTACAAGCGTTTGGTACTGGATGGAGTTGCTGCGACCAAGTTCCTGTTTTCGCTTCAGCTTCGACACATCTGGGCAGTGCTCAGCGCCCACCACCACTTTTTCTGGAAGCTTCCTTCAATGCTGAAAAAACGGAAAAAGCTGGGAGAAAACCTATCCATCAACCGAACGGGCATCTATCCGAAAAGTATCGTATATCAGGCATTCGTGAAAAAGAAAACGAAATTCTCAGAGCTGGATTAAGCTCTCTACCGCAAGGGAATAGCTGTTTAAACCAAAGCCGGCAATAACTCCTTTGCAATGCTTCGCCATTTTCGATTCATGACGGTAATCCTCTCGTGCATACACGTTGCTGATGTGCACCTCCACAACCGGAACAGAAATGGCCGCAACGGCATCTGCGATCGCCACCGAGGTGTGTGTGTAACCCCCTGCATTGAAAATGATGCCATCCGCTCTTGTAGCCTGTAACCGATCGATCAGCTCCCCTTCTATGTTGCTCTGGTAATAGGAAAAAGAAACATTCGGGAAGGCTGCTTTGAGCTCCTCCAGGTATTCTTCAAAACCTTTGGAGCCATACACCCCAGGCTCTCGTGTACCCAGCAGGTTCAAATTCGGACCATTGATGATGGCGATTTCCATGCGCTAAAGAAAAGAAAAATCCCCGAATAAAGCTCAGCTGGATGCCGGTCTCCACTCGGGGATTACATTAACCAATAATTCTATTTCTGTATGGACAGCTTTTTGTTGTTAAAATGTCCACCGGATCGGATCGTAACGTGGTAGATCCCAGCTGCCAGACCGGATACATCGATCTGCAATCTGAACTGATCCTCCACTCGGGCAACCTGGTGTGTAAACACGACCTGTCCCATGTGATTGACGATCTCTACATCCACATCTTCCAGCTCTACCTGTGCTACAAACGATAAGTTGGCCATGGTAGACGCAGGGTTCGGATACACTCGGAAGTTGGAAACTCCCTCAATGTCGTCCACCGAAGCAGGAATTTCTTCCCACAGTCGAATGTCGTCCAATGCCGCTTCAACCAATGATCCTCCGTCCAGGTATTGTCCGGGACGCGTACTGTCTGAAGCAACGAATCGAAGCATCATGTTGTTGGTCACTGCTGTGTAATCCTGAATACGGAAGGCATTTCTTCTCCAGCTTCTGTCGGATGTTTTCGTCTCCTCAACAAACGTCCAGGATGATCCTCCATCGTTTGAAATGTACACCTGCCACCAGTCTGCATTTGGATTTGCTCCTGAAGGCGGATTGTTGGTATACCATCTCCAATAGGAGATCGCAGGATTCGTATACATCGAAAGATCGATTGGATCCAGCTGTATCGTCGTTTTACCCGCGTCTACATCGTTTACCCCAAGACCGTCTGTGGTAGAGGCGCTTCTGCCCGTTACCCAGCAGTACTGCCCACCGGGAGTATGCTGATGATCCGGAGCGACCATGGTAGAGTTGTCACCGGGTGTGCCCCAAGAACCAACAGGAATAACGTTTTCCCACGTACCGGTCGTTGCATTGTCATCCGGCAAGATCGCTGTCCAGTTTCCAAAGCTGGATACAAAATCGTATCCATCCTCCTGAAGCTCCAATCCATATCCTACCAACACATAGTAAGGAAGGTTGGCGTCATCGTTGTTCGCCATTACCGGCTCAACTGCCGACAAAACTCCGTTCACATCCTCTGCACCGATGTAGTAGGCTACAATCGATCCATTTGGTTGCGCAGGGATCTGTCCATTCCAGGTACTGCCCGACGTATTCGCAAGCGGAATGGTATCCCAGTTTCCATTGTCATTCACCTGATACACACACTGAACATCGCTCAGGTAATCCGACCAAGGAAGTCCAAGAGAAAGATTAGCTGTTATATCTATTCCGGTAGCACCCGCAGAAGCTTCTACTGGCGTATGTGTTAATACTGCATTTGAGATCAAGGTGATTCCGTGAGCACGAAATGCTTCCACGATCGCAGCATCATTCGGTGTTCCGTTCGAAATGTCTCCATCCGTATCATCGGCCAACAGACAATCCAATAGCACCTCAGTGTACGCTTGTCCTTCATTTCCATCGGCATTTTGTGCCTGACCACCCAAATAGGCAACGGCAAAAAGATCCATCATAGCCGGCATATCATTGCCCAGATTCAAATACAAGTCCCACCAAGCTCCGGCGATGATCTCACCATCTGCGTGTACCTGTCCAACCAGGTCATTCGGATAGACCTTTGGATCGATATCGTATCTACGGATCACCTGAGAGAAATCCCCTGGGTTGTGTCCGTCACCCAACAAAGGATCTTCAAATTCTGCATAGGCCCAAACGTCGGCATACCCCTCGCCCATTGCACCATTCTGGAAGAACATTCCGTTGTCCGAATAAAATTCGTAATTGATGCCATGCCCGTATTCGTGGAAAACGACATCGTTCACCTGAGCCAGGCTATAGCAATCGGTATTGTCCGTGTAAAAGTTGATCGAAGACCCGTTGTAGAATGCATTACACTCATGTGGAGTGATTTCTACATTGGTCGGTAATTGCCAGTCCATTCCCGTAAAAGAAGGCAATACGGTTTTCATGTAATCGTGAATTACGTTCACGTTATTGTAAGCACTTCGCTCAATAATATTCGCACCTCCATCTACAGAAACTGTATTCGGCGCTGCGTCGTTCACTGAAACCGAAATCGATGGTGTGGAAGACGTTCCGTCATTTACAATTCTACACCACGTTCCTTGCAATGGGATGTTCGCAGTAGCTGTTCCGGTTTCCGAAGTCATCACATAACCGTTTCCGTCAAGCGTATACCCTGTGCCACCTACTGTCAAATCGATGTTCGCCAAATTCAACACCGCTGTTGGATTAGATGGGTCACTTGGATAAACGGTTCCTTGCACCGTTACTTCAATGTTGGCCGCTTCCATTTTGGCATTGGCAATTTTATTTTTTGCATCCAGCTTATTTTCCGGCTTGCATGCTTTGGAGTGATCGTGCTCAATACCGCAAGTGTAGACCTCATTGTGTCGGTAGTAGACTTCACCGTTGTTGGCGTCTACCAGGGTATACCAGTTGGCAGGAATTCCATTGATCTCTGTGGTATGCACATTCACCTCGTACACCAGCTTGTACTTGTTTTGCTTGGGATGTTCCCGATCCGGGATTGGTAAAACAACCAGCTCCGGCTTTACCACAGTAGATTCGATCGGTGTAGTGATGTCTGCCGCCGCTGCTGTACCCGCCTGAGCTTCACTCAGTGAAGGCGTTACATCGATGTCAATGTCGTTGTACACATCGGCTCCCCACAAGATCACGTCGCCATCGCTGTTCAATCGAACTGTCAAGTTACTATGTTGAACCTTCAGACCATTGTACAGCTGGTGGTAATTGATGAAGAACATCTTTTTATTCTTATTCGAATTCGTCAGCTGAAGATCTCCGATCGGTATATTGAAGTCTCCCAGCTCATTGGTGATAAAGTTCATGGCTTTATCTTCCGGCGTAGCACCCACAGTCCGAATGGGCTCTCCGTATGCTCTGTGCGGCTTGGCATTTTCTTCATTGAACCACACATACCAGTTTCCGTGCTCCTGTACAAAGTTTTGCCAGGTCGGCGATTTCAGCAGCTCATACTGATAGGTTTTATCCAGCACCCGCTTGTTGTCGAGATAGGTTTTTCTCAACCGGGTATCTTGATTTAAAAAATTGCTTTGGCCGAACGAAGGTCCGATCAGACACACCATCAGGGCCGTTAGTAGTAATTGATTTTTCATGTTTACGCGATACTTAGTTTACCCCTAAATATCAGAATTCTAGCCCATTATTTCAAAATAGATTGTGATGAATGGAGAAAAGGGTCGTTTAACGACATTATCGGATGATGACCGATAAGCCATCGTAAGCGAGCTCCATATTGGAGGGAAGCTCTTCCGCGATCTGCTCGTGCTTGCCCAATAAGTGAGAGATGTGTGTAAAGTAAACGTGCTCGGCTTCGAGCTCCTGGCCTAGCTCGATCGCTTCGGCCAGCGTGAAATGAGAAATGTGTTGTTCTTTCCTCAATGCATTGATCACCAGAACCTTAAGTCCTCTGAGTTTTTCTTTCTCCGAGGGCTCAATTCGATTGGCATCGGTAATGTAGGCAACGTCTCCTATTCGGTACCCAAAAACCGGCAATTTGTGGTGCCAAACTTCAACCGGTGTGATCGGAACGTCCTGTATGATGAACGGTTTGTTTTCGATGAGATTCGTTTTGATCTTGGGAATGCCGGGATACGAGAATTGATCGTCGAATATGTACATATATTCTCTTTTCAACGATTCATGCACTCTTTTCGTGCAGTAGATCGGCATGTCTCGTTTGTATTTGAAATTGAAGGGGCGAACATCGTCAAGACCTGCAACATGGTCTTTGTGCTCATGGGTAAATAGGATTGCGTGTACCCGATTCACCTTCTGGCGCAGCATTTGCTGCCTGAAATCCGGCCCCGAATCAACTACCAGATTTAAACCATCCACTTCGATCATGGCCGAGGTTCTCAGCCGATGATCCTTTGGGTTAATGGATGTGCATACCTCGCAGCTGCAACCTATAACGGGCACACCCTGCGACGTTCCGGTTCCCAGAAACGTCAGCTTCATGCATTTACGTTTGATGAGATCAGCTCTCGCACAGCAGCGAGCGTATAGTCTATTTCGGCTTTGGTGGTAAATCTGCTGAACGAAAAACGAACCGATGTACAGGAAGCAGATGATCCGATCGCTGTAAGCACATGCGATCCTTTACTCGCACCCGAATTGCAGGCGCTTCCACCGGAAACCGCTATGCCTTTCAGATCAAGAGAAAAAAGGAACATTTTGTTATTTTCCGTTTCAGGAAGACAAACATTCAATACTGTGTAGAGACTTCCTTCTGCAGACGTATCTCCATTGAAGCCAATACCGGGGAAACACTTGAGCAGCTCCTCTTTCATATAATCCTTCAAACCTTGCACGTGACGGATGTGTCCGTCCAGATCGGCGTACGCCAGGTCAAATGCTTTGCCCAGTCCAATAATACCATACAAGTTTTCCGTTCCACCTCTCATCTGACGTTCCTGTCCCCCACCTTGTATCATGGATTTCAGCTTAACGTCTTTCCGCACATACAAGAACCCTACTCCTTTAGGACCATGGAATTTGTGCCCTGCGCAAGTAATAAAGTCGATGGGCAGTGTAGATAGGTCAAACGTGTAATGCCCCATGGTTTGCACCGTGTCTGAGTGGAAAAGGGCATCGTATTTTCTGCACAAACTGCCAAACTCGTGCAAATCGATCTTGGTTCCAATTTCATTGTTGGCATGCATCAAAGAAACGATGGTTGGAATGTCTTTTTGCAATCTGGCTTCCAGATCCTGAATAGAAGGTCGTCCCGTATCGTCCAATTCCACGTATTCCACTTCTACTCCAAACCGTTGTTTTAGGAGCTCTGCCGATTCGATCACTGCTTTGTGCTCTGTGGCCGCCGTAATGATCCTTTTTACCCCAAGGTCGCGCACTGCACATTTGAGGGCCATATTGTCTGCTTCCGTTCCACCGGAGGTAAAGCAAAGCTCAGACGGCAGGCAATTCAAATGTCCGGCAATTGTTTTTCTGGCCTTTTCGATGGCCGTTTTCGTTTTTCTTCCAAACGCATGCGTGGACGATGGATTCCCAAAATTCTCCTTCATGTATGGGATCATTGCATCCAGCACTTCCGGGTCCATTGGCGTTGTAGCCGCATTGTCAAGATATACCTTCATTCCGTTTAGAGTTTTTCCAAAAATACAGACATCGTTCGATCAATTCGCATCAAAGGGAATGAAACTTTTGGAATCCCAACAGCTGTATCCAAAACACATTCCATTCTATAATCTTATTTATAAATTGATATAATGTTTTTTAATTTGTTGATTATCATCATTCTAAACAAATTCATTAACGTCACTTTTTATTCTATCTGCCAATGCATTTGCCTTTTCTATGGAGGAGCTTTCCGAATAGATACGAATGATCGGTTCAGTATTGGATTTCCGAAGATGCACCCACTCTGACCCGAATTCGATCTTCACACCATCCACATCGTTTACCGGCTGATCGGCGTATTTGTTTTTCATCTTCACCAGCAAGTCGTCCACATCGATCTCCGGCGTAAGCTCGATCTTGTTTTTTGAGATGTGGTATTCCGGATAGCTTTTCTTGAGCTCAGAACAGGTTTTACCTGATTTAGCCAGATGAGAAAGGAAAAATGCAATACCAACCAATGCATCTCTTCCGTAATGCAGCCCGGGGTAGATCACCCCCCCATTGCCTTCTCCGCCGATCACGGCATTGACCGATTTCATCTGGTTCACCACATTCACCTCCCCAACGGCAGAAGCAGAATAAGTACCACCATGATTTTCTGTTACATCCCGTAATGCTCGCGTAGAGGAAAGATTGGATACGGTGTTCCCCGATTGTATTGATAGCACATAATCAGCGACAGCCACCAAGGTATACTCTTCACCAAACATACTACCATCTTCACACACCATAGCCAGCCGATCCACATCCGGATCCACCACAAAACCAACATGCGCTCCCAGCTCCACTACTTTCTCCGAAATGTCAGTCAGATGTTCGGGAAGCGGTTCGGGATTGTGCGGAAAATGTCCGGTTGGTTCGCAAAACAATTCTTCTACCTGCTCCACTCCCAATGCTTTCAATAGCTCCGGCACAAATATTCCACCGGAGGAATTCACACAATCACACACCACTTTAAAGCGAGCAGCTCGAATCGCTTCTACATCCACACCCTCAAGAGCCAGTACAGCATCAATGTGCTTCTTTAAATACGTGTCGTTTTCAACCACATTTCCGAGCTCGGTTACCTCAGCAAACGAATAAGCGTCTTCTTCTGCAACCGACAAGATGTATTGACCGTCTGCCGCCGATATAAACTCACCTTTCGCGTTCAATAGCTTTAGCGCATTCCATTGTTTTGGGTTGTGGCTCGCCGTAAGTATAATACCCCCAGCCGCACCTTCCATGGGTACCGCTACTTCTACGGTAGGGGTTGTTGACAGTCCCAGATCCACCACATCGATCCCCATACCTTGCAGGGTGCCAACCACCAAATTGCGCACCATCTCGCCGGATATTCTAGCGTCCCGACCAACAACTACCGTTAACCGTTCTTTATCCGAATTCTTTTTTAACCACATTCCATAGGCAGCAGTAAACTTAACCGTGTCGACGGGTGTTAAACCTTCTCCGACGGTGCCTCCTATTGTTCCTCGAATGCCCGATATTGATTTTATAAGTGTCATAACGATTTGTCACAATTTGATGTTCCGACAAATATACTATTCTAGCATTTCGCTCCCCGAAAAATTTTATGGCTCAAACCACAAAATAATTAACAAGAAAAACTGTTAATTTCTTTGTGAATAAGGTGTAAAGAAACGCATTGTCCGAGGGTATATATTGCTATCTTTGTAATTAAGAGTTCGTGCCTATGTATGAGGAACAGGGAAGTTTTTTTGAGGAGGATTACAACAGCCATGTCGAACGCTTCGAAGAGATGCTCAAAAACAATGAGTCTTACTTTTTCGATGTGGATGTTTTTGAATATTTAGCCGAGCACTATCTGGAAGATGGCAATATCCAGCTTGCCTTAAAAGCGCTAGAAATCGGTATCATTCAGCATCCAAGCTCAGCCATTATCATTATCAGAAAGGCGCAGCTGCATGCTTCAACCGGAAGGATCCGATCCGGCCACGAATTGCTCAATCACGCGGAGCTGCTGGATCCCAAAAACGATGAAATTCACTTAACTCGTGCGAGCCTGTACAGCCAGGAACACAAGCACGAAGAAGCCGTGCAAAGCTATCTAATGGCCATCGATCTTTGCGAAGGAGAAGGAATCGATGATCTCTATCTGGATCTTGCATTCGAGTACGAGAATTTAGAAAAGTACGATTTAGCCATTCAGACGCTGGAAAAAGCACTTGCGGTAAATCCGGATAACGAAGGGTCATTATACGAAATGGGTTACTGCTACGAACAATCGGACAGAATTCCGGACTGTATTAATTTCTGCATTGATTTTCTAAACGATCACCCCTACTCGTTCACGGCATGGTACATTATGGGTAACGCCTATTTTCAGCTGGAAAAATTTGAGCAGGCAATTACGGCATACGATTTTTGCACGGTCATAAAAGAGAGCTTCTCTTCAGCCCATTTCAATCGAGCCAATAGCCATGTCCAGCTGGAACAATACGACCTGGCGATTGAATACTACGAGAAAACATTAGAGCACGAAAGCCCTCAAGGCATTACACACATGTATATGGCAGAATGCTTTGAAAAGCTGGACGAAGACGAAAAGGCATTGCTGCACTACAATAAGGCCATCGCCATGGATGAGGAGCTGGCTGACGCGTGGATGGGAAAGGCCATTGTGAAAGATAAAATGGGCATGACCTCTGAAAGCATTCGATTCTTGAAAAAAGCGATAGAGCTGGAAGAAAAGAATCCGGAATACTGGCACATTCTAGGCGAAGCATACGAAAAGCAAAGTAAATTTTCGGAAGCGAAGGAATGCTATGAAATGGTGGTATGGCTCGAACCGGAAAACATTGATGCTTGGCTGGACCTGTGCAACATCATTACAGAGCTGGAATCACCTGCCGAAGCCATTCCGATCATCAAAAAAGCACTTGAATTGAATGCCGACAGTGAAGAGCTCATGTATCGGCTGGTTGCTTTCCTTCTCGAATTGGGGAACACTACCGGTGCCAAAAATGAGCTCGAAAAAGCACTCAACACAAATTACGAAGCACACAAAAAGCTATTCAATTATTATCCTGAGGCCAAAAACATCAATGCTGTTTTGGCGCTGATCGATTCTTTCAGACCGTAGTATGAATTTCAAATTAACACACATCCCAAAAAGGCCTGAGAAACCAAGAGACAAAGGCATAACCATGGTAATGGACAAAGGGTTGAGCCTTCGTCAGGCAGAAGATCTGATCGAAAGTGCAGGAAATAACATCGACCTGCTCAAGCTGGGGTTTGGGACCTCTTACGTCACCAACAATCTTGCAGAAAAAATCAAGCTCTATGAACAAGCCAATATCAGGGTATATCCGGGTGGCACCCTTTTCGAGGCATTTGTAGCGAGAAAAAAATTCAACGAGTATCGAAAGTTTCTCGACAAGTACCAGCTGGAATTGTGCGAGGTTTCAGATGGATCGATCGTATTGGAGCACAACGAAAAATGCGAATTTATTAAGAAGCTGGGAGAAGACAGAACCGTAATGAGCGAGGTCGGTTCCAAAGAGCAAGGAATTCTGATCAGCCCGGGTAAATGGATCAAAATGATGCAAAGAGAGCTGGAAGCCGGTTCATGGAAGGTCATTGCGGAAGGAAGAGAAAGTGGGTCAGTTGGTATATTCAGACCAAACGGCGCTCCGCACACATTACTGATCAATAAAATCATTGCCAAAGTAGATGCTGAAAAGATCTTGTGGGAAGCACCCGAAAAGAAACAGCAGGTGTGGTTCATTAACCTGTTCGGCGCGAACGTGAACCTGGGTAATATTGCTCCGCACGACGTTGTGCCGTTGGAATGCCTGAGATTGGGATTAAGAGGAGATACATTTTTCAATTATCTGCCCGACAAGATCGTTGATGATCTGCAAAATCAGGAAGGGGAAAGTGCGAAAATTAGAAAAGAACAAAAACAAAAATTATCATGAGATGCATCACGGTTCAGGAATTGCACGAATGGCGCAATTCAGAACACCCACACCAGCTTATTGACATCAGAGAGGATCATGAGCTTGACATAGTTTACATCGATGGTGAGCACATCCGAATGGCCGAGATCCTGGAAAACATAGATCGGATTAAGACCGACATAGATGTTGTTTTTCATTGCAGAAGTGGAGCCAGAAGTGGAGCTGTTGTTCAGGAGCTGACCAATCGAGGCTACGAAAATGTATACAATTTAACCGGGGGTGTACTTGCGTGGGTCGCGGAGATCGACCAGTCACTTCAATCCTATTGATGAATCAATTCGGACATTATTTACTGGTACTGCTAAAAGGCATCGCTATGGGAGCTGCTGACGTTGTTCCCGGTGTGTCCGGAGGCACGATTGCATTTATTACCGGGATCTACGAAAAGCTGTTAGACTCCATCAACGGGCTGAACTTTGGATTGATCAAAATTCTCCGAACCGATGGTATTGCTGCAGCATGGAAGAGCTTCAATGGTACTTTTTTAGTAGCACTGTTCGGTGGCATCGGGATCAGTCTATTCAGCCTTGCTCGATTGATCGAATGGCTATTGGACAATGAGCCGATCAAGCTATGGTCTTTCTTTTTCGGGTTGGTACTGGCCAGCATCCTCTACGTGGGAAAGCAAGTCGAGAAATGGAACATCGGTACATGCATTGCTTTACTTGCCGGAGCAGCAATTGCCTATACCGTTACCATTTTACCTCCGTTAGGAAATTCCGATTCACTGGCCTACTTGTTTTGTTGCGGAATGATCGCCGTATGTGCGATGATATTACCGGGTATTTCAGGAAGTTTTATCCTATTGATCTTGGGAGCATATCAACCCGTAATTGAGGCCCTTTCGGATAGAAACTTTACCCTCCTGGCAGTAGTCGGAGCCGGCTGTGTCGTTGGACTCCTCTCCTTTTCAAGGGTTTTGAAATGGTTGTTCAGAAAATTCGAGCGTTTGACCATCGCTGTTCTTACCGGATTCCTGATAGGCTCTCTCAACAAGATCTGGCCTTGGAAAGAAGTAAAAAAAGTATTGGTCAGGCACGCTGGAGATCCAGACTCGGATGTACACATTACGTCTTTAGTAGAAAGGAGCGTATTGCCCGGAGAACACTATTCGGTGGCAGACCCTTCTGCATTCACTGCAAATGGAATGATCGAAGTAACTGAAACCATGCCAAAAGATCCGCAGATCGTTGCCGCCATTCTACTCATGGTCGTTGGATTCGGATTCATCTTCCTCATGGAGTTTGTTGCTAAAAAAATGAAAAAAGATGCGGCCTGAAACCTATGGATTGATCGGAAAAAAGCTGGGCCATTCATTTTCGCAATCGTATTTCACAAAAAAATTTGAAGCCCTTCAGCTCGATCACCAGTACCTAAATTTTGAGCTGTCCACCATTCAGGAATTCCCGGAGCTGATACGAACACAAAATCCTGCAGGATTGAACGTAACTCTTCCCTACAAGAAAGAAGTCATTCCGTATCTGGATGAGCTCGATCCGGTCGCCGAAGAAATTGGCGCTGTCAATACGATCAAATTGGAGAACGATAGAATGATCGGATACAATACCGATGCTTTCGGATTCAGGCAGGCGATCAAGCCTTTTCTTAAAAGCCAGCATGAACGGGCGCTGATCTTGGGATCAGGTGGTGCTTCAGAAGCGGTAAACTACGTACTTCAGCAAATTGGATTGGATTGCTATACTGTATCACGAAACCCGGAAAACAAGCAGCTAGATTACCAGCAGCTCAACAAAGAATTGATGGCGGGGTGCCTCTTGATCGTTAATGCAACACCCGTCGGGATGCACCCGAATACATCAACAGCACCAAACCTACCGTACCAACACCTCTCCGATCGTCATTTGTTGATCGACCTGATTTACAATCCGGAGGAAACCCTGTTTCTGAAAAATGGGAAGCACCATGGAGCCGCAACCTTGAACGGACTCTCTATGCTGAAACAGCAAGCAGAAAGATCGTGGGCCATCTGGAGCAATTCTATTTAACACGGAAAAGGCCATCTTTCGATGACCTTTTTCCTTGAAAAACATGGATGGATTAATTCGTTTAAATCTGAGCCTGATCACTTACCAGTCTAGACTTGCCAGCTTTTTATCGCTGTAATCAATGCCCGGAACGATCTTAACTAAAGCATCATTGATCACACGGGTAAACTCCTCATTTTTATCATACGAGACACCGGCCCTGTCGTACGTAATAAATGCTGCGGGGAAATCGAGCAGATCCTGAATTTCATCCAATTCAGGAAATCGGTTGGTTGACAGCAACGTAACTGTCATAGACAAAACAGGTCCATCTCCTAACCTCGCCTTTGAATTTGATTCTAGTGCTATTCTCTTGGAATAATGACCGTCTGCATTGAATTCCACCATAACGGAAGAATTGTAAGGGAGTGTATATTCAAATTTTCCATTGGTACATTGGTGGGAATAGATCACCTTACCGTTTTCAAATACATTAAAGTCAAAATTCTTAAGCTTTTCCTGGGTATTCACCACATTCCCTTTAAAGGTTAGTGTTAATGATGAATGGTTTTGTGCAATCGAGTACATCCCACTCAATACAATTCCCAAAACAAGCAAAATACGATTCATACGGTTTTTCATGGTTTCTTTATTTTATTTTAATCTGCTGCTTACAAAACGCGCTGACCTGATTCACTGCATCTGCATCACGTTTTATATTCTGCAACCTTTTTTGGCAAAAACACCCCAACAAACAACGGGGCATGATTGGTTAACAATTATCGAACCCATTCCTCAAACCATTGATTTATTGAGACTTAGATTCATTTTTACACGGATATATTTCCCATTATGGGAATTGATTTCTTGAAATGGAGTAGATTTTTGATCAATACCGAAAATCAAATCTACTACCGTATGCCCAAGTATTTTCTGCTCGTAAATTCAAGGTTCTTTTGTAAAAGTGCTACCATGGTTTGATAGTCCCTTCGAAGAAAAAATAGCGCCTCTCGTTTTCGCACATAATACGGGAACGGGCGTTCGAGCTGCTCAAAACGGTCATTTAACAATGATAAACCCTGCTGTTGCGAATTCATGTGTGTAAAATCTACAACATATGGATCAAGAATTAAGACCGCATCCGGCTCTTCATCAACCGGCTCGAATTCCTCATTCATTAAAATGCCCTCAAATTCCCTTGATCGAACTTTTCCGGAATGATGAGAGTAGAAATAGTAAACTTTGGAAAAAGTATAATTTAACTTAAAAGCACTGATTATTTCCAGGTGTTTTAACTTCAGCATGCGCGCTTCATTGAGCGCAAGTGCCGTATCTCCCCTTGCTTTAAGAGCATCCATTTTTTTGAGACTCGTGCGCAATCGGATCAACAAACAACCCTCGGACAAATCCTGAATGTAAACTCTAGCCAGAGAGTCTCTGTATTTCCTGCTCGTTTTGGCCCGATCAGTTTGACCAACCCCCGAATGAGCCATGGCTATAATCAGAATGAATAGTAATCCCTTCAATCGCTTAAATTCTTTTCAATATCAATTAGATCCGTATAGGTGTCTAAAATTTCTTTATTCTTCACGATCTCGATCCAAAAGATCGTATCAAACCCCATCTTATACCAGATCTCCACATAAAATGGTTCCAGATAGCACAAGTGCACGTTATAATCGGCGTAATAGCGTGATGCTAGATGTCGTCCGCTCTTTTTCAACAGCTCATATCGCTGTTTTGTATTCATTTTATTGAACTTCTTTTCATCGAGCATAGAATAAAGTTACTCAATCCACACCATACTAGAGTTCCAATGATGTAAATTTGCCGCTGTGAAATTTGAACTGAAAAGCGATTTTATTCCAACCGGAGACCAACCTGAAGCAATTGAGCAGCTGGTCAATGGGATCGAAGAAGGCGTGCAGCATCAGACCCTACTGGGTGTTACCGGAAGCGGAAAAACGTTTACTGCAGCCAACCTGATTGCAAAAACCAATCGCCCTACTCTGGTGCTCTCTCACAACAAAACATTAGCCGCCCAGCTATACGGAGAATTCAAAAGCTTTTTCCCAAACAACGCCGTAGAGTACTTTGTTTCTTACTACGACTATTACCAGCCCGAAGCCTATATTCCGGTAACCAACACATTCATAGAGAAGGATTTATCCATTAACGATGAGATCGAAAAATTAAGATTAAGCGCATCGTCCGCACTTTTATCTGGCCGAAAAGATGTCATCGTCGTTTCTTCCGTTTCCTGCATCTACGGCATTGGAAATCCTGCTGAATTTCACAAAGGCCTGATAAAAATTGAGGTGGGCCAGCACATATCGAGAAATAAATTCCTGCTTCAGCTCGTCGAAAACCTCTACTCGAGAACGGAAATAGAGCTGGGTCGTGGTCAGTTCAGAGTAAAGGGCGATACGGTTGACATTTATGTAGCCTACGCGGATTTTGCGATTCGGGTTGTTTTCTGGGGAGACGAGATCGAAAGCATTGAAACCTTCGACCCACTGAACAACATAACATTGGATGCATTCAGCGATATTCAGATCTTTCCTGCCAATATTTTTGTTACCAGCCCCGAAACCATTCGACAGGCGATTCTGGAAATTCAGGATGATCTGACCAAACAAGTAGAGTTTTTCAAAGAGCTGGGGAAACACCTGGAAGCGAAACGACTGGATGAGCGCACCAATTTTGATCTGGAAATGATGCGTGAGCTGGGTTATTGTTCAGGAATTGAAAATTATTCCCGCTATTTTGATAGACGGGATCCGGGAACTCGACCTTTCTGCCTGATCGACTACTTTCCTGATGATTTCCTGATGATCATCGACGAGAGCCACGTTACCATACCTCAGATCCGGGCTATGTATGGAGGAGACAGAAGTAGAAAGATAAATCTGGTTGAACATGGATTTAGACTTCCGGCTGCCATGGACAACCGTCCATTGAAGTTTGAAGAATTCGAATCCTTAACCAATCAGGTGGTATATACGTCAGCTACCCCTGCCGATTATGAATTGGGGAAATCGGAAGGTCTGGTGATCGAACAGGTCATTCGACCAACAGGCCTGCTTGATCCACTTATTCACGTTCGGCCCAGCATGAACCAGATCGATGACCTTATGGAAGAAATTCAGGTGAACATTGAAAGAAAGGAACGGACCCTGGTCACCACCCTCACCAAAAGAATGGCGGAGGAGCTGCACAAGTACCTGAATAGATTCGGATTGAAAACCACATACATCCACTCTGATGTGGACACATTAGAGCGAGTTGATATTCTTCGGGACCTTAGGCTGGGAATCTACGATGTATTGGTTGGAGTCAACCTGCTGCGGGAAGGGCTGGACCTTCCTGAAGTATCCCTGGTGGCCATATTGGACGCAGATAAAGAAGGATTTTTGAGATCAGAAAGAAGTTTGGTTCAGACGGTGGGTCGTGCTGCTCGAAACATCAATGGTCGAGTCATTATGTACGCCGATAAAATCACCGACTCCATGAAGCGTACCATTGATGAGACCAACCGAAGGAGAGAAAAACAAACGGACTACAATACGAAAAACAACATCACCCCGAAACAGATCGAATCCAACAGGGAGCAAATTCTTGAACGAAGCAAGGTAGTCAAAGGAAAACAGGAAAAGGAAAAAACATACGTGGAACCAAGCAATATAGATCTGGCTGCTGACCCGGTTATTTCCTACATGTCTGCCGAAGAGCTGGATAAAGCAATCGTCAAAACCAGAAAGGAGATGGAGGATGCAGCCAAAGAGCTCAATTTTCTGGAAGCGGGAAGGCTTAGAGATGAAATGTATGCTTTGGAACGCTTACGGGAAACGAAGTGAACAAGGCCAATTGACGCGGGCTGCTCTGTTTTACAAGAGACTGTAGTTTCATCAAAAATGGCGTTGGAATAGTTTTTGTTTTTAGTACTTTCACGAACTTTAAAACCAACAAAATGAACACGTTTAAACTTTCCGCCCTTTTGTTGCTGTTGCTTGTTGCGGCAACCTCCTGCAAAACAAAAAAAAATGCAACCGCTACTGAAACGGAAACGGCTGAAGCGATCGATGACAAAGTGAAGATGATTCACATGACTGAATCCATGCTGCTTCCTAAACCGATCGATGCAGTAAATATCAAAAGTGTAAGCATCAAAGGAGACATTTTAATTTTAGATGTTGCCTACAGTGGTTGCGCCGAACATGATTTTGTCCTCTACGGGAATAGAGCTTACCAAAAAAGTTTACCTCCAAAAATTGGTTTGGCCTTGGTTCACGACGCTCACGGAGACAAATGCAGAAAGCTTTCAACACAAAAATTATATTTCAATATTCGAAACATCCGTTACCCCGGAAAAGACAAAGATTACACTGTTGTGGTTTACGTAAACCAGGATCCCGGGAATTTCGTCGACTACAAATACTAACCAACCATTTTAGAAATAAACTTCAAAACATGCAGCTAATTGAGTGTGTACCCAACATCAGCGAAGGCAGAGACGCTGAAGTCATCAAGCAAATCACAGATGTTATAGAATTATCAGAAGGCGTTCGTCTGCTTGATGTCGATCCGGGAAAAGCAACCAACCGAACAGTGATCACTTTTGTTGGTGAACCTAAAGCAGTAATTGACGCTGCATTTAAGCTGATCAAAAAGGCATCTGAGCTGATTGATATGAGCAAACATACAGGAGAACACCCAAGAATGGGGGCTACAGATGTTTGTCCACTCGTGCCAATCGCCAATATTTCAATGGAGGAGACTGCTAAGTACGCGCATCAGCTCGGAGCACGAGTTGGAGAAGAGCTGGACATACCCGTTTATTTCTATGAAAATGCTGCAAAGACGGAAGAAAGAAGAAATCTCGCCGTTGTGCGTTCCGGAGAATACGAAGGGTTGAAGAATAAGCTAACCGACCCGAATTGGGCTCCTGACCACGGTCCGGCTGCCTATGACAAAGCACATACCACCGGAGCTACAGCAATATCGGCAAGGGACTTTCTTGTAGCCTACAACATCAACTTAAATACTACTTCCACGCGAAGGGCAAATGCAATTGCATTTGATGTTCGAGAAAAAGGACGTATAGCGAGAGAAGGTGGAGTGCTATCCGGCAAAATAATTAAGGATGCAGAGGGAAATGACACATGGACACCCGGCACATTGAAGTCAGTAAAAGCGATCGGTTGGTTCATAGAAGAGTACGGAGTAGCTCAAATTTCCATGAATCTGACCAACATAAGCATTACCTCTATTCACGAGGCTTTTGATGAAGTATGCAGAGCAGCGAACGAACGGGGAATTCGAGTAACCGGCTCTGAGCTGGTTGGGCTGGTTCCTTTGCAAGCCATGCTGGATGCGGGAAAATATTTCCTGAGAAAACAGCAGCGTTCAACCGGAATCTCCGAGTCAGAGATCATTAAAATTGCCGTGAAAAGTCTTGGTTTAGATGAGCTTGGTCCTTTCAAGCCGGAAGAGCGGATCATTGAATACATGCTGAATGAAGGGAATGATAAGAAATTGGTGGACCTTACTTTGGTTGAGTTTGCTGATGAAACTGCTTCCGAAAGTCCCGCACCCGGTGGTGGATCTATATCCGCCTACGCTGGCGTACTTGGGGCATCACTAGCCACTATGGTGGCCAATTTATCTTCACACAAAAGAGGATGGGACGACCGTTGGGAAGAGTTCTCTATGTGGGCAGAAAAAGGCCAGCAGTACAAAAATGAGCTGATACGATTGGTGGATGAGGACACCAATTCATTCAACAAAATCATGGAGGCATTCCGACTTCCCAAAGAAAGTGAGGAAGAAAAAGTAGCTCGAAAAAAAGCAATTGTGGAAGCCACAAAATACGCCATTGAAATACCATTCAAGGTAATGGAAACCGCATATCAATCCATGGAAGTGAACAAAGCCATGGTAGAAATCGGAAATCCGAACTCCGTTACAGATGCCGGTGTAGGTGCACTTTGCGCGAGAACGGCGGTGATGGGCGCATTTATGAATGTGAAGATCAACTGCAAGGATCTAGATGACAGCGAATATGTTGATGACATTCTGAAAAGGGGTGCAGAAATACAATTAAAAGCCCAGGAGCTAGAACAAGAAATTACAAAAATTACCGAAAGCAAAATATAATTTCACGACTACCGACTCATTCTGTTCGTGTTCTATTTTTCAAGAATGAATGAGTTCTGAGGTCCCATTTTATTTTTCTGAAATATCAACGTATATTCGTTACGTCTTCAATTGTAAACAGGCAAACAAACTATGAATGAGTACCTTACGTCCCAGGAAACACAGCGATTGATCATTCGCCCATTGAACGACGGAGACGTAAATTCATGGGAAGCCTTTCTTTCGGATGGATCACCATTCAGATACTACCCCAAGACCATGACCATCGATAAGAATACGGCAAAGGATTGGGTGGATCGGCAAATCAGGAGGTACGAAAAAGACGGATTTGGACTGATGGCCTTGGAATGCAAAGAAACCGGGCAATTAGTTGGCCAGTGCGGATTAATCCGACAGCAAGTTGATGGTAAAGACGAGCTGGAAATCGGATACCACATTATTGAAGAGTATAGAACGAAGGGTTATGCAAGTGAAGCGGCCCAATACTTCAAGCAATTTGCATTTGAGCAATTAGAAGTGAAATCTGTCATTTCCATCATCCACCCCGATAATGTGGCCTCACAAATGGTGGCATCCAGGAACGGTATGATCAAGGAAAAAACAACCATTTGGAACGAAATGAAATCGTTCGTGTATCGAGCAATTCGATAAAAATCCTGAAGTAACGATTAACTTTTTGACTTATTTGCGTTATGCAAATGTAACCCATGATAAAGATCAGTATGAAAGTGTATACCTCCCTCCTGTTTATCTTCATTTCCTCTCTTGTTTTCTCCCAAAACTTCGAAGGTAGCGTAGACTATACCTTGACGGTTAAAGACACAAAGCGAAGACCAATGTCAGGTGAAAAAGTAATTTTTACCGAAATAGACAGCAGACAGAAGATATTTAAACGTACTGACGCTTCAGGCAAGCTAAACATCCTCCTTAAAGGTGGCAAAGAATGGCTCATCACGATTGGCCAGATCAGGAACGAATGGAACGTTGAAGTTCCTGAACGCGGGGAAGCCGTAAGCACAAGAACCATTACCTACAATTACGAACGTTGGAAGAGGGAAAACCGACCTCCGGTAGATCGCAACGCACTGGGCCTTGTCAACATTGAGCAAACGATCGGCAGCAAAGACATGCCTGATGAAAAAAACGGGATTCTCACCCTAAAAATTACAGAGCGAAGCGGAGCGCCAATAAAACATTACAAGATCGGAGCAACCTGCTATGCCCTCAAAAAGACCTACACAACCACAACAGACAAATACGGAAAAGCCCGTTTCAAATTGCCCTTATCCAATGAATACCAGATCGACATCGACGGAATAGAAGAATATCAATACTACGAAATGAAACATCTGCCGGCCTTCTATTCGATGGAATTCAACTACGAGCCAAGCAATGTAATAGAAACAGCTATTGGTGATACGATCACACAGGAACTGGGAAGCAATCCAACTTCAAGCTCGAACAGAGCATATTATAAGATCAGAGTCAAGAAACGGGGGGTGGATTTTGTGAAAGACGAGCCCGTTTATTTAAAGATGCTGAAAAGCAATAAGGTGTATAAAGCAAAAACCAATAAAGACGGGGAAGTAGATTTCCTCTTGCCCGTCCACCGCAAATACCTGATCGATTTCAATTATGAAAAAGACGTTGATGTGGTTGATCTAAGCAAGACATTTGGTTTTGTATCCGGGGAAATGAACACCAATTATTTCCCTCAGGAGAAACTCGAATTTCCGGAGCGATTCATTCCGGAATCACATGAGGTGTTCGTTACACATTTCGATGAATTTATCGACAAACAATACCCTGAACCTGAAGAGCATTTTCTCGAGCTGTATGCCAGGTGGACAAATCCCGAAGTCAATGAATTGTCAAAAGAATCACTTCTTGAAATCGGTTTTTCTTCCAGGAATAAAGAAACATTGATGAAAAACATGAGAAACTCAAATACGCCACCAATCAACGTTTGTTTTGTGATTGACAAGAGTGGATCCATGTCAGGATACGATCGAATTGAGAGCCTGCAAAAGAGTCTGCTGGAGCTTTCAGCTTTGCTTCGACCTACAGACATCGTATCGCTTGTCGTTTTTAATGGTTCTGCTCAAGTGAGTGTTCCGGCACAGAAATATGGCAACGGTGAATTTGTTCGCGAGATGTTCCGCGATATTGAAGCCGGTGGAGGCACTTCAATTTATGAAGGGCTGGTGAAAGGATTCGAGGAGGTAAACAAATATGCTGCTGCAATGGATGCGAGCAAAGTGATCCTTTTGACCGATGGGTACGGCAGCCGACCGATAACGGAGGTTGTTCAGCTGGCAAAGAAACACATCGATGAGGGAATAGAAGTTTCTTGCATCGGGGTCGGTGAGACCTACAACCAGGCATTATTGAGTCAGCTGGCTTCAACAGGAGGAGGATTGATGCATTTTGTAGGAGACGCGAAAAACATGACAGCCGCGTTTACCAAAGAAATGATCAGCTCTTTATATCCGGTAGCCGGAAAAGCGACCATCGAAGTATTTTTCAACGACAATCTGATCTACAAGCAATTGTACGGATACGATGCGAAAAATATAACCAACGGCCAATTTAATATGGAGCTGAAGAACATTTATCCGGGCTTGAACAAACTCGCCCTTGTTCATTTCGATCTGAACCAACCAACCAAAGCAATCGAGAAGGACCCACTAATGATCAGAATGACCTACTTCGACTATCAGCAAAACAAGAAGATCGTCCAGGAAAAAAGAGTCAAGCTGCAATGGAGCGACAAAACAGGTGAAATCGACTACCTGATTGATCGAAATCACAAAAAGCTATTGGCCATCGCCATGATGAACAGGGCGATTAAAGTAATGGCTGAATACCACGGGGCGAATGAGAATCAAAAAGCAAAATCGGTAATAGAAAGCTCCATATCAGAAGTTAAAAAGATATTCCCCGATGCACAAGATCAGGACGTATTGAAGCTGATGAATGAGCTTATTTCTTACACAAATAGTCTCAACCAGCTGCTGCGCAATCAACAGCTCAAAGGCAATTAGCCATCATTTTCCAAGTGGCAGCACCGTGGAGTACTTTACTTCATCCAGCACGAATGAACTTTGAATCTGGCTTACGTTGGCTAAGCCAGCCAGCTTACCGGACGAAAAATGATGATATGCATCCAGATCGGCAACCACAACTTTAAGTAAGAAATCGTTTGCACCCCCCATTAAGTAGCACTCCATCACTTCCGGCATTTTACTAATGGCCTGTCTGAACAAGTCAATTTTTTCAATCTTTTGATCTTCAAGAGAAACAGAACAAAACACGACCATTGAAGACATGATCTTTTTACGATTCACTACCGCCACATATTTTTCTATCACCCCACTCTTCTCCATTTTTTTTATGCGCTCGTACACCGGAGTTTTTGTCAT
>CAJWDP010000046.1 GCA_913030835.1 uncultured Flavobacteriales bacterium | reverse complement strand
GACTTGTTTCCACAAAAAAAGCGCTTGCCTCTGGCAAACGCTTTTATCAGTGTGACCACGACAGGATTCAAACCTGTAACCTCCTGAGCCGTAATCAGGTGCGCTATTCAGTTGCGCCACGTGGCCTTGATTCGGCGCGAAGATAAGAAGAACAAAGTAAATAATACGCAAACCGAGGTCTATAATGATGAAGGTTAATCGGGCCAACAAGTTCGGATACCACTCAATTAAAGCGATTTGCGCATATGAATGTCGTAGTCGATGCTTGCAGAAATCTTTTTGTCGGACAATACTGCCTCTGCTGCCAACCTACCCATGCCTTTAAAGTTGGGCGAAATTGCAGTGATCCCTCCCGCCAGAATTTCATTTATTGGGTGATCAGTATAACTTATGATACCAACGGTTTCGCCTAGTATCAGCTTGCTTTTTTGTAGACTCAAAACAGTAGAAGCGAGAGCTTTTTCAGTCAGTACGAGAAAAACGTCTCCTCTTTTTCTTTTATGACTTTCGATGTCTTCAACCACCTCACATGGAAAATCACTTTCCTGTGAAAACTTTCGAATACCTGATAGCATGTCTTTCGGATAGTAGGTGAATTTTGGAAAGATAACCACCAATCGGTTGTAGTTGATCAAGCTGTCACTCAGCTCGCAAAGCGCAGTATACAAGATTGCATCAAAGCTTTGCATAATGAACGAATAATCACCTTGAATTCCGGGGAGCTTCCTGTCAAGAATGATCAATTTATGTTTCGGAAGCTGATTGATCATAGCAATGGCCTCCTTAGCTCGGCTGTTGAAATGCCCCATGATCACGTAGTGCGAATACTCGTCCGGTGCATGGATCAGGTAGTTGATAAATGTCCCGGGGTCTTTGTGATACACCAGAAAATCAACCAGGGTATGGTCTTTCATGGTTTTCATAAAAGATTGGTGGATCAGGTTGTTCTGATTGTTCATGATGTCGAACATCAACATCACTTTTTTCTGGTCGAGGCTATTGTTTTCAGAAATAAAAAATCCTTTTCCCGGAACAGATACAATGATGTTTTTTCGTTTCAATTCATTGTAGGCTTTCTCAACGGTTTTTCTTGCTACCTCCAGCTCGTCGCTCACCTCGTTAATGGATGGAAGCTGCTCATTGGGATCGATGGTCTTGTTTTGAACAGAATTGATGATGTTGTCCTGTATCTGAACATAGATCGGTTTAGGGGATGCATCATTTATTTCAATTCTTATTTTCATCTTCTATGCAAAATAAGAGAAAAGTTTAACTTTTTTCAGGAAGCAAAGAGCTGATCAGGATTTTTAAATGCTTTAAATTCCAGCGCATTTCCACTGGGGTCCAGAAAAAACATAGTCGATTGTTCGCCAACTTCGCCCTTGAATCGCGTGTACGGTTCAATGATAAATTCTATATGTTCTGCTTCAAGACGCTTGGCCAGGCGATTCCAGTCTTCCTGTTTTAAGATCACTCCGAAATGAGGTACAGGTACGCTTTTTTCATCAACGGGATTGTGGGCATTCTTGCTTTTTTCACCTGTACAATGGATGACCAGCTGATGACCGTAAAAGTCAAAATCAACCCACTGTTCTGAGCTCCGCCCTTCTGAGCAATTCAGCACATCTCGATAAAAAACTCGTGCGGTTTCCAGCTCATGAACCGGAATAGCCAGGTGAAAGGGTTGGAGGGTTGTCATCATCTCAATTTGGTTACTTCACATTTTCTCCCGGCTGGATGCTCGGGACTGATTACAATACAGGAGTAGTAGCTTTCTTCACCGGAAAGAATTCTGCAGAGCAGTCCCTTCCCGATCAGTACTTCATTTTTCTTGCTGGTTGTTTTTACCAACGTAAGAATGTATTCACAACCGCCAGTCCATTCGATTTTGAATTTGTGCTTTTTGTGGGCTTTGTTGTACCACTCGATCTGGTACTTTTTAGTTCGTTTGATCCGGATTTCATCTCCTTCGGGAGGATTCAAAACGAATCGTCCGGTTTTGTATGGCGTGCAGTCCAGCTCTTCGGATTGCTGTGCCGTACTGACAAAACAAATTCCAATTAGTATGAAACCCAGTAGAATTTTCACTTTTTAAAAACTTCTGCAGTTAGAACAAGTCGCTTGCTTCTCGGAAATGAGTTGGCAACGATCGTGGCAGATTTTACTTGCTTTCCTTCCATCCCGGTACTATTGAATGTTACCTTTATCTTGGCTTCTTTCCCGGGTAGTATCGGCTCTTTTGGATATTCTGCAACGCTGCAACCACATCTGGTCACCACCTTTTCAATTTCCAGTGGTTTGTTGCCTGAATTGGTAATCACAAATTCATGTGATACAATAGCTCCCTCGGTGAGCGCTCCAAAATCAAACAGCTCCTGAGAGCAGGAAATCTCTGAAAAGATAGAATCACGGCGGGCTTGTGTAATGCTCTGAACCTCTATTTTCCGCTCCAGTCCCGCAGCTCTGGAGTACACCGAATTCTTGGTGTCATTTACATTATCAGATACGAGCTTACTTGCAGTGTACTCTCCGAATGGTATTTTGTTGAAGCTGAGCGTTCCTCCGTTTTCAGCAGTGGCATCGATGTACTCATTGAATTGTCCTTTGTCGTATTCCCTGAGGTAGTTGATTAAACTGGTAATTCTTCGTCCGGTCAGCTTTACATTGTAATCTGTTTTGGCCAGGGGTGAAGCAAATCCTTTAATAGTCAGCTCAATGTTCTGTCCTTTTTCCAGCTCTTTAAGAAGAAGTCCTGTAAACAGTGCAAGGTCGGATACGCCTTTATCTACATAATCTTTAAAGAAGTCTTCAATATCCAGCTCTGCTTCGATCGCCTTCTCTTCTTTAAGTCCGTTGCTGTATTCTTTTTTATACGTTGGAATCAGCTCGTGATAGTCTCGGTAGGTGGTCAGATAGTTCAGATCGGTTACCGTGTCGGTTGTTCTTGGATTTGGGCAATCGTTGTGGAAATAGAGTGTAACGGGCAGGTAGTTGTTGAGATCTTCGAGGGTTTCGATCACAATTTCATTGGTTATTTCTTCGTGAGTTTGCAGTTTCACCGACCAGATGTCGTTACAGCAAGTAGGTCCTTTCAGAAAAATAGAACCCAATCGGTTGGAAGTAAGGAATCCGTCCCCGTTCCGGTCGATGGTAAAGTGAAGGTCATTCCAGGGGGTGTTGATGGGTTGTCCCATGTTTTTCGGAGGAGAAAGCTTGCTCAGTGGGCCTTTAGAGCTGAATACGTCGAATCCGCCGTAGTTTTTGTGCCATTTGGAGCTGAAATACAGGACTTTGGACCGACTGTTGTACTGCGGTGTAACTTCATCATCGGGAGAATTGACTGTTTTGCCCAGATTAATTGCTTTGCCTGTTTTTTCGTCGGAGATCAGAGGCGCGTAATACAGATCAAATTTACCCTGTCCTCCCGGACGATCGGATGAAAAAAGCAAATAGGCTTTGTTGTCGATCTCAACATAAGAAGGATGGGTTGAAATGAAGTCTCCATTAATGTCCCCTTCCATCTTTTTTGCATCGCTCCACTTGCCATTTTTATAATCTGCCACATAAATGGCACTTTTAAAATCTGTTCCGGCTTGCACAAAATAAAAACGGGTGCCGTCATAGCTGAACGTTCCCGTGGCGGTATTGGTGGCAGGTACGTTGATTTTACTGGCTATTTTTTTAATGGGATCAGTATCAGCATGCATGGAATCGGCTGAATAGATCTTTACAGTATAGTCTTCGTCCAAGACCTGCAAATTTGGTCCACTGTTCTCGCTGCGCAAAGAAGAAAAATAGAGCTTTCCTTGCCAGGGCAGGGGTGAAAACTCCCAGTCACTGGTGTTCACGGGTGCCCCCAGATTTTTTACTTCAGCTCCTTCTACCGAATCTTTGATGGATCGCATGGCCCAGCTGGTAGAAAGCCCTTCATGCCGAGCTCTTCTGTACTCATACGATTTCTTGTCTTTTTTGAAGAGATTCGCGGCTTTTTTCCATGACTTTAATGCCGGTCGATAGTTTTGGTTGTGCTTTTGCATTTCAGCCAGCCAGAATAGTCCGATCGGATAGATCTTTCCTCTGTCTTTTCCGAATATTTTCGAGTAGTACTTTTCCGCTTTTACGTGGTCGTTGCATTTGCGCAGCACCTCAGCATACTTGAACAGAAGATGGATGTCTACTGAATCGATGAGTACGGCTTTTTCGTATTCCAGCTGGGCACTGTAGTAGTCTCCCTCTGCTTCGTATTGGTCGCCGATCTCGATCAGCTTTTTTAAGGATTGAGCACCTGCAGAAAAGCAGATCAGAAATGATATGATCGTTAGCATGGTCCTCATTACATAAAGTCTCTGCAGATTCTTCGTTGAATGATCTGTGGATCGTACACTTTTAAAATATAGATCAAGGCCAGCTCAAGAGCACCTCTACCATTACTGGCGTAGCGTAAGGTAGAGACATTCACATCATAGCTTAGTCCGAATTTCCAATTGTCGTAATCCATCCCCACCATAAGGTATCCGGCATCTCGATTTCTGTAATAAACACCGCCATAAACGGCTCGGTACATTCCTCGTTGATCTTTTAGTGTATAACGCACCTTGGATCCAACGATAAGCTCACGGAATGTTCCTTGACCCATGAATAAAAAGCTGGGAAGGACATCCAGTTTTTCGGAAACAAATATCGATCCTGACCCGTGCAATACCCAGCGCAGATCAAGGCGAATGGCGTCTTCATTAAAAAAGCTTTGCTTCGGGGTGGTCAGATTGAACAGCGAAAATCCGGCTCGGAATGATTTTTTTTCATCCAATTGATAATCTGCAACAGCACCGGTTGCAAGGTTAAAATACGTCCTGCTATCCCGCAAAAAAGATTCTGAATTGGGAAGGTTTGGGTTGTAGGTCCACCCATTGTATTGCACGTCGAATCGCAGATCGGTATAGTCAATGGTTCGATTCGTAACCCCCGGTTGAATGCCTATGGATAGTGTAAGCGATGAATCGCTTTTCAGAAATTTGGAATACCCTATATTGGCGCTGGCCATGAATGTGTTGAACCTTGAATCACCCGCTCGATCCTGATTCACCTGCAGTCCAGCGTGAATGTTATTGCCTTCGGTGATGTCCCTGGCATCCAGACCAAAGCTGAATGTGGAGTAGGGGATCGTTACGGCTCTCCACTGATGCCTGTGGTTGGCTGAAAACCGATAATCACCGTCGAATTGTCCCGTTGTTCCGGGATTGAGGTTCATGGGCGACAGATCAAACATAGAATAGTGCAGATCCTGACCTTGTGCACCAGTCACGGCCAACAAAACAAAAAGGAATGCTGCTATGTATTTAGGTGCATTCATCGGATCAGGGTAATGTTGCCCTTTTCAAAATATTCTTCTTCATCAATGCAAATGATATCGAGGTAATACACATACACCGCCGGATCTCCCGGTTTTCCTTTGTAGGTTCCATCCCAACCTATCGATTGGTCGTTGGTTTCAAATACCAGCTCGCCCCAACGATCGTAAATTCGGAAGATCAGCTCTTTTATGTTGTTTCCCCTTACCATCACTACATCATTGCTGCCGTTTCCATCAGGAGTAAATGCGTTGGGCACATACACGTCCGGTGGCCCACATATAACGTCGGTTACTACGACCGTTACGGTATCGTTCTTCGCACAGGGCCCTTCACTGATGGTCACTACATAGGTCGTCGTTTCCTCCGGGGTTGCGATCGGATGCTGGCTGTTGGGGTCATCCAGACTTCCCGGTGGTGTCCAAGTGTAATTATAACCACTCGGGCTTGCGTGCAGTCCGACACTAGTGCCACTTGCAATGGTATCTTGGTCGGCAGATGCGGATACAGCGGTAGTCGGAAGATTTGAAACTTGTATCCAGATTGAATCCCTCAATAAGCAGCCTGCCGAGTTAACGGATTCGATGTAGAACCACGTGTCGATAATTGGTGATACTTCGATGACAGCTGTGCTGTCTCCACTTATGATGTCCAGATCACTGCTCCAGTCGTAAGTAAGTGAGTCCGATGGGTTGAGGTTGTTCGCGGTAATGGAGATGGTGTCGCCCTCACAAATAAAATCTATGGCAGCTAATTCGATCTGAGAAGAAGCCAAATTGACAAAAATACTGTCATAAAGCGGGCAACCGTTGTTGTTGATTTGTACATAATATACGGTTGGCTCGGTGGGTGAAACTACGAGTGAATCCGAGGTGAGATCGGAGTTCAATGTGTCCGAAAAAGCCGAATTGGTTGACCAGATGTATTCTGAAGATGTGCCGAATGAGTTCGCATAGATTACCAAGCCACTCACACTGTCACAAAGGATGGTGTCGTTGGACACAGCAAGCTGAGGAATATTCACGACAATGGTTTGCAATACCGTGTCTGTGCAGACACCACTATTGATCAGCAAGGTATAATCTGTCGTTACAGCCGGATCAGCAAAAGGATTTGAAATAGACGTATCGGTTAAAGAACTCATTCCTGTAATCCAGGAGTACGTGATCGAAGTGTCTGGATTTGGAATAAGCCCGATCTGTTCTGTTTCTCCCGGACAGATGGAAATGTCTGCCAGTGAATACGTGGTATCTCCAAGTACGGTAATTTCTTTCGAAATGGTATCACCAAAATTACATGTTGCCGTGTCTGATACAATCAAAGTGATGATGTAATTCCCTGAGTTGGCGTAGGTGTAGGTGGGATTCATTGCGGTCGAAGTTCCCCCATCGCCGAAATCCCAGCTGTAGTTGGTGAAATTTTGTGATAATGACGTATTGGTAAAGGTATAGGTAAAGGGTTCGCATCCAATTGGTGGTGGGTCAAAATCAGCCACCACTACCGGTAGATTGAAATCCATTTTGAATACACCCAGATTACAATTCGTACTATTGTTGGTCGGAGAAACAGCTCCGGCCGGATTAATCGGCATATCTGAACTCCCTCCACATCCTGCACACATGGCCTGATACACCTTACCTTTTCGGTCAAACCTGCTTGTCCCTCCATCCACATGTTCCTGGGCTGACGGTCCACCGAAAAAAGATCCATACACCAATGCCGAAGCGTCGTCTTCTAAGACCATTACGTAATGATCTCCACCATCTGTAGTAGCTTGAAAAGCGTCAGAGGTTACCGGCATTCCATCGGTGTTGTTTGCATTGTTACATGTGTTGAATGCATTCGTGGAACCACCCCATCCGGATAAGTAGATCTTATTGCACAGGTCTACCAGAAAGGCGGTGGGTGATATACTGATTCCAAGTCCATTGCCAAACACCGTTGAATAAATTATGGAATCGAGCATTGGTGTCATCTTCGAAACAAACTGGCCGCTACCGTAATTGAAATACGCTGCATTTTGTATGAAGGTTGAATCCTGTATTTCCGTTTGTCCCAGGAGGTACACGTTGTTGTACCGGTCCAGCTCAACAAAATAGGCCTGGTCGTAAACTCCGGATCCGTGGTAGCATGTATTGATCAAGGTCTGACCATCCCCAGAAATGTGCGCAACGAAACCGTCTGATCGGCCCCCGTTAAATGTTGTATCTAATGTTTCATTCACAATAACCAATGAATCCGAATCGGTTCCGCCAGCAATGTAAAGATCGCCCTTGTCGTCCAAGGCCAGGGAATAGGCAGCATCGTTTCCTTCTCCACCATAGTAGCTGCTCCAGATCAAATTTTGCAGGGAATTGTCCAGCTTTACAATTACTCCGTCTATCGGACCTCCACCATAGGAAGGTTGAAATACACTACCAGCGATGGGAAAGTCGTTAGACATGGTGCAGCTGACGATATATACATTGTTGTTTTCGTCAATGTCGATTTCCCCCCTAATCTCATCTGCATAGTTGTATTTCAATACATTGATGGCACAAACATCGCTAGCAGAATTCAATCCGTCATTTCCTGACCCCCCGATAAATGTGGAGGCAAGGAGTGCAGAACCATCGGCAGATAAACTGGTTGCCACAATATCCGACCCAAAAGGGTAATCTGCTCCCAATCCGCTCATTAGGCTCTTGGGAGGTCCACCGTTAAATGTAGTATCGTAAGCCCCCACTGTTGTGGGATAATCGAACGAACTGGTTGTGCCCATAATGAATAGTTCATCGAAGCTGTTCACGATCAGACTGTGGGGTAGCTCATCACTGCCACCACCGATGTACGTGGAATAAATAAGGAACGTACCGCTGGTATCGAATTTTGAGATGGCAATGTCTACGCCTAATCCTAATCCATCTCCACCATTGTGTGTCTCATCGAATGCGCCGGTTGTGGTAGGATAATTCATGCCAAAAGATGAGCTGGCAGAATAGAGGAATCCCTTGGAATCAAAAGTGGCTGAATAACCGAAATTGTCAGCAATCGAACCGGAATAGGTAGAGAAGATGAGTGTTGGATCAATGATCAGCTTGTGCTTCTCGTCAAATCCATTAGGAAAGGTGAACGAAATGCTGCTCCCTTCCAATTGATAATGGCAATCGATTTCAATTTTCTCCCCTTTGATCTCTTGATATGCGTAGGGTTGGTTTTCAATGATGTGATTGACCGAAGTATAAACATGCAGCTTGCCATTCTTGATCGCCAGATCATCTGCACCCTCATAGGTTAAACGTATTGCTGCAGGATCTGCACCGGGATGTACGATGAAATCATATTTCAGATTGAAGTATTTGGAATAGAATTGCATGTCAATACCGTCGTATAGGTCTTTGTATCGAATGCGATGAAAGCCATGTGCTTTTGATGCCCAGCTCGACCGATCCTTACCAAGAAAGTAGTTGTAGTATTCGGGTGTTTGCATTTCCTCTAACAGCTGAGGATCAGCATTCATTCCCTCAAATCGAACGCGATAAGCATGGTGCTTTAGCGGTTCAAAATTTCGTGGCAGTGATTTGTCATAATGAGCTCGAACGTATCTGTCCATTTGTTCCGCATCTACGAAATCGAATAAAAGTCCTTCCTCTTCAACATAAAGATGGCCGGCTTTGAGATCGGCTCTGTATTTTACATGATCCTCCCATTGGCCCTTGTTTTCAATAAATTTATAACCGACATACTGCCTTTTACTTTGCGCGTTAACAGTCAGCGCAAATAAACATGTTAGAAAGAAGAAAAGGGCCCTATTCATCGAAGTGCAAGATAATCATATTTGGTATTAGACTTTTCAAATTCGAGACTCAAAAATGCTCCCAATGAGATGCAAATTGTGTTGAATAGACGAATAGTGGAGGTTAAAAGTTTTATTTGTTCAGATTATTAAGCGAAGAAAGGACAGATCGCAAACTAAACTCGTTCTTCATTGATAGTGCGTATTGGAATTTGTAAATTGCCCTATGCTCAAGTACTATCGTATTCTTGATCTTAAACCGGGTGTTTCTGAAGCTGAGGTGAAAAAAGCCTATCGGAAGAAGGCTCAGGAGTATCATCCGGACAAGAACAAAAGTGAAGATGCGAAAGATAAGTTTCTAGCCGTTCAGGAGGCGTATCAGGTGCTCACATCGCCTCCTGCACTCAAAAAGAAGAGATATTCTCCAGAGGATCTTGCCAATGAGCTGGAGAAGCGGTTGAAAAATGAAGAACGAGAGCGATTGAAGGAAAAGCTCAGAAAAAAGAGACAGGAGGAACAACAAAAGTTACTGAATTCACCGATCTATAAAATATTTGTAAAATTCAAACGTCTCGTTTCCTACCTAACGGTGGGCATTGCAATTAATATGATCTTAACACCAATTATTACCTATATAATGGAGTTTGATTCTCCCTTTTTTGAATGGAAAAGAGGATTTTACCTTTTGTTAATTACGTTGCTTGGAGGCTTGTTTTTGGTTGGGGGTATTTACATGATAAGACATCCTGAGAAATGAAATGTGTACCTTTTGAGACATATGGTATTCTAATTAGTGAATTAAATACACTTGACAGTGAAAGGTAGCAAATCTGGCAAGCGGTTACCCAATGAATCAACGATCATTGAACAGGCAAAAGCCAATCCGGCTAGATTTGCGCCTTTGTATGACCATTATTACAAACAGATCTTCATTTTTATTTTCAAGAAAGTACGTGACGAATTCACTTCGGAGGATATTGCTTCAAGAGTGTTTTTAAAGGCGTTGATCAACATCAAAAAGTACCAAGACAGAGGTTTTCCGTTTTCCTCCTGGTTGTATCGTATTGCTTCCAATGAGGTAAATATGCACTATCGAAGGTCAAATAGGGTAGTTGAAGTAGAGATCATGGAATCAGATGTGATCACGCTGATGAAAGAAATGAAAGAAGGAGAAGAGGTTGACAGGCAAAAAGTGGTAATGAACTGTTTGGGTCAGCTGCCTTTAGAAGTGTCACATTTAATCGAATTGCGTTATTTTGATCAAATGTCATTTAAAGAAATGGGTGACATTCTTGGAATTAGCCATGGAAATGCTAAAATTAGGTTGTATCGAGCTCTTGATAAGCTTAAGAAAAAAGTGAGGGAGCAAGGCAAATGAAAAAGTACAAGATAAATAGAACCGGAAAAGAGAATATTCCCTCGGATGAAACCATTGAAAAGTTCAAGAACTTTTCCAAACTTCAGGTACGTTATGACGAGGTAGTTAAACGAAACAAGCTCCCTCTGTATAAGAATCCAAAAATGTTTCTCTTTTTACTGATCATTGCGCTGGCAGCCTATTTTATTGCAATGGAAATCAGCAAAGAACCCGAAAATACAGAGGAAACGCCTACTGAGCGTACAGACTAAGCTTCAATTTTATTTAATACGTTCTGTACCTTTTTTATTGAATTGAATTGAACGTAGAGAGCAAGGAGATCCGAATGAGCTTATATGTGTAAAGGCATACGGATCAGCGCCTGCTGATGCAGGCGCTTTATTTCCCAATGTTTACAAATAACTATGAACCGATGTGCTCGGAAGGGCCATCCTATGTCTAAAATTTAATTAAAACTTACTATCATGGCAGAAGCAAAGCAAACCCCCAGACAAAAAATGATTGGCCTAATGTACCTCGTATTAATGGCCATGCTGGCACTCAACGTTTCAAAAGATATTTTGGAGTCGTTTGTCCAAGTAAACGAAAGTTTGGAGATCTCGGCTGAGATAACCGGATTAAAGAACGACCAGATCTACGCGGGCTTTGAGATAGCCAAACAATATGATCCGGTTCGCGTTACGGAATCATTCGAAACAGCAACGAAAGTACGGAATCAATCGGCCGATCTTGTGGATTACATAGACAGCTTAAAAAAGAAGCTGATTGCCGGTACAGAAAGGGTTTCAGATCAGGTTGCAGATACATTGCAATTGAAAAATGTAAAGGCAAAAGACAATTATGATGTAACAACCAATATTATGATAGGATCTTCGGAAGACGGTTCAGCAGGATTGAGTAAAGAGCTAAAAGAACGAATCTTAGCGTACAAAGAAGAGCTTATGGAATGCATTCCGGAAGCTCATAAAGACGATGCAAATATTGGATTGCATTTGAATGGAAGTCAAAGAGATGGTGTCGCTCTTAATTGGGAAATGACGACATTTTATGAAACTACGTTGGCAGCGGCTTTGGTGAACTTATCCAAATTACAGAATGATGTGAAAAATGCGGAATACGATGTGGTAAATAAGCTGTTTGCTGATGTGGCTAAAGTAGATATTCCTTTTGACACGGTGGCGCCTAAAATTGTGGCTCCAACGAGCTATGTGCTATTGGGTGATGAATATAAGGCGGACATCTTTCTGGCAGCCTTCAACAAGACCAAGGATCCGAAAATAACAATCAATAACGAGACGATTCCTGTAAACCATGGCTTGGGCAAGTACAATCTTCACACTGACCGAGAAGGGCAGTATACGTATACTGGGAATATTGAGGTCGAGACCAATACGGGAGAGCTGAAAAGTTTCCCATTCGAATCAAGCTATATTGTCGCCCGACCTTCCTTAACCGTTTCACCGGTTAAAATGAACGTTCTATACATTGGTGTAGACAACCCCGTTAGTGTGTCTGTTCCAGGTGTAGCGAACGACAATGTACAGGTGACGATATCCGGTTCCGGCAATAGAATTAGTAGAACAGGCAATGGCATGTACGAAGTCAAACTTGCCAGAAATTCTTCCAGCAATGTTCATGTCAACGTTAAAGCAACCATGCAGAATGGAGAGCAAAAAAGCATGGGCAGTGTGGCATTTCGGGTAAAAAGACTACCGAAGCCCACATTGAGTGTTTTGGGAAGGACAACGGATGGAAGAATTTCAAAAGGGTCATTGCGACAGCTGCAGGTGGCAAAAGCCATTTATGAAGATTTTGAATTCAATTTGAAACCAAAAACTTTAGGATATACGGTTACCGTTTACAAACGTGGGAATGAACCGTTCACTAAATCTACTTCAGGGAAGCGCGTACCGGAGCAAATAAAACGGGCATTGCGCAATGTAAGAAGCGGAGATAAGCTTGTTTTTGAACGTGTAAGAGCAGAGGGACCGGATGGTATCGCAAGGAAAATATCCGGCCTTACTTTGACGGTTGAATAATCACTAGGAATACAGCACAATTAGCTCCGGTTTAAGACCGGGGCTACCTTGTGACTATCAGTCGTTTCGAGCTAATACCATGGTCTCCAAAGCATCGAACAATATACTGTCCCGGCTCGAGATCAGCAACCTCAAACCGATTGGAGCTTTCTACTTTTCTGATCTGTCTGACCAGCTGACCCGCAACATCATATAGATGAATGCTTTGGATGGAAGACGGATTAACTACGTCAATTTGAACGAGATTGCCGGCAGGGTTTGGATACAAGCTAAAAGACGCTTCTTTTTCTTCCATACCGACCGTAATGTTAACAGTTTGCGTAATGGTATCGCTACAACCTGCATCAGACCAGACGATCAGCTCTATGTCGTATGCTCCGTTACTCGGAAATACTACGGTGAGCTCAAATGCACTTGAAGTACCTGTTGAACCTAAGGTCCAGAGCACTTGTGCTGAATCACTGCTCAGATTGGTTAGTTCCACTGTGTCGTTTGACACGGTATAGGTAAAATTTGCAGATACTTCCTCATCAATGTAAATGGAATCAATGGCTTGTGCCGCACAAGAAATTGTCCATCCGTCCAGCACTTTCGTGTGCTCGATTGTGAAGTTACCGGCTGAAATGAAATCGTGACAGGAGCTGTCTCCTGTGCTCGTTGCTCCATCCCCCCAAATCGTTTCCGTATCGTTGATCGCATTTTTGTTGTACATCCTATGTCCGAAGATGGGAGAGATGCTGTCTGTCTCCACACACTTGGTAGCACCCGTGCAACTTGAATCTGCACCAGTATAGGTTGCTTCCAAAACTAGGTCATACGAAACGATCGGTTCAAGGAGATAATCGTAATTCCAACCGGTTGGCCATGATCCTGAAACAAATGCAGGGTGATTGGTCTGATCATACCAATCGACATATGATGCTCCACTGCCATCATCGTAATACACCACGCTCAATCCTTCACCTGCGCCATCCCAGAAGCTCCAGCTGTTCGTGGCAACACCCAATGCTTCACTGGTTACACGTCCATCAATTACGATGAAATATTCATCACTCGTTGTTACAGGTGCAGGAAAGGTTAAACATTGTCTCGTCAATGTGATCGGGTCTCCTGAGCTGAGCGGAGCAGTTCCCGAAACAGAAGCCATTAATGTATCCGGTAGTTTGTATCCTCCTGTGGTATCCATGCTGTACATGTCGAGGTTAAATGTTGCCGGTACCGTGCCTGAAATGTTTGTTTTCGCATAGAAACAGGCACCATAAACGGTAATGGGCTGAGGAGCCTCAAATCGTTGTCCTACCTGTGGGTAATCACCACCGGCGGTTCCCAATGCGGCAACCGTTTGCCAATCTGTGTCCGTGGCTTTGTTCAATGTGTACAATACGGTATCGTTTCCGCAATTTTGTCCAATTGATTGAAAGGAGATCAAACAAAAACCCATTAGAATCAATGCACTCAATTTTGTTCTCATAGCGAATAGTATCGGTTGGTTCATAAGCAAAAATAATCAATTTAACTTGTTCATAATGAATATAACGCAGACACGCGGAAATAAATAAAAAAGATTGATGAACAGTGCAAATTAGTTGTTGAACGCACTATTTTTCCACAACACCCATCGAAGAGAATTTCTCAATTCTTTCTTGAATTCGCTTGTCGGCTTTCATTTTCCCAAGCTTGGTCAGGTTCTTTTTCAGCTCTGTTTTTAGCTTTTTGTACATGCTTTCCGGATTCGCATGGGCTCCCCCCAGCGGTTCTTTTATGAACCCATCGATCAGCTTATTTTTATGCATGTTTCTGGCAGTTAATTTTAACGCATCAGCTGCCTGTTCTTTAAAGTCCCAGCTTCTCCATAAAATAGACGAGCACGATTCGGGTGATATGACACTATACCAGGTGTTTTCCAACATAAGTACCTTGTCACCTATCCCAATGCCTAAGGCTCCACCGGATGCTCCCTCACCAATGATCACACAGATCACAGGTACCTTTAGGATCATCATTTCATAGAGGTTTCTGGCAATGGCTTCGCCTTGCCCTCTTTCTTCGGCTTCCAGACCGGGATAAGCACCTGGAGTATCGATCAAACAAACAACCGGCTTATTGAATTTCTCAGCAAGCTTCATCAAGCGCAAGGCTTTACGATATCCTTCCGGATTGGCCATCCCGAAGTTTCTCATTTGTCGCTGCTTTGTTTTCCTTCCTTTTTGTTGACCAATGAACATCACCGTTTGGCCATCTATAGATCCAAAACCACCGATCATGGCTTTGTCGTCTCCCACGTTACGATCACCATGAAGCTCCATGAAATCTCCTCCTGTGATTTCCATAATGTAATCCAGGGTGTATGGTCTTTCCGGATGTCGTGAGAGCTGTACTTTCTGCCACGGCGTAAGATTGTCGTGAATCTCGCGACATTTCTCTTCCAGTTTCGCTTCTAGGTCATTTACTACGTTTTGAGCGTCAACTCCGCCTTTTTCCGAAAGCTCTTTTGCTGCTTCGATCTGATCAATGATCTCTTTGATCGGTTCTTCGAAATCTAAGAAAATGGTTTGCTTCGTATGCATTTGATTAATTTTCCTGGGCGCAATTTACACAATATTTTTGCCTACTTGTGCTTCAATCGGTTGATTTATCACTTTCTTGCACGCAAATAAAACCCCAGGGTGACAATACTGAAAATGATGTTGGAAATCCATACGGCCATCAGGGGGTTCAGTCCGGCGTTTGAAGACGCGACCGAAGTGACTTTGGAGATGAAAAATGAAACTGCTCCGATCGCCAGACCAAAAATCAAATTAAGACCGGTTCCACTTCGCTTCTTTTTATACGAAATACACACGGCAAGTATGATCAAAATAAAAACAGAAAAAGGCGTTGCTGTTCTCGAATAGATTTCCACATTGGCTAGGTTGATGTTGTCTGTGCCTTTTTCCTGTTCCTCATCTCGGTGCTTAATCAGCTGAGGAGTTTCCATGGCTCCGAAAGATTCGGTTCTCCTTCCAAGGTCTGGTCCCGTAAAGGAAAAGGTCGTATCCAGCACGGGTCCGGTTCTGACCTGTTCTCCTTCCGGACCAATTTCTCGTATGAAGTAATCTCTTAGCTTCCAATTTCCCGAAGTACTATCTCCCTCTGCAGATCTACATTGCAGCTCAAAATACTTGGTGTTTTTTCCATTTACGGGTTTGAACTTTTTTAAAGAGAAGCGATTGGCCAAATTGTTTTTAAAATTGAAGAGGGAGTAGTAGACAATCGTTCCTTCTTCCACTTCAAGATACCGCTGATCAATGGCGCTATTGAAATTGGTATAGGCATTTTCGTACTGTAGCTTTTTGAAGTTGGACCTGGGCACGACAAAATGACCCATATATAGTAAGAACAAGACCAAAATACTTCCAGCTATCAGGTAGGGTCGAATAAATCGATTAAAGCTGTGTCCTCCGGATAGAATGGCGATATTCTCCGACCTACTCGCCATTCTTGAACACACCCAAATGGCAGAAAGAAAGATCAAAAACGGGCTCAATAGATTAATGATCCATAAAGCAAAATGCTGCGTGTATTGAACTAGGATGCCGCGAAATCCCACACCACTCTGTATGAAGTCTTCCAGCTTTTCTGACATGTCGAACACCACTGCGATGATCGTGAAAATCAGGATAATGAAAACGAAAGTCCCAATGAACTTTTTGATGATATATAGGTCGACGATCTTCAATTAGAGTCGGGTAGAAAGTTTTGGAATCATCTCTTCTTTCCAGCTTTTAAATGTATCGTTTTCGATGTGGTGTCTTGCTTCTTTTACCAACCACAAATAGAATGATAAATTGTGAACACTTGCAATCTGAGCCCCCAACATTTCATTGGAATGAACAAGGTGTCTCAAATACGCTTTGCTGTACGCACGATCTACATGGGAGCTGCCATCCTCATCAATAGGCGAAAAGTCTTTGTACCACTTTTTGTTTCTGATGTTGATCATACCGTTTTTAGTAAAAAGCATCCCGTTTCTAGCATTTCGCGTGGGCATCACACAATCAAATAGGTCTACGCCTCTGTCGATGGCTTCCAAGATATTGATCGGTGTACCAACTCCCATTAAATAACGCGGTTTGTCTTTCGGAAGTACATCACATACCAATTCCGTCATTTCGTACATTTCATGATCGGGTTCGCCTACCGACAATCCTCCAATGGCATTTCCTTCACAGTTTTGCTCGGCTACGAATTCAGCTGATTTGATTCGAAGGTCTTTGTAAACCGAACCCTGAACGATAGGAAACAGGCTTTGCTGATAACCGTATGGACATGAAGATGCTGCAAATTGATCGATACATCTTTGCAGCCAGCGGTGTGTCATTTCCATGGAGCGCTCCGCATAGTCGTGCTCGCAAGGATACGGAGTACATTCGTCGAAGGCCATTACTATATCTGCACCGATCGTTCGTTGAATATCCATCACTTTTTCTGGAGTAAACAAGTGCTTGGACCCGTCGATATGGGAGGAGAATGTTACTCCTTCCTCTACGATCTTTCTCGTATTGGATAAAGAATATACCTGGTACCCGCCCGAATCGGTAAGTATGGGTCGATCCCAGCCATTGAATTGATGAATCCCTCCTGCTTCTGAGATCACCTCCAGTCCGGGTCTCAAATACAAGTGATACGTGTTGCCAAGAATGATCTCAGCATTGATGTCGGACTTCAGCTCTCTCTGGTGAACCGCTTTTACTGTCCCCGCCGTGCCAACAGGCATGAAAATGGGAGTCTCGATCGTTCCGTGATCCGTTGTAAGTGTTCCCCTTCTTGCTTTACTGTCTTCAGCTGTATGGTGTAGACTGAATTTCATAAACTCACAAATGTTAATAATTAGGCAGCTGCCAAATATAGCATATATCGGTTTACGGTAATTTTGATTAACTTAATGTTTATAATGGCGCTAGTTGATATGGAATTTGGATTTGAGGCGTTGGTGCTGTTGGTATTTGCAGTTGCTGTTGTCATGCAACTGTTTTTTTTCCTCTACTTTTTTATACGGTTGGCGGTATATAAACCAACTTCGCAAAATGTGAAGGAAACACCGGTATCTGTAATTATTGCCGCCAGGAATGAAGAACGGAATTTGCTCATCAATTTACCAAAGATATTTGAGCAGGATTATCCCGATTTTGAGGTAGTTGTGGTCAATGATCGTTCTTGGGATGAAACTGCAGACGTGTTGCGTGGTTTTCAGAAGAAATACAGCAATCTGCATGTGATCAATATTGCTGAATCAACTCATTACAATCATGGGAAAAAGTTGGCAATAACGCTTGGAATCAAAGGGGCAAAATTTGACCATTTATTATTCACAGATGCAGACTGTCACCCCGCTTCAGATCAGTGGATAAGAAAAATGTCAAGTTGCTTGAAGAGCAAATCATTGATTCTTGGTTTTAGCCCCTATGAGCGCAAGAAGGGATTGCTGAACAAGATCATTCGTTTTGATGCAGTTCAGATCGGAGTCCAATACCTTTCTTTTGCCCTTGCGGGAATGCCCTACATGGGTGTAGGTCGAAACATGAGCTATGAAAAAGACCTGTTTTTTAGCGTTAGTGGGTTCAAATCACATTACCACATTAAGTCCGGTGATGATGACCTTTTTGTGAATGAGGTGAGTAAAAACGCAAATGTCAACGTAGTTGTAGATCCCGCGGCACAGATGATCAGTATACCGGAAACCAATTTTTCAAACTGGTACAATCAGAAAAGAAGACACTTTACTACGGCGAAACATTATCGCAATTTGCACAAGATATTTCTGAGCTTGCTTTCGGTTAGTCTTTTATTCATGATCGTTTCGTTTTTTATCCTCATATTTACGCGATTTTGGATGTTTGCAGCAGTAGGAATGGGTGTAAGATTGTTGGTACAATTGTTGGTTTTAAGAAAACCAATGAAAACAATGGGCGGGGGAGATTTGTTGATATTCACGCCGATCATTGAATTAGTAATTCTCTTTCTGAATCCGGTAATTTATTTTTCTAACTTCATATTAAAACCAAGTAAATGGCATTAGGTGACCACCTTTCTGATAAAGCAAAAAAAGACTTTACGTTAGTGAAGCGAGCTGTTGAGCAAGGTGACCAGCAAGCCTATGCTGAATTGATGGAGCGATACAGAGATTCCATTTATTTCATGCTGCTTAAAATGGTCAACAATCGAGATGATGCGGATGATCTGACGATTGAAGCATTTGGCAAAGCATTCAGTCGATTGCATCAGTACACCCCAAATTACGCATTCTCTACTTGGCTGTTCAAGATAGCTTCCAACAACTGCATCGACTTTATTCGTAAAAAGAAGAAGCATGTGATGTCGATCGATAATCCGATTGGTTCTGGTAATGACGATACAGATGGGGTCAAGATCGATATTAAATCAGGGGATCGAGATCCGGAAGAAGAGGCGATTCGCTCGCAGAAAGTTTTACTGATGCACGAAGTGGTGAAAAGATTGAAGCCCAGATACAGGGAGCTGATCGAACTGCGTTACTTCAAGGAGCTTTCCTACGAAGAGATTTCCGAGGAACTTGATATTCCATTGGGTACCGTTAAAGCACAGCTCTTTCGCGCTCGCGAGTTTCTATCGAATTTGTTAAAGCACCGCAGAGACAGTATATAATTGGATCAATTGGAACTTGTTCGAAAGTATTTTCCTGAGCTAACACCGCAGCAATACGAACAGCTGAACCGGCTGAAAGAACTGTACACTTTCTGGAATGGTCAGATCAATGTGATCAGTAGAAAAGACATCGATAATTTCTACCTGCGGCATGTAGTGCACTCGATGGCGATTACCTACATGATGAAATTTGTCTCCGGGACAAAAATCCTTGACGTGGGAACCGGGGGAGGTTTTCCGGGTATTCCTTTAGCCATTTTATTTCCCGATTGCCATTTCCATTTAGTTGATTCAATCGGGAAAAAGATCAAGGTGGTAAATGAGGTTTCCGAAACGATCGGATTGAAGAACGTTACTTCAGCGCATACTCGTGCGGAAGACGTGGATGATCGATACGATTTTGTGGTAAGTAGGGCAGTTACCAGAATGAATAAGTTTATACCCTGGATCGAGCATAAGATCAGTCGCAAGGATAAGAATGTCTTGCCGAATGGCATCTTGTATCTGAAAGGAGGAGACCTTGGTCTGGAATTAAACGAAATACACCACGACTACGATGTGCTGGAGCTTTCCGACCACTTCAAGGAAGAATTTTTTTCTACCAAAAAGGTAGTTTATGTTCGATTGAATTTGGTTTAAGATTGCTCGAATTGTAAGTCGTTTAGCATTTTGTAAATACCGTCTTCCTTATTCATTAGATCATCGTGTACCCCTTCCTCTTCAACTTTTCCATTTTCCAGTACTAAGATCTTATCCGATTTGCGAATCGTTGACAAACGATGTGCGATAATGAAGGTGGTACGTCCGACCATTACGCGTTCAAGGGCTTTTTGGACTTGTGATTCCGAACCCGAATCAAGTGAGCTGGTTGCTTCATCTAAAATTAGGATCCGTGGGTTTTTCAGCACTGCACGAGCAATTGCAATTCGTTGTCTTTGGCCACCGGAAAGCTGTACACCGCGGTCTCCGATCAACGTTTCCAACTTTTCTGGAAATTGTTCAATGAATTCTAAAGCGTTTGCCATTTTGGCTGCTTCCAAGATTTCTTCTTCCGTTGCAGTAGGCTTTCCGTAAGCAATATTTTCTCGAATTGAACTTCCAAAGAGCAGCACCTCCTGGGGGACAACTGAGATCTGCCTTCTCAATTCATTCAGATTGAATTCCGAGATGTCTTTTCCGTCAATGGTAATGCGCCCTTCAGTTGGTTCATAGAATCTAAGCAGTAAGGAGGAAATGGTTGTTTTTCCGGCTCCACTGGATCCAACTATAGCCACCTGCTCTCCTGCTTTTACCTCGAAAGTCAGCCCCCTTAATACGGGCACATCAGGCCTGGTGGCATACTCAAATTTTACATCATCGAACTGAACGTTGCCAATAACCGATGTTCTCGAAGAGGTTCCAGAAGGTAGAATGTCTTCGTTTTTCTCCTTGAGGATTTCGATCAATCGCTCGGTTGCTCCAACTGCTTTTTGCAGATTCCCAAAGAGTGATGACACTCCTCCAAACGAAGCTCCGATCATAACACTTAGTAAAAGAAATTTGAAGAATTCCGATGAGGAGATACCTCCGTTTTCAGGTCCCAGCTGTACCATTACCATTCCTTGCCAGATTAGCCAAACTACGGAGCCAAACATCATAAGGATTACAAACGCAGCAAAAAGACCTCTCCAGATGGCACTCTTTATGGCCAATCCCTTTACTTCGTCAACTGCTCCTCCATACTTTACACTTTCAAACCCTTCGTTGACGAAAATCTTCACATTCTTTATTCCTGAAATGGCATTTAGAATAATGTTGTTCGATTCTGCTATGGAATCCTGAGCTCTTTTAGAAAATCGTCGAATGAATCGACCGAATACTACGGCTGAAACTGCTATGAATGGAACAATGGATAACATGATCAACGACAGCTTCGGCGAAATAAAAGCAATCAAAACAATGCCCGCTAAAATGGTCAAGCATTGGCGTAAAAACTCGGCAATTGTATACGTAAACGTTTCACTCAATTGGCTAATGTCCGAAGAGACGCGACTTTGAAGCTCTCCAACGGCATTTGCGTCGTAAAATTGAACGGGCATACTAATGAGCTTGGAGAATGCATCCTTACGTATGTCACGTATAGCAGATTCTGAAACAATGCTGGAAATGTAAATCCGTAAAAATCCAAATATGGCTTGAATGGAGAAAAGGATCATCAATACAATGAAAAGGGCATTGATGTTGTTGCTGTCCAGCAAACTAAAATCCATTTGTTGTTTACTGGATTCTGCTCCTAATAGGTCACCAAGAAAATTTGGAAACAAAAGAGAAGTACTTGTGGATACCATTAAACAGAATAAAGCAACAATGTACAGGCCTCTGTAAGGTTTCAAATACCGGAAAATTTGAATCGACTTTTTCCAGCTTTCTTTTGACACCTTCACTCTTTCACCAGTACGACTGTATCGCTCTCTTCTGTTTTCCATTCCTTTGAATAATCACAAAGTTAAACTGAATAAGTCAAAAACAATACCACTAATCTTGTATATTTCAGACAATCGCATACAATCGTTTCAAATGAAGTGATTGCAAGAATGAATTTATTGTTGCGGGCTCTCGGAAAAACCGAAGCATACCAGACAAATTATTTGGTGTGTTACATAAAACTTTTGCATTTCATTTTTGCAGTTCCGTAAAAACGTCTATTTTTGCAAACCGATTTGGAAATATTCAGAAGAATCGGTTTAAGTTAAAAAGTAAAAGAGATGAGCAAAAGAACATTTCAACCTTCAAACAGGAAGAGAAAGAATAAGCACGGATTCAGAGAAAGAATGTCTACGAAAGCGGGTAGAAAAGTGTTGAGTGCAAGAAGGAGAAAAGGTAGAAAAAAGCTTTCAGTTTCTTGTGAGCCTAGGGCGAAGAGATAAAATAGCTTCGTTTACTTAATGTATTTTTTGTGGAGTCCCTTTTCTTAAGTGGGCTCTTTTTTTTAACTTTCCTATTCTACTTTACCGCCACTGCCTTCTTAAATGCAAATGGAAAATCGCGTTTACGTTCAGAAAACGTCAATAGGCAAGAAGTTTCTAGCCTTTGCTTCGGTCATTGTTTTGTTCTTGATCGCAGAAGGTTGGATTTCATTCTACATGAAAAAGGACTTTCAACGGAGTTTGAAAGAATCCCAAAGGTACACGTTCAGTCTGGAATATACTCAGCAATTGTACCGGGAGCTGAGTGATTTTCACCAGGATATAAAAGAATCGTATGATGTCACGGAAAACAGCGCTCATTTCCAGGCGTTGTTGGTTCGATTGGACGTTTTATTTGAAAGTTTGGATCGAGGTAAATCCGAAGTGGTTGGTGAAGTTGCCGCAAAGCTGGGTGTTTTCAAGGATCAGGTTCATCGTATCGAAGATCAGCTAAAGAAATTGTCCAGCTGGAAAATTGCTGGGGATAAAATGCTGTCTGTCGGGTATCAGGAGGAACTTTCCATAGCGAAAATTCAACTCGAAAAGTCCATTAGCGATTACAGGAATTTGCTGAAAGGTACTGAAAAGGCAACCATACGAAAATTGTCAATCAATAAAGCAAATGCCGATACTGTTCAGTTGCGTTGGATGATACTTAACGTGGTAATTGAGGTGATTGCAATTGCCTTATTTATTGTTGTTTCTATCTACCTGTATCGTTCTGTAATGATCCCGATCAGAGACCTGAAAACAAGCACAATGAAGTTAAGTAGGGGAGACTTAAACTTTAGCGACGTCAGCGTCAATATAAAACGGCACGATGAAATTGGCGCTTTATCTTTTGCCTTTAATGTGATGGCCAGAGATATTGAAAAGGCAGTTCAGGAGCATCAAAAACTAATTATTGCAGAAACAAAGGCGGCAGAGGAGAAGGAGCGATCGGATGAGTTGAAAAGACTCAATGATGAGCTGATCGAAGCGGACCTGCGTATTCAGGAAACCATGCACCAGTTGGAAGATGCTCTTGGTAAGGAAAAGGAACTCGGTCGAATGAAATCCCGTTTTGTAGCCATTGCTTCTCACCAATTTAGAACTCCTCTGGCCATCATTCAATCTAATGCTGAACTCATCAAGATTTTGAGTGATAAGGTGGAATCGGATATGAGTGATCGATTAGCTACTTCACTACAAAGGATAGAACGTGAAATTAAAAGGATGACGACCCTTATGAATGACGTTTTGATCTTTGGAAAAGTTTCTGCGGGACAAACAGATCTAAATACGGAAGAGGTGGATGTAACTGAGCTTTGCAATGCGATCATCAATCAATTCAATGGAATTCAATCAGATGGAAGATCAATGGGCGTTCGTGTTATCGGGGACAGTAAGAGCGTTTGGGTGGATAAAAAGATGTTGAGGCATGTTGTGGATAACCTGGTTTCGAATGCATTTAAGTATTCTTCTGACGACGATCCGAAATGTGAAATTTCCTATTTGCCTCATGAAGTAAAGGTCAGTATTTCGGATTCCGGCATTGGTATTCCTGATGAAGAAATGGATGGACTGTTTGAACCTTTCCATCGTGCAGAAAACGTCGGAGAAATCAGCGGAACGGGATTAGGATTGAGCATTGCCAAAGAATACATTGAGCTGAATGGTGGCACCATTTCGGTCCAAAGTCGGGAGAATGTCGGTTCTACGTTTACGATCACCCTCAGTATCTGATCGAACAATCGCAAGAATTCATAGGATAGCATTTAAAATCGTTCAAATGGTCAGATTTTGACCAAACTCTTGTGGCTGGAGATTGTTTCTGAGGTAGAAGAAACAAAAGTCATGAGACAACTAAAGATAGAACCAAGTTTAACGCAGCGCGAATCCTTATCCTTATCCAAGTATTTTGTTGAGTTAAACGCAATTAAAATGATCGAACCCAATGAAGAGTTCGAGCTTACCAAAAGAATACAACAAGGGGATGAAGCAGCTTTGCAGAAGCTGGTTAGCGCCAATTTGCGTTTTGTCGTGTCCGTAGCCAAACAGTATCAAAATTATGGAGTCCCCTTGGTGGATCTGATCGAGGAGGGCAATATTGGTTTGATCAAAGCAGCTCGAAGATTTGATGAAACGAGAGGATTCAAATTTATATCGTACGCTGTGTGGTGGATTCGGCAGCACATCCAGAAAGCGATTCAAGACAATGGGAAGATCGTCCGACTTCCGAGTAACAAACAAGGTTTATTGCTCAAGATACATCGAGCAAATTCCAAATTTCTGCAGGAACACGATCGACTGCCTGATGGAACGGAGCTGGCGGAAATGCTGGGTGAAACAAAGAAAAATGTAGATGATACCCTGAAATCTATTTTTTCCGTTTCTGAATTGGATGAGCCCATCCATGAAGATGGACCAACTCATCGATCCGAACAATTTACCGTAGAAGAGCATACGAATATTGAAGATTTCGTGTTTGAATCCTCTATTGCAAGTGAAGTGGATCGATTGCTGGATAAATTGAAACCCATGGAGCAGAACATTCTGAACAGCGTATTCGGATTGCGAGGCGAAACTCGGGTAAGCATGCACGAAATTGCGAGAAGATTGGGTATGTCCGTCGAACGGGTGCGACAGCTTCGCAATAGGGCATTGATGAAATTACGATCGTTCAACCCTACATATCTGAGGGATTACATGTCGTATCATTAGGTCAAAAGAAGGTCTGATTCTTAGCAGCCATGTTACGGAGCATAGGGCTGCATCTGTAGCGCTCTTCCAAATAGTTCGAGTGCAACCGATCCAAGGCATCCACACAATTTTGGATTCCCTGCTCATCCGCCCAACGCAGCAATCCTTTGGGATAATTTACCCCTTTGGTCATGGCCAGCTCGATGTCTTCTTTCGAAGCAATATTCAGGAACAGTGCATCTGCAGCTTCATTGATGAGTAATACCAGAATACGCCATAGGATCAGCTCTCCAAGCTCCTGATCGCAGTTGGGTTCGGGCTTTGCTGTTCCTTCCGAATAATCGTAGTACCCGCGTCCTGATTTTCTTCCCAGCCAACCTGCTTCAGCATGTCTTTTTTGCGTAAAGGACGGTTTGTATCTTCCATCAAAGTAAAATGCCGCAAATACAGTTTCAGTTACCGTATAATTGATATCGTTCCCAATGAAGTCCATTAGAGTGAATGGTCCCATTCTGAACCCACCCAGATCAGTCATCGCCCAGTCGATCGTTGCAAAATCGGCGATGCCTTCTTCGTAGATTCGGAGTGCTTCTCCATAAAACGGTCGGGCCACACGGTTCACGATGAAGCCCGGAGTATCCTTTGCGAGTACCGTTACTTTTTTCCAGCTGTCGATCAGCTCACGAGCCGATTGGGTAACATTAGGGTCAGTTTGTATTGCAGGAATGATCTCCACCAGGGGCATGAGTGGGGCCGGGTTAAAAAAATGAATCCC
>CAJWDP010000045.1 GCA_913030835.1 uncultured Flavobacteriales bacterium | reverse complement strand
CCTGAATCCAGCTCCGTTGCTCCACTCTTCCAGTAAGAGTATTCAAACATAGCTTCAATGGATGGATCATTTCCATCTTCTCCAAATTCGTCACGCTTATCTACGTGTACCAAATTGACAAAATCAGTTGATGTGATTTCAATTTTTCGATACTGGGCAGATTGGAAGCCGCTAGCAGGTAGGAGGGACATCCTGAATTTTAAAAACTGTTCGGGCTCCATTCCCTGGATCATAATTTCGAAAGAGCCGGTCAATGCTTTGAAATAATTATTGAGGCGCCTTAGTCGCTCCAAAAAGAAATCCGCATCAAGCTGATCTTTCCAACCTCTGTCATCTCCGGTTTCCAGCACACTTCTGCCATTGTTGACGATTTGCTCAATTTCGTGAAGACAAAGTTTAAAATACAGCTCTGTGATTTGATGGTACATGATGAAAACCTGTTCGTCAGGGAAATCAGTCAATGGTTGCTGCAAAGACAAAAGTGTGTCCAGTCTAATGTAGTCCCAATAGGTAAGGTAATTGGAGAGCAACAATCCATCCAGATAGGAATTCATGTCCTGACCCATTTGGGAACACTTGTCCTTGAGCTGATCTATTCTGGCTGCTATTTCAGGAGTTATTTCCATAGTTCAAAAATACCAATACCTCTTGAAACGATGGTCATATTTACCATCTGAGTTACAATTATTTGTTAAATATAAAAAGATTGCCGTTGGCCAAACGTATTTCCGCATACTCTAACTGAAATCCCCGACCCTTCGCAGAAGAATCGGGGATCAAGCAAACAGATTAACCCATGCCGTTTGGCATCAGATTTTTGATATTGGACCAGCAAGGCCCTCATATTCGCAGAGCTCCATTTTGATGGACCCAACGAGAATTTTTGTTTTGGCGAGTAATGGAATCTTATTTTGATCGTTGGTGATCCATACCGTCAGGTCTTCTTCGTTTTCCCAGATCCTGCCTTCCTGAAGAACCGGGGCAAACTTAAGGCAATTGAATTTTCCCTTTTTGATCTTTACAACATCCTCACCTTTGTATTTTATTTTGAGTGGCCATGTTTCTCCGTCGACCACACAATTGATTTCAAATTCGTCATCAATTTTGGCATTACTGAAATCAATGGTTCGGGCGTAATAAAAGGAAGAAAGCATGTCTTGAACGTTAGCCGGGACGTCCAGTTTGTCTTTTCCTGTAATTACTTTTTTCTTGTGCTGATAAAACGTGTAGTCCTGTTTGATCTCAAATCCTCCTTCATATACCCGGCGAATAAATATCCAGGGAAACATACCTTCCTGGTCGATGTAGGATTCGTAGCGGTCCCGAACTTTGAAGAACAGGTCAAAAGCACTGATGCTTTTTCCTTTCCCCACCACGTGAAGTAATTTTCTTCCATTGATGTTTTTAGTGGTTTCTTTCACCTCAAGCGTTGCAAATCCGGCATCAACCAATCCATAGTGCACTTTATACACCAGCTTTTCACCCGCTTTAAAGGATTCGTTCTTTATTTTTCGAAACGTAGTTTGTTGATTTTGTCTTGCCGCTACTCCTTCAAAGGCATATCCATTCACAGAGCAGATCAGAATAAGTAAAAGAGCTAAATTTTTCATTGCATTGGGTTTCTGTTCCAATGAACAAAACAAAGAACATGCCAAACGCAGTGCTATGAATTCCCTGTGAAATCGAATGTTATACCCTCTCCTTCCACAATCAGATTTGTTTCTTTTAGTCGGAGTATGGCCAACTCTTTCGGAAATTGACTTTCCAAAATTGTATTGGTGTATTCCAATACCAGATGCGATTTGTCTTCATCGAAATCCCAAGTTCCATAGGTATCAACACGTATGCCAAGGTGATACCACTGAATCAGCAGCGTATAGTTTTCATCGATTGAGAACAACCAATTGTTGTAATCATCGGATACATCTGAACCGTTGGCATCAGTTACAGCAAGAAACTTCCAAATGTTTATGGCCCTTTCCGTTCGGCTTCTAAGAGATAGAGTAGGGCCTTCCTGATATTTTCTGCAACCAGAGGCAGTAGTTAAGCAAATAAGGGCTATGAAGATTAGCTTTTTCAAACCACAATATTGATGATGCGTTTCGGGACAACGATCACCTTCTTAGGATCCTGCCCATTAAGATAGTTGGAGGTTTTGCCGTATGCCAGTACTTCAGTTTCTATTTCTTCCTTTGACAACGAAGAAGGCAGGTCTATTTTGAACCGCATTTTTCCATTAAAAGAAACAGGGTATGTAAAAGAATCCTCTACCAGGAATTGCTCATCAACTGCTGGAAAGGATTGACTTGACACGCTTCCTTCCATGCCCAGTTTGGACCATAGCTCTTCAGCCATGTGGGGGGCGTACGGAGAAAGCAAGATCGTTAAATCCTTTAGTACCGATGCATTGTTGCACTTTAAGGCAGTCAATTCGTTCACGGCAATCATCAGATTGCTTACTACAGTATTGAATGAAAACCTTAGGATATCCGACTCTACTTTCTGAATGGTACGATGAAGTACTTTCAGTTCATCTTCGGATGGCGCATCAGAAGAGATAAAAACGCTGTTTTCATTGTGAAAAAGGCGCCATAATTTTTTTAGAAAACCGGTTACTCCACTTATTCCACTTGTGTTCCAGGGTTTAGAGTCGGTAAGTGGGCCAAGAAACATTTCATACAATCGCAAGGCATCAGCTCCGTATTCATCGCAAACCAAATCCGGAGTTTGTACATTGAATTTGGATTTTGACATCTTTTCTACCTCGCTTCCACATACGTAACGACCATCTTCAAGAACAAAGGTTGCCTCTGCAAATTCCGGCCTCCATTTTTTGAAGTTTTCTATGTCCAGGATGTCGTCTTTCACCAGGTTGATGTCTACGTGCAATCGGACAGTATCGTATTCCTTTCTTTTTCCGAAGGAAACGAACTGATTGGAATTTTTAACTCGATAAACAAAATTAGATCTGCCTTGAATCATACCCTGGTTGATCAGTTTTTTGAAGGGTTCATCAAACGATATGTAGCCCAGGTCATAGAGAAATTTTGTCCAGAATCTCGAATACAAAAGGTGACCAACTGCATGTTCAGCTCCTCCGACGTAGAGGTCAACCTGATTCCAATATTCCATTTTTTCTTTGGAGGCAAAATCACCTTGGTTATGCGGATCCATGTACCTTAAAAAATACCACGATGACCCTGCCCACCCCGGCATGGTATTGTATTCCATTCTGTCTCCTTGAAAAACATTCCAGTTTTCCTTGTTAGCTCTTGCCAAAGGTGGCTCTCCTTCCTCGGTAGGCAGGTAGGCATCCACATCCGGTAATGTAACCCATTGATCGTCACTCAATAATTTAGGAATGCCTTTTTCGTAATACACCGGAAATGGTTCGCCCCAATAACGTTGTCTGGAAAAGATCGCATCGCGAAGCCTGTAATTTATTTTCCCGGCCCCAATACCGTTGGATTCTATTTTCTTAATGGCTGCTTCATTAGCAGTGGTGTGGTCAAGGCCATTTAGGAAATCCGAGTTGACCAAACTCGCATCTTTGTCGGCGTATGCGCTTTCTGAAATATCGGTGTTTTCAAAAATCGGAGGTATTTCCAAGTTAAAATGGGTAGCAAAATCCCAATCCCGTTGATCTCCTGCAGGGACCGCCATTACTGCACCTGTCCCATAAGATGCGAGGACATAGTCGCTGATCCAGATGGGTATTTTCTTTCCTGAAAAAGGGTGGATGGCAAATGCTCCAGTAAATTCGCCCGTTACTTTTTTAACCTCTGTTTGTCGTTCTCTTTCGGATCTTGCTGCAGTAGCTTTTTGATACTCCCGGACAGCTGCAACATTTTCCGTGGTTGTAATTTCATCTACGTAATCATGCTCAGGAGCTAGAACCATGAATGAAACGCCGAAGATCGTATCCGGTCGAGTAGTAAACACTTCAATTTCCAGTGGGTGATCATTTACTGTGAATCGAACGGATGCTCCTTTTGATTTCCCGATCCAGTTCCTTTGCTGTTCCTTCAGGGATTCACTAAAGTCAACTTGGGTTAACCCTTCAAGCAATCTGTCGGCATAGGCAGTGATCCGCAAGCTCCACTGACTCATGAGCTTTTGCTCCACGGGGTGGCCACCTCTTTCCGAAACACCTTCCTTTACTTCATCATTTGCTAAAACGGTTCCAAGAGCAGGACACCAGTTTACCCAGCTATCTGCCAGGTAAGCCAGTCGATAATTGAGCAGGACTTTCTCCTGCTGGGTTTCATCCCATGAATTCCATTCAGCTGCACTAAATGTGTCAATATCTTCGCAGGCAGCTTGAATGTTCAGATTGCCATCCTTCTCAAATATTTGTGTGAGGGAATGAATCGGTTGCGCTTTATCAAGATCGAGATTATACCAGGAATTGAACAGCTGCTTGAAGATCCATTGTGTCCATTTGTAGTAGGAAGGTTCGGATGTTCTTACCTCTCTTTCCCAATCAAAGGAAAATCCTATTCTGTCAAGCTGTGTTCTGTAACGTTGGATGTTTTGCTCGGTAGTAATTGCCGGATGTTGCCCCGTTTGAATCGCGTACTGTTCAGCAGGTAATCCAAATGAGTCGTATCCCATAGGATGCAGTACGTTATACCCTTTCAGCCTTTTATATCGGGCAACTATATCGGAGGCAATATAGCCTAAAGGGTGGCCAACATGAAGTCCTGCCCCTGATGGATAGGGAAACATGTCCAGTACGTAAAATTTTTCTTTCGAGGGGTCTTCAGTTACGGCATATGTGCGGTTCTCTTTCCAGAATCTTTGCCACTTCTTCTCAATTTCAATGTGATTGTATTCCATCCCTTGGTTCCTCTTTCGGGTTTAGCTTTTGAACAAGACGCTGCAAAGGTAGAATTTAATGCAAAAAAATCCCGTTTCCCACAAGGAAACGGGACGTTTTACGTAAATAATTTATTTGGAAGCCTTCAAGGAAAGATTCATGCGAATTTTCCATCCCGCTTCAGCCAGATAAGCAGAAGCAGAAGATAGGTCCAAATCAAATTCAGCATCATGAGATAGTGATCCGGCTGCGATAGCAGGAACACCCGGTATCATCACTTCAACAGTAGATCCTGCAAATCCTAGCTCACCCGTAACCCCGTTTGCATCAGAGCTTGTAATGGTGAATGTTGCTTCAGGATAAGCTACATTGTTTAAAAATGACGAGTCTGTAAAATGGCCCAGCACTTTGCCGGCAGCTTCATTGTCGGGAGTTATTTCACCACCATTCGATGCTCCTGACACATATGCGATTTCATCCATTCCAATCGTAAAAGAACCGCCGGAGATTTGTCCGTCAGTAGTTTCCACTGAACCGGATTTGATCGAAACTGTTCCCGAATGATTATGGCCCTCTTCATTGCCATCTTCGTATCCAACCCATGTTAAAGATGAACCATCGGACAGACTATAAGTCTCAGTCACAGGTTCAGGAGTTACTACCTCGATGGGGTCGTTTGAGGTTTCTGTTTCGACCTCGGCTTGCCCGCAAGCAGCAAACAGGAATAGTGCAATCGTTGCAATTGAAATGTACTTCATTTTTTTTCGTGTTGATTCGTAATTAATTTTTTATTGTCACACAGCCCTTTTCAACCATTACAATACGGCTTATTGAGGCTAATTTGTTGCCAAATTATGCATTTACGTTTGTCTGTGCATTCATCTAAATTAATAATTGCTGTTTAACGTATGCTGCTGCATCTGACTTTCAATTATTAACAAAGGTTTTGAATAATTGTTTTCATGGATTTCAGATCGCTCATTGAATTTTTCTAATTTCGATTTCAAGAATGAAAAATCACAATAAATACAGCAAGCGGAGGTCACGAACAGCCTGGGCGGGAACGTTACTTTCCATGTCGTTGCTGCTAGTTATGCTGATGGCAGGAGGGTATTTTTTATTGAATATTGAGCGCTTATCAAAGCAGGTTAAGGAGCAGGTGGAGTTGGATGTGTTTTTTTACGATTCTACCAGCGATGCGGATGTGAAAAGAATTGAAAAGGAGATATCGGCACAACCCTATGTTAGAAATGCGGTTTTTGTTTCAAAGGATTCGGCTTTTGCAACAGTTAAATCAGGGATAGGTGAAGATCACATGAACTTGCTAGATGAAAATCCGTTTCAGGCTTCCATCAACGTTTTGCTTGAGGAAAGTCACGTGAACTTGGACAGTGTTGAGGCTTTTGAACGTTGGGTCCTTTCCGATAATGAGGAGCTCATCGAGGAAGTATATTACAATAAGAGTCAATTTGAAAGTGTGAATGAAAGCTTTAGCAACATTAGCTTATGGATATGGGGTTTTGCTTCTTTGTTGCTGGTTGTTGCGGTGGTTCTCATATTTGTTACCATTCGTCTTTCTATTTATGCCCAACGATTTACAATCAAAACCATGCAGCTGGTTGGAGCAAAATCGTCTTTCATCAAACGGCCATTTTTGGTCAATTCATTGTTGCTGGGCTTTGCCTCGGGCATCATTGCTGCCCTGCTTTTTATCGGAATGAGCTACGTTCTATGGCAATTCAGTCCTGAAATGTTGTTTGGAGATTCTGCTGTAGAATCGATAACTCTTGCAGGAGGTGCCAATCAAAATGATTTTAAGATATTTGCGATCTTGTTCGGTTGTATTGTGCTCGGAGGAATGGCCATTTCATACCTAAGTACATCGTTGGCACTCAGAAAATACATTCGAATAAAAACGGATAATTTGTACTGATTATGGAAATAGAAGAAGGAAATAAAGCTCCGCTGGGAAAACTCAACTACCTGTTAATGGTGGCCGGGGTATTGATAATAGTTGTGGGATTCGTCTTAATGTCGGGAGGCGGTTCTGCAGATCCAGCAGAATTTAATGAGGAGGAGCTTTTCCACCCAACTCGGATTACCGTTGCCCCAATTACTGTGATCATCGGTTATATCGTAGTTATTTTTGCGATCATGAAGCGGCCGAAATCGAAATGAGCTTTTTTGAAGCTGTCATCTTAGGAATCATACAAGGTCTAACCGAGTTTTTGCCGGTTTCGAGCAGTGGGCATATCGAGCTGGGAAAGGCAATTTTGGGCATTGAACTTTCGGACCCGCTATTGCTGTCTATTGTTTTGCATGCTGCTACTGCATTGAGCACGATCGTTATTTTCAGAAAAGACATCATTCAGATTGTAAAAGGATGTTTTCAGTTCAAGTGGAATGATGAAGCAAAGTTCGTTGTTTTGATCATCGTCTCTATGGTTCCTGCGGGATTGGTCGGGTTATTTCTGGAGGATCAGATCGAGGCTTTCTTTAGTGGAAACTTACTGTTGGTAGGGATCATGCTTGTTATTACCGGAGTGTTGCTGATTTTTGCTGATCTCGCCAAAAAAACTGAAAAGAAAGTAACCCTGGTGGATTCAATAATTGTTGGCATTGCCCAGGCTATTGCCATCCTTCCCGGTATATCCAGAAGTGGCGCAACCATTTCAACATCGGTAATTTTAGGTGTTGATCGAGCAAAAGCCGCGCGTTTTTCATTTTTGATGGTTGTTCCGTTGATATTAGGCGCAGCGTTATTGGATGTCAAAAAGTTCCGGGACATAAATGAACTCGAAAGTCTGGCTGCTGAAGAAAGGACAGAGCTTATTATGGCTGATTTGATTGAGGATCAGGTGGTTTCCGAAACAGAGTTTAGCTCCGTTAGGATGGCTGTACTGCAGAAAGAAAAAAGGTGGGATTTCTTTAAGGCAAAGATTGGCAACAATATGGGAGAAGGGGCTTTGGGAAGAGAGTCTGAATTAACGAAGGAGTTTAGCACGGATCTGGAAGCTCGGGTAAAGGCTGCAACCAGATCTGCAATTTTGACCAGTTCTATGGCCGGTGTGAGACCATTGAGCCCAATTGGATTGTGGACTCTGTTCGTCGGATTTTTGACCGCTTTTGCAACCGGCCTTGTTGCGTGTACCTGGATGATCAAATTGGTGAAGAAATCAAAGCTGAGGTACTTCTCGTACTACTGCTTTTTGGTTGGAATCATTGCCACTGTTTACAGCCTTTTATAATGCTTGATTTTCAGCAGGGAGAAATACTATTGATCGATAAGCCGTTGGACTGGACTTCTTTTCAGGTGGTCAATAAGATTCGGTACGCAATTCGAAAAAAGCTTGGTATAAAAAAGATAAAAGTGGGTCACGCCGGAACATTAGATCCGTTGGCAACCGGATTACTTGTTTTGTGTACTGGAAAAAAAACAAAGACGATTGAAGAGATTCAGCGCCAAACAAAAGAATACACAGGCCGGATTCGGTTGGGCAGCACTACGCCTTCTTTTGACCTGGAAACGGAAGTAGATCAGCGTTTCTCTACAGACCATCTCAATGATGATATGGTTCGAAATGCTGCGTTAAAGATGACAGGAGAACAAAATCAGATACCGCCATCATTTTCTGCGAAGAAGGTGAGTGGCCAAAGAGCATACAATGCGGCGAGAAAAGGGGATCTGATCGTGCTGCCCCCCAACAAAGTTCAAGTTTATGATTTTGAAGTTGATTGCTCCGAATTGCCTGAGGTAAACTTTAGAATTTCTTGTAGTAAAGGAACATATATTAGAGCCTTAGCCAGAGACCTTGGATCGGCTGTGAATTCCGGAGGACACTTGATTCAATTGAGAAGAACAAAAATTGGAGGATTTAGTGTTGAGGATGCGTTAACCATAGATGAAATGGTTGAGCAGATAAGCCACATGTAAAAAGGCGAAAGGAAGCAGCATTTTTCACCAAGTAATTGAAGTTCAATTATTAATTACTAAATTCGCGCTCCTCAAAGGAGTAATAAATAGTCCAGATATGAAATTATCTCAATTCAAATACGATTTACCTGAAGAGCTGATTGCACAATACCCCGTAGAAAACAGGGATGAGTCCAGATTACTGGTTGTGAACAGGAAAGAAGGAAAGTTTGAGCACAAGATGTTCCATGAAGTCATTGATTATTTTGACGATGGTGATGCGATGGTTTTCAATAATACGCGTGTATTCCCGGCCAGAATGTATGGCAATAAGGAAAAAACAGGTGCTAGAATTGAAGTTTTTCTGCTTCGTGAATTGAACCGTGAAAGTTTACTTTGGGACGTGTTGGTGGATCCGGCAAGAAAGATTCGTATAGGGAATAAGCTCTATTTCGGGGAAGACGAATCATTGGTAGCTGAAGTAATCGACAATACCACTTCCAGAGGTAGAACATTGCGTTTTCTTTACGACGGTCCGTATGAAGACTTTAAGGAAGCCATTACAGCATTAGGTGAAACGCCAATACCAAAATACATTGATCGACCGGTTGAGCCCATCGATGAAGAGCGTTTCCAAACGATTTTCGCAAAAGAAGAAGGGGCCGTGGCAGCGCCAACGGCGGGACTGCATTTTTCAAGAGAGCTGCTTAAAAGACTGGAACTTAAAGGGCTCAATTTTGCTGAATTGACCTTGCATGTTGGACTGGGTACCTTCAGGCCGGTAGAAGTTGAAGACCTTACCAAGCACAAAATGGATTCGGAACAATTAAGAATTCCGGAAACTGCTGCTTTCACGGTCAATCATACCAAAGACGCGAAGAAAAAAGTATGTGCAATCGGGACAACAGTGATGCGTTCAATTGAAACTTCGGTTTCAACTGAAGGAAGGCTCAAGCCATTCGACGGGTGGACAAATAAATTCATATTTCCCCCTTACGACTTTAGAATTGCAGATGCGATGATAACTAATTTCCACATGCCAATGTCGACATTGCTCATGCAGGTGTGTGCGTTTGGAGGATACGATCTAGTGATCGAAGCCTACCAGGAAGCCATCAAGGAGAAGTACAGATTCTACTCTTATGGCGATGCGATGCTCATTCTTTAACAGTTGTTGTATTAATAATTGTTAAATCCCCTTCAAAAATATTGGAGGGGATTTTTTTTGTTGAAAATTAGGTACCTTAAACAATAAAACTACAGGATGGGGCATGTCGATAATATCAAACAACTTTTTGGTCGCTTCAAAGGCTTGAATGGAGTTCAGCTCAACCTGACAGCAGCCATTAGTAGGTTAAAAACTGATATTGAATGTTTCTCAAAGGACAATGTGCAGGTTGGTGAAGCAGAAGCGGAATTGATTTTTCTTTTGGGCAAGTCGGATTCATTTGCTGCAGAGTTTGAAAAGTTAAGGGTAGAATTAAATACCTACAAGAATTCACCCAATCCAAAACCGGAACTAACCGTAAAGTTCAACGAGAAGCTATCATTTATTGAGGAGAAGCAGAAGGACTTTGGAGTAAAGGTGGAGGAGCTAAAGAAAAAAGTAGCGGGCTTTGATGGTACAATTGACAAGGTAAAAGAACCTGAATATGAATCAGAGCAGACTACAGAAGCCGAATCCAAGGAAAATAATGACTTCGGAAAACAACAATATTCCCAAGAAAAGAAAGCAGGAAAATCGAGTGGGCATATCGATGATGCCGAAGTGTTTATTGGGCAAAAGATTTTCAGCTATGTTGGTATTGGAGTTTTGCTGATTGGCCTTGGGTTGGGAGCGAAGGTAGCCATTGAAAACGATTGGCTGGGACCAATTTTTCAGGTAGTAACAGGTTATTCAGTTGCTGTGACGATGGGAATTCTTGGTTTGTGGTTAAAGAAAAAGTATGAAGGATTTAGTGCGGTTCTGATCGGCGGGGGGCTTGCGACGGCTTATTTTATGACCTATGCGTCTTACGCATATTACGGATATTTTGGTCAGATTGAATCCTTTTCAGTGATGGTGGTAATAACGGCTGTGACGGTCTATGCCGCTTTGAAATACGACAAAGAACTGATTGCCATATTAGGGATGGTAGGGGCATATGGAATTCCGTTTTTGCTGCATGATAATTCGGGACGTGTTCACATCATGTTCACCTATATGGCCATTATCAACGCGGGTATACTATTTCTTGGATTCAAAAAGGTTTGGAGAGGATTGTATTATAGTGCATTCGGTTTAACCTGGTTAATATTTGGGTCGTGGTTTTTGTTGGAGTACGAAGCAGCTCAGCACTTTAAAATCGCAGTGGTGTTTATGAGCATTTACTACGCTACGTTTTATGCCGCTTTTCTTGCAAATAAGCTCATACAAAAGGAAAAGTTCAATGGTGGAGACATATCGCTCATACTGATCAATTCCATTCTGTTCTTTTTAATTGGCTACAACATTCTTGATTCTCAACCCATCGGTCAGGATTATCTGGGAACCTTCGCGCTTGCAAATGCCGCGTTCCACTTTCTCATTACACTGATTTTCTACAAGAAAAACTTCGCAGACAAGGGGCTCTTTTATGTTGAAGCCGGATTGGTGTTGCTGTTCATTACCATTGCAATCCCCATTCAATTTGACGGAAACTGGATTCCTATATTCTGGACGTTGGAAGCGCTTATCCTATTTGTAATTGGTCGAATTCAGGGGATAAAGGTGTATGAGTACTTGTCCTATCCAATGATTGTATTTGCATTTTTCAGCGTTTGCAAAAGTCTGGTCGTCGATTATCAGCCTTATCTGAACCGATACCGAGAGGGAGGTGATCAGCTGGCATTTCTTAGCAATGATGTGTTCCTGGGTGCAGCATTGGCCTGTTTGGGTTTTGTAGTGATGTCCTTACTGAATAGATTGCCGGCAAAAAGACCTGAAAAACCGAATGGTTGGCAATTAACACTGGATTATTTTCTGCCCATCACCACCTTCGCACTCATCTACTTTACCTTTTTTGCGGAGATCTCCGCTCACTGGACCCAGCAATATGCGGCATCGGTTACGGAAAGCTATCATTATAATCTTGATCTTTTAAAATTCAGAACGGTTTCGATACTGGACTACAGTCTGATTTTCCTGGGAGGAATCGGCATACTGAATTGGATGGTATGGAAGAATAAGAATTTTGGAATTATACTTACTTCCGTATCCATGTTCGGTGTACTCATGTATGCCATTTTGGGCACAGTTGTTTTTAATGATTTGTGCGACTCCATTCTTGGCAATAACTACTGGAATGAGTATTTCCACCTGGAGGCGTCTAGAGTGTATTTGTACAAATATGGTTCATTGTTGATTTTTGTCCTGTTCACTTGTGTTCAGTTCCTTTCTACCCGCGCACTTAAGCTAGGCGAAACGTTTGCACAATGGAATGCAGCCCTGATCCATTTTTGCGCGCTGATTATTATCAGTCATGAGTTTTTATTCATTGCGGATACCAATGGATTTTCGAATTCTACCAAAACTGCTTTAAGCGTCCTTTGGGCGGCATATGCTGTTGTATTATTGGCTATAGGAATATCCAAAGAGCGCGGATATCTGAGGATTTCTGCCTTTGTTATATGGGGAATCGTTCTTACCAAACTGTTACTCTATGACCTTACCCACCTTTCGTTGGAGGTAAAAACCATCGTATTCATTACAATTGGTGTATTATTGTTGATCGTTTCATTCCTTTACTATAAGGTGGTAGCGAAACAAAAACAAAATAGTGGATCAGAAGGAGAAGCAGGACATCAGGAATCTGAGCAGGAGTGATCTCAAGGAGTTTTTTACTGCTCAAGGAGAAAAGAGTTTTCGGGCGGATCAGGTATACGATTGGCTATGGAAAAAGGACGTTGGCACCTTTGCTGAAATGACCAATTTATCTCAGCAGCTTCGAGAGTTTCTGGATGAACATTTTTACATCAATAAACTGGTTGTCGCAGACAAGCAGATCAGCTCGGATAAAACGATAAAAAGCGCGTTCAAGCTAATCGACGGTAAGGTGGTAGAGGGGGTGCTGATTCCAACTTCAAAAAGGATGACAGCGTGTATTTCCTCTCAGGTTGGCTGTTCATTGAGCTGTAAATTTTGTGCAACCGGCAGATTAAAACGGATGAGAAATCTGGAACCTGCTGAAATCTACGATCAGGTGGTTAGCATCAAAAAACAGGCAGAGGAGCATTACGCCCAAAATCTATCGAACATTGTTCTTATGGGGATGGGTGAGCCGCTACTCAATTATAAAAATGTGATAGAGGGTATACGAATGGTCACGTCGGAAGAAGGACTGGGTATGTCGCCGAGAAGAATCACGTTAAGTACAGCCGGAATTGCCAAAATGATCGAACAGCTGGGAGACGATGATGTTAAATTTAACTTGGCATTGTCATTGCATGCTGCCAATGATGTGAAGCGAAATGAGATCATGCCCATCAATGAATCCAATTCTCTGAATCACTTGGCTCAGGCCCTCAAGTATTTCCATGAAAGAACGGGTACAAGGGTGACCTATGAGTACATTATATTCAAGGATTTTAACGATGAATTGACCGATGCTGCTGAGCTTGCTGAATTTTGTAAGCACATTCCGTGTAAAGTGAATATAATAGAATACAACCCGATCGATGAAGGAGAATTCCAGCAGGCTGCAAGAGTAAAAGTCGATGCTTTTGCAAACTACCTGGAAGAACGAAATATAATTGTGAATGTCAGGCGAAGTCGAGGAAAAGATATTGATGCTGCATGTGGTCAGCTTGCGAACAAAAATGAAGTCTTTGGAGAGGAAAAGAGCTGATAGGAATGATTAAAATAACAACGATCATATTGCTCTTTGTACTGGCTATCCCTTCGATCGTCGGTCAGGAGCTTTCCTGGAGTGAAGAGGTGAATATAAGAGGTAAGGCCAAAATGCGGCGTTTTTTGTCTGGCGACACTTCGGGATTTTCTGCAGTAGTAGCTCAGTACAAGACATTTGGCGATCCTGAGGCGATTGTGGAGGAATTCGAATTTCCAGAGATGAAATCGGTGAATAGCTACACTGCAAGGACCACGGAAGGTGATCTAGAAACACTGGTTGCTATTGGAGGGAAAACGTATGCTGTGATTTTGCAGAATGAACCATCAAATAACGAGACTCAAGCATTTGTAAGACTGGCACGTAATCCCACTTCGCCTCTTCACCAAGTAGGAGCAATTAGCTACATCCGAGCGAATCAAAAAGGCACGTTTAATTTTATAGAATCTATTGATCATAGCAAACTTTTGGTTGTAGAAACGCCTCCTTATGAGAAATACAAAATGGAGGAATTTACATTCAATATGTACGACACCACTTTTGATAAGCTATGGGAAAAAAAGATCAAACTTCCGTATCTGGATCAAGAATTTACCATTGTGCAAAACAAGGTGGATCGGGATGGAAATGTGTTTCTTTTAACGGCATATAAATCATTGGTATCAAAGCAATCAAAACCAAGAGGGTTACCTATTAAAAACTACACAGTGCTTATTTACAACAAAGAACAAAACAGGTTGAAAGAGTTCAATATTAGTTTGAAAGATAAGTGGGTAAGTGGAGTCAACATGGAATTCAACCATGCAGGGGATCTGATGGTTGGAGGGTTTTATAATGAAACCAGTGAAAACGGAATTTCCGGAACATTTTACCTGGTGGTAGACAAAACCTCATTGGGCGTTAAAAAGAAGAGCCTGAATCCGTTCACTGAAACTTTTTTATCTGGATTTCCCATGAATAAGAAAGAACGATTGGAGAGCAAACTGGAAGACTTTTATTTCGATCATTTTTTGATTGCCGAAGACGGCTCAGCTTTTTTTACAGCGGAACAGTACTATGTCAGGACCACCAGCTATTTTGATCAACGAACAGGAGTCACGAATTACACCTATTACTACCATTACAACGATATCATTGTCGTGAAAATGGATGCGGAATCCAATATATTGTGGACCCAAAGGGTTCCAAAAAAGCAAGTAACAACCAACGATAACGGGGATTTCTCGGGATATGCGGCAATACCGTATGGCGGAGGGCTGAAGATTCTGTTCAACGATAATCCGAAAAACCTGGAGGACCCGAATGCGATCAAGCCCAGAGCGATGAACAATCCTCAAAGAAGCAGAGCTGTTGTATTGAGTCTTGGGTCGAAAGGGGATATCCAAAAGAAATTATTGTTTGATGAATCAGAGCAGGAAACGATATTGCAGCCAAAAATTCAAAGACAAATAGGAGATCATACCTTGCTTCTTTTTACGGAGAAATCACGGGCATTTCGTTTTTTGAAATTGGTTTTTTCGGATTAGGTCCGCGATGTATGGACATACATGTCTTTTTTCTCGATATTTGCAGTAACGGCAATGGCACTAGCTATAGTAAAACAAATAAAGGCCCCGGTGGCCAATGAAATGAAATTGTTTGAAGAGAAGTTTAAGGCTTCTATGAAAAGCAGTGTTCCCCTTCTTGATAGAATTACGCATTACATTGTAAAACGCAAGGGCAAGCAGATGAGGCCTTTGTTTGTATTCCTAAGCGCCAAAGTGTGCGGGGGTGTAACCGATTCTACCTACAATGCCGCTTCTTTGATCGAGCTCTTGCACACGGCTACACTTGTTCACGATGATGTGGTCGATGATGCAAATCTCAGGAGAGGTGTGTTTTCGATCAATGCTTTATGGAAAAATAAAATTGCAGTGCTGGTCGGTGATTTTTTGTTAAGCAAGGGGTTGCTATTGTCTGTGGATAATGGAGAATTCGAGATGCTTAAACTGGTTTCTGAAGCCGTTAAAGAAATGAGCGAAGGTGAGCTGCTTCAGATCGAAAAAGCGCGAAAGCTGGATATTACCGAGGACGTATATTATGACGTGATCCGTCAGAAAACGGCAAGTCTGATTGCCGCCTGTTGTGCGACGGGTGCACGTTCTGCCGGAGTGGATGAGCTCACGGTCAGTAAAATGAAAAAATTTGGGGAGAACGTTGGCATGGCGTTTCAGATCAAGGACGATATTTTCGATTATGGCACAGGTGACGACATTGGAAAACCTACCGGTATTGACATCAAGGAACGGAAAATGACCCTGCCGTTGATCTACACCATGAATGTTGTCGATCGAAAGGTGAAACGACGGATAAAAAACATCATTAAAAATCACAATGAAGATCCGGAGCAGGTTGGCTTTGTGGTGGGTCAGGTTATTTCCAATGGGGGGCTCGAATTTGCTCACGATCGCATGATGGAATATACGAATAAGGCAATTGACATTTTAAATGATTTCAACGATTCAGATGCCAAAACGGCCTTGATCGATCTGGTTCGTTACACTACAGAGAGAACAAAATGAAACGATTACTACCAGTATTCATGATCTTGGTTGCTTGCGGCAGCAATGAGCAAGAAGTCATAAAAGAAAATAAGGCAGAGGAGATTACTGTGCAGCAGCAGAATCACTCAAATGATGATGTTAGGATGGAATTTGCCGATGGATCACCTAAGCTAGTGGGTAAAATGGTGAATGGACAACGCTCGGGCATTTGGACCTCGTATCATAGTAATGGCAATAAAGCAAGTGAAAATGAATACATCAATGGTCTTTTGAATGGAAAAACAGTTTCCTATTATGTAGATGGAACCATTCGATACATTGGTTATTACACCAACAACGAAAAAGATGGTGTTTGGCAGTTTTTTAATTCGGACGGAACGGAAGCACAAACTGAGAATTTCTCAGAATAAATCAATCAATACAAGCTTCACTTTTCTCCTTATCTCGTTTTTATGACTTTCGAAGAAGAGATTTTAGATCCGTTTTTATTGTGAACGTATACAATGTATATCCCATCTTTCAAACCAAGAAGTGATAGCTGGACACCGCCTCTGTTTGTTTCGCCAGCGTGAATAATTTTTCCCGTAATATCAACCATTGTTAGTAAAAACTTCTCGTTGGTTAGATTTTCAAATGAAATATTTAAAACATCGCTGGTAGGGTTTGGGTAGATCCGTGTGTTAAGTATATCCTGCTCATTAATCGAATTGGAGGCATTTGATGTATCAATTAGGATATTATAAATTGGCACACCGTTGTCAACATAACTGCTCAATGGCCACCCAAACCTCTCGTACGGTTTACTGACTCTTAGTCGAACTCGAGTTCTCGTTTCTAATATATTCCTGCCCGGTTTCAAAATAGGGTATAAAACGTACATGCACGAACGCCATACTTTGTTCCTTGTAGCTGAATTAGCGGAATTAGAATCCGCCAAATATGACTCAAGGAAGACACCGCCATCGTACATTGGCATATAATTAAAGAACGATGAGTCGATTTGAGTTTTGCCGAAAATGAAGATCGGATGCTTCCCCCCAAAAACTGGATTTCCCAAGCTATCGTATTTAATGTCTGATGGATTCCAGATCATATCCGTACCGTTATTCATTGGTTGGCCGGAATCCTCACCAAAAGCAATGTTCAGTCGCTCTCCCGTTTCAACATTAAGTGCATAACCGGGAAACCAACCCATACCTATTCCGGTCCCATCGGGATTACCTGACTTGTTTACGGAATTACTCATTCTTGCGTATTGTTTTTTGGCGTGTCCGATGCTTAGGGTGTCGGTATCATGGGTTTCCACAACAGCGCATCGTGTCCAAAGTGTGGTGTCATTCGTAAATACAAGATCAATGCTTGCCAAAAAATTGAAATCATTCGCTGAAAGCGTTCCCATAAAGTCTTGTGCTACAATGGAACCAGGACAACGCCGGGATACTAAGCGATATGGGCTTGCACCCCCCCCCAATAGGGTTTCGTAAGACTCGATGTCGTCTATGCCAACATAGTCATTTTGTGATGCCGGGTCACAACAATAATTGGGGTAAGTGGCTGGGTCGGAGTCTAAAGCCCTAGTGCCTGACAAAATCCAATTCGTGGGGCCCAAGATGTCTTCGTCTTCAATGAATCCTAACCAATCTTTAGTGGGGTCTTCGTAGTTCACATCAGAAGTAATCGGTGGGGTGTAAATAAATGAAGAAAATGGTTGGGTATAATTGGTGGGATTTATTGTAACTGCAATTCCCCATTGCGGTATGAGCTGGCGATTGTAAATCGAAATGTTTGTATCAGCGTATACCGTGTCGGTATAACCTATACGATACATTTTCCATGTAAAGGGGCTAAGCCATCCCCCTGACGGATACATTTTGAGTTGATAAGTTCCAGAATCAACCATAGAAGGTTCGATTAGTTCAACACGAATCGGAGAGTGGTTCGGTTTGTAAATCGGGTGTTCAATAATGTTGTTTCCCGATAGCTCGAATGACTGGATACAAGTGTCCATTATTTCAAGATCCCATCCGCCGTTTCCTGTTCCCTGGATTCGCTGAACGGGAAATGTGGGGAGGTTAAAATTGATGGCATCTAAGAATATTTCTTTGCATACTGAAACTGAACTGCATGCGTTCGAAGCATTCAAACAAACATTAAACGTGTCAGACTCCGTATACGTATGAATGCCGTATTTATTGGTTGAGCTTGTGCCGTCTCCAAAGTCCCAGCTGTACGATATGGCTTCCTGAATCGGTGTAAAAACAAAATTTGTTCGTTCTTGATATACACCAAAATCTGAGTATAGCTCCGGGCAGGCAATGCTCATGCAATTGTCTGAGAAGTCCTGAATGGTGTCGGAAACAAGCCTGAGTTTTTCCTTGGAATCGATGTGGTTGCCATTTAAATCTCTGGCCCAAACTAATGCAAGCATTTGTTCAACAGAGTCACCTGAACTAATAGAGAATGGTCCTGTGGAGCCCAACATTCTTCGATCTCCGGGTGGCAAGGTGTCGAACCAACCACCACTTCCCGGATCAATTCCGTTCGTCGAATACCAATATGCCGTGTCTGAGTGGCCCGGATAGGTGTGTGACGTTAAAATACCTGTGCTGTCGTAATCGATAGAGGTGGATATAGCGTTGTAGTAATCTATTCCGGAGGCATAGGTTGGGTCAGGCATGTCGGCGCTTAAACCTTTGAAAAAAGACAATAAATTCATTTCATCGGCTTCATCGACTAAACCATCGTAATCATTGTCCAATCCATCAAAAGGTATAGCTCCCGGACCCCGTAATACATCGATACCAAAAGCAGGTGGATGCAAGCCATAATTCAATTCGTCTAGGGAGTCTCCATTAAAGACAATTGCCAAACTTCTGGGGACATCTGATTCAATACGGTCATCTGTGCCCCTTCCTAAATCACCGTCAAACCAATTTCCTATATAAACATCGTGATAATCAATTGGCGATCGATTGATAATTTTATAGCGCATGAATGTGGTGTTGTTTAAACTTTCGCTGCCTACATAAGCAAAAGCCTGACAGTGTACTTCTACCTGTAACGATGAACCTACATTGTTTGAGTTGGGTCGCAAATCATTCATGATCCAGAAAATACATTGATCACCATACAGTTTGTCACCACAACCAATAACTCCATCCAAATCAAATTCGGGATAATCACCGTCGTTCGGGTTGTAAATTCCATCATTATTGTGGTCATGAAAAGGGGCGAGCATATGTGCATATCCCAAACTAGCATTTCCATTGCCCGGATAAGAAAGGATGGATTCTGGTATTGTATAGTTTGGAACAGATATATTACCAAGAAACCAGTCTCTAAAGAGTTGTACTTCCCATCGATTTATCTTCCAAGTACGATTAAAATTGTCAGAAATCTCCCATTCCGTAGTGCCATTTGTGCGAAGAGGCCCGGGTGAGAAAGAATTTTCGGAATAATATTGTCCACCGGAAAAATAGATATTGTTACTCGCGTCCATACCGCCGATCCAAAATGTTGAGCGGTACAAAGGGCTTTGGAGGTCGGTTTTACCTATATAGTCCAGATGGTTAAGGCTTCCATTTGCTATCGTGGTCTGAAATGAATTCAGATCAAGCATTGAACTTGCAGTAGGATGCGGAAGTAGCGTGTCAAAGAATAAACACTGCCCAAAGATATTTGGGATAGTAAAGGTGATCAGCAGAAACAATAAACTTCTCTTTCTCATAATGCAATCAGTTACGGTTTAAGTCAAATAAACAATGATTACAGCAGAGGGGCAATTATTTCATCACAAATAGGAAGCATATTTATACATGTCTAAATGGCATTATACCTTTAACATAGAAGATAAATACACCATTTGCCCACCGTGACAATATATCATCATGAGCATTACATGTAAAGTTGGGATAAGAAGTCAGAGAAGTATAGACCGGAAAATTGCCATGTGGTTAAGATCAAATCAGGGCAAGAACATGGCAATTTTCGCAGTTACTTTAGTCTATGTGTGTAAATATACTGTCTGTTGGGGTGTGTGGTTGGCGATATGTGATGATCGATGCAATTTTAATGACGGAATGCATTATTTCATAATTCTGTAGTTGATCTGAACGATGATTGTATACGAACAGGAAAAGAATTCACCTTCTTTTGAACATCGCCGATAAATGCACGACGATAGTATTATCTTTGTTAATCCATGAGAATTCCCCAGCACATAATCGATCAGATATTCGAAACGGCCAGGATCGAAGAAGTGATCGGGCAATTCGTCAACCTGAAAAAGTCCGGATCGAATTACAAAGGATTAAGCCCATTTTCGAGTGAAAAAACTCCCTCCTTTATGGTGTCTCCTGCAAAGGGGATCTTTAAAGATTTTAGCTCAGGTAAGGGAGGAAATGTGGTTTCCTTTCTGATGGAGCACGAAAGCTATTCGTACCCGGAAGCATTGCGCTGGCTTGGAAAGTATTACAACATCGAAATCCCGGAACGGGAGCTGACCCCTGAAGAAAAGGCAAAACTGGACGAGCGCGACTCGCTGTTTATCGCCAATGCGTTTGCGGAAAAGTTTTTTACCGATCAGCTGGAAAGTGAGGAGGGCAGAGCAATTGGGTTGAGCTATTTTTTAGAGCGGGGTTACCGTGATGATGTCATCAAAAAATTTCAGCTCGGTTATTCCCCTGACAAGAGTGATGCGTTGATCAAAGCGGCTGATGAAGGTGGCCACAATTTGGAATTTTTTGAGAAGCTGGGACTGGTCAAGGAGAAAGAAAATGGAGATAGGTTTGATTTCTTTAGAGGACGGGTGATGTTTCCCATACACAACCTGACCGGAAGGGTGCTTGGATTTGGCGGTAGAACATTAAAGAAGAGCAAGAAAACTGCAAAGTATTTCAATTCTCCGGAAAGTCCGATCTACCATAAATCGGATGTTCTCTATGGAATCTATCAGTCACGAAACAGCATAAGGAATAAAGACCTGTGCTATCTGGTTGAGGGATATACAGATGTGATCTCAATGCACCAGTCGGGAATAGAAAATGTGGTAGCATCTTCGGGAACAGCCCTTACTCCGGGTCAGATTCGCTTGATCAAGCGATTTACCCCCAACATCACCATTTTATTTGATGGAGATCCTGCCGGGATCCGAGCGTCATTCAGAGGAATTGACTTGATTTTGGAGGAGGGGATGAATGTAAAGGTCGTGCCTTTCCCGGAAGGAGAAGATCCCGATTCGTACAGCAAGCGTGTGTCTTCAGATGAACTTGTTGCTTATTTGGAAGAACATGCACAAGACTTTATTTCATACAAGTCAAATACCGTTTTGGCTGAGACCAAAAACGACCCGATCAAAAAAGCGGGTCTTATTCGCGAGGTGTTGGAGTCCATAGCGTTGGTGCCGAATCAAATTTCACGGTCTGTATACATTCAGCAAACCAGTCAGCAATTTGAAATCGCTGAACAAACCCTCATAAGTGAGCTGAACAAGATTTTAAGAAACAACCAAAAGAAGGATCGGCGAGAGCAGGGATATACGGATGCCGATACATTGGATCTGATTGTGCCGGAGACCAAAACTCCGGAAAAACAACCTGCACCTGGAATTGATTTGGATTATCAGGAATTTGATCTGATCCGATTAATGTTGCTTTACGGTTCTTTTGGAGTGGAAGTTGAAATTGAATCCGAAGACGGAAGTGGTACGGAAAAAATTGAAATTCCTGTCGTTCAGTTTATTCTGGAGGAATTGGAAGAAAGCGACATTAGTTTGTCAAATGAAAGAGCAAAATTGATCTTGAATGAATTCCAGATCGCAGCGAGGGATGGAATCATCCCGAACCTAAAACATTTTGTGAATCATGAGAATCAAGAGATCAGCTCCTGTGCAGTCAACCTTTCTGCGGATCGACATTATTTGAGTGAAAACTGGACCAAGATGCACAACATCTACCCGGAAACCGAAGAAATGAAGCTTCAGCGGGCAGTAGAAGAAGCCGTTTGGATCTATAAATTACGTAGAGTCAGGCTAATGAAAGCGGAGCTTGGAGTTCGTTTGAAAAATAAGCTTTCACCGGATGAGGAAGCCCAGGTGATGTCGACCATCATAAAATACAATGAGATCATTTCAGTCATATCGGATAAGCTCAATATTGTGGTGGCGAAGTAAGTCGCTAACTGCACTGGGGTTTGCTTTTTTGGTTTCCGGCTTATGCTTCGGTCAGCATACGAGTGCAGAGGTGAGTATGATCAATTTCAACGTGGAAGACGGCCTTCCAAGTGATGAGGTGTATCATGTCATGCAGGATTCCAAAGGGTACATCTGGATATCCACAGATCAGGGAGTTGCGCGATTTGACGGCAGAAACTTCGAAGTGTTTTCTTCTCGAAATGGGTTGCCCGACGATGTTATTTTTCAGACGTTTGAAGATCATGCAGGCAGAATCTGGTTCAGTGCATTTAACTGCAGATTGTCTTATTTGGAGGACGGAGAGATCCATGAGTTTCGATTTAATGATCAGTTACTGAATGCTTTGAATGGTAATCCGATACCCGCAACATTGAAGGTAGATACTGAAGGCAATGTTTGGGTAGGTTACAATAAGTTGGGAATTGTTAAAGTTGACACAATTGGAAAAGTATCCTTTCCAATGAAGGAAAGGGCATACGTTCTTCAAACTTTTATCGATTCGAGCGAATTGGTGTATGGGTCGGTCTCAAAAGTGGTATCGTCGATAAGTTACGATACGTTGCATGAAGCTGTGCTTTCACATCCAACCTGGAAACAACCATTGAATGTCAAACTGGATGAAGTAGGAAATATTATAAGAGTTACCTCATTGCCTACCAATGAGATTAGTATTTCCACCGGAAAAAGAATATTGCTTTTGGCGGATGGGATGAGATCAGTACCAATCATTTTGTCTGGTCCGATTATTAGTAACGATTGTATAGATAATGTGCTTTGGGTGGGTATGGCATCAGGCGGTATTCAGGAAATAGTAGTTGAGGATGATCAAGCTAAATTTGGAAGGCATCTGTTATCCGGATTGTCGGTATCGCATACCATGCGCGATAGAAATGGAGGGCTTTGGTTCTCTACTCTTGAAAAGGGAGCCTTTTATTCTGCGAATCCAAAAATCAAGGCCATAACAAACAATTTGGACGGGACGACTCTTTCTGTGCTTCAGCTCGTAGCACTCTCAGATAGTCAGGGGGTCTTTGTAAAAGACAGATCAGGAAATGTTCAACAGGTATCCTATTCTGGACGTGTACTTGATAAACTGACTATTGGTTCAGTAAGAGGGATATTCAGGATGGATAACAGTATTGGCATTGGAGGTGGCGGGTTGTTTAAAATGAATGAGGATAAAACGCTAGCCAAATTATCAGAGCGTAGCTTAGGTACCATAAATGATTACAGACAAGGCACGAACCAGATTATATGCGCAGGTCAGTTCGGTACAAGTGTTTTAGACGAAATTGAAGATACGATTCGATACTACAGTGTTGGGAGAGTATTCCGTGCAATTTTTGAAACGGACAGCACCGCATTATTGGCTCGCTTCGATGGGGTGGATCGAATCAATCTCAACACTTCTGAATTAACCAAAATAGCAAATGTTCGAGGTCGCGTAGAAGATTTGAAGCTGTTGGGCGAGGAATTATTTATTGCCACACGAACCAACGGGCTGATTATATACAATTCGGACTCTACTGTTGTGTTGAATGAAAGTAATGGATTGCCAAGCAATGCAATTTATTGTATCTCAATTGTAGATCGTGAAAGGCTCTTGCTCGGCACGCGAAAGGGAATAGTATTTCTTGATCGTTCTACTGGCAGCTGGGATATTTCCTGTCTGGGTCGTTCTGGAGGACTGCTTTCAAATCGAATTACGGCAATTGACACACAAGACTCTACGGTAGTTGTTGGCACAAGAAAAGGGCTGAATATTTTTGAAATGGGGGATATAGTTTTCAGCAGGGATACAGATATTTTTTTGGATTCGGTTCGAGTTAGCGGGGTTTCTATTGATAAATGGAATATGGAGATTCAGCTATCCCCGGTCGAGAATTCTGTAGAATTTTTTGTTTCTGGAATTTGCTATGATTGTGGAGGAAGGGGCGTTTTTTTGATGCAGGTGAATGACAAGACTGTAAACAACGAATCGGGTCATTTTGAATTGAATGATCTTGCATCCGGAGATTATGAGATTCGTTTTATGATCCATGATGGTAGAAGTGAACCAATCGAATTAGGGTCTGTATTTCGCATAAAAGTGTTGAAACCGGTCTGGGAGCGTGTTTGGGTCATCATTACTTGTTCTTTGCTTATTCTTACAGGTGCACTTTTGCTCATGAGATATGTGTTGCGAAAAAAGATGAAAAGGGATAAGCTGATTTCAGATACCTATGCTTATCAGCAACGGGCGTTAACTTTGCAGATGAAACCCCACTTTATTTTCAACTCTATGAACGCAATTCAGAACGCGATTCTAAGCGGTGATAAGAGAGTAGCTCATAAGTACATTTCCAATTTAGCTCGATTGATGAGAAGTAATTTAGAGCATGCCGACGCAGATACGATCGCTCTGTCCGATGAATTGGATATGTTGAAAACCTATTTTGATTTGGAGCAAAGAAGAATAGAGCAAATCATAGAATTGAAGATCGAATTGGATGTGAGCCGAGATACTCGATTATATGGAGTTCCCCCATTTATTTTACAGCCACTTCTGGAGAATTGCATCTGGCATGGGTTCAATCATGATCGAATCGACGAACCGCACATTACGGTTCGAGTGAAAGAAGGGGATAATACCTTGTTGATGGAGGTAGAAGACAATGGAATCGGCATAGACAAAGCGCAGAAAAAAAACAGCCTCGGCGCAGCGAAAAGCTCAGCGATTATAGGATTAAGATTGGAATTACTTGAAAAACAGCATAAGTTTAGTGCAAATTTTGCTGCATTGGACAGAAAAACGGAGGGTGCTGAAGGAACGTTGGTTCGATTTGAGTTGCCGTTACTTTTGATTGATCAGACAAAAAGCTAATGATGGAGATAAGAGCAATTATCATAGATGACGAATCCAATTCAATAGAAAATCTTTCTGCGGCCATCAGGGAGTACGCCAACATCATTGTAGTAGTAGGAACGAGTCAAACTATGACGGGTGGACTTAGGTTATGGAAAAATTCAGAACCCGATCTGGTTTTCCTGGATATTGAAATGCATGGAGGTACGGGATTTGAAGTGTATGAATTGGCTGAGGATCTTGGGGGGAAAGTAGTATTTTACACGGCGCATAAACAATATGCAGTGAAGGCATTGAGATTGGGAGCGACGGATTACTTGTTAAAACCATTGGATATTGATGATTTACTGGCCTTGGAAGAAAGAATGGTTGCGGAAAAAGAAGCTGCTGCCGATGGATCTGCTGTCCCCGGTAATAAAATTGCATTTCCTATTGCAAACGGATACAGATATGTTGATCCGGATAAAATTATATTGGTTAAGGCAGATCGAAGCTATTCCG
>CAJWDP010000044.1 GCA_913030835.1 uncultured Flavobacteriales bacterium | reverse complement strand
TTAAGTATAACGGTGCGTCTAAAATGACGTGCGTTGGTATGGGTTAGGGCATGCGTTTTAGACAGTGTTAGCGGTTCGTTTTTAATTTCAAATTATACATTTTGTTTTTCTAAGTCTCTAATCATTCCTTTTAATATTGTCGGAACAATTAGTTTATGAAATGGTCGAACAGGTAAAAAATATAATCGTCCAAACCAATTATTGAATTCTACAGTTGTCGAAACTATTAGGTCTTTATTTTCTGTTTTTTTTCCTTTTGGGTTTAAAATCAATGAGACTCTAAAATTCAAATGTTTATCATCTTCTCCTAGAATGACCTCATTTTCAGTTGTAGTGAACACTTTGAAAAGGCCTAGCTGTTCACCTGGCTCACATTTGAAATTTTCAAGCTGTTTTTCTCTATCAGAAATATTTCCCGAAGTTTTTAGTCCAAATATTGAGACAATTTTATTTCTCAGAATAAATAATCTCCCGACCCATTTCGGTCCGCTCGAAAAAAATGCTTTACTAATGTCTGTCGATGTGAATTTGTTTTCATTGTCATTAAGAACGCCTTGAAAACTATCTACGTAGTCATATTCTTTATTCGAAGTATTCAGTATTGAATTATTCGGAAGTGATATTTTAAGTATTTTCATTTTCGTTTTTTTTTGACTCGCTATATAATGACCGCTAATGTCCCGCTAAACGAAGTTCACCTATTTAAAACGGTTTTGTGAAAATACGGAGTATTTGCGACAAAAGTAAAGTTTGAATTAGGGGATCCAAATTTCGTTTCAGCCGTTGTTGGTTTCCGTTTTGCTCGATGCCACCTATAAGGTGAGAGGTGTCTAGTGATGACAGAAATTTGGTTTAGCGGGACATTGGTTCCCATTAGCTTTTAGACTGAGAGTGCTTGTCACGAAAGGATAAAAGTTCACCGTTAGGTGAATGGGAACCAACGTTTCAGCATAAAGTTAACTCGTTTAGAGTTAAGATTTATGCGTTGTTAGCAGCTCGTGGTCGTTCTCCACTGTTTGAATAGTGTTATAGCTGTTTGTTGTATTTAGAGGAGAATTTCTCACTCTTCTCTTTTTTCGTATTTGAACAAATATGTGGTTGACCCGCTTTGGGCCTCTAACCACAACTCATGCATCTTGAGCCTTTTTATTCTCCATTGGTTTGAAATGTGTAACATTCCAATATATAATAATGTACTTGCCACAGCAGTTGTAACGAACTCTTTAGTATCACTCCAATACCACCTACCTTGGGCAAAATCACCTAAACCTCCTGTGCCCGTGCAAGAGAAAGTACCTCCTGTTACTTGATGACCAAAGGTAAGGGTGTTACAGACCAACGAATCAGGAACAGCCCCAGAATCTGATGATGATTCAGTCAGGTCCCAAACACCCGTGAGTCTTTTTTCCTTCCCCCGAAAGCTAATTAATGGACCGTCTTCATATTTTTTACACGAATGAAGAAGTGGGAAAAGAGTTCCTATGATCAATATTAATGCAACAGCTTTTTTCATCAGACCATGACTGCTAACTACGTTATAAATGTATAATTATTCTCTTTATCCCCCCGATTCCGGATGTTATTGCTACTTTTTTGATACTTTATCTCAGGCTCTAACAAGTCAATGTTTAGGTTGTCCAAAGGAGATTTTACCTGACCAAGATAAGTAGGACTAACGTAGGTGTAGATCTGTGTAGTTTTTGGACTGGAATGACCAAGAAGCTCTTGTATGTAGCGCAAATTCACGCCGCTTTCCAGCAAATGAGTCGCATAGCTATGACGAAATGTATGGCAGGTTACCTTTTTTCTAACGCCGGCTTTTTGTGCAGACGATTTGATCACCTTGTTCATGCTCGAAGAGCTATAGCGAAACCCGTTTGCTCCCTCAAATAAATACCTCTTTGGCGTGTAGGCCTTGTAATATTTCCTCAGCAATTCCAGCAGATCTTCGCTTAGCGGAATGTTTCGGTCTTTCCTTCCTTTACCCGATACAACATTGAGGGTTAGCGAGCCGGAATCGATATGAGAAAGCTCAATGTTTAGGAGCTCATTCGACCGAATTCCTGTAGCATACAACGTAGTGATAATGGTACGATGCTTCAGGTTTGCCGTGGCCTGTATAATGTCAGCTACTTGGTTTTGAGACAAAACCGTAGGTAGCATTCTCGATTTTTTGGGTGCAACCAAACTGCCGACCTCCATGGAATGACCTTCGGTGTTTCCATAAAACAATTTTAACGCAGAAGTGAACTGACGCTGAGTATTGATCGAGTAGTTATTTTCCAAAATAAACTCACGGTTAAAATCGCCAACATCATCCATGTTCAAGTTCAATGGGTCCCTGTCGAAATGGAAAGCGAAAAACTTTCGCAACAGGGATGTATACGTGGCGCAAGTACTTGCACTGTATCGTTTATTGGCGAGCATGCCCTTAAAACGGTTCAGTTGAAGCTCGGCAGGTTCATTTAGCTCTTTTGGTAGCCTGATCTTTTCCGTGTAGGTTTGCTTTACATGCAGGTCCGAAAGAGAGTCCGACACCTCAATAGTGGCAATCTGCGTAAATGTTCTGACCAAGGCAGCACGATTGGCTTTTGTGTGCTCCATGGTCCAGAATCGGTACGCAGGGTTCCATCGCATGCCGATGGATTTAGCCAATTCAACCAGCTGTGGGTTATAGGCAAAAGAAACGGTGAGTTGTAACCGTTCATCAATTTGAAATTCATCGATCTTTAGCTGAGCTTTCATGATTGTTTTTTTTGCAAACTGAAGCACCCAAGACGTAATCTATTGGCGTTGTAAGGGTAAATTTGATTGGGTGGAAACGGAGGGAGATGTTAAAATGATTTGTTTCCCCGATGGGATGTGCTAATATTGAAAATAAAAAGTCGTGAGATCAGTACTGAATAGCATCCTGATTGCAATCGTTTTAATTACCATGGGATGTGGAGGCGATGAGGGCAAGCAGGAGTCCGTCACATCGATTGCAGAAGCTGGCGAAAATAGTGCATCAGAGGAATCACCAATTGCTCATGGCAAATGGAGCGAAACAAAATTCAGTCTGGATACCAATCAGCATTACCGTGGCCTTTTCACAAAGGGAGACACGATCATCATTTCAGGATCTTCAGGTCATGTTGCTGTTGGTCGCGTGCAGCCGGAAGGCATCACCTGGGAAAATAACTTCAATGTAGATTCACTGCACCTGAGGGATGTGGAATTCAGCGCACAACACATCCATGTGCTATCCATCGGCACACCGGGTTACCTGAAATCGTGGCGAGCTGCCCAGAACGATCCGGTAGCTTCAACCTGGAATACCCAGTACTTCAATGCCGATTCCAGTGTGTTTATGGATGGGATGGATTTCTGGGAAAATGGTGCCGGATTGGTCTATGGAGATCCATTGGATGGGTATCATTTTGTATTAAAAACCCAAAACCACGGTCGGGAATGGACACGAGTTCCAAGTGATCAATTGCCATCGCCCTTAAAAGATGAGGCAGGGTTTGCGGCCAGTGGCACCGGGGTGGTATGCATGGGCAAGGGTACTGCCTACATTGGCTGGGGAGGAGAGAAAGCGCGACTGTTCAAAACAACGGATTATGGGGAAACCTGGGAGGCCATCGAAACTCCGCTGGCTCGTGGATCAGGTAAAGGAATATACAGTATGGCCTGGAAGAACGAACTGGAAGGGGTTGTGGCGGGAGGCAGCTGGGAAGATCCGTCAGGTGATAGCTGCTGCGCTTTTACCAAAGACGGGGGAAGAACGTGGACGCTTTCCCAAGGTGGTTCAGGATACCGATCGGGCGTTTGCTATGTGCAGGACGACATGTACTTAAGTGTTGGCACAAATGGAACCGATATCTCCCGCGATGGCGGATTAACCTGGAATCAGATGAACAAAGAAAACCTGAATGCCATTCAGCCGTTGGCGGAAATTAGATCGGCCGTGGCCGTTGGAAGCAAAGGGAAAGGACTGCTTATCCGATACTGAAGCATCAAACGTATTGATCGCCCTTGTTCGTCTTAATGTCACTCACGAACTGCTTGATCTTTTGCTCGTCTTCCTTTTTGCAGATCAATAGAGTATCGTCGCTTTCCACAACGATGTAATCGGTAAGGCCTTGTATCACCACCAGCTTTTCGTTCGGTACCTTAACGATGTTGTTCTCCGAATCGTACAGCATCACATTTTTTCCTACAACTGCATTTTCCTTTTTATCGTGCTCAATGTGGGTGTAAAGAGAGCCCCATGTACCCAGATCCGACCAACCGAAATCCGATAAAACAATGTACACGTTCTTGGCCTTTTCCATGATGCCATAGTCGATCGATATGTTCTTACACACCGGGTAGATCTCGTTAATGAATGCTCTTTCTTCTCCTGTGTTGTATTTGCCTTCCCCTTCTTTGAATAGGGCATCTACTTCGGGCAAATGAGCTTCGAATGCAGCAATAATACTCTCCAATGTCCAGATGAAAATACCCGAGTTCCAATAGAAATCACCGCTGTTCAAGAATTCTTTGGCGAGCTCCAGCTGAGGTTTTTCAGTAAAGGTTTTTACTTTTTTCACTCCTTCCGAAACGGTTGCATCGTCCTCTACAAACTGGATGTATCCGTACCCGGTATCCGGTCTGCTGGGCTTGATTCCCAGGGTCACCAAGCTGCTGTTGGCTCGTGCTTGCTCAATCGCGGTATTGATCGTTTCAGTATACACCGCTTCTTTTAGGATAAGATGATCCGAAGGAGCAACAACGACATTGGCATTGGGATTCAGATCGCGAATTTTGTAACAGGCGTAAGCGATACAAGGTGCCGTATTTCGTCGGCTGGGTTCGCACAATACCTGCTGATCTGAAATTCCGGGTAGCTGTTCCAAAACGAGCTCTTTGTAGATCTCGTTGGTCACAACAAAAATGTTCTCATCCGGGCAGATGTCCTTGAATCGATCAAAGGTCATCTGGATCAGCGTTCTGCCCGTTCCCAGCACATCGTGAAACTGCTTCGGATAGGCGGTTTTGCTCATGGGCCAGAATCGGCTTCCGATTCCACCCGCCATGATTACGGCAAAATTGTCTTTCATAATAGCTGCAAATTTAGGATAGTTTCGCTAATGCACCTTCCAGATTGAATCGCACGCGCTCAATATCTTCTTCTGCCGCTGTTCCTACTGATAGGCGATACCAATCGGAATCTCGTTTTGTTCCGAATGCATAAAACGGAACAATGGCCAGCTTTGCTTCATTGAGCAGGTATCGGGTAACGTCTTCTGTAGTTTCCAGTAATTGTCCATCCATCGTTTTTTTCCCTTTCAACGAAAAACGAACGGTCAGGTACATCGCCGCTTGTGGCGGTATGGCCTCAATCGGATGGCCTGAGTTTTTTAAATCTTCAAATGCGGAATAGAAACCGTTCAACCGAAATTCAATTTTGTTCCGGACCTCCTTCAGGTGTTGATCCACGGCATGAGTGTCGGAAAGAAATCGTGCTGTTCCGATCTGTTCGGCTTTCGGTGCCCAGGCGCCAACATGCGATAAGATCGACTTCATTTTGTTGATCACTTTCTCCGGACCGAATCCCCACCCCAATCGAACACCGGTTGCAGAATATGCTTTTGAGATGCCGTCGATAAAAACGGTGTAGTTTCTCATTTCGGGGCGAATGGAAACAGGATCTACATGAACCGTTTCACCGAATGTGAGTGACCAATAGATCTGGTCGTACAACAAATAAACGGGCTTTTGATCAGGGCCTCGTCTGCTGTTCTCTTCCAGAATAAGATCGCAAATTGCTTCCAGTTGCTCTCTCGTGAATACTGTTCCGGTTGGGTTGAGCGGGGAACAAACAGCGATCAGCGTAGCATCAGAGATGTACGGTTCCAGATCCGAAACGGTAGGCATAAAATTATCTTCGGCTTGTGTTTCAATGAACACTGCTCTACCTCTGGAAAGGTGTGTGTAATGATTGTTGTTCCAGGAAGGTACCGGGAACAAGACAACATCTTCCGGATCAACCAGAGCCTGATACGTTGCATAGATCAGAGGTCGGGCTCCGCCTGAGATCAGAAATTCATCCGGGCTGTAATTCAGCTTTTGGCGAGAGCTGATGTAATTCGATACGGTTTCGCGCAGCTCTGTCATCCCATTGGCCATCGGGTAGTTGGTCAAGCCCTCTTCATAGGCACCTACGATGTGCTCTTTGAGTTGGTTGGGGATCGGAAACAGAGAAGGATTGAAATCTCCGATCGTTAGGTTGGCGATCTGCTCGCCTGCTGCAATTTTGGCTTTTACCTCACCGGCCAGCTTGATGATCTCTGAACCGACCAGGCCTTCGGCCATTTTCGATACAATTAGCTCTGCATCTGTAGTTATCATTTACGTCTTGTTTTAATGTAGCGCGAAAGTACAGAACCGAAACCGATACTTTCATAATTTCTTCAATTATTTACAATTTCCACTTTGGCCATGGAATGCACAAACCATTTGCGATTGGTGGAAACTTCGATGCATTCGTAACGGGTTCTCAGCTTCTTTTTTCGCTGAAAGGTTCGTTGATTGCTTAGCCGAAAGAGGTCTCCGTCGTTGAGGTCTTCCAGTCGGGTGTATAGGGCGGTATCGTAATCTTCCAGTAAACGCATTAGCGCAATGTCCGAGCACGATGCTTTTGGATTTTCCATGTGCCGATCCAACTGAGCGCTGACGGGATCCGGGAAGATCGACTCTTCGATGAGCGGCCGCATGAGGGTTTGGAATTCGCGTTTCCATTCCGATCCGTGTGGCCGAGTTCTTCGTCGGTAATTCGTGTGCTGCAGGAAGTGGGCAAATTCATGCATGAAGGTGATGAGAAACAAGTAGGGATTCAGATCGGCATTCACTGAAATAGCGTGCTTTCTGGTTCGTCGGTCGTACTTGTAATCCCCCAATTTGGTTACCCTGGGTCTGGAGATTCGAAAAAAAAGCTCATAGCTTTCCAGCAGTCGAACCACATACCCGTAGCTCTTTCCGGGAACGTGGTTTTTAAGCTGGTCTATGGTGCTCTTGGGAGTCATCGTGTTTTGGATTTAATGCTGTCCATCTTCAATGAAGTGTTCAAAAGTACAGAAATAACCGTAGGGGATTCTTTCTTATATGGTTACTTTAGTGGTGGTTTTGAATTAATTTGCATCGGTAAAGCGCAGTTTTGAATTTTATCAACAGGATCGGAGAGTACACGTTAATGCTCGGGGGCTGTATGGCCAAACCGGAACGGTTGAAGGTGTTCTGGAAACGATGCGTGGATGAAGTGATGAATCTCGGTATCAACTCGATGGGGATCGTATTCATCATTTCGGTCTTCATGGGGATGGTAATTACCATTCAAACGGCGGCGAACATAGATAGTATTTTGATTCCGAAATACACCGTAGGATTTACGACCAGACAAACCATTGTGCTTGAGTTTTCCCCCACCATCATTTCCCTGATCCTGGCAGGTATTGTTGGCAGCAGAATATCATCAGAGCTGGGATCCATGCGGGTAACCGAACAGATCGATGCCCTCGAAACCATGGGAGTGAATTCGAAAAACTATTTGATCCTGCCAAAGATATTGGGCTTCATGTTTATCCTTCCGTTCATTGTCATTTACTCGATGTTCTTGGGCATCTTCGGAGGATGGGTGGTTGGAACGGCTTCGGGCATCATTACAACGGCAGACTATGTGTACGGCATTCAATATTGGTTTGAACCCTTTAGCATTACCTACGCATTGATCAAAACCGTGCTGTTTGCGTTTATCATTGCTTCTGTATCGTCCTATTACGGTTATTTCGTGAAAGGTGGGGCACTCGAGGTGGGCAAGGCGAGTACAAAGGCTGTGATCTGGAGTAGTATTGTAATTCTGGTGGTCAATTATCTGGTCACACAATTGTTGCTTATTGATTGAAATAAAGAACATATGTAAGAGCTTCGCGGGTGTGCGGGTGCTGGACGACATATCGTTTCAGTTCCATACTGGCAAAACAAACCTGGTGATCGGTCAGAGCGGCTCGGGGAAATCTGTGTTGGCCAAGTGCATCGTAGGTTTGCACGAGTCGGATAGTGGGGAGGTCCTGTACGATGGCAGAGACATGCAAAGCGGATCTACTTCTGAGCGAAAAGCAATACGGCAGGAGATTGGAATGTTATTTCAGGGAAGTGCATTGTTCGACTCCATGACGGTAGAAGAAAATGTCATGTTCCCGTTATCCATGTTTACAAAAATGTCCCGCGAAGAGATGCTCGATCGCGCGAACTTTTGCCTCAATCGTGTTGAGCTTCAAAACAAAAACAAATTGTACCCGGCAGAAACATCGGGTGGAATGCAGAAAAGAATTGCCATTGCACGGGCAATTGCCATGAATCCGAGGTACCTCTTTTGTGATGAGCCCAATTCAGGTTTGGACCCGAAAACGGCCATTGTAATAGACAATCTGATCCAGGACATTACTCGGGAATACAATATAACCACAGTAGTGATCACGCACGACATGAATTCTGTACTCGAGATCGGAGAGAACATCATGTTTCTTCATCACGGAACCAACGCGTGGCAGGGCGATCGGAAATCGATCATTACAACGGACGCCACTGCAGTTACCGAATTTGTATATGCATCAACCTTTATGAAAGACTACAAAAAAAGGATGAAATGATCATCCTTTTTTAAGATCTAACAGGTTGTAGTTGTTACCGGATGGAAATCTTTTTGCTGATCGTTCCTGTATTGCCGATCACCGTGAACTCATAGATCCCGGATGATATACCTTCAACAGCGATTAGAAAATTAGTGGTTCCGGCAGGTACCGTTTGGTTGACAACAACTTTCCCTGTAAGATCTGTCAAAACCGCTCTTGCATCCGATTCCAGTGCAGAGCAGCTCACCTGAAAATGATCCTGCGCCGGATTTGGGAAAATTTGCAGCTTACCCTCATCACTTTCCACAATGTCGTTAACGCCGTTGGCAAGATTCAAACGGATCATAGCGCAACGGGGTTGGTTGGACCATGCCGTGTTCGGATCATCTGCCGAGAACGTGTAGCCGGGTGCAACGTTTGTTCCGTACCCAACATAGACGATGTTTGGTCCTCCGCTATGAAAAATAGAGGCCATAACAGGCACGCCTGCAGTTACCGCGTAGTTGTTTAAAAAAGGTATGGTAACCCAGCTGTCAATATGCGATGCATCCAGGTCAAATACATCCGACTCGGCAGAAGCCGCGACCGAAAATTCCGAACCCGTCCATTCGTACAATTCTACGGTTATAAATGAACCGGGAACCGTATTGGGACCGATGTAAACAGAGACGGAAGTGGCTAAGTCGTTTTCCATGATTTCATAGGCAACACCAATGTGATAAGGATCGGAACCCAGCCCTTGTGTGTCCTGATTCCACCATTCGCCGCCATACGAGCCATTGTCCGCAGCGTAAATGGTATCGGTTACTTCGAACGTATGCACCGACGAGTTATTGGACAGGTCGAGATCCGTTTCATCCTGCTGAGTTTGGAAGGCCACGGAGTAAGTTCCGAGCGCAGAAGGAGTGAAGGTGTTGGTGATTTCAAGAGAATCAATCGATCCTGTTGCAAGCAGGCCGATAGCACTGGAAGAATCGCTATAAACAGCTGTTGATCCGTCACTCACATCAACAAAGAGCTTCACGTTGTTCTGGTCGTTCAAACCAATATTTTCTACTTGAGCCGTAAAATCGTGTGGAATTACATGATTGAGCGGTGTCATGTGGTATTCTATGGTGCTGTTGAACGATTCATTCTTCATCAGAACATCGTTGGAGTCGATCTCTTTTACAGCAACGTCATCAATTTGCCAGCCATAATCCCATGCTCCTTGCCACCAGAACTCGATCTGAACCGTACTTGGACTGGCAGCGATCGCAGTTGAAATGTCAATGTTCACATAATCCGGATTGGATGTTCCCGACTGGTCAATGGCAGCATTCAGCTCCCAATCTGTATAGGTAGCACCGCCGTCTGTTGTAACTCTCACAGTCGTTATATCTGCTTGCCAACGTCGGAACATCTGCTGAAATTCCAGCTTCACATTGGGGTATCCTGTGCAGTCGATCGTATCGGTTAACAAATGAGAGTCTTCGGCACCTCCGCCGGAAAAATTATCCGCATCCGAATCAACAATGATCCAGCCGTTGTTCGCTGTGGAGGATTCGATTGCGGCGGTTGGGTAACCACCGGTATGTCCTACCGTTGTGTACTTCCAGTCTACCGGTCCGGATAGTGTTGTATTTGTCCAAGAGGTGGGAATGCCGGATGCGAAGTCTTCCGACCAGATCACAAAACCTTTGGTAGATGGTCGTTCTGTATAGTAAGGAATTGACTCACCATGAACTTGCGACGTTTTTTGCTGAGCAAATAGCAAAACGGTCAAGAGGCATAGTGTCAAACTGAGTATCGTTTTTTTCATGGATCAAAATTTAGTGCGCCTAATTTAATGATATCGAACGAGACTTTTACGTAGTGATGGGCGAATTGAGGAATCGGAATAATTTACGAGCCCAATAGTGGATCAGTAAAGAAACTCGTTGTAAGGGAAGCGGGCAACGTGTATTTTCTTCACTTCTTCGTAAAGAATGGTTTTTAGCTCTTCAATATTCTCTTTATTCGCAGCAGAAATGAAGACACATTTTTTGTCGTTCATTTTAGACATCCAGGTTTTTTTCAGCTCTGCTAACGAAGTGGCATTCGCATGTTCGCTATGAATTTCATAAGGCAGATGATCCGAAAAAGAGTACGCATCGATCTTGTTGAATAGGACAATGGTCGGCTTGTTTAATGCGCCAATTTCTTTTAATGTAGAATTAACAACATGGTACTGATCTTCAAATCCGGGATGTGCAATATCCAGAATATGCACCAGAATATCAGATTCCCGCACTTCGTCAAGAGTAGATTTGAATGAATCGACCAATTGATGCGGTAGCTTTCTGATGAAGCCGACCGTGTCAGACAACAGGAACGGGATGTTCTTCACCACAATTTTGCGCACCGTGGTATCCAACGTAGCGAACAGCTTGTTCTCAGCAAATACCTTGGTTTTGCTCAACAAATTCATTGTGGTTGATTTCCCAACATTCGTGTAGCCTACCAAGGCGACTCGGACCAGCTTTCCACGGTTTCCTCGCTGCACAGCCTTCTGCTTGTCGATCTTGGCCAGCTTTTCCTTAAGCAGTGTGATTTTTTGTTGGATGATCCTCCGGTCCGTTTCGATCTGAGTTTCACCGGGTCCGCGCATTCCGATTCCACCTTTTTGTCTTTCCAGGTGGGTCCACATTCGGGTTAAACGCGGAAGAAGGTACTGGTACTGAGCGAGCTCTACCTGCGTTTTGGCGTTGGCAGTTCTTGCCCTGCTGGCGAATATGTCTAGGATCAGATTGCTCCGGTCGAGCACTTTTCTTTCCAGCATTTTTTCAATGTTCCTGAGCTGGGTCGGTGTAAGCTCATCGTCAAAGATGATCAGATCGATCTCGTTTTCCTTGACGTATTTGCAGATGTCGTTTAGCTTTCCTTTTCCTACAAACGTTGCCGGGTTGGGATGCTCCAGCTTTTGAACAAATCGTTTTTCGGTTATCGCTCCCGAAGTTTCTGCTAGAAAGGCCAGCTCATCGAGGTACTCCTTAACTTGCTCTTCATTTTGATCCGGGGTAATAAGTCCCACCAATATGGCGCGCTCCGTAGCTCTGTCTGTGTAAAAATAATCTCCCACTATTGCCTTAGCGTTTCAATGTATTCGGCCACAGCTTCTATTTCAGCGTCGGACAAACCTCCATAGTGTTCTTGACCAAATGGCCTCATTTTCCCGTTCTTACTACCATGGGTTATGATCTCTATCCGATCTGTCAAAGACATGCTAGAAGTAACCAGACTGCTGGCACCCATCAAACCGAGATCACCTTTGCTTCCATGGCAATCCACACAATGCCTGTTGTACAGCATGGAGGGGTCGATCTCCTCTAGATCAAGAGTGCCAATATTCGATGGCTGAGGCTCTTGTCCGCAGTTTACTAAAAGAAATAGAAATGAGCTAAAAACAGCTGTTCTTAAAACCATCCTCTTGCAATTGCTTCTCTGAATGGCCATGGAATCGTAGCGAATATAATAATGAGTCCGAGGGTAAAAAAGATGGCGATTTTCTTGAATTTGGCTTTGTCTTCATTTGCTTTTTTCGACTTGCTGTGTCCAATTGTGATGAGGGCAATGGCCAAAATCATTCCGGTAATGTGTTCTACGCCCCAGAATCGAGCTACAGGATTTCCCATTACCGAATCCAGTGCCGGGTTGGTTATGGTAGCAAGCCCAACATTTCCGAAAAAATAGAGAACCAGCCCGAGCAACAGCTGAATGTGACAGCTGATCATAGCAAAAAGCGCTATTTTTCGATTGCCATTGGTAAATACTTTCTTACCACTCATCCCCATAAATCCCTGAAAGATGGCGATAAGAAGTAGTAGCAGTACAATGTACCGTAATCCGGAATGTGCGTGTAACAATGCGTCCATAATCCTGTAATTTTGTTTGCAAATGTAATAAAGATGATGTCAACCTTTTGACCTCGCTTGGATGGAATTCATAAACTTTAAAGAATTAGCCTAAATTTGACGGAAATTTAAAGCAGAATGCGGGTAGTTTTGTCCATCCTAATGTGTTTCGTACTGTTCCTGAACCACGCTCAGGATGTTAATTTGTATCCTACAAACGGAGTGAAACAACAGAAAGACCTCTATTACGCTTTCACTAATGCAACTCTCCATATTTCGGGGTCATTAACTACAAAGGGAACTTTGCTGATCCAAAATGGAAAGATTGTAAAGGTAGGTGCAATTGTTTCCCTTCCTAAGGGTACGGTTAAGCTGGACATGAAGGGGAAACATATCTATCCGTCATTTGTTGATGTCTATTCCAATTACGGTCAGCCCGAAATAAAACAAGGCAAACACGATCCGCGCCCTCAGCTCGAAACGAAGAAGAAAGGTGCTTTTGGTTGGAATGAGGCCGTTCGGCCCGAATACAATACTTCCGATCATTTTACGGCCAATCAAAAATCAGCGAAGGAGCTGAGAAATATTGGCTTTGGCAGTGTGCTAACCCATCGAATGGACGGTATTGCAAGAGGAACGGCAGCTCTAGTTTCATTGAACGAAGGAAAGGATCGTGATCTGATTATTGACCCTGTTGCCAGCACACATTACTCGTTTACAAAAGGATCTTCCCGGCAAAGCTACCCTTCGTCGTTGATGGGTGCTATTGCCTTGCTTCGTCAAACCTTTTGCGATGCTGACTATTACAGCAAGAACAAAAATGACCTTTCTCTGGATCTGAGCCTGGAGGCGTTTCAAAGAAATACCAGCTTGCCTCAGATTGTGGAAGCGAACGATAAATTCACCATCCTGCGTGCAGATACGATTGGTGATGAATTCGGGCATCAATTCATTTTTAAAGGATCCGGAAATGAGTACCAGCGAGCCAAAGAGATCAAAGCTACAGGAGGTGCTGTGATCATACCATTGGATTTCCCCAAACCCTATGATGTTTCCGATGCTTATGCTGCACGATTGGTTACATTGGCGCAAATGAAACATTGGGAGCTTGCCCCGAGCAATCCCAAGATCTTGGCCGCTAATAACATTGACTTTGCCATAACTACGTACGGTCTTCAAAAGAAAACGGACTTTTTTGGGAACATCAGAAAAGCAATCGCCAGAGGCTTGTCGGAAGCAGATGCGCTGAATGCCCTGACCTCTGTGCCCGCGAGAATGATCAATGCGCAAGACCGGGTAGGTGGACTCGGAGTGGGAATGCTTGCGAATTTTTTGGTTTGTTCCGGAGAGCTGTTTGAAAAGAATACAGTCATTTATTCAAATTGGGTTCAAGGAGATGAATTTGTCATCAACCCGATGGATCTGGTCGATATTCGAGGAACCTACAAACTTAAAATTCAGGAGAACGATCGAACGTTGGTTGTCAGTGGCTCCCTGAAAAAGCCAAAGGCGACCATAGAATACAACGTCGTTTCGGATAGTGTCTCAGAAAACGGAGATCTGGTATTGGATGAGCAAACGAATAAACCGATCAAGGTCACCCGCAAGAAGCAAGTAAAAAGCATGTTAACCTTAAGTGACAGAAAGGTCTCCCTGACATTCAAATTGTCCGATGAATTCTACTCGCTTTCCGGCACGGTACACTCCAAAAGCGGAATATGGGAAGGATTGGGAACCCTCCCGGATGGCAGCTGGGCGAAATGGGCGGCATTGAAAAAGAAAGATCACAAAGAAAAGGAAAGCAAGAACAACACCGGGATCAAACCCGATACGATCGGAATCGGTAACATTACTTATCCAATGATGGCCTACGGCTGGGATACACTTCCATCATTGAAGCAGATTTTAATCCGAGACATAACGATCTGGACAAATGAAGACTCGGGTATTTTAGAAAAAACGGATCTGCTAATCCGAGATGGAAAAATAAAGATGATCGGTGACATTTTGGATGTTGTTGATCCAGAAACCATTGTAATTAACGGTGCGGGAAAACACCTTACGCCAGGGATCATCGATGAACATTCTCACATTGCCATCTCACGGGGAGTGAATGAAAGTGGTCAGGCATCCTCAGCAGAGGTGAGCATTGCAACGGTTGTGAATTCCGATGATATTAATATTTACAGGCAGCTTTCAGGTGGAGTAACGTCTTCTCAGCTACTTCATGGCTCAGCTAATCCGATCGGTGGTCAGAGTGCCGTGATCAAACTGAAGTGGGGTTGGACCCCCGAGCAGATGAAATACAGCGAAATGCCCAAGTTCATAAAATTTGCCTTGGGAGAGAACGTAAAGCAAAGCAACTGGGGGTCGTACAACACTGTCCGTTTTCCACAAACCAGAATGGGAGTGGAACAGGTGTACTACGACCATTTCATAAGAGCGCGTGAATACGAAGAGGAATGGGACCGGTACATCAATCGAAAAAGCAAAAAGAAGAATGCACCAATAGTGAATCCGCCAAGAAGAGATCTGGAGCTGGAGGCGTTGGCGCAGATACTGAATGGGGAGCGATTCATTACATGCCATTCGTATGTGCAGTCTGAAATTAATATGCTGATGAAAGTGGCCGATTCGATGGGATTCAAGGTCAATACCTTCACCCACATTCTGGAGGGGTATAAGGTAGCCGATAAGATGAAAGAACATGGGGCAGGGGGCTCTTCTTTTTCCGATTGGTGGGCTTACAAATACGAAGTGCGTGATGCCATTCCGCATAACCCAAGCTTATTGAACAGAATGGGCGTAGTAACGGCAGTGAATTCCGACGACGCAGAAATGGCAAGAAGACTGAATCAGGAAGCGGCTAAGGGAATAAAGTACGGTGGAATGAGTCAGGAGGATGCATTGAAAATGGTCACACTTAACCCTGCAAAATTATTGCACATTGATGATCGTGTAGGCAGCATTAAAGTAGGTAAGGATGCCGATGTGGTTGTATGGTCCGGCAATCCCTTATCGGTTTACTCGAAAGTAGAGCAGACAATAGTGGATGGGTATGTGCTTTTTGATAAGAACCGAGACATTGCACTCCGAAAAGAGATTGCTGCAGAAAGAGCACGACTCATCTCAAAAATGCTCAAGGCTAAATTGGGAGGTGAGCCAACACAAAAAATTGTGGGCAAGAAAGGAAGAATACACAATTGTAACGTATTAACCGATGATGGGAATTGATCGAATAGTCATATTGATTTTGATGGTGTTCAGCCATGTTGGTTCCACACTGGCTCAGGTCTATCCGCCGGGAAAACCAACAGATCAACGAATTTTATTGTTGAATGGGAAAGCACATATTGGAAATGGTGATACCATCAACAAGTCGGCCATTGCGATAGAGAACGGAAAGATCACTATGGTGAAAAATGCGTTGCTGATCACCATCAAGGAGGCGGATTATGATACAATTATAGATATAGCCGGACAGCACGTTTATCCGGGTTTCATTGCGCCGAACTCAACCGTGGGGTTGCAGGAGATCGGATCGGTGCGGGCAACCAAGGACTATCGGGAAACGGGAAGCCTGAATCCGCATGTGCGATCAGCCATAGCGTTTAATACAGATTCGAGAGTGACGGCAACCGTTAAGACGAATGGTGTGTTGATTGGGCAGATCTGCCCAAGGGGTGGTCGAATTTCAGGAACTTCTTCGATCTTGCATTTTGACGGATGGAATTGGGAGGATGCGCTGTACAGAGAAGACGATGCCATTCACATCAACTGGCCGGCAATGTTCTCGTTCGATTGGAAAACAAGAGGACGGGTTCCGAATAAAAAGTACGACGTACTGAAAAAGGAGCTGGAAGACTTTTTTATGGAATCATCTGTATATGCCGAAAAAAAATGGGAAGAATCCAATCGGTTTTATGCAGAAAAGTCACCTACGGATCTCAGATTTGAGGCAATGAAAGAAGTATTTACCGGAGGGAAGAGCGTATGTGTCCATGCAGATTTTGTGAAGGAGATTCAGGACATTATTGAGTTTAAAAAACAATTCAATATTGAAAGAATGATTCTGGTAGGGGGCTATGATAGCTATCTGGTTGCAGAGAACCTTAAAAACAACGATATAGCTGTGGTATTGCGCAGATTACATAGCCTTCCTATGTATCAGCAAGAGGATGTCGATCTGCCTTACAAATTGCCAAAGCTGTTAAAAGATGCAGGAGTTAAGTTTTGTTTGAACAATGCGGGAGACATGGAACAAATGGGGCTTAGGAATTTGCCATTCTATGCAGGAACGGCGGTTGCGTATGGACTGTCGTATGAAGATGCAGTGGCCAGTATAACTTCCAGTGCAGCGGAGATTCTTGGAATTGATGATGTTGTCGGAACATTAGAGGAGGGCAAGGATGCTACGTTAATTGTCTCTCGAGGAGATGCGCTAGATATGATGACCAATAAATTGTCTCTGGCGATGGTGCAGGGTAGATTTATGATCTTGCGCAATCATCAGGATGATCTCTATCAAAAATACATGAACAAGTACGGTCTGACAGATTAGAAGCCGGGAGCGTACAAATTAGCATGATGTTCAAAACAAACAGCTTGAATCCAAAAAATACATTAGGAAAATCGGAGAGATTAAAGAGCAAAACAGAACTGGAAGCTTTGTTCAAAGAAGGCGACAGCTTGCGCTCCGGACCTTTTATTTTCTTATGGAAATGGAATGAATCAAACGCTGCATCACTCGTTCAGGTCGCTTTTTCCGTCCCCAAAAAAAACTTTAAAAATGCAACCGATCGGAATTTGATGAAACGACGCATTCGCGAGTCCTACCGGGTAAATAAAGTGGGCATTTTTGAGGCGATGCATGAGTCGGGAAAACAGCTGGCTCTCTTTATTATTTTCAGAAATCCGGAACCATTGGAATACGATGAGGTTCACGATAAAATAATCGTAGCTTTAAAGCGTTTAGAAAAAGAGATTGAGCGGAAGCTGGGTAATGAATAAATCAACTAGTATGAAACAAAAGTTAGTAATGTGGAGTCTGGTGCTTACTGTCGGTATCGGGAGCACACTGTTTTTCTCCTTTTCTCCGGTCAAAGGCTCGGACTTGTTCGAAATCACCAAGAATCTGAGCATTTTTAGTTCGGTGTATAAGGAGATCGATATGTTTTATGTAGAGGAGGTAGAACCCGGAAAATTGATGAAAACCGGTTTGGATGCCATGCTCAAATCTCTTGATCCGTATACCAATTACATTCCGGAGTCAAAGATCGAGGATTATAGATTGATGACAACAGGCGAATACGGCGGAATAGGATCCCTCATTCGAAAATCCGGTGAGTATGCAATCATAACCGAGCCTTACGAGGGTTATCCGGCTCAGAAATCTGGTCTTCGCGCAGGGGATAAGATACTGAGAATTGACGGTAAGGATATGAAGGGCAAGAGCACTCAAGAGGTGAGTTCACTGCTGAAGGGACAGTCTGGAACCAAACTTGAGATTGTAGTTGATCGGGACGGCACAGAGTCTGCATTTGAATTGATTCGGGAAAATGTGAAACTTCCTGAAGTGGCTTATTATGGAATCATTGACGAAAATGAGTCGGTAGGGTATGTTAAATTGAATTCCTTTACGAACACGGCAAGTCAGCGGGTAGGAGAGGCTCTTACAGACCTGGAAGGGAAGGGGATGAAAAAATTAGTCCTCGATCTGAGGGGAAATGGTGGAGGCTTGTTGAATGAAGCGGTCAACATTGTGAATTTTTTCATACCAAAAGGAAGCTTGGTGGTGGAGACCAAAGGACGAGTGGAAGAAGTGAATCGCACCTATAAAACGCAGAACCAGCCGTGGAATTTAGAGATTCCCGTGGTTGTTTTGATCGACGATTATTCGGCATCGGCTTCTGAGATTGTCGCAGGTTCACTTCAGGATCTGGACAGGGGTGTGGTGATTGGAAGAAACTCTTATGGAAAGGGGCTTGTTCAGCAAACGAAGAACTTAGAGTTCAATGCTAAAGTTAAGCTAACCATCGCGAAGTATTACACGCCGTCCGGACGATGCATTCAACGATTGGATTATTCTGATGTAGATGACGATGGAAGCGGAACGGCAGTAGCAGATTCATTGATCGAAACGTTTAAAACCAAAAATGGACGTGAAGTAAAAGATGGTCGGGGTATTGACCCGGATGTTCAGGTTGATCCCGGTGTTTACAGTCGACTAACAGAAACTTTGGTGCGGAAAAATTTGATCTTTAACTATGCCACAGAATACAGAAAAACGAACGACAGCATCATGCCGGCAAAAGAATTTGAAATTTCAGATCAAGTGTATGATGAGTTCATTGGTTTCCTGAAGGATAAGAATTACGAGTACAAAAATGAATCAGAAGAGTACCTGGAGGCACTCACTGAAATTGTTAAAGATGAAAAATACTATGATGCGGCAAAAGACGAGATCGAAGCTCTAAAAACAAAACTGTCAGCAGATAAGACCACCGACCTTCAGCGGTTCAAAGATGAGGTTGTTGAGATACTGGAAAACGAAATCGTTTCAAGGTATTATTACCAGAATGGGCGCATAGAGGTTGCTGTTAAAAGAGATCCGTACATCATTAACTCCATTGAAGTGTTGAACGACACGGCTCGATACAATGGAATTCTTGATGGTACCGTTAACAAGTAAGAATTGTTAGGAGAACGAATCCATCACATCATTTATCTGGCATCCGTATTCCTCTTGGTCATTGGGTTGTCTACATCAGAGTTCATGATGAGTGTTTCTTCTATTGCCCTTGCATGCAATTGGCTTTTGGAGGGCAAGCTCAAAGAGAAATTTGATAGGCTAAAGAAGAACAGAACAGCATTGGTTTTGACGTCCATGTTTTTCATGTATGTCGTATGGATGATCGGGACTTCTGATCTGCAAGAAGGCATGAAAGAGCTGCGGATCAGACTCCCTCTTTTACTTTTTCCTGTCGTTTTAGGAAGTATCCCCCGATTTTCCGTTAAAGAGCAGGTGTGGGTAGCCAGAATTTTTATTGCAGCGACATTATGCAGCACGCTCATCAGTCTGGGCGTTTATTTTGAACTGATCCCGACGAAGAGTGACATCAGCGATGTTCGAAATATATCCATATTCATTTCCCACATACGATTAAGCTTGTTGATCTGCGTTGCGATAACGATCGGATTTTACTTTATGGTGGAAAGAAGAGAGCATAGATGGATTTATCTGTTTTGTATTCTCTGGTTTATAGGATTTCTCTATCTGATTCAATCGGCAACAGGATTTGTCATCTTGTTTATGCTCATTGGACTCTTTGGCTTGTATCTATGGAAAAAAATTCAGCGACAATTTCTGAAGTATACCTTTTTTGCTTTATCCGTCTTAATCATGATCGGCGGGATCCTCTATATAGTTAAAGCCCACAGAGCTTATTTCAGTGTAAATGAACACAGCTGCAATGAGCCGCTGGCCAATACAGAATTTGGGGATCGCTATTATCATGATCTGGAAAATACGCAGCTGGAAAACAACAATTACATCTGGCGAAACATTCACTGGGATGGAATGCAAAAGGCCTGGAATGAACGTTCTGCCATGGATATTTTTGGAAAGGACGGTAAGGGGCAGCAATTGGATGCCACGCTGATCCGGTACCTAACTTCAATGGGAAGCTGCAAAGATAGAGAAGGGGTCGAAGCACTATCTGACGTAGATATCAAAGCCATCGAATCCGGAACACCGTCGTGTGTTAAGCCCCAAAAAGGAATCAAGAAAAGACTGAATGAAATATTCTGGGAATTCAATGCCTATGATAATGGTGCCAACCCCAGTGGTAATAGTGTAGTGATGCGCTTGGAGTTCTGGAAAACCGCTAAGGAGGTGATCCGGAACAATCCATGGTTTGGTGTAGGTACCGGAGATGGAAAAAATGAAATGCAACAGATGTATGATCAGACCAATTCAGTGCTGGATGAGGACTGGCGGCTCGGATCTCACAATGAGTTCCTTTCAACTTGGGTAAAAACAGGGCTGTTTGGATTTTTAATTTTTGTTTTTGCTTTGTTCTATCCGTTAGTAAAAAGAAAGAATTGGAATATTCTGTACTTAGCTTTCTTTTTGATCGCTGGCTTATCTTTCCTGGCAGAAAACACATTAGAGACACAGCCCGGCGTGACGTTTTTTGGGTTTTTCAACTGTTGGCTCCTGTTTCAGTGTTTCCATCCAAAAGAAGACTAACCCTTCTTCTGAATTTCTCTGAGCTTAACGTATTTCAAAAAAGTGGAATGGGCAGAATTACGGGCAATCACCCATCCGTAGTATCCATCAAGGAAACCCAGCTTTAAAATGAACATTTTCAGAAAATTTAATTTTGGCTTGATGAAGATCTTGAGTAGATCCGATCTTTTTCCTTTTTTGTAATACGCTTCAGCTGATATGTCTGTGAAGTAATTGATCTGGTCGATATGCTCTCGCAGCTCGTAATAGGTGTAATGAAGAATGTCTCCGGACAAATGCTTTGAGGTCGAACCATCGTGCATGTAAAAAAAATCGTGCGGATTGATACCACCCCAAGTTCCTTTACTTGTGTCCCATAAGCGCAGCTTTCGATCCGGATACCATCCACCATGGCGGATCCATTTGCCACAAAAGTGATTCAGCCGGTTCATGGAATATCCATCGTGTGTCCAGTTGAACTTGACCTGAAGTATTGATTCTGTTAGCTGCTCGTCGAGAGCCTCATCCGCATCCAAAGACAGCACGTACGGGTATTTCGCCTGAGTAAGTGCCCAGTTTTTTTGCTCAATGTGTCCTTCAAATTCGTGTTGGATGAAACGCGCTCCTTTTTCCTTGCATATTGATTCTGTGCCGTCTGTAGAAAATGAATCAACGACCAGAATCTCGTCGGCTACTTTTTGAAGGGAGTCCAGACACCGTCCGATGTTTTTCTCTTCATTATACGTGATAACGACTGCAGATATTTGAACCGATTTGTTCATTGATTGACCAAAGTTAAGGAAATCGAATTAGCTTTGTGTTGTATGAAAATCAGCGGTTTCACATTTGTTAAAAATGCAGGCAAGCTTTACATTCCGGCAAAAGAAGCAATTCTTTCTGTCCTGCCCATTTGTGATGAATTTGTTATCGCTGTTGGAGATAACGATGAAGGGGATCCTACACTCGAATTGATCAAGAGTATTGATTCTGAGAAGATCAAAATCATTCATACCGTTTGGGATACGGATACTTATACGATGAATACGGAGTTTGCTCGCCAGACGGACATTGCAAAGTCGGAGTGCACAGGAGATTGGCTTTTTTACATTCAATGTGATGAAGCGGTCCATGAAGATGATCTGATGAAAGTGAAATTAGCGTGTGAGCAATTCCATCATGACCATGAGGTAGAGGGTTTTTTATTCAAGTATTATCATTTCTGGGGTGATTATGATCATTATCACGACGACCATGTGTGGTACAAAAAAGAGATCCGGGTTATTCGAAATACGAAAGAGATCCACAGTTGGAAAGATGCCCAGTCATTCCGATGGTTTGATAGCCATGATGGCAGCTTTGATGATTATCAAAAGAAAGAGGAGTCAAGAAAGCTTCGGGTGGTGGAGCTGGATGCCTATGTGTATCACTATGGTTACGTAAGGCCTCCTTTGATGATGACCAATAAGACGAGGAAAAACAGCGATTCCTACAGGGGCAAGGAAGCTACAGATGAATTCATGAAAGATGAACCGGATCGCTTTGATTATGGTCCACTGCATAAATTGGTGAGGTTCAATAAAAGACATCCGGAAGTAATGAAGGAATGGATATCGAAGCATGACTGGAAAGATCAGCTGCAGTATTCCGGATCACGCAACAGGAATCGACCCAAACACAAACACGAAAAGCTGAAGTATCGGGTAGTTACTTGGCTGGAAAATACCCTGAATGGTCGAAGAGTGATCGGAGGATTCAAGAACTATGAGGTCCTGAAAAAGTAATCGTTTCTTCTTTTTTGCAGGTTCTAATTGTGATTTTTGATTGCATATAAACGAGTTGATTGAACCGATTTCATGATCGCTTGTACTGAAAGGAAAAATCAATAGACATGAAGAATTTCACGATCATTTTAGTTGCTTTTTCTTTTGCAATTATGGGTTGCGCCCAGAAAAAATCGATTACCGCTGAAAATTTTTACGACAAGGAATGGCGAATTGTATCCAATTGGTTTGGTGCAGACGAGGTGCTGCTGGAGCATACTAAAAATGGAAATTGGTTCAAAGTAAATCCTCAGGGAAACGTACACTTCAATGAACGTGTTGTGAATAAAAACAATATCAATTCACGCCCCAGATGCCCGGTAGGAGAAACCAGAAAGACAATTCATAAAATTGAGCGCGTCAAAAACAGGTTGATGATTCATTACAAAGTCACGAATTACAAGCAATTTACTTCGGATGAAAAGATCTGGTATCAAATTGAATCACTCAACGGCGAACAATTGAAGCTTAAACGAATAGAAAAAAGCTAAGGAACAACGTCATTCAGCTTAGAGGAACCTTGAAGAATGAGTTCGCCTTTCTTTCGTTTCGGTGTTTTGATCTTCTTTCGTTTGAATTTCCGACAATACACGACCCCGTTCCATTGAGTACCACAGCCACTGGATAGGGTGCAGTTGTTAAGAATGATTTTGGCTTTTTTCTCAATGAACAGGGTTGTGCCAGTGGCCATATAGAGGTCTTCGTTTACCTCGAGCTGGCTATTTTTCTTTACCACGAGATCTCCTTTAACGATTCGAGTTCTGTCCCATTTTTGTGATTGTCGGATCATGGTAAACTGGTCGGGATCGTATTCGCAGGCAGTAGTAATTCGTATTCGATTTGGCAATGTGGAATACCCCTTGTACATGTGTCCGATCTGATTCGGCGAAAGATAATTCCTACATCCGTTGTAACCCATAATGTTGTTGGAAATGGTAGTCCCGTTGCACGGACAACCGGAACAAAATTTGTCCGTTCTGGGAAGGTCTTTGAACTGAGGATAATTGGTATGTCCTAGACCGAGGGTGTGGCCAATTTCATGAGCAGTCAGCTGATCTCCCGCCCAGCTCCCACCATAGATGTAGTTGGACACATTCATGAAATAGGGCGAAGGGGCACACCCGAACTGGATTCGTTTGGAGCTTGCTCCGGTAAGAAATATGTGCAAATGGTTCTTGTCAGAATCGGCAAAATTCTTCCAGTTGTCTGATCCGCAGTTGTAATCTTTCCTTCTGAAATAGGTAGCGTTTATTGGATCGAGCAGGTCGATGTTTTCGTTTACTTTAAGAACGGTTGTTTTTCCTGATTTGGTTACGTTGTCTTTGTGCAATACCACTGGGCCATTCGGGGTGGAAACCACCAAAGAATCGGATCTATTGAATCCTCTGAATGCGCTGAGGTTGAAAAAAAACAGCTCTTTGGTCTCTTTCGAAACGGAATCGACAGGAAATGGCCATGGACCGCCCTGAACGATCATAAACTTGTTCCGGTCCCATCCTGCAGAGTCAACGTGAAACCGAATGTCTTCCAATCGAAATTGTATTCTGGAATCATGCACTACGGGTATGTTGGGATCAACTTCGATACTGGGTGCTGATAGCTTTGAAAAAAATCGATTGCAATTTTCTAGGATGGCAGCAATTCGTTGTCGATCGGGCGTGTCGTTCTTAAAATTCTCCGGATCCAGCTCAGATCGTTGCATGACGTGAAACACCACTTTTATAGTAATTACAGGAAACTCATTAAACGATGTGTTGTCAAAAGGCGTGTAGGCATCGAGATCGTTTTGGGTTCGTTGTGCAACGGAACCGGTCGAAATGAAAAGGAACAGATTAAAGCAAAGAATCGACTTCCAGAGATTCTGTTTCCTCATGTTGGGGATAAGCCATTTCATCAAGCTGCTTTTTTAACGGTTCAATGAATTTAAGATATTCTTCTATATGTTCATCCTCTAATGGCTCACTTGAATGATGAACCTCTTTTCTGTGATCAATTTGTTTTCCGTTCTTCCAGAACCGGTAGCAAACGTGAGGTCCGGTAGCTAAACCCGTAGATCCAACATATCCTATAGTTTCTCCTTGCAGAACAGTTCGACCTTTTTTCATTCCTTTAGCGATCTTGGACATGTGCAAATATTGTGTGGTGTACACTTTATTGTGCTTGAGCTTTACATAATAGCCGTTGTTTTTACTATACGTTGCGGCAATAACGGTTCCATCTGCCGTTGCCCATATTGGCGTTCCTTTTGATGCGGCGTAGTCTGTTCCAAGATGTGCTTTCCATCTTTTCTGAACAGGGTGGAATCTTCGTTTGGAATACGGTGAGCTCATTCGGGTGTATTTCAACGGTGCCATTAGGAACAGGGATTTGTTGCTGTTCCCCTCTTCATCGTAATATCCCAGCTTATCGTCCTGATTATAGGCAAAGGCATAATGGGTTTTTCCTTTGTGCTCAAAGAACAGGGCCTTTATACGGCCGGTTCCCGAAACCTTTCCCTCAACGGATTTTTCATCATAGATTACTTTGAACTTGTCTTCCGGGTACAAACGAAAAAAATCAATGCTCCATGCAAATGTTTGTGCAACCTTCGTGACCAGCTCGGAGGTTACCCCAATGTCCTTACAAGCTGCTTGAATTTCATTAGAAAGGTTCGATCCTTTTTTTATGATCCCTGTTAGCTGCTTTTCTTCCTCTTCTACCGGCCGTTCTACTTTATAAACGCGCACTGAATCTGTAAAGTCAAAGACGACGTATTCGTATATGTTCTTATCGTAGATACAGTATTGAAGCGTGTTTGCCGTATCCATTTTATCGCATAGCATCATGTAGTTTTTACCGGTTGTTATGTAGCTTAGGTCTACGAGGCTGTCTTTAGATCGTTCGCTGGCTTCGTTTACAACCAACTGTGACACATTGAATGGAAGCAGAAGGTGGCTCAGAGTCCAGTCCTGTTTGATTTCTCCGCGATGCACTTCAAAAGAGTCCAGACAGAATCCATATTCGAAAATCGGTTTTTCAGGAACGATAGTGTCCTGTGAACTTGGAAGTTGAATTGGTGCTTCTACCTGAACGGACTCGCCACAGCTAGCGAACAAGATGGTGATTGATATCCAGAAATATATTTTTATCATCCGTTTTCCAGAAAAGCAAGTCCCCATTCTTCTATTTCCTTCTCTTTCCACAGCTCCGGGTAAAACACTCTTTTCTGAAATTTTGGAGGTAAATATTTTTGCCAGTTGGTACCTCCGGTTGCCGCGATGTCGGTAGCTCCTTTGTTCAAATACCGCACGGCAGATTTATAATGCATAAGCGGCCAGTTGATATTCACATTGGCATCAAAATACTTCAGCTGCTCGCGTATGTCACTTCTGTTTTGATCCGCTTCGGGCAGTTCTTTGAATTTTCGCCAGAGGTTTTTCGATTGGTATTCTTTTGCAAGCTCAATCAGTTCTGTCTGGTATTTTTTCTCAAATTGTTTTAGGGTAAGTGTTTTTTTGCCTGAATCCAGCTCCGTTGCTCCACTCTTCCAGTAAGAGTATTCAAACATAGCTT
>CAJWDP010000043.1 GCA_913030835.1 uncultured Flavobacteriales bacterium | reverse complement strand
GGCGTAGTATCCGGAGCTAAAATGATCAAAGAGCTGGAACCGGATCTTGTTTTTCTGGATATCCAAATGCAGGATGGCAGCGGATTTGATCTGCTGGAGATTACAGGCACCGATAAATTCAAAGTGATATTCACCACTGCTTCTGATGAATACGCTATAAAAGCGTTTAAATTTTCTGCAGTAGATTATCTCATGAAACCGATCGACCCGGATGAGCTGAAGGAAGCGGTTGAAAAATCCCTCAAAAATGCCCACAATGGAAGTGTTGAGGTACTTAAGGATGTGATTCAGGATGGCAGCATTAAAAGAATCGCATTGAACACTCAGGAAAAAATTCTGATTAAGGAAATTTCTGAGATCGTTCGATGTGAAAGCAACGTAAACTATACCATGTTTTACTTTTCAGATTCAACTCGATTGTTGGTAACGAAAACATTAAAAGAGTACGATGAACTATTGAGTACTTATGATTTTTTGCGAGTTCATCAAAGTCACCTGATCAATAGTAAATATGTGAAGGAATACAATAAAAGTGACGGGGGCTACCTGGTGTTGAAGGACAACAGCACAGTTCCCGTATCCACTCGCAGAAAGAATATAGTCATGGAGATGATCGCTAAGCTTTAACTTTCAAGTTTCTCTAGAAATTTAAGCGCTGCTTTTTCCAACTGTGTAATACCGGGTTCCTCGAGAGGGATATGTCCACAACCTTGCAATTCAACTACCTCTTTGGGACAGGCTAGCCGATCGTAAAACGGCTCACTTACCCACCAAGGAATGATATGGTCTTCCTCAGGCTGAACAAAAAGTAGCGGAACATGTTGAAAAAGTTCAGGCTCTAGCTCGGGTTTGGCCTCAAATAACGTACGCAAGAACTTCACATATACCTTTCCTCCGGAGCCTACTCTGTCTTTCAATAATTTTTCCACAAAATCCTGATTGTTGGCCATAGCCCACATTTTGGTAGTGGATTTTATTGGAACTTTTACCCCGTCAAATAACCAACCGAATTTTCTCGTTACGGAAACACCGATGGTGCCCATCAATTTATTTTTTGCAAGCTGATGTTGTGTTCGGCTACTCGAGGTATCCGCTAATGCCGAAACAATTAACCCTGAAACTTGATCGTTTCTGCACGCCACATGATAAGACAGCATACCACCTAAACTAATCCCACAGAGGACAATTTTCCGATCGTCATCTTTTCGTTCTTTCAAAATCAATTGATCTACCAGATCAATCCAAGTATAATAGCTATTGGGCTTTCTGATTTCTGTTAATCCAAATCCGGGAAGATCTGCAGAGACACATTCGTACCCATTCGATCTAAGCACAACGCCCAAGGGAAACATTAATCTGCCGTTGGCCCCTCCGCCATGCACAAGTATGATTTTGACTGGTTTTGCAGGTTGTTCAGGAATGTATCTGTCAATATGAACGCTGTATTCGTTCCACTCCCAATATTCTTCTTGTGGTTCCTGACCAGGCTTTATCCGTGCCTTCTCCGGAAAATACTCCTGAAACCCTCGCCAGCTTTCGAATTCTCTGTAACTCCTTTTGCTCATTTCAATATGCAATCAAGCCCGAAATGAGCTATTTAGCGAATATCCCAATCCTGTTTAATGCTCCTGTGCGGCCAGAAATCTCTCCGCATCTAATGCAGCCATGCATCCTGTACCTGCAGCAGTAACCGCCTGTCGATAATCTTTGTCTGCCGCGTCACCCGCTACAAAAACACCCTCCACATTGGTCTTTGATGTTCCAGGAACCGCATTGATTATGTAGCCCACGTCATCCATGTCAACATAAGGTTTGAAGACATCCGTATTCGGCTTATGACCAATAGCTACAAAGAATCCTGTTGCCGGAATTGTGATTTCTTCACCTGTAACGTGATTTTTCGCCAATACTCCTGTAACTACACTGCCATCTCCGATCACTTCAACCGTGTTCGTATTGGTTAAAATTTCAATATTGTCGGTGTTTCTCACCCTCGCTTCCATGATTTTAGAAGCTCGAAATTCGTCGCGACGAACCAGCATGGTCACCTTCGTGCAAAGTTTAGATAAATAGTGCGCTTCTTCACAAGCAGAATCTCCGGCCCCAACGACTACAACTTCCTGACCTTTGTAGAAGAACCCATCACAAACAGCACACGCGGACACTCCCCCTCCTAACTCCAAATATTTTTGCTCCGATTCAATACCAAGGTACTTGGCTGACGCTCCTGTAGCAATGATCACTGTTTTTGCATGAATTTCTTTTTTATCATCGACCCAGACCTTATGCACCGGGCCTGAAAAATCAACTTTTGTGACCCATCCATGGCGAACATCCGTATCAAACCGTTCAGCCTGTTGTTGCAATTCAACCATCATCTCAGGGCCTGTTACTCCCTGAGGATATCCAGGGAAATTCTCTACTTCATTCGTAGTAGTCAGCTGACCACCCGGTTGCATGCCCATGTACATGACCGGATTCATGCTCGCTCGAGCCGCATATATTGCTGCAGTATATCCTGCAGGTCCTGATCCAATAATTAAACAATCCAGTTTTTCAATCTCTTCACTCATTTAACCGATTTTTATAACCATCAAGTGGCTGTTTGTGCAGAGGACAAAAGTAGAAATTTTCCGATTCCAAAAACCACTAACTATGCTTGTAAGATTATATTCCTATGGAACACAGATGACCGTATCATAAGCGGAGCCATATCCACTAAAAACTCCAAGTCCGCCATTGATGTTCGAGGGTAAATTTCCCGGAGATGCAAACGGACTTCCATTGGTAGCCCACTGATCTTCCAGCGCCCTGAAATAATAGAAGTTGGGACGATCTAATGACACAAACTGAACAACAACGGTATCCCCATTTTTAAAATATCTTTCCTCTGGTCCCTCATCATCCTGATTCTCATTATTCCCCAATTCGCCTCGGTTGTAGGCGAATTCAAATTTCTGCCCATTGAAAAACTTGTCGTCAAAAATCGAACCCAACGGTGCGATCATCTGAGCGTCCTTGATCTCGCCCTGCTGAGGACCATAGGTGTATTTATTGATTCGTTGTGCAAACCATCTGTAGCTGTTTCCAATTGTATCCGGATCATCCATTTCTACCCAAATAAAGCCCAACGAGTCTTCTAACGGACCCAATTCATACCAAATAGAGTCAAAATAAACAGGTTCCGGTATTTTGGTTTGAGCCGTTAAGGTTTTCCCCTCCGCTTGTATTTCCAAGTCATAAGTTTTGCCTGCTTCTCCCCAGCTGAATGGATCCAAAGATGTATAAACACAATAATTGAAAGAAGTCAGATCTTGTGCAGATATACCAATCGTTCCTGCTACCTGCTCCAATATAGAATCCGGTATAGCACTGGTACAAATCTCTGTTAATGGAAAATCAGAGCTGCCATTATTTAACGTTACTACCGCTCCATTCACAAATAAATTGTTGATCGTTGTTGCATCAACAGGGTCAAAATAACCTTGTGTTTTGGTAAGTACAACAATGGGCGGACGGTCGATATCCACAACCCCCTCAACCACGAGCTCTACCGGAACATCAGGGAGATCAATCTGTACCTCCTTTTCACAAGAAATAAAAAGAGTAATCACTACGAGTATATAAACCAGTTGCTTCATTAGAATTCAAAGTTCCATGTAATTGAAGGTAATATCGGAAACAGGGAGACCTGATATGCAGCCAAGTCCAGATTGCCATTGTTCAGATCACCTTCATTGTCAAAATAAATAAAATACGGATTCGCTCTATTATACAGATTGTAAACAGAAATATTCCAGCTTGATTTGATCCTCTTTGGTTTCGTTTTTGTTTCCCCCGTTTCAGGATCTTTGTATTTCTTTTCGTGTTTGCCCTTGATCGTGCAAGAGATGTCTGCTCTGTGATAAGCAGGCATTCTATCTCCATTACGTGGGCCCCAAACCGTAACCAGAATACTCTCTGTAAAATCAAAATAACGTGAATAGGGCAAGGTAATCGCATTTCCGGTCGCATAAACGAATGCAGCGCCTACATTCACTCTTTTGCTAATGTCATAGCTTAAAACCACTGAGAGATCATGGCGCCTATCGTATTTTGCGGAAAATTCATTTCCCTGATCTATGGCATCGAACTGTCGCATTGTTTTGGACCAGGTATATCCAACCCATCCGGTTAATGCCCCATACTTCTTCTTCACAAAAAATTCTGCTCCATAGGAATATCCATCTCCAAAGGTCAGCTGATTATCTACATTATCTTCCACATTATCATCGGGCTGAGCATTTTCTTTGTACTCAATCAAGTTCTTTAGGTCCTTGTAGTAAAGCTCAACAGAAGTCTCAAAATGATTGTCTTTAAAATTCCGGAAATAGCCCATACTGTATTGTGTTCCAATCTGCGGTTTGACAAGATCCGAACTAGGAAACCAAAGGTCAGTAGGCAGTGAAATAGCCGAAATGGATGCAAGATGCACATACTGATAGTTGTGTGTGAATCCCACTTTAAACGACGAATTGTCTCGAAACAAATACCGAGCATTGAATCTAGGTTCAAATCCAGGATACACCACAATTGACTCGCCTCTCCCCCAATTTCGGGTACTGTCGGTCAAGCCGGATGTTTCGTTCTTATAGTATCGTGTAAAAGGACCAATCTGCTGGAATACAGACAGTCTCGCTCCTACATTCACTTTCAATCGATCCCCTAGCTCAAATTCATCCAATGCATAGATGGCCCCTTCGTTTGCCTTTATTTTTTTCACATCCAGTGTTCCAAAATCTTGATCACCCGAGCTGGCAGAAACCGAGCTGGGAACAAAGGTGTGAAAGATATAATTTGCTCCGAATTTCACCTTATGATTTGAACCTGCAAACCAGGTAAAATCCGTTTTCACATTGTAATCTCTTATACCCGAGCTTAGCTTGAAACGAAATTGACTCTGTTCGGCTTCAAAAGCAAAATTGTAATCGCTGAAAATCACTGTCGTGTTCAAAAATAGTTTGTCGTTGAACAAATGGTTCCATCTTAGTGATGCTGTCGCATTTCCCCAGGGAACTTTGAAATTCAATCCCAATTTTTCATTGTTGAACGTGAACACATCCCGTCCGAAATAACCGGAAAGGAAAAGTCGATCGTTATCCGAAATCCGCCAATTTGCTTTGGCAGTCAGGTCATAAAAAAAATATCCTGATCCTGCAGCCGCTGCATTTTCATTGACGAACGGTTTTGTCAAGATATCAATATACGTGCGTCTTCCGGACAAGATAAATGATGACGTGTCTTTCTTAATAGGACCTTCCACGGTCAAGCGGGAAGCAATTAAACCTATCCCACCATTCGCTTTGTATTCTTTGTAGTTACCATCATTCATGGTAATGTCCAGCACTGAGGCCAAGCGACCACCATAATTGGCAGGCATACCACCCTTGATGAGGTTTACTTTCTTTATTGCATCGGCATTGAAAACTGAAAAGAAACCGAACAGATGAGAGGCATTGTAAACGGTAGCTTCATCCAGCAAGATCAGGTTTTGGTCAGGGCCTCCACCACGAACATAAAACCCAGTGTTGCCTTCCCCCCCAGACTGCACACCGGGCAACAGCTGGATCGTTTTCAACACATCTACTTCCCCCATAAATGCAGGTAGTGTCTTTAGCTTGTTCATATCCAGCTCGATGGTTCCCATTTGAGTGCCTGAGGTGTTTTGGTCCTTCCGTTCCGATTCAACCACCACCTCCTGAAGTGTGTCTAGATAAAAACCCAATTCAATATTCACCCGAAGATTCTCATTTAGGTCAATCTTTTTCTGAAAGTCATCAAAACCAAAATACTGCCCCATCAGGGTATAGGAGCCTTTCGGAACAGTAATCGAATAAAAGCCATAATGATTGGTGGACTGGCCTTTCATCAATTCCTTTATAAATACTTCAGCACCAATCAGCAGCTCACCCGTTTCCGCATCTTTTACGTACCCACTAACCGTGAACTTCTCCTGCGCATTTATTGCGAAACCAAAAGCAATAAACAAGAACAAAAACAAATACCTGTTAATCATGATCTAACTCCTGTTGGGATACTTTTCAAAACAACTCTACTACGACTTTGTTCGACGTATTACTTTCTTTAAAACGAAGGTAAAGCTACTCCAACGTTAGTAATTTGTAGATTATTTTGGATGAACGGAACTAAATTGTGTTTAGGGGTAAAAGCGAGCCAATAAAATTTATCGGATAACACTAGATTCGAGAAAATTCAAAGGATTAAATGAATCACTCCGTCATACAATCTTCATACAACTTATCCCAATAGGCATCAACCTGCTCTTGATTCGCAGATTCGTTTTCCAATGTACTTGTGTAGGCATTGGGATCCTCAAATACATCCATTGTTGTTTTTAAAAAACAATCACAATCAAAAATATCACCATCGCACTTATCGCGAACGGTTTGTTTTCGGGCGTCTGTCCATCCACCACAGGACATTAGAAAAAAAGAAAGCAAAGCGACGGGAAAATATATTTTTTTCATTCTAAAAAGAGTAAATTGGTTTATTTGGAGTTATTTTTGTTATCAATCCAAATATAATTAATATTTATCCACATGAAAATTAAGATCGCACCCCTGCTAATTCTATTTATTATTTCAGGCATCACGAGTATGAGTTTTGCTCAAAAACGTACAGTTGCCGGAGTTGAAATGCCCGCTAAACTGACCGTAAACGACAAGACCGTCATTTATAATGGTGCTGGCCTCAGAGAGAAATACACCATCGACTTATACGTTGGTGCGCTCTACTTAAGACGACCTTCAATGGATGCCAATAAGATCATTAATGATGATGCTGAAATGGCGATAAGAATTCAATTGGTTTCCGATAAAGTAACTCGAGACAAATTTGTCGAATCGGTTATCGAGGGTTTTGAAAAATCAGATCAGGGTAAGGCAACTCAAGATGAAATCGATTCATTTATGAAATTTTACAACGATGCTTTCAAAAGTGGAGACATAATTACCATCCAGTACCAACCTGGGAAGGGTGTTGATTTTTCGAAAAACGGTGAGCTTCGAGGTAACATCAAAGGTCTGCCATTCAAAAAAGCACTATTCGGAATATGGCTTGGATCAAAACCTGCTGACAGCAGCTTGAAAGACGATATGCTCGGAAAAGTCTAAGTCCAAGCCTTACTTGATATAATCTGTGTCGCTTTCATTCATCCAATACGGATGATTGTTGGAAAAACATGGTTTGAATTCAATTAGAAAATCTATTTTTGTCCTCCATTATTGGAAACAACGGGGTGTAGCTTAGTCCGGTTAAAGTGCGCGTCTGGGGGGCGCGAGATCGGAGGTTCGAATCCTCTCACCCCGACACAGAAGCCGACTCAGAGTCGGCTTTTTTTGTGGATCGATTCACAAAACAAACAACGAATAGTCTAAGAAATCCTTGCACTAAAAGGAGACAAAATCTCCAATAATTCGGGTGGTTCTTTCCTTAATAACATTTTTGTGAGTACAAATACTTTGCATAGAGTTATCGTTTGCAAGAAACGAACAGCATAGTATATTCTCCCTCCCAAAAGAAGAGTATTAATTCAAAATATCTTACATTTGGTGTCATTAGGACACTTACCTCGAATTTATTTAAGTCCTTACCTATAAAACCGCTTCTAAAATGAATAAAATTGTAGTAACCTTAGCTTTAGTTCTATCCATTAGTATTACCAAAGCTCAAGTGGTTCACCTAGAGCTTGACTTAAGAAACCATTTAAACAATTCGGATAACATTACAGGTTGTATTCTGGAACCAACCACCTCCTCTTACAAGATTTATATCCATTCCGGAGTTTGTTCAGCCACAACTCCAGGAGTTCCAGATCCAACTGATTGTGACAATCCAAGCTTCGTATGGGAACACGTTGTAGGAGATTGGGGGATGGATAATGGACATGGATTGATGACGGAAGTTACGGACAGCGTATGGGCAATCGATATTGATTTGTCAAGCTACTATAGTGACCCGGCCACAATTAGCCAAACAGGCGGAGGAAGTGCAGGGGCATCAACGGGAGCGTCAACGCCAATGCCCGTTGGAGCAACGGCATACAGCATGGGATTTGTTTTCAGAAATGAGGACGGCACTATTGGAGGATTGACGGGAGGCTGTACTGATTTTTTCATATTTGATCTTGATCAAGGAAACACAAGTGTTGATGTAGGTCTGCCCGGATACACTTTACCGGACAGTACTTTCAATGTTTCCTCAACAACTTCATTAAACGAATTGGTTTCGGTTGAAGTAAACAATGTTTATCCCAACCCATTTACCGATCGGGTAAAGATATTCTTTCAATTAACCAAAGCAACGAGTAACGGAGAGATTACAATCTATGATAATTTAGGACGGATAGTAAAGTCTCTGTATAATGGCTTTTTACATTCGGGAAGTTCTCAAATTGAATGGGATGGAACGAATGACATTGGCGGCAAGGTATGCAAAGGCATGTACTATGCAGTGATAAAAGCAAATGACTCGGTTAAATCGGAAATGATCATAAAGAAATAATTACAATTATGTTGAGGTATTCAATCTTCTTATCCCTTTATTTTTCTCTTTTAGTTAGTATCAATGGACAGGTTGTCAGCTATTCTCCAATGTACCCTACTTTATCCGATTCGATTGAGATCATTTACGATGCATCTATGGGTAATGCAGAATTGACTGGGGTTTCTCCGGTGTACATGCATACGGGAACAATTTCTGAAAATAGCTTATCAAATTCCGATTGGAAGCACAGAATTAATCCATGGCCAACAGGAGATCCGGATCTAGTAATAATTGACTCGCTAGTGCTGATGCAAGATCTCGGATCAAATTTACATCGTGTCAAAATAAAACCTAACGCATACTACGGAACTAATCCAATTATTGATTACAACGCACTTGCTTTTGTTTTTCGTGACCTGAATGGAACATTGGCAGGTAAAAATGCGGATAACTCAGACATTTTTATTCCCATTTTTGAGCCGGGCTATGACGCTATGTTTTTCGAGCCTAAAACTTCAGCCCATCGCGTTAATGCGGGAGATCCAATAGATATCGAAATCCTTTCGAATGAGAGTTCTGACATCACATTGTATCACGATGGTTCAATTGTGAAGCAGGTATTTGGAAATACCATTTTGACAGACACCTTGTTTGCACCTTCATCTGGTGTGCATTGGTTAAGACTTGAGGCCACCGGCACAACGGGAACCAAAATTGATTCCATCTACTACATAGTGGATGAGCCAACTGTTTTGGTCGATCCACCATTTGCGACACAAAATGGAATTAATTACGTGAATGACAGCACTGTCATTCTACAATTCTACGGATTAGGTAAATCTTTTGCATATGTTATAGGAGATTTCAATGATTGGAAAATTGACCCTGCTTATCGAATGAATCAAACTCTGGATGGATCCGCATTTTGGATTCAAATTTCCGGCCTAACTCCTGGAACAGAGTACGCATATCAATATGTTATTGATCAAGATGTGGTCATTGCCGATCCATGGGCCGAAAAATACCTAGACGAGTTTAACGACATTAACATTCTTCCATTTACCTATCCTGGACTCAAAGATTATCCTTCAGGAAAAACACATGGAATGGTTTCAATTTTTCAAACAGCCCAGACTCCATATACTTGGTCGACCTCTTCTTTCTCTAGACCGTGGAGTCAGGATTTAGTAATTTACGAATTACTGATTCGAGATTTTCTATTGCATCACGATTACGAGAAACTTACAGACACTCTAGACTATTTGCAGAATCTTGGCATCAATGCTATCGAACTGATGCCCATAAACGAGTTTGATGGAAACCAAAGTTGGGGCTACGCACCTGCATTCTACAATGCCCCGGACAAGTACTATGGTCCAAAAGAAGATCTTCAAGCATTTATTGACGAGTGTCACTCCAGAGGAATTGCTGTGATTGTCGATGTCGTATTTAATCATGCTTTTGGACAAAACTCGATGGCAAGGTTGTACCAAGACAAAAATTCCGGAAAACCTTCCTGGGATAATCCTTGGTTCAACGACCATGTGCCACATCCTTTTGGGTTTTACAATGATTTCGATCACTCGAGTTTAAAGACCCAATACATGGTGGATCGTGTTTTGCAACATTGGCACGATGAGTATAAAATAGATGGATTTAGATTTGATCTATCAAAAGGATTCACAAACGTGTATAGCTACCCAAGTGATATCGGATTGTGGAGCACTTACGATTCAGACAGAATCTACTGGCTGAAACGCATTTATGATGTAGTAAGAACCTATGATTCCGATTGTTTTATGATTCTCGAACATTTTAGCGATGCTGCTGAAGAGCTCGAATTATCCAATCATGGATTCTTACTTTGGGGAAATGCAAATAGCCAGTACCGTCAAGCTGCAATGGGATATGAATCGGGTTCGGACTTTAGCTGGCACGTCTCGTCCAAGCATAGATCATGGCCTTTTCAACATTTGATCGGTTATATGGAAAGCCATGATGAGGAGCGGTTGATGTACGAATGCCATGAATATGGAAATATGCAGATTAATGGTGCAGGTGATACGATTTACAATATTCAAGAAACAGCCACTGCATTAAAGCGAGTTGAAATGTGCGCAGCTTTTTTCTACACAGTTCCAGGACCAAAAATGCTATGGCAATTTGGCGAATTGGGATATGATTTTTCAATTAACTTCAATGGGCGAACAAATCCTAAGCCGATACGATGGAACTATTTTCAAGAAGGAAACAGGCATAGGTTATACAAAGCGTTTCGCGCGTTAATAAAGCTCAAAACTGAAAACATCGCTTTTAGAAGCTCCAACTACGATCTAGATGTTTGGGGTACGGGAAAGAGAATGTGGATAACCGATCCATCAATGAATGTGACCATCATCGGTAATTTTGGTGTGGATTCTTTGAGCACAATGATGCCCAGTTTCCAGCATACCGGACAATGGTTTGATTATATGACGGGAGACACCATTTTCGTGTCGAATGTAAACGATCCAATACCACTAGCTGCAGGAGAATACCACGTTTACACAGATGTAAAACTGGCAGAACCCGACCTCAATGGTCCAGTAAGCATTGAAGAAGAAATCTCCGAACAGAACCGATTTAAAATTGAAACCTTTGTTTATCCAAATCCATTTTCTGAGGAAGTTTTAATCAACTATACATTAAAAGAATCCGGAAAAACGAAAATTACGATCTACGACATTTTAGGTAATAAAGTGAAAGAGTTAGTAAATGACTTCCAAAGCTCAGGGAATCATTCCATAAAATGGAACGGAACAAATGACAAAGGCTCTATTCAATCAGGAGGGCATTTTTTCTATCGAATTGAACAAATGAACCACTATTGTTCAGGACAGATTGTTAAGGTTCACTAGAAGCTGAAATTATCGAACCCCGTTTCAACCAAGCTTTTGTAATTCGCCTCATTGAACTTAAAGTATTGAGCCGGCTTATGAGGAACGTCGTATTCCTTTTCATCCGTTGCCGACAGTATATTTATTTTCATAATCTTTCTTCGAAAATTTCTTTTATCCAACGATCTTCCCAGTATAGCTTCATACATGCGCTGTAATTGGCCCAAAGTAAATTTCTCCGGCATAAGATTAAAACCAATAGGACGAAAGGAAATTTCCCTTCTTAATTGATTGAGTCCTGTCTTAAGAATCGTGTAGTGATCAAATGCCAGATCTTTTATTTCATCTACATTGTACCAATTCGCTGTGACTGCAAAAGATGAAGCCGCAGGCAAATAATCACTGATTCGAACCAAAGAATAATAAGCAACTGTAATCACTCGTGCATCGGGGTGGGCTCTAATTGACCTAAGCCATTCTTTGTCCGTTTCTTTTGAGATGCGATCTACACCTCCAAAAGCACCAATCTGTTTTAAGAATATATTGTCAAGACCTGTCAGCTCCTTTAACACCCTATTTACCGCCATATTCAAATTTTCGTCGTCATAGATTAAATTGCCAGGAAGCGCAAGACGAGACTTTTCATCCGGGAAATCCCCCTCACGTTCAATCAGCAAAACCTTTAGTTGTTGGAAATCAAACCCAAAAATTACACAGTCAACAGAAACATTTGGATTGAGGTCCGGCCTAATTATTTCTTTTCGTCTCACAATTCAAATATATATAGGATTTACCTATATTTGAAAGTGTACGAATTACACTAAGTATTCATCCTCAAATTTTAACTTCCACATGACAATTATAGTTGACAGTGGTTCCACCAAAAGCGACTGGATTATTATTCAAAATGAAAGGGACATCATTACCTACTCCACTTCAGGCTTCAACCCCTATTTCCATGATGAAGATCACATTGAACAAGAAATAAATTCGCACGCAGAGATACGACAGGTAGCGAACGAAATTTCATGCATTTATTATTACGGTGCAGGATGTTCGACCATCGAATTAAACGCAATTGTCGAAAGAGCACTCTCCAAGGTCTTTAAAAATGCAGACGTCCATGTAACTCATGACCTTAACGCATGCGCTTATGCCATGTATGAGGGCAAACCTATCATATCTTGCATAATGGGTACGGGATCAAATTCATGTTATTTTGATGGAATTGAGGTCACTGAAGAAGTACCGGCATTGGCTTATATTTTGGGAGATGAAGGCAGTGGAAGCTATTTTGGCAAACAACTTCTCAGCAAATATTTGTACAAACAACTGCCAGCCCATCTTCATCAATCCTTTTATGATGAATACAAGATTGAAAAAGATGATATTATTTCTAACGTCTATTTTAAACCGCACGCTAATGTGTACATTGCCTCATTTATGAGATTCGTTTCAAAACATAAGACCGACCCCTTTATATCGGAAATGGTTAGCAGCGGAATTGAACATTTTCTTCGGACACATGTATTGTGTTTCCCAAACGCCAGAGAAGTACCCGTGCAATTTGTCGGATCTATCGCATTTTATTTTGAGGATATTTTAAGAGAAGTTGGAAATAAATTGGGGATTCACATTGGTAAGGTCGTAAAGAAACCTATCGACGGTTTATTGAATTACCATTTGCACCACCATCCGGAAAAAATTTTAGCATAAATGGGTAAACTGTCGAAATCTTTTGGTGGGATTACACGGTACCAAGAAACCAATCAAGGTATCACCTTTCAAAGTGAGGAATGTTTTGGTTTAATTGAATTTTGGAATGATTCGATATGTCGCGTTAGACTCTCAAACGAACCTTTAACCGCCAAGCACTCCTATGCTGTTTGTTCCGATAAAACAAAGTGTAAAGTAAACATTAGTGATGAATCCGATCAATTAAAATTGAAGGGTAAAAGCTATCGGGTTGAATTGAGCAAAAAAGATTCCAAACTCAGTTTTATTGATCATAAATCAACCGTGATAAATAAGGATGCAATTGCAGCAACATGGAATGGGACTGAAGCAACCGTTTACAAATCACTCAATGCAGAAGAGAAGTTCATCGGACTCGGAGAAAAAGTAGGTCCATTGAATAGACGAGGTCATGCTTATTCTAACTGGAATACGGACAAATTCGCCTATGATACCGAGCAGGATCCGCTGTATTTGTCAACACCATTTTTTATTGGAATCAACGGAGATCATTTCTACGGCATATTTTTAGACAATACCCATAAGTCGACTTTTAACTTTGGCGCCTCAACGGATCGATTTTCCTGGTTTTCTGTGGAAGATGGCGAAATTGATTATTATTTCATACATGGTAATTCCATTGCTGATATAATCAAGAATTACACTTGGCTTACCGGAAGAATAGAACTGCCACCAAAATGGTCTCTTGGTTTTCAGCAATGCCGATATAGTTATTATCCCGAAAGCGAAGTGGAGCAAATTGCCACTACTTTCAGAGATAAAAACATACCGTGTGATGTGATTTATCTAGACATCCATTATATGGAGGAATTCAAGGTTTTTTCTTTTGACAAAAATCGATTTCCAAACCCCGAAAGATTGGTGAAAAGTATGGCTGAAAAAGGAATTAAAACAGCTGTTATTTTAGATCCTGGCATTAAAGTTTTGGATGGTTACAATGCCTACGAATCGGGTATTGAGCAAGATGTATTTTTGCGTTATCCTGATGATGAATTATACACCGGAGAAGTGTGGCCCGGAAAAAGTCACTTTCCCGATTTTACTGATCCTAAAGCGCGTAATTGGTGGCAAAGTCAGTTACGATTTTATACCGAAATGGGTATCCTCGGTTATTGGAACGACATGAATGAACCGGCAGCATGGGGGCAGTGCCTTCCCAATATAGTGGAGTTTCATTACGAGGGAGAAGCTACAACTCATCGTGAAGGTCGCAACGTATATGGTATGCAAATGACACGAGCCACGAATCAAGGAGCTCAAAATCAACTAAATAACCAAAGGCCTTTTATTCTTACAAGGGCCGGGTTTTCAGGGATTCAGCGGTATGCTGCCGTTTGGACAGGTGATAATGTGTCATCTGATGAGCACCTTATGCTTGGAGTTAGACTAGTAAACAGTTTAGGTTTAACAGGCATTTCTTTTTGTGGAAATGATGTCGGGGGTTTTGCAGGGGATGCATCACCAGAACTGTATGCAAGATGGATCAGCATTGGTGCTTTTCAACCTTTCTTCAGAGCTCATTCAGTGGTTGATAGCAAAGATGCTGAACCTTGGTCATTTGGCGAAGAGGTTGAGCAAATTGCAAGAAATTATATTTCACTTAGGTATAAATTAATGCCTTTGATTTACAGCCTTTTTTGGGAGTCGACTCGTAATGGGATGCCCATAAATAGATCACTTGCTCTTAATTTTCCACTTGAGAACAACACTTTTAAGGAAGAGTTTCAACATCAATTCATGCTTGGTGATCAACTGATGATTGTTCCGGTAGAAAGCTACAAAGACTACGTGAATGTTTGGTTACCTCCCGGCAACTGGTATAATTTCTGGACAGGAGAAAAATATGCTGGGAATCGTGAAATTGTTCTGGATTGTCCTATCTGGAAACTTCCTGTCCTCGTGAAGGCAGGGTCGATTATCCCAATGCAAAAATTAACCCAAAACTTAGATCAGACAACAGACGAATTGCATTTGCACGTTTATGGTCAGGTAAATGGAACTTTGGCATTGTACGAAGACAACGGAAATGATTATGGATTTAAAAATGGAAATTTCTCATCAAGAGAAATCCAAATGAATAAAAATGGGATTTCAATTAGTAAACAAGAAGGACAATATTCTGATGGATTCTCCAAATTAAAAATTTTCTGTCATGGTTTTAAAGTTGTTTCGGCTACTATCAACGACAAGCCAATTATGAGCCAAAGCGCTGTAATAAAGCACGTAAAATCGATTGAGGGTGTAGATTCTTTAAGTCAAGACAAAGGTTCCGATATGGAAGAAGGTAATATTGATTCATTTACCCTTCCTCTTGGTCCGGAAAAGATTGATATACGATGGGCAAACTAGTCAGTCTAACGATTGTTATACTTTTCTTTTTTTCATGCACTGAAAAAATTATTCTCCCTGCGGATACCAATCAAAAATACGGCAATGACCTGAATTATTTGGCCAGTACAATTCGGATGAGTGATACAATTTTCGAAGTTCCAATTTTGGATTACTTCCCGACTATTGAAATCGATTCGGTTACAACAAGCACTGCAGGTTTTTCAGCTAAGCTTGATTCGTCTATACTAAAAATAAGGGTAGGCCAAAATTCAACGGAAATAGGAGTAATTACATGCTGGAAAGATGGTTTCTCATACGACCTAATGTGCATGAAACCGAAAAAAATACCAACCATAATCAGTTTCACTTCTACCCTTTCAGAAAAGGTGGAACTTGCCGGAGAAATGAACAATTGGTCTCCACAGCAAATGACAAAAGTGAATGACAAACAGTGGAGCATTGAATTGAATCTTGATCCTGGCTCATATCAATACCAACTCGTTGTGGATGGAACGTGGCAGATTGATCCATCCAATTCTGAGACAGAAGAAAACGGGATTGGTGGAATCAACTCCCTTCTAAAAATAGGAGACTTGCCCACTACGGAGAATAATTATGATGTAATAGAGGCCTCCGATTCTAGCATATATATCAATGTTTCAACTTCAAATAACCAATGCATACTATTCTGGAATAACCATAGGATAGACGGACACAACGGATTATACAAAATCCCGAAAATAGCATACGCAAGAAAAAGAAGTCATGTGCGTATTTGGATTGCCAGTAGTAACGGAAATGTTTCAGATTTTTTAATCCCCCTGGAATTCGGCGCTATTGTAAAGAATACCGGCCAACTATCAAGAATGGATAAACACAATTCTGTTCTGTATTTTGCACTTGTTGACCGTTTCGCGAATGGCAACCCTAAGAATGATGCTCCTTTAGTGGATGATGAGGTGCATCCAAAGGCAAACTACTGGGGTGGAGATATCAAAGGCATTACCGAAAAAATAAAGGAGGGTTATTTTTCTGGAATTGGCGTCAATACAATTTGGCTTTCTCCGATTACTCAGAATCCGATGTATGCTGAGCGAGAATTCCCTCCGCCACATAGAATGTACTCAGGGTATCATGGCTACTGGCCTATATCGGCATCAAAAATTGATCATCGATTCGGGAATGAAGCTGAATTGAAAGAGCTCGTATCCAACGCTCACAAAAACAACTTAAATGTAATTCTGGATTATGTATCCAATCATGTGCATGAGGACAACCCTATTATCAAGGAAAATCCGCACTGGTCGACACCATTGGTTTTGCCCAACGGTAAAAAGAATATTCGAATATGGGATGAGCAACGTCTAACCACCTGGTTCGATGAGTTCTTGCCTACCTTGGACTACTCAAAGCCGGAAGTAGTAGAATTAATGTCTGATTCTGCACTATACATGCTTCGTAAATATGAACTGGATGGATTCAGACATGATGCGACAAAACACATTCCCAGTGTATACTGGAGAACACTAACAAAAAAGATTAAACTGGATATTCGCCAACCGATTTACCAAATTGGTGAAACATTCGGAAGCAGACAACTCATTGGAAGCTATGTTCGAAGTGGCCAACTTGATGGTCAATTCGACTTCAATCTATATTTTGACTTGAGAAACACCCTTGCCTCCAATAATGGTTCATTCATTGAACTGTATGAATCATTGAAATCATCGTTTTCGAATTATGGCAATCATTCACTAATGGGCAACATAACCGGGAACCACGATATTCCTAGATTCATTAGCTATGCAGGGGGTGGATTAAGCTTTATGGAAGATGAAAAGAAAGCTGGATGGAGCCGTAAAATTGAAGTTTTAGATACGTTAGGTTACAGAAAACTGGAATTGCTAACCGCATTTATCACCACCATTCCAGGAATACCTACAATTTACTATGGAGATGAAATTGGAATGCCCGGAGCGGGAGATCCTGACAACAGAATGCCAATGAAATTTACCAATCTTTCCTACCAAGAGAACAAGGTGAAACGTTGCATTTCAGATCTGATCCATGCACGCAGAAACCGCATGTCTCTCATTTATGGGGATTTTCAATTGGTTTCGGTTACAAAAAAGACTATTGCATATACTCGAACATATTTCAAGGAGTCGACTCTGGTACTGCTAAACAATTCGAATAAAGAAGTGAAGGTAACGCATCAGAATACCGAATTCCAAGTATTGCCATATAGTTATAAAATTATTTTTCTTGAAGAGCTATGAAACAAAAACTGATCATAACAGCGTTCTCATTGACAATCGTCTTTAGCTGCTCTCAGCCAGAACAAAAAACTGAAGTGGTTACCAAAATCAATGATGAAATAGAATTGGTTAAAAGCCCACCAGAATGGTCGAAAAATTCTACAATTTACGAGGTGAACCTTAGACAATATAGTCACGAAGGAACGATTGAAGCTTTCCGAAATGATTTAGGTCGAATTAAAGAATTAGGCATCGATATACTCTGGTTTATGCCTATACATCCAATCGGAGAAAAAAATCGGAAAGGAACTGAAGGAAGCTACTACTCCGTTAAAGACTATAAACAAATCCATTCTGCTTATGGAACCATTGAAGATTTTAAATCACTGGTGAGTGAAGCTCACAAATTGGGAATGCATGTGATCTTGGATTGGGTGGCCAACCATACGGCATTCGACAACATATGGATTGAGCAAGGACATGATGATTGGTATACTCCCGACTCCAATGGGAATATTCAACCTCCTATTGGAACCGATTGGTGGGACGTAGCTGATCTGGATTATGATAATTTCGAAATGCGAAGTGCAATGATTGAAGCCATGAAGTTCTGGGTGACAGAGTGTGACATCGATGGCTATAGATGTGATGTAGCCGATTGGGTTCCGGTTGATTTTTGGAATGAAGCACGAAGGGCCTTAGATAGCATAAAACCAGTATTCATGCTGGCCGAAGCGGAAAATCCCGAGCTACATGAGAAAGCATTCGATATGTCCTATGCATGGGAATTCCATTTCATAATGAATGACGTTGCACAAGGAAATAAATCCGTAAAACACATCAGAGACTATCTCAAAGGAAATGCGAAGCGGTTTGAAAAAGACGCGTATCGACTTCACTTCACTTCTAATCACGATGAAAACTCATGGAAAGGAACTGTTGAGGAAAGGCTTGGAAAAAGCAAAAAAGCATTTGCTGTATTAGCGGCGACGATAGAAGGTATGCCTCTGATCTATAATGGCCAGGAAGGGGGCCTTAATAAAAGACTCGAATTTTTTGAAAAAGACACCATAGAATGGGGCGACTGGAGTATGTCGGATTTCTACACTCCCCTTCTCAATCTAAACAAAGAAAATGAGGCATTGTGGAACGGCAATTTTGGAGGTGACATACGCCTACTGAACCCCGAAAAAGACACAATAAATTTAGCTTATTCAAGGGAAAAAGGAAACTCTGGCGTCATCTGTCTTTTTAATTTTTCAAATCAAAACAGTACGGTTAGAATTGACTTCTCGGGCTTATCCGGAAGATACACAGAGTTGTATGAAAAAGACACATTAAATCTTAACGACTCGCTAATTGCCTTGCAACCATGGGAATTTAAACTTTATCAGAAGTAGCAGATCTGCATTAGCTTCAATAAAAATGGAAACGAAAACAACAAAAGTGAAAAGTACTAAGCCAAGGTTAACTTTTTGGCAGATCTGGAATATGAGCTTTGGATTTCTGGGTATTCAATTCGGGTTCGCGCTGCAACTTGGCAATACGAGTAGAATTTTTCAAACCCTTGATGCAACTGTAGAATCTCTTCCTATTTATTGGTTGGCAGGCCCCGTAACAGGATTACTTATCCAACCTGTAATAGGCTATTTCTCAGACAGAACGTGGCATCCAAAACTAGGAAGGAGAAAGCCTTATTTCCTGGTTGGTGCAATTCTCGCCTCCATAGCACTGATTGTAATGCCTAATTCGCCCGTTCTTTGGATTTCCGTGAGTATGCTTTGGATTATGGACGCTTCGTTCAATGTGTCCATGGAACCCTTCAGAGCTTTCGTTGGTGATGTACTCCCTTCAGATCAAAGAACATTGGGTTTCGCTATGCAGAGTTTTTTTATTGGAATTGGTGCCGTAGTAGCTTCATTGTTACCATGGCTTTTTAGTAATTGGTTCAATATTTCAAACACGGCCGAAAAGGGCGTGATCCCCGACTCAGTGAAATGGTCCTTCTATATTGGCGCAGTCGTATTCCTCTGCGCTGTTCTCGTTACAGTTGTATTCTCAAAAGAATATCCTCCAGAAAATCTAGAGGACTTCAAGATGGAAAAGAAAAGAACAAAGGGTGCGCGGTATTTTTTCAAAGAAGTATTTGGAGGAATATTGAAAATGCCTAAGACCATGATTCAATTGGCGTTTGTTCAATTTTTTTCGTGGTTGGCATTGTTCGCTTTGTGGATCTACACTACCCCGGCTATAACAGAATTCATATATGGGTCAACAGATACTACCTCGGTCGCCTACAATGAAGGTGCAGACTGGGTGAATGTTTGTTTTGCGGCATACAATGGAGTTGCTGCTTTGGCAGCATTTTTATTACCCGTTATTGCGAAGTTGACAAGTAGAAAAATTACGCATATGATTGGCTTACTATGCGGTGCTGTGGGATTGTTGTCTGTATTTTTTGTTTCGACTCCCAATGGACTGCTCATCTCAATGATTGGTATTGGAATTGCTTGGGCAAGTATTCTTTCTATGCCGTACGCAATTTTGGTTGGATCCTTGCCAGAGGGAAAGATGGGCTACTACGTAGGAGTCTTCAATTTTTTTATTGTAATTCCACAGATTGTTGCATCAATCATTCTCGGCTTTATTCTGAAACATGTATTCTCAGATCAAACGATTTATGCATTTGTAATTGGAGGAGTATCAATGGTTGTAGCTGCCGTCCTTTGTTTGTTAGTTAAAGACAATGATTAAGGGTTTTGTATCATCAGGGAATTACCGGACATCTCCTCTTGTGGAATTTTAAATAAAACGGATGGATCATTGTACGGAACACCTCCGCGCAAGGGTAGCTTCATTCTTTTCAAATTGTGATATCGATCTCCTTCAAACATCAATTCCAACCTTCTTTCCTTCTGAATTTCGACTAGCAAACTATCCGAAGTAGATGGAATTGCAGGAAGGGTTCCGGTTCTTAGCTGATACAATTCAGCATACAAATCTGCAGATCGGGTAGAATTTCCATTTCCGCCGGGACTAAGATTTGCTTCAGCTGCATTGAGATAAACTTCCGCCAATCGAAGCACGCACATGTTAATTCCATTGACGGCATTGGGAAGGTCGTATTTTGATATGGTGGAATCGCCAAAAAAACTCACGTATAGATAACCCTCGGAATCCGTTAGTCTTGAATCATTTAAATGAAATTTATCCATTACATCATTTTTTGGATAGAATAAAGGAGAACCAAATCGAGAATAACCCCAAGCTGGATTTCCACTTTGATCTTCCGCAATACTTGTCAATTGAAATATTTGTCCATCTGTATAGTTTTGAGCAGACTGAATAAAATTTTCCTTGGGCGAATTGCTCAAGCTAAAATTACCACTTGAAATAATTTCCTCGCAGATCGCAGATGCTTCGGTATATTCTCCCTTAAAAAATAAAATTCTACTTAAATAGGCTTTTGCCGACCAGACATCCACTTTATGTCTATGCCAATCTGTGTATATAGCTGATCCATTCCCGAATGGCGTTAATAGATCAATTGATTTCTGAAGGTCAGAAATCGCATTTGAATACACTTCTTCTACAGAATTACGCGCAATATCAAGACCTTCGGGTCCTTCAAGTGTGGGTTGCAATCTGTAAGGAATTCCGAGTTGACTATTTCCTCCTGACTGATCAGTATCATAACTGCTCCCCCAAAACCGTACCATCTCAAAATGAATTGCAGCTCTAGCAAACAAGGCAGTAGCATGATAAATCGCAAAATTTTGAGGGTTGTAGTTTTCATGCGTCTCCAAAGAACCATTTTCTATTACCCGAATTACATTATTTGCTCGGTTGATCGTAGAATATCCTTCTCTCCACATGTTTCTAAGATCACTTATCTGAGAGGTCATGGTACGATTGTATATTTCCAGCGTACCAAATGCATTCAGTTGTGATTCCAATACATCTGCATCATCCGAAAATAATTCGCCATAGATGTAGCGATTTCCGCCCAAAGTAAGCCCATTCTGCATTCCATCATAAATGGACTCCACCAGGTTATTCAAATCAGCGGGAGTAGTTATTGCATCTTCATTTTGTAAGAAATTTTCTGGTTCTATGTCCAATACCTTTTTGCACGAAACAATCGTCAAAATAAAAATCGCTATGTAAATTCTTAGCTGTCTCATTTACATTCCCATTTTAATTCCAAACAACATAATTTTCGCCTGTGGTGTTTGCCAGGACGGGCCTGAAAAGGAAATGTTCTCTTGCTGGCTATTCTGTGGAACATGTCGCAGCACCTCAGGGTCCCAACCAGGATAGCGTGTCCAGGTCCACAGGTTATAACCCGTTAAATACACTTTTAATGACGATAAATGCAGTTTCTTACAAAGCCGCTTTGAAAGTGCATATGAAAGGGTCAGAGACCGAAGTCGAACAAATGAACCATCGTATAGAAATCGATCTGAATTAATAGGAGTAACCGTAGTGTTCAATGCAGGCACATTAGAAGATGGATTATCTGGGGTAAACGCACCTTGGATTTCTGGTCTTTGCGCGTATGAATAAAGCATACCAATTTGGTTCTTCGCTGGGTCATCATAAATGGTATGCCCCCATACTACATTGAAGAGAAAGTTACACTCAAAATCACCAAAAGTTAACGTATTTCCCACACCTGCATAAAACTTGGGCAATGGATTTCCACGAGGAACTCGATTGTCGTAAAAATCGGTACCGGTAAATCGATTGACATCATCTTCACTATCAAATGGTGTTCCACCATCATCTACACCAAATGCCATTAGATTTCCATTTACATCGTAAAATAATGCTTCTCCTGCATTTACCGTTACAGTAATAGGATCACCATTATTATCTACCATAACCGAACCATCCGTATTGTATCTGATCAGCTCCCCATTCTCTTCCATTACTCCGGCATATTGCACCACAAAAGTTTGACCTACAGGATAACCAACAATTACCCTGCCCTCTCCAGGCTGTCCGCTCTCAAATGCGTCAGGTGGCAGATTTGCTACATCCAGCACTTTATTTCGAATAAGTGAGAAATTGAAATCAGTTTTCCACCTAAATCTCTTCATGGTGATGTTGTGACTGTTCAACATAAATTCTATACCCCAATTGTTAACCATTCCCGCATTCACAGTGATAACATTAAACCCAGACGAAGTGGGTAGTTGTATTGGAAGCAATAGGTCAGACGACTGCTTGTTAAAATAAGTAAGACTACCTGAGATTTTATTTTTGAAAACTCCATACTCTACCGATACGTCGAGCATTTTAGCTCTTTCCCATCTTAAATTGGGATTTGCAAGACTTGTCGGATAAAGAGCTAATCCTCCTACATAGCCGACGCCTGTGGAATACAAACCGAATCGGGTAAAATCACCAATGTTATCATTTCCGGTTAACCCATAACTAGATTTCAACTTTAAATAGTTTAGCCATTGCGAATCACCCAGAAAATCCTCATCCGTCAAAATCCAACCAGCAGAAAATGATGGGAAAAATCCGTACCTATAGTTGTTCGAGAATCTTGAAGATCCATCAGATCTTGCTGTAAATCCAAAAAGATATTTGTTTCTCCATTTGTAGGATAACCTGCTGTAATAAGATACGATTGCATTACCAGTCTGATACGAATACAAAGACTGTGATGAGCCTTGCTGTGGATTCGTAAAGCTTTCGTTAGAGAAACCATAACCATAGATTCCTAAACCATTCACATCGGTGCGTTGAACATCCATACCAACAACACTGTTCAGGTCGTGCTCATCATTAATATTTACTTCATAAGTTAGGTAGTTACTGGTATTCCAGTTCAATATGTTTGATGATCTTTCCCATGCCCAAGCTTCTGTATTGCCAGCTTCATTTTTTGCCTGATATTCATCCTCATGCAGATTCGTATAATCTAATCCAAAATTGGTCCTGAAGTGAATATTTTTATGGAGCTTAAAATCCGCGTATAGAGTCGACAACGATCGCAATCTTTTTGCTTCAAAAGTTCTATTCTCCAGAAACCAAATTGGATTTCCTGCAGGATTAAAAAATGTACCATCCTCCTTGTAAATAGGGATATATGTTGGTATTTGCTGGGCCCATCCCAAACCCCCATTATCTCCCGTTGGCACACGGTTATTGATCGAATATGTTAGGCCTAAGTTAGCTCCAAGTGATACGATATCGTGGGAGCGATTTTCAACATTAAATCTTCCAGAAACCCGCTCAAAATTGTTTCCCTTTAAAAAACTGTCCTCATTTCGATAAGCCCCTGAGAAATACAATCTATTTTTTTCGGTTCCAGAACTAGCGGATAGATTCGCCTCATGAAAAGATCCTGTTCTCAGCGTTTCTTCTATCCAGTTAGACCCACCTTTTGCCGCGAAGGCATTTGCATCTTCACGAGTATAACTTACTCCTTCAAAAACTCCAATAACTGTGTTTTCTGGCTCAGGAAATCCTGTGTTTTCGATGCTAACCTGATCCCGCAGATTTAAATGATCTGTTGCATTAAGTAAAGAAAGTCTATTCGTTTCTTGAACAATACCGGTTTTATAGTTGAAGTTGAACCTAGTTTTTCCCTCTTTACCCTTCTTGGTAGTAATGATAATAACCCCATTCGCGCCTCTGGCTCCGTAGATAGCAGATGATGAAGCATCCTTTAAAATATCCACGGATTCGATATCATCCATATTGAGATCTGCAAGTGCATTCGTTCCTGACCCCATAACATCCGCACTTACATCCAAATTTGAAATGGGAATCCCATCTACTACTATTAGTGGGTTACTGCCCGCATTAATAGAATTGGACCCACGTATTTGAATTTTAGTATTTCCTCCACCTGCAACTCCATTCGCAGCCGTAATTTGTACACCGGCTGCCTTACCCTGTAAAGCCTGATCAATACTTGGTGAAACGGAGTTTTCAATATCTTCAGATTTAAGAGAGGTTACTGATCCAATAATATCTCGTCGCTGCCTCGTACCATAGCCAACAACCACAACCTCATCCAAATCCAACGTTTCATCCTCTCCAAGCTTCCCATCCAATCTCAATTCTTGACCCGATTTGAGCTCTACCCTATATTTACCATCCTCAAATCCAAAAAATCCAAATACAATCGTATAACTGCCCGGCTCAATTTTGTTTATCTCATAACTTCCATCGTCTTTACCAATGTATTCGGCATCCAATTCGATTATGGTTATAGAAGCTCCTGGAATTACAGAATTATCACTGTCATATACAACACCCTTTATACTAGCCAATTGGCCCGGACAATTCGAAAAAAGGAATAGGAAGAACAGGCCTAAAATTAGTTTCATATGACAGTAGTTCTTGTTTTTCACAGATTTACAATTATTTATTTGGCAATAATCAATATATTGATGTGAAAACAGAACAAAAGTAAAAAAAATACTTTACGTCATTTTGACACTAAGTACTTTTTTCATACTTTGTATCGCCTAATTAAAACTAATAAAACTACACCTTATGACGCCCTATCCAAAAATTCATACGTTAGTTGCTGTAGTTTTTATTTTCGTTTCAACTCATTTGATTGCTCAACAAACAAATCAATCTCAACTCGAAGTTGATTTTGATTTGATTAACCAGATTGATCTCATTTTTGACGAAATAAAAACAACGGAAATTAACTCAACAGATTCGCGCAAAAATATCGTCAACGACAAAGCCGAATTCAAAATTTATCCAACTCCTGCGAAAGAGTTCTTTCAAATCGATACCGACCTGAATGACTTTGAGCAGGTGCTTCTGACGATCTACTCCTCGGAAGGTAAAAAAATTTCCACCTATGATATGACCAGCTCTAATTTCAAAGTTGATCTGTCCGAATTTACCTCAGGAAATTATTTTGTATTGATATCGAAGGAAAACAGTCCCTTAGGAAATCCAATACTATTGACAGTAGCCAAATAAATTTAATAATCTAACTAAATCTTACCACCATGAAAGCAATTTTGACTTTTTCAATGCTGTTGATTACGGCATTTTTGTATGGTCAAGTCCCTCAAAGGATGAGTTATCATGCACTTATCAAAAATGATGTTTCAGGCATCATTACAAATCAGAAAATTACTCTAAGAACTGCAATCCGTCAGGGATCACCAAACGGAGAAACAGTATATATGGAGTTACACGAAACCCAAACAAGCAGTTCTGGAATAGCGTCTGTATCCATTGGAAATGGGGATGTTATTCAAGGACAGTTTGAGAATATTGATTGGAGTAAAGGGAATTACTTCATCACCTCAGAAGCTGACATTGACGGAGACAATATTTTCTCCGAAGTTACATTGCGCGAACTGTTGAGCGTACCCTATGCCTTCTATGCTGAAAAAACAAATCAACCAGGTCCTCCTGGCAAAAGTGCATATGAAATTTGGCTAGATCAAGGGAATAAGGGAAGTATAGATGATTTCCTCAATTCTTTGATCGGGCCTCCTGGTGATTGGGGATCAGGTTTAGAAAAAGGAGGAGTAGCTCCTCCGGGATTTTGTGACAATGTTGAATCCTGCGTTTTAGCATTGGATCTCGAAGGCCCTCCGGGACCGACTGGAGCGGATGGTCTCTCTGCTTATGAAGTTTGGCTGAACAATGGCAATATAGGAACAGAAACTGATTTTCTGGCTTCTTTAGTCGGACCACAAGGACCCGGTGGACCCATCGGACCTGCCGGAGCAGATGGAGCTGATGGTGCTGATGGTGCTGATGGTGCTGTCGGACCACAAGGACCCATCGGACCTGCCGGAGCAGATGGCGCTGATGGTGCTGTCGGACCACAAGGACCCATCGGACCTGCCGGAGCGGATGGAGCTGACGGTGCTGTTGGACCACAAGGACCTGGTGGACCTGCCGGAACAGA
>CAJWDP010000042.1 GCA_913030835.1 uncultured Flavobacteriales bacterium | reverse complement strand
TCTGTGAAGTTGAAGTCCCGGTAGCATCGCCAAAATCCCAAAAATGATCCGGAACAGCATCCCCTGTAAAGTCCACAATAAACGGTCCGGTACAGAAAAACTGATCCGGCGGTGCAGTCGCAGCAACCGTCGTGAAGTCAGCAAAGTAATTCACTGTATCGCGGATCGTATCGGTAAAGTTACATACCAGATCCCAGGCAATCATCTCAATGTAATACGTACCCATCGTATCGTAGTAATGGGCTACTGCCGAGTCGTTTGTATAAATCGTACCATCGCCCATATTCCATTGCAATGAGTCGGCACCTGAACCGGTAAAGGCAAGGTCAACCAGCAAGCTGTCAGGAGCATTACATGGATCAATTGGTGGAACATTCACCGTAGCGCTGAACGTCTCGGCCTGATCCAGCTGTACCGTAAAGTAGGCCGTATCGGCTATGTTACAAGTACTCGAATCAATCGCTACATACATCACCGTGTAAGTACCCGTATCTGCATACGTGTACGTCGGGTTCTGTGAAGTTGAAGTCCCGGTAGCATCGCCAAAATCCCAAAAATGATCCGGAACCGTATCCCCCGTAAAGTCAACAACAAAAGGACCTGAACAAAAGAACTGATCCGGTGGTGCTGTTGCGTTAACAGCCGTGTAGCCCGAAACATATCTAACCGTATCACGAATTGTATCTGTCAAATTGCATATAAAATCGTAAGCAATCATTTCGATATAATAGGTGCCTTCAGTCATGTAGTAATGAGAAATGTTTAGTGAATCCGAATACACAGTTCCATCTCCCATATTCCAAGAAAGAGAATCTGCTCCACTTCCCGTAAACTCTAATTCAACTAATAAACTATCTGGAGCAGTACAAGGATCATATGGTGGCACATTGATCACTGCAGAAAATGTTTCAGGTATAATTAGGTTTATATCAAAATATACCGTGTCTCTTGGCCCGCAAGTAAGCGCAGGATCGATTGCAACATACATAACCTGATAAGTACCGCTATCCGCATATGTATGCGTTGGGTTTGCGGCGGTAGAGGTATTCCCGTCTCCAAAATCCCATTCGTGCTGAGGAGAACTGCCACCTGTAAAGTCTACATTGTAAGGTGATCCGCACAATGTCTGATCTCCCGGTGAGGTTGCATTGTTGACCACCCCTTGAAAATCAAATTCGAATTTTATCGCTCCTAAATTACACCCGAATGCAGTTCCCGCAGTCCCACTAGTCGTGGAATATGCTCCCGGTGTAGTTGGGAAATTTCCTGTACCACAAGCGGCACATACGGATTGATATACAATTCCACTAGGATCAAATCGACTCGTTCCTCCATCTGTATGTTCAGAAGTACCGTTGTCTCCAAAGTACGTTCCATACAATAGTCCTGTAGCGTCTTTTTCCATCACAAAAAAGTAAAAGTCACTGCCGTCAGTCGTCGACTGCTGTGCATCCCCTGTAATGTCCATTCCATTTGTATTTCCTCCTGCCTGTGGCTGGTAGGCTCCTGTTGATGAACCAGCCCCATTAAATCCTCCACCCCATCCGGAGACGTAAACATTTTCGCAATTGTCAACAAGAAATGCTGTAGGAGATATATTTACCGTTGGGCATGGGGTTACAGGTCCAGGAGGTCCACACATATCAGCAAGAGATCCATTTCCAAAAATAGTGCTATAGACCGTAGTTGTGAGATCAGAAGACATTTTGTGAATAAACTGTGCACTGCTAGCCGTGGAATACGTTGCATTCACAACAGGATACGCTCCTAATGTTTGACCCGTAACATAGACGAATCCGGAAGCATCTGTTTCCAAAATAAATCCCTGATCGTACTGAGCTGTTCCGATATAGGTCTTGTTGATGTGTGCGCCTGTGGTACCGTTAAAGCTGGCAATATATCCATCCCATACACCACCAAAGGCCGGATTAATCGATCCAGGATCGGCTCCAATGTCCGAACTTGTCGTTCCACCTGTAACAAAGACATTGCCTGAAGGCGCTATTCGAATAGAATAGCCGGCATCAGTTGCTGTTCCTCCCAGGTAGGTCGCCCAGTTCAAAGCACTCAAGTCACTACTCATTTTAAAGACCACTGCGTCTTGAAAACCAAATCCTGCACCTCCATTAACAACAGAACCGTCAGTTACCGGGAAATCACTGGAATACAAAGAGGTAGCTACATAGACATTATCTGAATTATCAAGTACCAGTTCGCCCCTTCCCTGATCTGCGTAGTTATACACCATAGCTTCATTGAGACCTTCATTGTCCGTTCCTCCTATAAAAGTTGAATTGACAACTGCGCCTAAATTATCGAATGTTGTAATTGAGATATCACATCCACTAGCATAAGTATAACCCCACATATTAGCAGCCGTTCCCGGGAAGCCTCCATTGAAAGTCTGATCATAAGCTCCCGCAGTTGTTGGGAAGTTTGAAGACCCTGTTGAACCCAATAAAATAAGCTGGTCACTTGAATTGGTCACCATACTATGAGGCATTTCATTGTCGCTACCGCCTAAATAAGTTGAATAAAGTAGGTTCGCGCCCGTAGGATCAAATTTACTTATGGCAATATCAAAGCTACCTCCTAAGAAAGTGGTAGATTCAGCACCCAATGTTGTGGGGTATCCAGAACCAATGGAAATACCTGCGGCATATAAATTCCCTTGAGAATCATAAGTAGCCGTAAACCCCCAATTGTCTGCCGTGGAACCGGAAAGGGTTGAAAAAATCCAAACCGGATCAATAACCAGTTCTTTGGAAGCATCATATCCTTCTGGAAAATCGAAGCTGAGTCGATTACCATCTAGCTTGAAATTTGATTCAACTTCTACCCTTTGACCGTTGATCTCCTGATAGGATGTCGGTTTCATTTCTTTTACTTCACCATTCGATAATTGAACCAGGAGATATCCATTGCTTTGAATCGAAACAGACTCAACTCCGGCATATTCAATTACAATATCATCCGGGTCTGCACCGGGGGAAACAATGAAATCGTATTTCATGTTCTTAAACGATGCGTAAATCTCCATATCAATACCTGAGTATAGTTCCTTGTAACGAACCAAGCGGTAGGACTTCGCCATAGTCGCCCATTTCTCCTTTTTCTTACCGAGAGAATAATTAGTATACCCGGGAAGCGGATCGGCTGCTGTTATAGTAGGATATTCATTTGCTCCCTGAAAAATCATAGAATACGCATGCATCCTCATAAAATCTCCAGTGGGCTCATAATCTTCCCGACTATTAATTTTTGGATTCGCAGCATTTGAGCTCAAACCACTGATTTGACCAACTCCATGTCTTCGGTTGTACAGCTCATCCAATTGCTTTGGATCATACATGTTAAAGGTGAACCTATCTCGCTCCAGGAACATGTCCCCCAAGTGTAATTTGTTGTGATAGAGCACTCTAGAATTGAGCTGTCCCTTGTTTTCAGTAAATTTAAAAGTAACATCGTTGTGGGCAAACACAACGTTTGCACCTACTACAAGTAAAATGCCAAGTAGGGTATTTTTCATTCAACAGTTGTTTATCGTTAGGCAATAGACTATGTCTATTGCAAATAAAGACTCAATTTAGTAAAAAAGGGTTGCATTAATTGCCACCAAATTCCATTAAGTACGATTTTAAGAAGGGTGTGAGATCCCCGTCTAACACTTTATCCGGGTCGTTTACGGTAAAATTAGTCCTGTGATCTTTTACTCTTCTATCGTCCAAAACGTAGCTTCTAATTTGTGAGCCCCATTCTATTTTCTTTTTTCCGGCCTCTATCTCGTCTCTGGATTCCTGCCGTTTTCTTAGTTCTATTTCATACAGCTGAGATTTCAGCAATTGCATTGCCTTCTCTCTATTTCCCAGCTGTGATCTGGTTTCCGTATTTTCAATAACTATGCCTGAAGGCGCGTGTTTCAGTCGAACTCCTGTCTCCACCTTGTTCACATTTTGACCTCCTGCTCCACCGCTTCGAAATGTATCCCAGCTGATATCAGCGGGATTAATTTTTATATCAATGGAATCATCCACCGATGGGTATACATACACCGAAACAAAGGATGTCATTCGCTTACCTTGTGCATTAAATGGGCTAACCCGCACCAATCGATGCACTCCATTTTCGCCTTTCAGATAGCCAAATGCAAATTCACCTTCTATTTCGAGAGTAACTGTTTTGATCCCGGCTACATCTCCAGCCTGGTAGTTCAGCTCCTTGATCTTGTAGCCATTTTTTTCACCCCACATCAAGTACATTCTGAGCAACATTGAGCCCCAATCACAGCTTTCTGTTCCTCCCGCTCCGGCTGTAATTTGTAGTACTGCATTTAAGCTATCCTCTTCTGCAGACAACATGTTCTTGAACTCCAATTCTTCTACATCTTGGATGAGCAGTTCCGTAGCCTCTACTATTTCATCTTCAGTAGCTTCGCCCTCTTTTTGAAATTCCAGCAAAACTTTCAGATCCTCCATTGCGGTGTTCACTTTTTTGAACGATTCGGTCCAAAACTTCTTTTGCTTAATCTTCTTCAGAAGCATCTCAGCTTCCTGAGGACTGTCCCAAAAATTAGGATCCTGTGATTTCAGCTCCTCTTCTTCAATTTCCATCAACTTTCTGTCGATGTCAAAGATACCCCCTTAACGCCTGCAGGCGCCCATCAAGCTGATTTAGCTGGTCTTGTGTAATCATGTCCGCAAAGATAAAATTCCCATCCTAATTTTCTAAAACAAAGGCGGCAAAATGGTTCAGTAATTTTTTTGCTCTCTGTATTCGTTTTTCTATTCCTTGCCAGATACTGAGCAGGTGTCAATCACTTTCCAAATCAAATCAGTCTCAAATCCCTTGGAATAAGCAAATCGGGCAACTCTAGCCTTTGCAGCGTAATCTTCGGCAAAAGAATCCTTCCATCTGGAACGAATCAATTTATTCAACGTATTCAAGTACTCCTCTTCCTCAATGGTATCTAAACCCAAAGAGATCAGTTCATTGGAGATTGATTTTTCTCTGAGCTTTTGCTCGATCTTGTGTCTGCCCCAATTTTTGATTCTAAATTTTCCCGAGACGTATGACACCACAAAACGATGTTCATTCAGAAAATCCAGCTCAATTAATTCCTTAATCAGGCCTGTGATTTCTTCAGAGTTCAGCCCAAACGATTTCAGTTTGAGCTTCACCTCAAGTTTGCATCGATCCCTATAAGCACAATACCGCTCAATTTTCAACCTCGCATCGTTGTAACTCAGGGCATTCTTCATATCTCCAGAATTATGGAAAAAATCAAACCGGAAAGGACTGGAAATCAGTCCTGGCATTACATCACATCCTCAAACTCGTATTGTAACAGTTGAAACTTTGCAGTTCCTTTTACAGCAACCCATTTTTTATGTTTCAAAAACCACTTTCTCTGTATCGAGTTTATTCCTTTCTTCAAATATGCTTCTACAAAAGGATGAACAACCAAGGATAAACTTTTGTGGTTTTTTTCTCCAAAAAGGTAATTGATGTTGTTCTCGATTTCGTCTATGACTAAAATGGTTGGAGATACTTCCCCTGTTCCTTTACACGATGGACAGAGTTCAGCTGTTTTAATTTCTGTCTCGGGACGCACTCGTTGTCTCGTCAATTCAACTACACCAAATCGACTTGGAGAGAGAATGTTGTGTTTTGCACGATCATCTTTCATTGCACTTTTAAAATGCTCATGCAATGCTTTATTGTTCTTGCGTTCATGCATATCAATAAAGTCGATGGAAATGATCCCGCCCATGTCTCTTAGCTTCAAAAGCCTTGCGATTTCTGTCGCAGCCTCTAAATTCGTCGCTAGTGCATTTGCTTCCTGATTTTTTTCTCCTTTTCGATTTCCACTATTCACGTCAATGACATGCATAGCCTCTGTATGCTCGATAATCAGGTATGAACCACTCGGCATAGAGACTTTTCGCCCAAAAGATGCTTTTATTTGATGATTAATCCCATGATTATCAAAAATATTGATACGTCCGTTATAGGTTTTAACAATCTTGCTCTTCCCAGGCTCTATATGCTCAACATATTCTCTTATTTCATCGGCCAGTACAGCGTCATCGACAGTAATCCCGGTGAAATCAGATGTTAAGAGGTCTCGCAAAACAGCTGTCGTTCTGTTCATTTCGCCCAAAACTCTTTTCGGCGGACGAGCGTTACGCAGTTCTGTATGCAGTTTTTTCCAATTGTCGACCAGATTCCGCAGATCCTGATCCAATTCAGCAACTTTTTTGTTCTGCGCTACCGTACGAATGATGACTCCGAAGTTCTTGGGCTTGATTGAATTCATCAACCTCCTGAGCCTCTGTCTTTCCTTATCATCTTTGATCTTCTGTGATATGGAGATCTTATTCGAAAATGGAACCAAAACAACGAACCTGCCAGGGAGGGTCAACTCTGTACTTAACCTCGGACCTTTTGCTGAGATCGGCTCTTTTGCGACCTGAACAGCAATAACTCGACTTGAGGATAATACGTCCTTTATCTTGCCATCTTTATCGATGTCTTTCTCTTTCTCAAATTGAGCAAGATCAGGAGTTGTTATTTTTCCCTGAATTGACCCTTTCACCCATTTATCCAACGAGCGAAATTGAGGTCCTAAGTCTAGGTAGTGGAGAAATGCATCTTTCTCATAACCTACCTGAACAAAGGATGCGTTAAGGTTTGGGACTACTTTTCTGACTTTACCTAAGTAAATGTCACCTACACTGAAATCATTGCTGACCTTTTCCTCATGAATTTCAATCAGCTTTTTGTCTCGCATCAAGGCGAGAACGACACCAGTGGGAGTAGAATTAATTATTAATTCGTAGCTCACCTAAAGAATGCTTTTTGATGCCAAAAGAGATGCAAAGCATGTTCACACCCCATTCAATCCCTACACCGGAAATTACTTCTTCTTCTTATGCCTATTCTTTCTCAAGCGCTTTTTACGCTTATGAGTAGCCATTTTATGTCTTTTCCTTTTCTTACCGCTTGGCATACCAGTTAGTTTAAAATATCTACAATTCGTTTCCCAGACAAATTAGTGCCGGGGATCATTTCATTATACATCGCCTATTGTTCTACGACGTCAACTTTTTCTTTAATTCGTTCCGCAAATGTTTTTGCAGGCTTGAAATAAGGAATGTTATGAGCAGGAATATTAATGGTTGTGTTCTTCGAAATATTTCTACCGGTTTTTGCCGCTCTAGTTTTAATCACAAAACTACCAAAGCCCCTTAAATAAACATTTTCACCTTCTTCAAGTGATTTTTTTACTGAGCTCATAAACGCTTCTACCGTAGCTTGAACAGCTATTCTTTCTACACCAGTTTTATCTGAAATTTCACTTACTATCTCCGCTTTAGTCATCCCTTTTAATTCTTTTCAATTCAAATACTTACATAAAAAATACGGGGGGCAAAGTTAACGGAAATCTCGATTTATAAAAACTCTCGGGCATTTATTTTTGTTTTCTTCGAGCGAATTAAGATTTTTAAGGCCTAACTGATGGAATTCTCAGATAAACTTATTGATTGGTATCAAGGCAACAAAAGAGATTTGCCCTGGCGACATACGAACGACCCGTATAAAGTATGGCTCTCTGAGGTCATACTGCAGCAAACCAGGGTTGCTCAAGGGTTGAGCTATTATCTGAAATTTGAACGTGTTTTCCCAACTGTTTTTGATCTTGCCGCTGCACCAGAGGAGTTGATCCTTAAAACCTGGCAAGGTCTGGGCTATTATTCCAGGGCAAGAAACATGCATTCTACTGCTAAACAAATAGTGGATGATTTTGACGGTAAATTTCCAAACTCCTACGATGAGCTTATTCTACTAAAGGGAATCGGTGATTATACGGCCAGCGCCATCGCTTCATTTTGTTTTGGGAAAAAGCATGCTGTTGTGGACGGAAATGTATTTCGTGTGCTTTCGCGTGTATTCGGTATTGACACACCAATAGACTCTACATTAGGCAAGAAAAATTTCAAAATGCTTGCTGAGGAATTGATCTGCTCTGACCGTCCCGCTATTTTCAATCAGGCCATGATGGAATTTGGGGCCTTGCAATGCACCCCCAAATCTCCAGATTGCACATCTTGCCCTCTGAACAACACCTGTGTTGCCTATTCGTTGAATCAAGTAAATGATTTGCCAAAAAAATCAAAAAAAGTAAAAAAACGAAATCGATATTTTGAATACCTGGTTATCTTAACTTCTGATAACACCATAATCCAACAGCGAAAGGAAAAAGATATTTGGGCAAAGCTATTTGAGTTCCCTCTAATCGAGTATAGTGAAGCCCCTGATCCAGAACTCGTTCTTGCAGACATTGGACAATTCTTGAAAATGGATTTCTCTGTTGTCCAAAAATCAATGCCCATAAAACATCTTTTAAGCCATCAAAATCTGTTTGTCAGATTTTGGCAGCTGGAGCTTGAAGATCCTCCTTGCAATGATGGGTTTATTAAAGTAGAAATGCATGAGCTGGAACAATTTGCTTTTCCCAAAGTCGTTGATAATTATCTGAAAGAGGTTACTATTGGAACTTAGGTTTTGGCTATCTTTGCTCTATGGCTGGAAGTGTTAATAAAGTAATTTTAATCGGCAATCTTGGAAAGGATCCCGAAGTAAGATATTTGGAAGGCGGTACTGCTGTTGCTACTTTTTCTTTGGCAACTTCAGAAACCTATAAAAACCGTAACGGTGAGCTCACCTCAACTACAGACTGGCATAACATTGTAGTATGGAGGAAGCTCGCAGAAATCACTGAGAAATATCTAAAAAAGGGGAACAAAGTTTACGTAGAAGGCAAACTCAAAACAAGATCGTGGCAAGATCAGGATGGAAACACAAGGTATACCACTGAAGTAGTTGCCGATAATCTTACTATGTTAGGAGGTAGAAAAGAGGACGCAACAACTTATCCTACTGAAAGCAAAAAAGAACCTGCCCAAAGTAATGACCAAGGCGCTGTATTTGCAGCTGATGATGAAGAAGATGATCTTCCTTTTTAGTATGGAACTGAACCTTATGTTTTACGAAATTTATTGACTTGGACCCTTCCAGTATCGGCCATGCTTCAGGCCTTCTTCTATTCTCGTTTCAACCCTTTACTATTCAGCTTGGAATTTACATGATAATAATTCTGGTGCTGCTTATTTGTTCAGCAATGATCTCAGGGTCTGAAGTGGCATATTTTAGTTTGACCCCATCTGAATTAGCGGAATTAAAAAAGTCGAAATCTAAATCATCCATCCGAATTCTAAAACAAATCAATCAACCCAAAGACCTTCTTGCAACCATTTTAATTGCCAACAATTTCGTTAATGTTGCTATAGTGATCGTTTCAACTTATGCATTGAAAGATTGGATCAGCTGGGGGGATTGGGGTGCGCTAAGCAGAGGTTTTGTAGAAATTGGATTAGTTACGTTTATCATCCTTTTATTTGGCGAAGTGATTCCAAAGGTATACGCGTCAAAAAACGCAATCGTTTTGGCCAAGCTAATGTCCATTCCTTTAGTTGCATTAAGGCAAATCTTTTACCCTATTTCTATTTTACTCGTCAGTGGAACTTCATTTATAGATCGAAAAGTGAAGAAGAAAGCAGGGGACATTTCGGTTGACGACTTGGAAAATGCACTTGAAATAACCGATAGTACTGAAAGGTCTGAAGACGAGCAACGAATTTTGGAAGGAATAGTCAAGTTTGGAAATACAGACGTTAAGCAAATCATGAAACCGCGTCTTGATGTAGTTGCCATTCAGGAAGGAACTCCATTTAAAGAGATTCTTTCCACAATCAATGAAGCCGGATATTCCAGAATTCCAGTTTTCAAGAATACCATGGATACCATAACGGGTATATTATATGTTAAAGACTTGATCACTCACCTTAATGAATCCGATTTTGAATGGGAACAAAAGCTTCGGTCTCCAGTATTTGTTCCGGAAAATAAAAAGATCGATGATTTGCTCAAAGAATTTCAAGAGTCAAAAGTTCACATTGCTGTCGTGGTTGATGAATACGGTGGTTCTTCAGGCATCGTAACACTGGAGGACATTATTGAAGAAATCATTGGAGACATTTCAGATGAATTTGATGATGACGAAATCAGCTATTCAAAAATTAATGGAACCACCTATATTTTTGAAGGCAAAACTCCTTTGAATGACTTATATCGAGCACTAAATATAGAGGGTGATGATTTTGAGGAAAACAAGGGAGAATCGGACACAATTGCGGGATTCCTGATCGAGCAGGCAGGTAAGATTTTGATGAAAAATGAAAAATTAACCTTTGGTAATTACACATTTACCATTGAAGCTTCCGACCCGCGAAAAATTAAACAAGTAAAGGTAGAAGTTAAAAACGATGATTAAGAAAGTTTTGATTCAACGACAGCTGATCTTCATATTCATCATTTCAGCCCTATTCACTGCTTCATGTGGCAACGATAATCGTTCTTATCCGCGACCCAGAGGATATTTTCGCATCGATTTTCCACAGAAATCTTATCAGCAAAGCAATAACAATGCTCCATTTATATGTGAAATTCCAAAGTACTCTGCATTTTCTAATTTAAAATCGGACAATAACCAATGGCAAATGAATTTGCAATTCCCTCTGTACAATGCGACATTGCATTGTGCACTTATTTTGGATTCAAATCTGCACGAGCATGTTGATTTCGCAAAGACCATGGCTTATAAACATCAAGCTACAGCAAGAAGCATTGAAGAAATCCCATTTATAAATGAATCGGAAAACGTTTATGGCTTGCTATATGAGATCAAAGGGGAAAAAGTGGCATGCAATTACTCGTTTTATTTAATCGATAGTACTGAACGTTTTTTTAGGGGAGCATTGTATTTCAATCAGGCTCCTAATTCAGACTCACTTCAACCGGTTGTGGAGTTTCTTCGAGACGACTTGAATCACCTGATCCGATCATTTCGGTGGACTACCGTTAGCGAATAATCTAATAGGTTTAGCAAACAATCATGCATCAATTGACGATTGTCTTTACTATATTGAAGGCGCATCGACAAAAGTGAAGCAATGAAACTAACTTTAACCTTGTTATTTATTACAGGCTCCATACTCGCTTTATCTCAAAATGAGTTTTCGGAGCAGACCGAATCAGTGAAAAAAGGATACGCTATTTCTGCTGAAGATTATGGAATTTATCTGTCAGACTATTCAGAAAAAAAACAAAAATACAGCAGAGCAAAAATCTTTTACTCCGAGGCAAGAGACCTATTTTTGTTGGCAAAAAATGGCGTCGTAATTGACCATGGAAAGCACAAACAAGGTGTTTTTATTGAGTCTGACTTTTCTTCCAACGAATTAAATATTGCAAGATCTCTAGGCCTTGAGGTCTCAATTTTAATAGACGATGTACAGAAATATTATGTTGACCAAAACGATCCTAAGGCTTTTCGTTCCAATGAATCAAAGAACCTGAGTTGTTCCGGGTCGGGGTCTGGAACGACTGAATACACAACTCCATCGAACTGGAGCCTGGGCAGTATGGGGGGATTCTTCACATACAGCGAAGCCATTGCCCACCTCGATAATATGGCTGCACTTTACCCTAGCCTAATTACAGCAAAAGCGCCCATTAGCACATATCAGACTTACGAAGGAAGGCCGATTTATTGGTTTAGGATGTCCGACAATGCCAGTGTGGATGAAGCAGAACCTGAAATGCTTTATTCAGCGATTCATCATGCCCGTGAGCCTGCGTGTCTTTCTCAACTTATTTTTTACATGTGGTATCTTCTAGAGAATTATGGGACGGACCCTGAAGTCACAGCTATTCTGGACAATACAGAATTGTACTTCGTACCCATTATAAATCCTGATGGTTACATCTATAATGAGCTAACCGATCCATCAGGTGGAGGAATGTGGAGAAAAAACCGAAGAGACCACGGGGGAGGAGACTTTGGCGTTGACAACAACAGAAACTACTCTCACGAATGGGGAACTACCGGGGTTGGCTGGGACGTATGGGCCGACAATTACCCCGGGACGGCAGCTTTTTCTGAGCCTGAAAACCAAGCTATAAAATGGCTTTGTGAGCAACGGGAATTTGTAATGGCTCTCAACAGCCATACATCGGGCGACCTTCTGCTCTATCCATTTGGATACAACGCAGTTTTTACACCGGATAATTCCACTTTTGAGGCAATCTCTACGATGATGGTTGAGCAAAACGGATTCAACAATATTTTGTCTGCCAATCTTTATCCTGCATCAGGTGATTCTGATGACTGGATGTACGCCGAAACTTCTACACACGACAAAATTTTTGCAATGACTCCCGAAATCGGCCCTTCTTTTTGGCCACCGAGCAGTGAAATAGAAAGCATCTGTAAGAGCACTGTTTTTATGAACTTAACAGCTGCCCATCTCATCACAAATTATGCAAGAACAGCAGATCTAAATCCGCCTATTTGGAATTCAACATCGGGATATGCGACATATGAAATACAGCGACTGGGGCTTCAAGACCCCGCTAATTTCACTGTTACTTTCACAGGTGTGAACAACATTAGTTTTACAGGAGGGGTAAAAATCCACAATGGTATGACACTACTTCAAACAGATATGGATTCGGTCGCGTTCACGCTTTCGGGAGGTATTGTTGATGGTGATTTAATCGAGTATGTAATCAGCCTGGATAATGGACAGTTCACGACTTACGACACCATAATAAAAACGTTTGGGAATGGAACAGTTGTTTTTGCAGATGATGGATCATCAATGACCAATTGGACGAGTTCGGAGTGGGACGCTACCAATTTAGAATACTATTCCCCATCCTCCTCAATTACTGATTCACCCGGATCAGGCAATGATTATAGCAACAATGATGTGAACACCATTAGTCTAGACAACCCGGTGGATCTATCCTCAGCAATATCGGCCAATCTGATGTTCTGGGCCAAGTGGGACATTGAAGCTGGTTATGACTATGTTCAGCTACAGGTTTCTACCGACGGAGGCGCAAGCTGGATTCCACAATGCGGGAAATATACAACCTCAGGAACATCAGATCAGGACCCCGGCAACCCCCTCTGGGATGGCACACAAAACAGTTGGGTTCAGGAAGAAATTGATCTTAGTGATTATCTGGGACAAACCATCGAATTCCGCTTTCAATTGGTCAGCGACAACTGGATCAATGAAGACGGCTTTTACTTTGATGATTTTGAGGTAACAACAATATCGGCACCCTCTTCGATTGATGAAACTCCCTTTCACTCATTCGATACCGAACAAAACACACCTAATCCGTCTTATGGTTATACGTATGTGAATTATGTATTGCCCTCCAATGCGTCCAATCCAAGGTTTGTCGTAACGAACAGTCTCGGGCAGGAGGTAGACAACCTACTCATTGATGCAAAAAGCAAAAGCATCAGACTAAATACTTCTCATTATGAGAGTGGAGTTTATTTGTATTATCTGCAATCAGGAAATCTGAGAAGTGCTTCAAAACGAATGATTGTTGTTGAATAACACCCTCATTCAATTTGATGTATTTTATACGTTTTTCCATTGATCCGGAAAGATTCATTTGCTCTTTTGCCGGATAGTATTTGTCCCAATGGTGATGCAAGCGAAATCAGGTGAATCGTATTGCCTTGTACGTCAATTTTTCCGGCACTAATGGCTATGAAAAAATTCCCATTGTCTGTAACCACAAGTGCTCCAGGCTCCGCCTGATTCGAAGACACACCAGGGTTAATTTGTCCCAATGCAATTTTTAGCTTTTGTGCCTGAATAAGGTGCTTGGAATTATTTTCTGTTTCCAATTGTGCCATAGCACGGCCAGTTTCATGCTTGTCTCCTGAACTGCTCTTCGTTTCCTTATTGGCATCGTTTTGAGCTGATTCAATGGCTGATGAAAATCGGTCTATTCGATCCGCAACGTATTGCTGGCAATACAGAAATATCTCACTTTTCACTCCCTTATCAAAAATCATTATATCTATTCCAAAGGTTCGTTTTTAATCCAATATAAACGTAATGATTGGATTCAAACTCCAAGCCACTTCTCTCCTGTCGGAATACATACCCCAGCTCAGCTCTAAGATTTGTTTTCGGAAGTACTAAATAGGAAATTCGTAGATGACTATAAACTAAATTAGTTCGCAATCCCTGACCGATGAAATTACCATAATCGTTTGGTCTGTTTGAATACGGTTGAAAAATATTTCCTCCGTAAGAAATGGAGGGAATTGAGTCTTGACCATGTGAGGCGAGAACCAATTGCTCTTCAAAAATCCATTTGTCCTTTGTAAAACGAATAAAGTTAACCCATTCCCAAAAGTTGGATCCGAGCGGATTTGAAAGGGAGCTGTTGTCGTGTGCATAATTTTGCACGGGAGAGCCATGTGAAAAAGTGTATGGCCTTACTGCATTCAATTCTGATTGCAAATCCAAACCTTCCAAAAGAAAATCGTACGATTTAACCCCAATCTGTCCACCGTACTTGTTCGCCCACCAGCCGCTGTCCGCTCTAATCTCAGAGAGTAAAAATTCATCAATCACAAGCTGCCCGTAGACCTTTATCTTCTCGCATATATTCACGCTTACATTGAGTCCCATAATTGCATTATCTGCTGATCCTTGTTGATATTCAACAGGTCTGTAGAAAATGATTGGGTTTGCATAATTGAAATCAAATCCACGGTTTAACAACGTGTCCTGTGCTTGCCATACGATGGATTCAAACAAGCCTATATTTACTACTTTAGATAGATCCCAATCCAAGTAATGAGTAGCGGTGTATTTTCCTTTGAAAAGACTGGGATTATCTTCCACTCCGTATATATGTCTTTGTCTGGCAAAAAGATTCACATAGCTGATCTTCCAAACTTTTGTCCTTATCTTAAAGTAAGGGTAGTTGTTCGCTACGTCGCTTAATAAAAGAGATCTATAGCCGTCCCCGAAAAAATTCTTACCATTACCCAGCTGGAAGGTGAAGAATTTATTGGCTTTGTAATGAATATATCCTTGCATTTGCAAATGTCCATAGGCGCTGCCCACATCGACCACTCTCCCAAATGAGGGAGCTATGTGCTCTTCTGCTATCGAAGAGTCAACATAAGAAGGTCCGTCTAGGTAATTCGCAACAGCGTCAAGAGAAAATGACAGTCTATTCTTTAAGTTGTACTCGGCACCGAAGCCCAAACCACCGTGAATGGCTGCTGTGTTTCCGTTTATTGAACGGTCAAGACCTGATTCAATATCCGTTAAAAGCTTCAAACGAGCATTCCTGCTGTCAGTTTCCGACAAAAACAAATTGTAATCAGCATTCAGCGAGTCCGCATAATCTTCATATATGAAAGGACGTATTGAGGAAGTTCCCCCATCTTTAACCAGTGTTTTGACATATTCTTTTTCAATGTAACGATGCATGGGAACATTGCCCAAACGACTTTGGGCCTTTATGCCTAAACACCAAAAGATTAGGAAAAGAACAGCGCAGTATCTCATCCTTTTTGTCCTTTGGGCCTAAAGATCAAGAGAATCAGAACGGCTAAAAATACAGCAACACCAATCCCGATAAAAAAGCTAACGGTAGCATTGTCTTGAGCTAACCATATGGATAGTCCAACGACAGCAATATTGTATGCATACAATATGATCACTGTTTTGGTATGGTTCAGGCCTGATTCAATTAATCTGTGGTGGATGTGATTCTTATCTGCTGAAAACGGAGAATTTCCACGACTGGCTCTCACCGCAAAAATTCGAATAGTGTCTATAAGCGGGTACACCAGCACAGCCATAGCAAATACAGGAGTTGGAATTTTGGCAAGCAAACCCATTGTTTCTCGAACTCTGGATTGATCTTCATTAATCATACTGATAGCCAAAACTGAAATGATGGCACCAATAACCATGGATCCGGAATCCCCCATGAAAATTTTTGCCGGACTGAAATTAAAAACCAAAAATCCGAGCAAGGTACCGGCCAGCACCATGGATAAAAGCGCCAATGGGATATTTCCCGTGTAATAAAACCAACCTGCAAACATACACGAATTGATCAGTCCAATTCCTGCTGCTAAACCATCAACGCCATCAATTAGGTTGTAGGCATTTACGACTACGATGTATACAAATACAGAAAGCAATACTCCAGGCCATTGTTCGGTAAAATCACCAACACCAAAAATCCCATGCATTCCATCAATCTTGATCCCACCCATCATCACCAAAATAAACCCAACCAACATATGGGCCAACAGCTTTTTAAGCGGAGCCGTTCCGATGATATCGTCTTTAATTCCAACAAAGAAAAGCAGGATAAGACAAGCTGTCAAATACTTGAATATCGTTAGCGCTTCTTTGATAAAGTAGTCGTTCTCTTCAATAAGTGTTGAATAGCTCTCCGGATACCAAAGCGCATACGTAAACAGCACCGATCCGAATATGATAATCCCTCCGATGGTCGGGATGCTTCTTCTATGGATCTTTCGGTCTTCGCCGGGCTCATCTACCAAATGCTTTAGCTTAGCCACCTTAATCAGAGACGGTGTGGCTAGCAGCACAATGAAAAATGCTGTAATAAAACCCAGTAAGATTGTATTCTCCGCCATTAGAAATCGTAATATAGGTTGTTTAGATTCGTTCGCAGTCCAAGATAAATAAATGCTGAATTAGAAACACCTTCCGGTTCAGCATGAACTCTGTTTCTTATACTGGCGAAACCCGTTAGATTGGTTTTAACATTGAGTCTGTATCCAATTGTTAGCTCCTGAACATTATTGTAAATTGTTACCGGATCAACAGGATCACCCGAGACTACCTCATCCGGGAATTCAATATTGTATTGGTAACCTTCACCCAAGCCATTGATTATCGCTGACACCAATTTTATCTGGCCGAATACCTTCTTCTTTTCATAATACGCTATACCAACCAGTTCGTTGAAACTGGATCCATATGTGTGCGCCAAAGGTGCCCTCATATGCGACCAATTCTGCAATCGCTCCCCGCTTCCCGTAGAATAAGTATATGGAAGGGCCCTGTTCATTTCGGTCTGCAAATAGAGCCCCTTAATTCCGAAGCTATCAAATGACTTTGCTCCAACCTGAAACCCAAATTTAGTTTTAGCTGGATTATCTGCGGCCACTTGCCCGTAAAGCTCTATGTTCCTGAACAACCTATAACTCATGTTCAAACCTAAAACCACGTTGTTCTCAGTTTCGAAACCATTGAATGCTATTGAGCTCCCTAATATGGGAGAATAGGCTGAAAAATGCATGGGTACAGTTCCTACAGAATCTACATATTGCTTAAAGATTCCTCCTTCAAAAATTCCAATTTCAAATTTACTTCCGGGTTTGAATGATAGATAATGAAAGTTCCCAAATTTTTCCTTAAACGTGGCTTCTGGTGTAGTGGATTCCGGCAGCCTGGTAATAGACGATAGCTGTGCAAAAATTGAAGTGTATTTCAGCTTGCCGTTAGCTAAATACACGGTTGAACGTAAAAAAGGATAATTGGAGGCGTAATCCGACAATAGCATACTTCTATAGCCGTTTCCGATGAAGTTTTTGCCGTGGCCCAGTTGAACATTGACATTTTTATTTGGGCTAAAGGACACATACCCCATAGCGTATCCAAAATCCAGTTTTCCGCCACCTACCTTAACTCTACCTTCGCCCGGCAATGTTCCCGTGCTTGTGGCATAATCGAAAATATATTCCGGCATTTTTACCAGGTTTTCATAAAAAAATGATTCGAATGATACTTTTTTTCCTATATCACCTTGTACTCTGGCTGCTCTAGTATTTCTTATCATGATTCGAAAATCATCTCTTAGGTCTTTACCCCATCGGAAATTGCCCAAAAGATCTGCAGTGAGTCGAAAATCCTCTCCTTTTATTTCCAACAGATGCTCTTTGAAGAGTTTTTGAGTTAATTCATAGTAATACAATCCTGAGTCTACCATCACGGTATTTAAAGATTTCATTCTTAAGTCACTTTCTATATAGGGCCTAAGAGAAGAATGCCCCAACGTATCAGTGCTTGTCAAAACTTGTTGGAATTGATAATTCAACTCGTGATTCAAAGGCAGGTTTTTCTGTTGACTTTGCACCGTAAAAACGAGCAACGTGATGGCTATAAACAGCGTGAACTTCAAATTACTTTTATACTAGCTGGCCAAAATAATCGGCCTCGATCAATTCATTATAAACAGAACGAATTCCATCCTCTAATTCGATCTTGTATTTCCACCCCAAACCATTGATGCGACCAACGTCCATTAGTTTTCTGGGCGTCCCGTCAGGTTTGGATGTGTCGAATACCACTGACCCTTCAAACCCAACAATTTCCTTGATCATCAAAGCCAATTCTTTTATACTAAGGTCTTTGCCTGATCCTACGTTAACAAAATCCGAACCTGAATAATTCTCCATCAAAAAAAAGCATGCATCAGCCAAATCCGCAACGTGAAGGAATTCCCGTTTAGGCGATCCGGTTCCCCAAACTACTACCTGGTTATCTTCATTCACTTTCGCTTCATGAAATTTTCTTAATAGTGCCGGTAAAACATGCGAATTGTTCAGGTCATAGTTGTCGTTAGGCCCGTACAGGTTGGTAGGCATAGCAGAAATAAAATCACACCCGTATTGATGGCGATAAGCCTCGCACATCTTAATCCCTGCGATCTTTGCTATAGCGTAAGGCTCGTTTGTTGGCTCAAGAAAATCCGACAACAAACTCGACTCATTTAACGGCTGTGGTGCAAGTTTTGGATAAATACAAGATGAGCCCAGAAAGAGTAATTTTTTAACTCCCGATTTATATGCATGATGAATTACATTATTCTGAATCATCATATTGTCGTATATGAACTCTCCCCTATATGAATTGTTTGCATGAATTCCTCCAACTTTTGCAGCTGCAAGAAAAACGTACGCTGGATTTTCTTTTGTAAAAAATTCCTCCACCTTAGATTGATCCCTGAGGTCCAGTTCAACAGAAGTTTTTACGATGATATTCTGATACCCCTCACGTTCCAGCTTTCGAACGATCGCCGACCCCACCATTCCTCGATGTCCGGCAACATATATTCTATCCGATTTATTCATTGTAGTCCATTACTTCGTGGCCGCCGTCCATCAGGTATTTATCCTTCTTAAACAGTTTCATGTCTGCCATGACCATATCTTTTACTAGTGCTTTGAGATCATAGGTATGTTTCCATCCGAGTTCTTCTTTTGCTTTTGTCGCATCCCCTACCAAAATATCCACCTCTGTCGGTCTGAAATATTTGGGGTCCACTTCTACCAGAACCTCCTTGTTCTTTTTATTGATTCCCTTTTCGTTAATTCCGTCTCCTACCCAATCCAAGTCTATGCCTACTTCGGAAAACGCTATATCCACAAATTCCCTTACTGCAACAGTTACACCGGTGGCGAGTACGAAATCATCGGCTACGTTGTGCTGTAAAATTCTCCACATCCCTTCAACATAATCTTTAGCATGTCCCCAATCTCGCTGTGCATCAAGATTTCCTAAATACATCTTTTGCTGTAATCCTAAAGCTATTCTACATGCAGCCCGGGTAATCTTCCTGGTTACAAATGTTTCTCCTCTAAGTGGAGATTCGTGATTAAAAAGAATTCCATTACTTGCAAATATTCCATACGCTTCCCGGTAATTCTTGGTGATCCAATAAGCATATAGCTTGGCTACACCATACGGACTTCTCGGATAAAACGGAGTGTTTTCATTCTGCGGTATCTCATGGACTTTACCATATAACTCGGAAGTAGAGGCCTGATAAAACTTCGTTTTATTTTCCAACCCCAGAATTCTTATCGCTTCTAATATTCTTAGTGTGCCAAGAGCATCGGAATTAGCCGTGTATTCCGGCGTTTCAAAAGAAACTTTTACATGCGACTGCGCGGCAAGATTGTAGATCTCATCGGGTTGAACCTCCTGAACGATACGAATCAAATTGGTAGAGTCCGTCAAATCCCCATAATGCAAAAAGAAATTCACGTTTTCCTCGTGCAAATCTTTATACAAATGGTCGATTCGATCTGTGTTGAAGAGTGAGGTCCTCCTTTTTATTCCATGAACCTCATAACCTTTCTCCAGTAACAATTCGGATAAATATGCCCCATCCTGACCTGTAACCCCCGTAATTAATGCCTTTTTCATAAAGATGAATTGTAATCAACAAATTTAATATTCCCCTTCTAGTTCACAACAATTTAATGATCACCACCTAGTTTAAGCATTTAAACGTATTTACGGTATCGCATTAGCTAACCACAAACCAATTGTTTAGCAGGTCTTCACGATTGTACACCATTTCTCGATTGGTTTTTACATCGATCAATGATTTTCCTGCTGCTCCCGCTATTGCATGTCCGGCTGCCGTATCCCACTCCATTGTTGGTGCGAATCTTGGGTATACATCAGCTGTTCCTTCAGCGACTAGACAAATTTTTAACGAGCTACCCATAGATACGATTTCAACTTCTCCATGCCTAGTTTTGAGATCATCAAAAAACTTCTCCGTTTCAACCGACATATGTGATCTGCTTCCTACAGCCCTGTACTTTCTTTTCTCCTGCTCAATCGGCATTTGAATCACTTTGCCATTTTCTTTTTTTTGCGCTCCTATTCCTATTGCCCCTGTATATAGCTGATCTTTCACGGGCACATAAATAACCCCAAGGATCGGTTTCCCATTTTCGATCAAAGCTATGTTAACCGTAAATTCTCCGTTTCTTTTGATGAACTCTTTTGTCCCATCCAACGGATCGACGATCCAGAGTCTATGCCAATTTTTCCTTTCCTTATAGGGGATTTCCTTCCCCTCTTCACTTAAAATTGGTATCCCTGATTCGCTCAGCAAATCACATATAGCCACATGTGCATTGCGATCAGCCAAAGTGAGTGGAGATTGATCCCCTTTAAATTCAACTTCAAATCGATCGGAATGATACACCTTCAGTATCTCTTCCCCTCCTTTTAAAGCGGCCTCTTGAGCCATCATTAGTAATTTCTCTAAATCCACTTCAATACTATTCATGCTGTTAATACCCGCTTCCGGATCCTGAAATTATTTCGATTGGATGCCAGGTGGTTTTCATTTCTACAAAATCTTCAATGCAATACGGGTTTTGTCTTTCAGAGCTCAACAATTTCTCACTAGTTGAAATCGAGACGCGCTTGAGGTTTTCGACCGCTAAACTTTGCACCTTTCTTATCTCTTCTTCGTCTGATCCACAATATAAAAACCCATTGACATCCATGTGGGAAGCCATGTGCTCCAACAGCTCAGTTCTCTTTCCCGTGAGAATATTAACTGTACCCCCAGGCACATCTGAAGCATTGAGCACCTCTGCGAAGGTAATCGCACAGAGCGGCATGCCTTCGGAGGCAAGAGCAACACATGTATTTCCTCCTGCCAGAACTGGTGCAACTGCATCTACAAGCCCCAGTAATCCAGAATCCTCCGGTGCACATATTGAAATAACACCCATGGGCTCCGGAGCGGTGAAGTTAAAATGCGCACTAGCAACCGGATTAACGGAGCTGAATACCTGAGAAAATTTATCACACCAACCGGCGTAATAAATCAAGCGATCAATCGAAGCATGAACCTCTTGCTCCGCTTTAGATTTAGTGCTTCCTTGAAATTGAAGTTCCTGCACAAATTGACTTTTTCTTCCCTCCAAAATTTCAGCAATTCGATACATCACCTGACTTCTGTTCGCAGCACTTTTCCCCGACCATTTGCCACATGCTGATCTAGCTGCTACCACCGCATTTCTAAAATCCTTTCGTGATGACAAGCAAATATTTCCAAGTTGCTTATTCCCATGAACAGGGACATAATACCTGCCGGACTCGGTTCTTGGAAAAGCTCCACCAATGTAGATTTTGTAAGTTTTTAAAATTTCAACTCTATCCATAAGTTAGATCTTTAGATATGGTTTTAGGCCATGAAGTCCACCTTCTCTTCCAAATCCACTTTCCTTGTAGCCTCCAAACGGTGAAGTAGGATCAAATTTATTGTAGGTATTTGCCCATACTATTCCCGCTTTCATTTGAGAAGTCAAATTGAATATTTTGGACCCTTTGTCGGTCCAAACGCCAGCAGACAAACCATAGGGAGTGTTGTTTGCCTTTGAAATAACCTCATCAATTGTACGAAAAGTTTGAACGGCAAGTACTGGTCCAAAAATTTCTTCCTGAACAATCTTACTCGATTGGGATACGTTGGTAAACAATGTTGGTCTGCACCAATACCCTTTATCCGGAAGAGAACAAGAATTCTGATACATTTCTGCACCTTCATCTTTCCCCGTTTTAATGAAATGATTGATTGTTCCGAGCTGCTCTTTTGAATTGATTGCTCCAATGTCGGTATTCTTATCCAATGGATCGCCAACGATCAAAGACTCCATACGATCCTTTAATTTGCGCAATACAAGGTCGGACACGGATTCCTGAATAAACAACCTTGATCCCGCGCAACAAACATGTCCCTGGTTAAAATAAATGCCATTAATTACCCCCTCAACCGCTTGATCCAAAGGCGCATCTTCAAATATGATATTCGCAGCCTTTCCTCCAAGCTCCAGGGTTGTTTTCTTATTCGTTCCAACCACTGCTCTTTGAATAATCTTGCCAACACCTGTCGATCCGGTGAACGCAATTTTATCGACATCAGGATGATTTACTATAGCAGCACCTGTTTCCCCTGCTCCAGAGACGATATTAACCACTCCGGGAGGAATTCCCGAAGCCTCGATCACTTCCGCAAGCTTATATAAAGTCAACGGAGTAGTTTCTGCCGATTTTATCACTACCGTGTTCCCTGTGGCCAATGCCGGAGCAATCTTCCACGCCGCCATTAGAAGAGGGAAATTCCATGGTATGATCTGACCAGCTACCCCAAGGGAATGTACCCTTCTGTTGGGAAAAGCATATTCCAGCTTATCCGCCCAGCCGGCATAATAAAAAAAGTGTCCCGCAGCTAATGGAACATCCACATCTCTTGATTCTCTGATTGCTTTTCCACCATCCATCGATTCAATTACTGCAAATTCTCTTGCTCTTTCCTGAATCAATCGTGCAATTCTGTATATGTATTTTCCTCTTTCAGCAGCAGGCATTTTAGACCATACCTCCACATATGCTTTCCTAGCCGCTTGAACCGCTTTATCGATATCCTTTTCGTTGGCTTCCGCAATTTCAGCTAGCACCTTTTCATTTGCAGGATTAACGGTTTTAAAATATTTTCCGCTAGATGGTTTTGTCCATTTTCCATTGATGAACAAATCGTACTGACCTTTCAGGTTTATGTGATCTGTACTTTCCGGTGCAGGAGATAAATCCCAGCCGACATCAAATTCAAGTTTTGGTGATTTTGCCATGTCCGTTAATCTTTAGAAAAATAATCCTTTGATTGGTAGATTCCTGTTCGTTGTTTTTCAATTTGCATGAGCACATCATTGGCCAGGCTGCTCGCCCCATAGCGAAACCACTCATTACTAAGCCAACCATTTCCAAGGGTTTCTTTAACCAGCATCAAATACTGAAGTGCAAGCTTTGCATTCGAAATTCCACCTGCAGGTTTCATTCCAACCATGCTGCCGGTTTCATAAAAATAATCTCTAATCGCCTCTAACATAACACATGTTACAGGCAAAGTTGCTGCCGGTTTAATTTTTCCGGTGGACGTTTTTATAAAATCAGCCCCTGCATAAATAGCAATATCGCTAGCGCGACGAACTTTATCTAGCGAACCTAGCTCTCCGGTTTCAAGAATGACTTTTAACCGGGCTTTTCCACACGCTTCCTTAACAGCGGCAATTTCGTCATAAACATAGCTGTATTCTCCCTGATGAAAGCGGCCTCTTGAAATTACCATATCCACCTCATCTGCACCCCCGTCAACAGCAAGCTTGGTATCTTTAATCTTGACTTCCATACTTGACTGGCCTGCGGGAAACGCAGTTGCTACCGAAGCTACTTTTATTCTTGTTTTTTCCAGCTCTTTTTTCGCTTGTGAAACAAAATTTGGGTAAACACATACCGCTGCTACGGTTGGGAGCTCAGGATTTGAAGCATGTAAGAACTTAGCTTTGTTACAAAGCTGTTGCACCTTTCCAGTGGTATCTGCCCCTTCTAAGGTGGTAAGGTCAATCATGTTAAGGATCATTTTTAACCCCTGTAATTTAGCTTCTTTCTTGATGCTTCTACTTCGGATACGAGCAATCCTGTCACCTATACCAACCTGGTCTATTCTGGCGGTTACTCTAAAATCCGAAAACTTATTTTTATTCCCCATCAATACACGTACTGTAATCACAAATATAACCAACTAACCTGTGGTATCTCCAATATCCGATTTAAAAGCGTACCAAAATTCAATATTTGGCTACATTTGTATCCCCTCATGAACGACAAGGACAAAAACATATATCCAATTTTTGACCAGATGCTATCCCGCCAACACAAGGAGCAATTGCTGAACCAGTGTGGAACAGTTATTTGGATGACCGGATTATCGGGTTCTGGAAAAAGCACGATTGGAAAAGGCTTGGAGAAAAAGCTCTTTGACGAAGGTGTTTTGACTACCCTCCTTGACGGAGACAATGTCCGCACAGGGATTAATAATAATCTGGGGTTTTCTCTTGAAGACCGAGAAGAAAATATTCGAAGAATAGCGGAAACGGCCAAGCTTTTTTTAGAATCGGCAATAGTTACCATTTGTTGTTTTGTTAGCCCCTTAAAAAGTATACGGGATAGAGCCAGAGAAATTATCGGTGATGAAAATTTCATTGAAGTGTATATCAACACACCACTGGATATTTGTGAAGAGAGAGATGTCAAAGGACTCTATCAAAAAGCACGGTCGGGTAACTTGGCTAATTTTACTGGGATTGACTCTCCATTTGAAGCGCCTGATTCTCCATATGTGGAAATTAAAACGCTGAACAGAACAGTAGAAGAGTCAGTAGAGGAATTGTATCAAGCAGTGATGAATAAAATTAAACTTGTATAGGTATGAACCAATATAGTCTTTCACACTTACAAGAACTAGAAGCGGAATCCATTTATGTCATAAGAGAAGTTGCCGCGCAATTTGAGAACCCGGTCCTATTGTTTTCCGGAGGGAAAGATTCGATCGTTTGTTTCCATCTGGCGAAAAAGGCCTTTTGGCCTGCCAAGGTACCGTTCCCTTTGATGCATGTAGACACCGGACATAACTTTAGTGAAACGATTGATTTCAGGGATAAGTTGATTGAAAAATCCGGGGCCCGACTGATTGTAGCTTCTGTACAAAAAGCGATTGATGAAGGCAAGGTAGTAGAAGAGACGGGCGTAAATGCTTCACGTAATGGACTGCAAACTTCTGTACTGTTAGAGGCGATTGTTGAGCACAGCTTTGATTGTGCTATGGGAGGTGCAAGAAGAGATGAAGAAAAAGCGCGAGCCAAAGAAAGATTCTTTTCGCATCGTGATGATTTTGGTCAGTGGGACCCAAAGAACCAGCGCCCCGAATTGTGGAATCTCTTTAATGGCCGAAAAAATGTGGGTGAGCATTTTCGAGCTTTTCCCATTTCAAACTGGACTGAAATGGATATTTGGCAATACATTTTAAACGAAAAAATTGAGCTCCCATCTTTGTACTTTTCGCACCAAAGAGATGTTTTTGAAAGAGATGGAACATTGTTGTCCAAAACTGACTTTATTCAGACCAAGGAAAATGAAATTGTAGAAAACAGAACCATTCGATTCAGAACAATAGGAGACGCAACTTGTACCGGTGCTGTTCCATCTGAAGCCGCATCAATTGAAGATATTATCAATGAAGTAGCAGCAACACGCACCACTGAGCGCGGTGGACGAGCGGATGACAAAAGATCTGAAGCTGCGATGGAAGACAGGAAAAAGGAAGGTTATTTTTAATCCCCAAGTATTGAGAGGAAATTAATTCATTATAAACTGCAGGCATAACAAACAATGGATTCAAAAACATATTTAAATATGGATCTGCTCAGATTCACCACCGCTGGAAGCGTTGATGACGGAAAGAGCACACTTATAGGGCGGCTGTTGTACGACTCAAAATCCATTTTCGAAGATCAAATGGAGGCGATCGAGCGGGCCAGCGAAAAAACGGGAGAGTCTACGGTAAACCTTGCTCTTCTCACAGACGGGTTAAGAGCGGAAAGAGAGCAAGGCATCACCATTGATGTCGCCTACCGTTATTTTGCGACACCAAAAAGAAAATTCATCATAGCGGATACTCCTGGACACATCCAATATACCAGGAACATGATCACCGGTGCCTCAACGGCAAACCTTGCAATCATTCTGATTGACGCAAGACATGGCATCGTTGAGCAAACGAAAAGACATTCATTCATCGCTTCGCTACTTGGACTGCCTCATATCATCTATTGCGTGAATAAAATGGATCTAGTCGATTATGACCAAGCAGTTTTTGAAAAAATTCAATCCGAGCTAAGGGCATTCAGCTCAAAACTAGACACACAGGACATTCGATTCATTCCAATTAGTGCGTTGAAAGGAGATAACGTTGTTAATCGTTCTGAGCGCATGAGTTGGTATGAAGGCTCTACCTTGATCCATACGTTGGAAAATGTTCATATTGCGGGAGATGAAAATCAAATCGATTGCCGATTCCCTGTTCAATATGTAGTTCGACCACAAACAGCTGATTTTCCCGATTATAGAGGTTACGCCGGACGAGTTTCGGGGGGAGTCTTTAAGGTAGGCGATGAAGTGATGGCACTTCCTACGGGTTTTACTTCTAAAATCAAATCAATCGACTCTATGGGGGTAGAACATCAAGAAGCATTCCCTCCTATGAGTGTTTGTATGACCTTAACTGATGACATTGATATTTCTCGGGGAGACATGATTGTTCGCGTGAACAACTCACCAAATGCTGAACAAAATATTGAGGTGATGTTGTGCTGGATGGGAGACAAACCATTGATGCCGAACGGGAAATATGCGCTGAAGCACACAACGAAGGACGCCCGTTGCTTGATCAAAGAAATAAAATACAAGGTGGATATCAACACATTGCATCGAGATGAAAACAATCTGGAAATAAAGATGAACGATATCGCGAGGGCAACATTAAGAACAACAACTCCACTGTTCATTGACCGATATACACGCAATAGAAGGACCGGCAGTCTGATTCTTGTGGATGAGGCAACAAATAACACAGTTGCAGCCTGTATCGTGATTTAAACTCAAAAAAAATGTCCGACAAATAGTCGGACATCAGTACTTTCCAGTCGGTCTATTGATTACTTCAACCTAAACATTACAGGAAGTTTGAAATAACTCCGAACGGCTTTCCCATTGTTCTTCCCTGGTGTCCATTTGCCGGGTATTCTTTTTACCTTTTTGACTGCTTCTTTACCAAGAGCTTTATGCGGAACCTTCCCGATTGTTTTCACATCACTAATTGAACCATCTTTTTCTACAACAAATTGGACGAAAACTCGTCCCTGTATATTAGATTCTGCCGCAATCTCAGGGTATTCGATGTTCTTATTCAACCAGGCTAGCAATGCCGATTGCCCTCCAGGATATTCCGCTTTTTCCTCTACTATATCGGCAATGGCGTCAATCTCAATTTCCGGCTCTTCATCTGGAATATCAATGACAATCACAGTGTCCTCATTTACTTCCAAACTAATGTCATCCTCTTCTTTGTCATCCTCAACTACCTCTACATCCTGAACCACTACAGGGGGCGGAGGTGGTGGGGGTGGAGGTGGTGGAGGTGGTGGAGTTTGAGACATGATCTCTTCCACTACTTCCTCATCCATATCGTCCGCATATTGCGCAAGAAGGGGCAACGGAAGTATTCCAGATTTTAACTCAAAAGATATAAGCACTACCGAAAGTGCTACAAGCAATCCAA